>JAFMJH010000002.1 GCA_017853555.1 Steroidobacteraceae bacterium
AAAGTACAAGACCGAATGAGCGCGAACCATCCTGCGAGTGCAGGATTGCGACCGGCTCGAGGGCTCCCAAACAAAATAAATTTGCTTGAAAATAGGTGCATCCCCTCCCTCGATATCATCCGCAGGCGGTGTTCGGCATGTCGTCGTTGTCGCTCGAACGCGTCGAGTCCTTGCTCGACGCGAACAGTTACTTTCATCTGTTTCCGCTCGGCGTGCGGCGCGCGTTGGCCGCCGAGTTCACGCTGATCGAATTGCACGCGGGCGCCAACGGCAACTATTCGTACCGCGACGGGTGCATCTATTTTCCGATCAATTGCGTCCTGGTGGCCGAGTATCCATCGTCCGATAGTACCGCCATCTTCATGCGATTTTTCGGGGCCCGATTCTTCGTCGGCGTGCGAGCACGGACGGTGCTCGCGACGATCGACTTCGAGGTTCGATTGATCCGCGGTGGTCATGCATTGAAAATCAACCTCGACCGATTTTGGAGCATCGTCACCGACTGCACGCAATTTTTGCAGTTGACCGCGCAGACGACGAGCGCTTTCGCGGAACTCGTGTTGCTGAATCATGCTTGCCTCGCGACGCACGACGCTACGCAACGTCTGATGCGACTGTTGCTCGAGGCGCGTGATGCGTATCCCGACGACGTCGGCATCACGCTGACTCAGGCGCAGCTGGGGCAGTTCGTGGGCATACGGCGTGAAACCGTCACGGACATCCTGAAGCAATTCGCGCAGCGGGGCTGGGTGACGCTCGAGCGTGGCTCGGTGTCCATCGCGGATCTCGACGGTGCGCGGCGCGCGAGCTGCCTGTGCAGCGAACGGCTGCGGCAGATCGACGCCTCGCTGTACGACATCGCCCGGAACTTGCTGCGGGGCCAGATGCAACCGCGAACGCCGCGGGGCGTTCGACTTTCCTGCAGCGCTCGGTCATGATTTGAACATCATTGATCAGGAGAGTTCGATGCCGTCGTACTTCAACATTGCACGCTTGACCGCAGTCACGTTGCTGCTCGCCGCCGGCATGGCGACGGCCCAAATGCCCGAGACCGCCGCACCTTCGGATGCGAAGGTCTACTTCGTGAATTTGAAATCAGGCGATACCGTCTCGAGCCCCGTCAAGGTCGTCATGGGATTGAGTGGCATGGGCATCGCGCCGGCGGGCATCGAGTTTCCGCAGACGGGTCATCACCATTTGATCATCGATGCTCCGACGCCGCCGGCGGCTGCCGTGATCGCCGCCGATGCGAACCACGTCCACTTCGGCAAAGGGCAGACCGAAACCTCGATCGAACTTGCACCGGGCAAGCACACCTTGCAGCTCGTGCTCGGTGATCGCAACCATGTGCCCCACAAGCCGGCCGTCGTCTCCGACGTGATCACGATCACGGTACGTTGATCTAGCGGATCGGCGTGAACCCGGCGCGCGCGAACACCTCGTGCGCCTCGGCGGACGACAGGAACTCCAAAAACGTCGACGGCACGGCGGCGCGCAAGCGCGCCGCCGCATACCGGATCGGCGGATGCGCGCTTTCGGGAAAGACGCCGAGTACTTTGACGGCGGGCTCGAGGCGCGCGTCGGTTTCATAGACGACGCCGAGTGGCGCTTCGCCGCGCGCGACGAAGTTCATGGCGGTGCGCACGTTGTCCGACACTGCAAGTCGCGATGCAACGCTCGGCCAAACACCCAACGACTCGAGCGCCGCTTTGGCATAGCGCCCGGCGGGTACGGATTGCGGGTCGGCCAAAGACAATCGACCGCCGTCACCGAGCGCCGCAGCGATCGCGAACTTGGGCTCGATGCGCAGCGTGGTGGTTGCAGCGCGCGGGGCGATCAGCACGAGTCGCGTCGCGAGCAGTTCGCGACGTGAGCCCGGCTCGAGCAACGCTTTGGCTGCGACATAATCCATCCACTCGGCATCGGCCGAGATGAACACGTCGGCTCTTGCGCCGGATTCGATCTGTCGCGCGAGCGTCGCCGTGCCGGCAAAAGAAAATTTCACGGACTGCCCGCTCTTGCGCGTATACGCCTCGCCGAGTTCTTGCAGAACGTTGGTGAGCGAGGCGGCTGCATAGACGGTGAGCGGCGGCGCTGCGTTGTCGGCTGCACGGACGCTTTGCAACGAGGCGCCCAGGATGGCGACGAGGCTGATCAGCAAACGGCGGGTGATCGAGGACTTCATGACGTGTCGATGAATCATAGGAGATCAATGTTACGCTTCGACGCCGGATTTTGAAGGACGCGAAAGGATGAGTGCGGATTTCGACGTGGTGGTGATCGGTGCCGGTGCGGTCGGGCTCGCCTGCGCCCGCGCGCTCGCGCAAAGTGGATGCAGCGTGCTCGTCGTCGAGTCGGCACCCCGCATCGGCGAGGGCGTCTCGGCGCGCAATTCGGAGGTGATCCATGCCGGGCTCTACTACCCGAGCGGCAGTTTGAAGGCGCGCTTTTGCGTGCAGGGCCGGCGGATGCTCTATGCCTACCTCGAAACAAAAGGCGTCGCCCATCGCAAATGCGGCAAGCTCGTGGTCGCGAACGGTGCGCAGGAACTCGCGCGACTCGACGACATTGCCGCGCAAGCCGCGCGCAACGGCGTCGAGAATTTGCATCGCCTGAGCCGCGATGAGGCCGTGGCGATGGAGCCAGCGTTGCGATGCGATGCGGCGCTGCTGTCGAACGAGACCGGCGTGTTCGACAGTCACGGCTACATGCTCGCGTTGCAGGGCGACGTCGAGTCTGCGGGCGGGCACGTGATCGTCGATGCGCCCTTCGAAGCGGCGCAGCGTTCGACGCAAGGCTGGCGCGTACGCATCGGTGGGCGGGCGGCCACGACGATCGAGGCGGGCGCGGTCGTGATCGCAGCGGGTTTGCAGGCGCAGGCAGTGGCGGCGCGCATCGACGGCTATCCCGCGCAGTCGATCCCGGCTTTGCACTACGGCAAGGGGCACTATTTTCGTTTGCAGGGCAAAGCGCCGTTCGAACGACTCGTCTACCCGCCGCCCATTCCGGGTGCGCTCGGCACTCATTACCGACGCGACCTCGGCGGGGCGGCGATCTTCGGCCCGGACCTCGAATACGTGACGACACTCGATTACGCGGTCGACGTTTCACGCGCGACACGCTTCTATGCGGACATCCGCAAATTTTGGCCGGACCTGCCCGACGATGCATTGATCCCGGATTATGCGGGCATCCGACCGAAGATCCACGGGCCCGGCGAGCCGCAGCCGGACTTTCGCATCGACGGACCGGAGCACCACGGCTTGCCCGGCGTGATCGCCCTGTTCGGCATCGAAAGTCCGGGGCTGACGAGCTCGCTGGCCATCGGTGCATGGGTCGACGCCCAACTGCGGGCCGCTGATAGAATGCGCCCATGAATCGCTATCACATTCGTTTCAATACCAAGGCCGCGGGGAGTCCGCTCGTGTGGCGCGTGTTCGAAAACGGCCAGCAGCACCTCGTCAAACATCTCGATATTCGCGTGCCCGTCCGCGACGAATGCAGTGTCGAGGGCACCGAAACGAAATGGAACATCGCCTGCGACGGGCACATGCGCATCGTCGACGACGTCGCGATCATCACTGCCGAATGACCGCAAGCCGCTCGGAATTCGCCCAGGCACTGCAGGCTGCGCGTACCGCGCGCGGCCTCTCGGTGTTGCAGGTCGCCGCCGAGTTGCGTTTGTCGGACAAGCAGATTCAGGGGCTCGAGCAGGACGATCTGGCCAACTTCTATTCGGCCGCGTATGCCGAACGTGCGGCCACCGCGTACGCGAATTTTTTGAACGTCGCGACGGATCTGCTCGGTGGTCCGCCGTATGCCGCCGCGACCGAGGCACCGCCGCTCGTGCCGCCCGTGAGCTCGCCGGCGACGACCGCCCAACGCCGCGCGACGGCGTCGGTGTCGCTCTACGCCGCGATGGGCGTGTTGCTTGCGGGCGCGATTCTCTTTTTGTTGGTCGGTCGTGCAGGCGACGAGCCTCCGAGTCCGCACGATTCGGTGGCGGTGACGCCACCGGTCAAAAATCCCGAGACGCCGCCGGCCGCGACTGTCGCCGCACCGGTGGCCGCGTCGACGCCCGTCCCGATCGAACCCGCTACGCAGGATGTGCTGCCGCCCGCCGAGGCACCTGAACCCCCGGCACAAAACGAAGAGAGCGTGAGTCGCGGTTCGGTACCGGAACTCGCGCCGTCCGAAGCGACGCGCTCACGACGCTTTTGGTTGGTGGTCACGGCGCCGGCGCTCATCAACGTGGTCGATGGGCGCGGCGAACGCGTGTTGTCGGGGCGGCAGACCATCACGGAAGGCCGGCGCGTCACGGGCGAGCCGCCGTTCCAGCTCGAAACCGACAATCCCGATTCGATCGCCGTGTTCTACATGGGCGATCGCGTGCGACCGTTGCAGAGTTCGACGAACCGCTATTCGGCGCGCTTCGGCAGCGCGGACTGACTCACTTCGGGTACCAGTCGACTTCGTCGATCGGCAGATCGCGGACCCAATAAGTTTCGGTCGGCGCACCGTCCGAATCGACGGTGCGCAAAATCAGCCGCAGGTCGCGCTTTGCCGCCATGGCGCGCCTGGCGATCGCCTCCAGTTGCGACAACGTTTGAATTCTTTGGCCGTCGACCGTCATCACCTGCGAACCGAAATGCAGCTCGTGCAAGTCCGCGGTCGAGCCGGGCTCCACTTGATGCACGACGAGTCGGCCCGCTTCGTCCGGGTTCGACACTTCATACAAAAACTGCGGCGCGAACACGGCGCCGCTCAGCAATAGTCCGCGACGTCCGACGAACTGCAAGCTCGGCGTCAGACGTGCTTCGATAGTCGTGACTTTGCCGGCGCGCTCGACGGTCAGCGGCGTTTTGCCGCTGCGCCCGCGCAGCGCGAGCACGAACTCCGCTGCGCTCTCGAACTTCGCGTCGGAGCCGACGATGCTTTGCACGGTATCGCCGGCGCGCAAACCGAGGCCGTCTTCGAACTGCGGATCGGCTGCCACGGTGAGCGTCTCGACGTTTTCTTCGTCGACGGCGAAGGTCGTGGCTATTTTGGGGATGGTCGCCGGTTTGTCCTCGCGCAACAGCTGCAGGATTTGGCAGGCATCGCGCGCGATGACGGCGAAGTTCATGTTTTGCGCGCGACGTTCGCCTAGCGAGGCGGTGTTGATGCCGACGACGTCGCCGGAGGCGAGGTCGATCAGCGGGCCACCGGAATTCCCCGGCGAGATGGGTGCATCGGTCTGCAATTGCGGATAGCCCTTCGCGTGGCTGATGCCGGCCATGATGCCGCGCGTCGCCGTGAACGGATAACCGAGCGGATGACCGAAGGCGCCGAGGTCGGAGCCGACGGCTGGCGTGCTGCCGCAGGCGAGACGTGCTTCACGCGCTTCCTGCGGAATCGAACCCGGCGGCAATTCGAGGATCGCGACGTCGACGAAATTGTCGACGAACTTCGCGGTTGCCGGCACGCGCGCATGACCTTTGAAGGCGACCAGAATTTTTGCCGAGACGTAGCCGGCGACGTGGGCGTTGGTGAGCACCCAGCGGCGTTCGCGATCGACCAGGAATCCGGCGCCGTCCCAGCCACCTTTGTCGCTCTCGAGAAACGAATAGTCGGTCGAGGCGCTGATGCGCACCGTGTAGTGGGTGGCATCGGCAAAGGCGCGCTCGGCGACCGAATCGGCCGAGGCCGTCTGCAGGCCCGCGAACGACCCGACGATCGCCGCGACGAGTCCGTGCACCAGACATTTCGGGAAGATATTCATGCGGCGCAGTGTAACGCGAGGGGCAGGGCGCTCGCATGACTCGAGGTTTTCGAGCCGGGGGCTCAAATTTTGAGCCCTCGCCGTGGTTAAATCGAGCGAGGGAGACGCCATGGCACGTCACGAAAAAGTCCAACAAATCTTCGATGCCCTGTGGCGTACGCGGGAACCCCGTTCGCTCGCCGACCTGTGCGACGAACTCGACGCTTCGCCGGCGACGGTCAAGCGCTTGCTCGCCTTCCTGCGTACCCAGCGGGGCGTGGAGATCGGCTACGACCGCGAACGCAACGGTTACGTGCTCGCCCGCAGCCCTGCCGATGCGAACGTAGCCGCCTTGCTCGGTTTGTCGGGCGCGGAAATCTCGATGTTGCTCGAGGCCGAAGCGCTGCTCGAGCAGATCCCGCCCGGTGTGCTGCGCGAGGAGACGGCCGCGGTGCGTGTACGTCTCGGCAAGGTCAAGCGTCAGGCCTTGGGGCGCGGCGCGCTCAAAGATCGGGTACGGCTGCGCATGACGCAATTGCGACAGACGAGCACCGCGGCGTTCAGTACGGTGTTGGCGGCGCTGCGTACCGGGCGTCGTCTCGCCTTCACATATCGCAGTCGCAGCCGCGATCAAGAGACCGAGCGCACCTGTTCACCGTTGCGGCTCACTTTCTACCGCAGCAACTGGTATCTCGCCGCGTGGTGTCACCGCCGTGACGAACTGCGCGTGTTTTCCGTCGATCGCATCGAGAAGCCGCGTGTCGCCGCCGAAGCCGTGCACGAGCCGCCCGCCGGCACGCTCGAGGCCGAACTCGATTCGAGTTACGGCATTTTCACCGGTCGCGCCGATCGCACCGCGGTGCTGAAATTCAACGCCCTCGCGGCGCGCTGGGTGGCCGAAGAAGAATGGCATCCGGACTCGCGGGCCGAAGTGCTCGCCGATGGTGGCGTGCTGCTGCGCATTCCGTACAAGCACGAGACCGAGCTCGTGATGGACATCTTGCGGCATGGCGCGAACTGCGAAGTGCTGGAGCCCGAAGATCTGCGACGCAACGTTGCGGCGGCGTTCAATGCGGCCGCGGCGCAATATCGAAAACGCTGAGCTCGCGCCGCTCGCTCAACCGGCGACGACGGTCGCGCGCAGATCGTAATCGTCCGCGTGCGTGATCTTCACGCGCACGAACTCGCCGACGGCGAGTTTGGATCCTTTGGTGATGCGCACGACGCCGTCGATTTCGGGTGCGTCGCCGCGACTGCGAGCGATCGCGACATTGCCTTCGATCGCATCGACGAGCACGGTTTCGATCTTGCCGACGCGCGCGGCAAGGCGTGCGCTGCTGATCGCCTGCGCACGTTCCATGAAGCGTGCGAGCCGCTCTTCCTGCACTTCGGGGGTGATGTGCACGCCGGCGTCGTTGGCCACCGCGCCCGCGACGGGTGAATATTTGAAGGCGCCGACGCGATCGAGCTGCGCTTCGTCGAGCCAGGCGAGCAATTCTTCGAACTCGGCTTCGGTTTCACCGGGGAAGCCCACGATGAAGGTGCTGCGCAGCGTCAACTGCGGGCAAACCGAACGCCAACGCGCAATGCGGGCGAGCGTGTTTTCGGCATGCGCCGGTCGCTTCATGCGTTTCAATACGCTCGGGCTGCCGTGCTGGAACGGAATGTCGAGGTAGGGAAGGATTTTTCCTTCGGCCATCAGCGGCACGACGTCATCGACGTGCGGGTAGGGATACACGTAGTGCATGCGCACCCAGACGCCGAGCGAACCGAGTCCGCGCGCGAGATCCAGAAACCGGGTCTCGTAATCCTGGCCGCGCCAAGGTGCCGCGCGATATTTGAGATCGACACCGTAGGCGCTGGTGTCTTGCGAAATCACCAACAACTCGCGCACGCCGGCATCGACGAGCTTGCCCGCTTCGGTGAGCACGGCATCGATGGGCCGGCTGGCGAGCTTGCCGCGCAAGTCGGGGATGATGCAGAAGCTGCACTTGTTGTTGCAGCCTTCGGAAATTTTCAGATATGCGTAGTGACGCGGCGTCAGTCGTATGCCTTGCGGCGGCACGAGATCGACGAACGGATCGTGCTTCGGCGGCAGATGTTCGTGCACGGCCGTGAGCACGTCTTCATAGGCATGCGGGCCGGTTATTTTGAGTACGCGCGGATGACGTTCGAGGATGCGCTGCGGATTGGCCCCCAGACACCCCGTGACGATGACGCGGCCGTTCTGCTCGAGCGCCTCGCCGATGGCGTCCAGGGACTCGTCGATCGCGGAGTCGATGAAGCCGCAGGTGTTCACGACGACGACGTCGGCGCTGTCGTAATCGGGCGCGACCGTGTAGCCCTCGGCGCGCAAGCGGGTGAGGATGCGCTCGGAATCGACCAGCGCCTTCGGACATCCGAGGCTGACGAAACCGACTTTGGGATTGAGACGTGACATGGCGGGACGCGCATTCTAACGTCCCCGGCGGACGATTGTCCGATGGTTGGACGTGCGGAGGTCGCGTCATGGGAATGCCATCCATTCCCATGCTGAATACGCGTCAATGAACACGCATCACGTCGGCATCATCGGCGCCGGTATAGGCGGCCTCTCGGCAGCGCTCGCTCTGCAGCGCGCGGGAGTGCGAGTACGGGTATTCGAACAGTCGCCGCAGCTCGGCGAAGTGGGTGCGGGAATCTCGCTGAGCCCGACGGCGGCACATGCGTTGAACGACCTCGGTCTGCACGGCACGCTCGAATCCAAGGCCTACAAGCCCGAGGATCAGTGCGTGCGTCACTGGCGCGACGGGCGCCCGCTCGCGTGGGTGAATCGCGGGCAGGCGCTGTTCGACAAGTACGGCGAGCGTTACTACCTCATCCATCGCGCCGATCTGCACGATGCGCTCGCGAGCGCCGTGCGCGCGAACGATCCCGAGGCCATCGTGCTCGACGCGCGCTGCGTCGCGATTTCGCAGGACGAGCAGGGTGCGACGCTGAAGCTCGCCTCGGGCGCGTCGTATTCCTTCGAAGTGCTGGTGGGCGCCGACGGATCGCGGTCGGTCGTGCGCCACCATTTGTTCGGTGCGCTCGAGCCGCAATACACGGGCTACATCGCCTGGCGCGGGTTGGTGCCGCTGCATCTCGTCCCCAAAGAAATCCTCGAACCGCCGTCGGGCGTGTTCGTCGGGCCCGGGCATCTGGTGAACCGGTATCCGGTGCGCAACGGCGAGTTGCTGAATTTCGTCGCGTTCGCCGAGCGCAAAGACTGGACCGAAGAAGGCTGGTCGATCCGCTCGACCGTCAAGGAATTGCTCGACGAGTTCGAAGGCTGGACGTCCTGGGTGCGTCGCTTCATGGAACTCGTGCCGCCGCACCTGTTGTTCAAATGGGGCTTGTTCGATCGCGAGCCGCTCGAAACCTGGACGCGAGGCCGGATCACGCTGCTCGGTGATGCGGCGCATCCCGTGCTGCCGTTTTTGGGTCACGGCGCGGTGCTCGCCATCGAAGACGGCGTCGTGCTCGCTCGCGCACTGGCCGGTGCGACGCGGCACGAGGACGCGCTGCAGCGATACGAGCGCGCGCGCATGGAGCGTGCCGCCTTCGTCGTGAGGCAGTCGCGCGCCGCCGGCAAAACCTTCCACGATCCCGACGCCGACACCTACAAGGAGCGCACCAAAGGTCGTGCCGCCGACGAAGGTCTCGGACTCTTTTCGTACAACCCGGTCACGCAGCCCGTATGAGCGCCCAACGCGAAGTCGTTCCCGAAACCATGCCGACGCTCGCCTCGCGCACCGATGCGGCCTATCTCGATTTCGTCGAAGGCTTTCGCGAATACCTGCTCGGCGCCGGCGCGAATTTCGAAGCGCGTTTGAACGCTGCGCTCGAAAGCGCGGGCGTACAGGATCTGGAAGACATCCGCCGGTACGTGCACGCGCAGCCGCTCGGCCAGTTGCGCGATCGACTCTCGCGTACGCAGCAGGAAATGAAATGGCACGCGTTGCGACGTTCCTTCGATCTGCAGCGCAAAGAACTCGCCGCCGAACTCGCGGCCTGGGACGCGCGCGGACCGGGACGCCTCGTACTCGACCCGGCGTTCGTGCCGCCGCCGTACGTGAACGTGCACTTTCATCTGCAGCCGGGCGGCTATTACAAAGACGAGTTGTCGGGCTTTCTCTACCACTACGGCACCAAAGTATTTTTCCGCGGTGGCAACGATCGCGACGAGTTGCACGGCAAATTGGTCTCGCTCGTGCCGCCGCCATCGGACGGGCGCGTGGCGCGCGTGCTCGATATGGCCTGCTCGGTGGGCCAGAGCACGAC
This sequence comes from Steroidobacteraceae bacterium, assembly GCA_017853555.1. Classification (GTDB taxonomy): domain Bacteria; phylum Pseudomonadota; class Gammaproteobacteria; order Steroidobacterales; family Steroidobacteraceae; genus UBA964. The sequence goes on from JAFMJH010000002.1 coordinate 10,043, forward strand.
GGCCTTCAAAAAACGCTATCCGGCCGCCGAAGTCACCGGCATCGATTATTCAGCGCCGATGCTGCGGGTCGCGCATCGCCGCGCCGCGATGCTCGGCGAAGACGTCACGTTCGCGCAGACTTTGATCGAGCGAACGGGATTTCCTGATGCCCATTTCGACATCACCTTCGCCTTCATCGTGTTTCACGAACTGCCGCTGCGCATCATTCACGAAACCGTGCGCGAAGCGGCGCGCGTTACGCGCAAGGGCGGTCTGTTCGCCGTGTTCGACTTCACCTCCACCGCCGACAAGTCGCCGTTCCAGCGTTATCACCGCTGGTTCGATGCACGGCACAACGGCGAACCGTATTCGCAGGATTTCTGCGATTGCGATTTACGCTCGATCCTCGAGTCGAACGGCTTCACGGTGGCCGGCACGCCGCTCGACGAGCGCTCGGGCGGTGCGGGCTACATGACGCATTGGTTCGCGACGCGTGTCTGAACGCGACAGTCCGCAAACTCCGGAGGGCGGTACGCCGATCGCGGCGGCCGATCCGGTGTATCTCGCCGACCCGGTGCTCGATGCCACGGTACGCATGGTGGTGGAACTCGCCGCGCAGGTGTGGGTGGAGCGCGAGCGGCGGATCACGATCGAACAGTTGCTCGAGGCGCGCGGGCTGCTGTCGCGGGCCGACATCGAAGCGTTCAAACCCGATGCGTCGCAGGCCGCCGCGCTCAAAGCCGAGCGCAGCCGGTTTCTCGAGGACGTATTCAAGGAATTGCGTCGCATACCTTTGAAGAGCTGAGGAGTACGCGTGAGCACAGTGAATTTCCGCGACCCGGCACAAAATCTGCGTGCCTTCGTGAAACTGCTCGGTGATCTGAACCCGGAAAAAGAAGTGCTCAGCTGGTTCGGCGGCCACGTGTTCGGCTATGTCGCCGACACCGCCAAGGCGCCGCAAATGCTGTGCGGCATCGAAGGTTTCGGCGTACTGCGGTGCATACCGGTCGAAGGCGGCAAATACCGCATCCTGAATCGCGAACTGGCCTACTACAGCAATCCGTACACTGGCGAGTTCCTCGACGTCTGGAAAAACCCGCTCAACGGCGCGGAGTGCGAAGTGCACCCCATCCACAATCATTACGTCGCGGCTGAACTCTCGCCGGTGATGAAGATGGATTTCGAAGGCACAACCAAAGAATTCCCGTTCATGCCGCCGTGGCGCGTGATGGGAGACGACGTGTTCCAGACCTTCGAAGTGCACACGTCTTATCCGTCGCCCATGAAGCCTGCGGTGTGGCCGCGCGAATCGCCGGGCGAGTTTTGCCGCATCAGCGAGATTTTCCAGCGCACCGCAAAACTCGCCGAGATCGAAGACGATTCGAAAACCTCGGCGCATTACACCGGTACCTGGACGCGCGTCGGTCCCTGGTTGCCGTGGATGCTGATGGGGCAGGTGCCGGGCAACATCCTCTATCGCACCGACATGAAAAAACTCTATTCGGTCGGCGAGTTGCCGGCCGCTTTGCGTGCGCGCACCGAGCAGAGACATCCCGATTTCTTTGCTGCACCGCAAGCGTCGGACTGGGGCAAGCCCAACGATTCGACGTGGGGCACCTACATGGCCGAGTGCAAGCCAAAAACTACGTAAAAATACCTACGATCCCGACCGACGCGAGGTCGTCGCGCGCGAGCGCGATGGCAAGTACGCGCGTTGCGGCGTGAACATGCGGCTGCCATTTTTCGTCGGAGCAGAGCATGAGAGCGACGGACGTGTTGGTCATCGGCGCCGGGATCGGCGGACTCGCGGCGACGATCGCGATGCAGCGCGCCGGCGTGCGCGTGCGCGTATTCGAGCAAGCTTCCGAACTCGGCGAGGTCGGTGCGGGCATCTCGATCAGTCCGAACGGCGCACTCGGACTCAAATCGCTCGGCGTGTTCGACGAATTCCGGCATGTCGCCTACGCGCCGGACTACCAGGTCGTGCGGCACTACCGCACGGGTCGCGTGCTCGCGACAGTCACGCGCGGCGATCGTCTCGAAGAGGCGTATGGCGAACGCTATTACGTCGTGCACCGCGCCGATCTGCACAAAGTGCTGGCCGATGCGGTGCGCGCGCACGATCCGGATGCGATCGTCACGGGGCGACGCTGCGTCGATCTCGAGCAGGATGCGAGCGGTGTCGCCGTGCGCTTCGACGATGGTCGATGGGAGCGCGGTGATGCGCTGATCGGCGCAGACGGCGTCCGCTCTCGCGTACGCTCGATATTGTTCGGTGCCGAAGAAGTGCGCTTCACGGGCTACATCGCCTGGCGCGGCTTGGTGCCGATGGCGGACGTGCCGCTCGATGCACTCGATCCGCCGTCGCAGGTGTGGATCGGGCCCGGTCACATGATCAATCGCTATCCGGTGTCGGGCGGCAAATCATTGAACTTCGTCGCCTTCGCCGAGCGCGCAGGATGGGAGGAAGAGGGCTGGAACATCCCGGCGAGCAAGGCGGAGTTGCGCGCCGAATTCGCCGACTGGCATCCGCACGTCACGCGCATCATCGAAGCGGCGCCGCAAGACAAGCTGTTCAAATGGGCTTTGTGCGCGCGCAGCCCGCTGATGCGTTGGGTGCGCGGTCGCGCAGCCGTGCTCGGCGACGCGGCGCATCCTTTGCTGCCGTATCTCGGGCAGGGCGCGGTGATGGCGATCGAAGACGCCGTCGTGCTCGGACGCGCGTTTGCCGAGAGCGAAGATCTCGCGCAGGCACTCGCGCGTTACGAGGCGGCGCGGGTCGGTCGGGCGCGCCTCGTCGTCGAGCGCTCGTCGCTGCAAGTGCCGCGCTTCCATGCCGACGATCCGGACGCATTCCATCACGACGTGCCGGTGGACGAGGCGCTCGGTTTGTTCAAATACGACCCGGCGCACGCGCCGGTTTGAGGCGCGCTATTTTTTGTCCCAACTCGCTTTGCTGCTCGAAGTCGGCGGCAGGCGTCCGCAGTGCAGGCCGGCGTCGACCATCAGCACTTCGCCGGTGACGACGCTCGCGCCTTCGAGGAACCACACCAGCGCTTCGGCGATCTGTTCGGCCGTCGGCACGAGCTGCAAGGGCACCATCGCCGCGGCGTTGACGAGAAAGTCCTGATACTGCTGCGGCGTCATGCCGCCTTGCAGCCAGCGCGTCTGGATCGCGCCCGGCGCGATGGCGTTGATGCGTACTTCCGGGCCGAGCACCAAAGAAAGACTCTGGGTCATCATGTTGAGCGCGGCCTTGCTCGCGGCGTACGCCATCGACGAGGCGATGCCGGTCACGCCGCCGATCGACGAATTGTTGACGATGGCGCCGCGGCCCTGCTTTTTCATCTGCGGCGCGACGGCACGCACCATCTGGTAGGCGCCGACCACGTTGACCTTGTAGATCGCCAGAAAATCGTCGGCGTTCAGACCGTCGAGATTTTCGTAGGGATTGAACTTGGTCTTCGCGGCGTTGTTGATCAGATAGTCGATGCGACCCCAACGTTCGACGGCCGCGGCGGCCATCGCGCGGCACGAATCGTCCTCGGCGACGTCGCCCTGGAACACGATGACGTCCGCGCCCTTGCCGCGGCAGGCGGCGGCGGTTTCCTCGGCTTCGGCTTTGCTGCGCGTGTAGTTGACGACGACGTTGCAGCCGCGCTCGGCGAGCATGATGGCGGCTGCGGCGCCGACGCCGGTGGCCGAGCCGGTGACGATGGCGACTTTGCGATCTTGTGCGGGGTGGGTCATCTGCGGGTACTCCGAGGACAAACCCCGCGATGATGCCTACTCGGGTCGGAGGCGGCCGGCATGTCCACCGCCATGTCCAAGGTTAGGTCAGCGCGGCACGGGCCCGGCGCACGCGCTGGTGGGTTGGGGCGCGGGCACGGTAGTCTTCCACCCCTACACAGCCGCGGGGGTTCGATCATGGCGTTCAAGGACATGCGTGAGTTTCTCGACCTGCTCGAGAAAGAGGGTCAGTTGAAGCACGTCGACGTGCCGCTCGACGGACGCCGCGGCACCAACGAACTGCAAGCGTTGATGAACTACGTCTGCGCGAAGGACGGTCCTGCGCTGTTGCTCAACAAAGTCGATGGCATCAACACCAAAGACATTCCGATCCTCTTCAATCCGTTCGGCACGCGCGAACGCACCGCCATGACGATCGGCTTTCGCGATTGGCGCGCCGCCAAGTTGCATCACTCCGAGGTGCTCGCGGATCCGGCGCGCTGGCACGCGCCGAAGATCGTCGACAAGTCGAAAGCGCCCTGCAAGGAAGTGATCATCAAAGGCGATGACGTGTCGCTCGACAAGCAGTTGCCGCACGTCTGGTTCGGCAAAGAAGGTCCGGCCTACATCACCAACGCGATGACGTTCTCCAAAGATCCGGAGACCGGCGGCCGCAATTGCGGCTGGTATCGCTTCACGCAATTTCTGGATGCGACCCATCCGCTCGGCGGCACCTACAAGCCCGAGCGCGCGAAAACCGACCTCGCCGCATTTTATTGGTGGAACCCGCCGTTCTCGGACATCGGCCGCCACACCTTCAAAGCCTCGCAGATGGGCAAGCGACTCGAGGTCGCGATCGCCGGCGTCTGCGAACCGGCGCTGCATCTCGCGTCGGCCACCGGCGTACCCTTCAACGTCGACGAAACCGCATTCGCCGGCGGATTGCGCGGCGAGCCGGTCGAGATGGTGCGTTGCGAAACCGTCGATCTCGAAGTGCCGGCGTCGGCCGAATGGGTGCTCGAAGGCGAGGTGATCACGGACGAACTCGAGGCGATCGGTTGGCACTCCAATCCGGTCGGCTATTACGATCGCGTGCAGGTGTTCCCGATGGTGCGCGTGAAGTGCATCACGCATCGCAAAAAGCCGATCTGGCACGCCACCATGGAAATGGTGCCGCCGTTCGATCACAACTACATCGCGCTGCTGCCGGTCGAAGGCGAAGTGCTCTCCGATCTGCGCAAGAAGATTCCGGAAGTGCACGACGTCGCCGTGACGCCGAACATGTGCTACATCGTGCAGTTGTCGGTGGACGGCGCCAACAAGCCGCACCCGAACTTCGGCAAATACGTCATACATGCCGTGTGGGGCTCGGCCGGACGCTGGGGTCGTACCGCGAAGCTGGTGATCGTGGTCGGGCCGGACGTCGACCCTTACGATCTGAAGCAGGTCGAGTGGGCGATGATGACGCGTTGGCAGCCGGTCAAAGATTCCATCATGCAGCCCGACGGCATTCCGATGGTGCTCGATCCGTCGGCCGAGAAATCGGCGGCGCAATTCGGCGCATTCCGTTCGGATCAGATGGGAATCGACGCCACGATCAAAATTCCCGAGCGCTTCACCGAATATCCGGAAGTATCGCAAGCCGATCCTGCCGCGGTCGCCGAGATCGCGAAAAAACTCGCCGGCATCGTTTGACGCGGCGCGGCCGCACGCCGTTCGAGCCGGCGCACTTCGATCGCGCGTACTACCGCAAGCATTATCGCGACGGTCGTACCAGCGTCACTTCGCGCGCGCAGATGACGGCGCGCGCGAATTACATCGCCGCCTACACGCTGCACCTCGGGCTGCCGGTGCGTACGGTGCTCGATGCGGGGTGTGGTCTCGGCTTGCTGCGCGATCCGCTGATGCGTGCCTTGCCGCGCGCGAGTTACGTGGGTCTCGAGTACAGCGACTATCTTTGCGAGCGCTACGGGTGGACGCAAGGCAGCATCGCGGACTTCAAAACGCGCACGCCGTTTGATCTCGTCGTCTGTTACGACGTGCTGCAATATCTGGACGATCGCACGGCCACGCGAGCGCTCGCGAATCTCGGCCGATTGTGTCGCGGCGTGTTGTATTTCAGTGCGCTGACGCTGCGGGATTGGGCGGAGAACGCCGATCGCACGCGCACCGACCGCAACGTGTGGATGCGCAAAGCCGACTGGTACCGCCGCCGCCTCGCGCGCAGCTTTCGCCACGCGGGCGGCGGATTCTGGATCCGACGCGGCGCGCCGCTTGTGCCGTGGGAGCTCGAAACGGCCGAGTGAGTCGTGCGGGTGGCGACCTCAGAGCAACACGCCTGGCGCGTCGGGGTTCGTCGCGGGTTTCGGCTTTGGCTCGTGACCCGAGGGCGGAATGAGCTTGTACACCACCGGCGTGACGAGCCGCGCGAGCAAGGTCGAGGTCACGAGACCGCCGATGATCACCCAGGCCATGGGTGAATAGAGACCGATATTCTGCACGGCGAGCGGCAGCAGGCCGCCGATCGCGGTCGCCGAGGTGAGCAGGATGGGCAGGAAGCGGATCTCGCCCGCGCGCTCGATCGCCTCGTCGAGGGGCACGCCGTCCTCGCGCAACTGGTTGGTGAAGTCGACCAGCAAGATCGAATTTTTGATCTCGATGCCGATCAGCGCGATGAAGCCGATGCTGGCGGTGAACGAGATGTCGTTGCGGGTCAGCAGCAACATCAACATGCCGCCGAAGATGCCGAGCGGCACGACCGTGAGCACGATGAGCGTCGAGCGGAAGCTGCCGAACTCGAGCACGAGGATCGCGAAGATGCCGAAGATCGCGACGATCGCGGCGGTGCCGACGCCACCGAAGGCTTCGGCACCGGCTTCGGCATCGCCGCCGAGCACGTATCGGTAGCCGCGCGGCCACTGCATCGCCTCGAGTTTCTTGACCACGGCGGCGGTCACCTTGGCGGTGTTCTGGCCGCGTTGCACTTGCGCGTTGATGGTGACCGAGCGTTCGCGATCGAAACGCGAAATGAGCACGGGCGCCTCTTCGAAGTGCAGTCGCCCGAGTTGCGTGAGCGGCAGCGATTCTCCGGCAAGATTCGTGACGCGCGCTTGTTCGAAGTTCGCGAGTCCGGCGCGACCGTCGAGCGGCGTACGCACGACGATGGGATATTGCTCGCCGTTGGCATCTTTGAAGGTCCCGGCCGGCAACCCCGACACCGCGAGTCTCGCGGCGCGATCGACCTCGACCGCCGGCACGCCGAGCAGCGCGGCTTTGCGGGTATCGACTTCGAAGCGCAGATTGGTGCGCGGGAACTTGAGCGGGTTGCGCACGTCGCGCGCCCCGGGTGTCGATGCGATCAAGGTTTCGACTTGCCGCGAGAGACCGTCGAGCACGCCGAGATCGGCACCGACGACGCGCACGGCGATCGGCGCGGAGACCGGCGGGCCGTTGACGAATTCTTTGACGCTGATGCGCGCGCCGGGATAACCGTCGAGTCGGGTGCGCAGTGCATCGAGCAGACGCGGCGTCTCGCGCGAGTCGTAGGAGTGCAGGATCGCGAACACTTCGGCGTACGCGGCCGACTCGTTGTGCTGGATGTGGTTGTAATACATCTGCGGATTGCCGCGACCGAGATTCGCGTAGACCGACTTCACCTGCGGCATTTTCTTCAATTCGTCTTCGACGAAACGCAGCGCGCGGTCGGTCTCGGCCAGGCTCGTGCCGGTCGGCGTATCGATCATCACCAGAAACTGCGGCGAGTCGGCCTTCGGAAACAGACTCGAGCCGACCACGGGAACCAGAAGGAAGGTGAGCAGGAGCGAACCGCCGATGCTGACGAATACCGTCGTGCGCGGCCGTTCGAGGCACCAGTGCAGCGCCGGGCGATAGTAGCGATGGATGGCGTCCATGATGCGCTGCAACAATTGGCTGCCGTGTTCCGTGCCGTGCTTGGGCAGCATGCGGCTGGCGAGGAACGGGATGATCAGCAAGGCCACGAGCAGCGAGCCGAGGATGGTCGCCACGACGGTGGTCGGCAGCACGCGGATGAATTTCCCCGCGGTGCCGGGCAGCGCCATCAGCGGCAGGAACGCGAATACCAGCGTCGCGGTACATCCCAGAATTGCGACGACGATCTGGCGCGTGCCGGCGAGCGCGGCGGCGGTGCGATCGTAGCCCATGCGCAAATGACGCGAGATGTTCTCGACCACCACGATCGAGTCGTCGACCAGCAAGCCGAGCGCGACCACGAAGCCGGCGATCGACAATTGGTTGAGCGAATAGCCGAAGAAATAGAGCGCCGTGATGCCGATCGCGAGCGACAGCGGAATCGAAATCATGACGATGCCGGCGGCGCTCAAGCCGAGCGGCAGCAAAGTCACGAGGACGAGTGCGATCGCGATCGCGAAGTCGACGTACAGACGATCCAGCCGCTGCTTCACGTTTTGCGATTGGTCGAAGCCGATTTCGATGGCCACGCGCTTCGGCAAGCCGGCGGCATAGCGATCGACCGCCGCACCGATCGACTTGCGCACGGCGAGGATGTTGTAACCCTCTTTCATGTTGGCCGTGACGAACACGGCGCGCCTGCCGTTGTAGCGCCCGAGGTGTGCCCACTGGCCGTCGCTCCAGCTGACTTTGGCGACATCGCGCACGCGCAGTTGTCGACCGTCGACCACGTTGACGACGGTGTCGCGCACTTGATCGAGGTTCTCGTATGCGCCCGTGGTTTTGAGACTGAAGCTGCGCGGACCGATGTCGATCACGCCCGCCGGAATGTTGGCGTTTTCGCTTTCGAGCGCTTGCAGGACGCGCGCTACGGGCAGCTTGAGCTCGGCGAGACGTTGCAGATCGATTTCGATGCGCAGCTCGCGCGGCGGATACGCCCAGGTTTCCGACGTGCGGATTCCGGGCACGGCCTTGAGCACGTCTTTCAGATCGCGCGCGTGATCTTCGAGCTCGCGGTAGGGGGCGTCGTCGGAGACCAGCGCGTACTGGACGATGTTCACGAGACCGGGGCTGAATCTGCGGATGATGATTTCGCGCAATTCGGCCGGCAGCGTCGGACGCAGCGCGTTCACTTCGCGCAGCACTTCTTCGTATTTCTTGTCCGGGTCGGTGTAGGCGTAGAACTCGACTACCGTGAAGGCGACGCTGTCGGCGACCACGGTTTCCATCTTGCGTACGTCGTCGAGCTCGGCGAGCCGATCTTCGAGCGGTTTCGAGACGAGGCGCTCGAGTTCTTTCGGATCGGCACCGGGCATGATCGCCGCGATGTTGAAACCCGAAATTTTGAAGGACGGATCTTCTTCGCGCGGCACGTTCATGAAGGTGAACGTGCCGATGGCGATCAGACACAGGAAGGCCACCAGCGTGAACTGGTAGCGCTTGATCGGAAATTCGAGCATCGACACGCTGGCGCTCCGCGATTACTTCGGGTCGGCCGCGCCGAGCACGCGTATGCGCTCGCCGTCGACGAGATACAACGCGCCATCGGTGACGACGCGCTCGCCGGTCGCGATGCCCGAGGCGATGGCGACGCCGACTTCGCTCACGAAGGCGACTTTGACGCCGCGCTTGCGCGCCTTCGCGCCATCGACGACGAATACGGCGCCGCGATCGCGATCGCCTTCGACCAACGCGGCGATCGGGACGTAGGTCAGCGTGCCGCGAGTGGCGGCTTTCGGGACGATGGAAATTTTGGCGACCATGCCGCTCGAGAGTGGTGACGACGGACTGGCGTCGAGTTTGATCTCGATCGGGAACAAGCCGCTGCGCGGGTCGGCGGCGCCGGCGATTTCGCTGATGCGGCCGGTAAAGTCGTGGTCGGGATAGGCGTCGATTCGCAAGGCGACCGGGTCGCCCGGCGCGATCTGCACGATTTCGCGATCCGCGAGCCCGGCGCGCGCGATCTGGCCGCGGGCGCTGCCGCCGAGCACGATGACGGCCTGTCCGGGAGGAATCAGTTCGCGCTCTTCGGCCAATTTGCGCAGCACCGTGCCGTCGGTCGGCGCGACGATCGACGACAGTCCGAGATTGAAGGCTGCGGCATCGCGTGCGGCGCGCGCGACGCCCGCTTGCGTGCGCAGATTCTGCAATTGCTCGAGGCTGATGACTTCATCGGCGCGCAGTCGCTCGCCACGCTCGAGATCGCGTTCGGCTTTGGCGGCGATTTCTTTGGCCTGCGCGTGCTGCGCGGCGATTTCCGTCAGATCGAGTTGCGCGAGCAATTGACCCTTGCGCACCGTTTGTCCTTCGCGCACGACGATGCGTTGCAGAATGCCGCCGGTCTTGAACGACAAGCGCATCTCGTCGTTGCTCGCGATCAGACCGTTTGCGGTGATCACGGGCGAAGCAGGCCCGGTGAACGCGGTTGCCGTGCGCACGGCGGTGCCGTCGGCGGGTTTGCCGTCGCCCTGGGGTTTGCCGCAGGCGGCGAGCACGGCGAGCGTGGCGATGGCGAAAATGCGTGTGGATCGATGCATGGTTGATCGCGCGGCTCAGCGCCGCGGCTCTCCGGTGGCGTAGTCGAGGTCGGCTTGACGGGCGAGTACTTCGTAGCGAACGGCGTTGAGGTTGAGTTCGGCCGCGCTCAAGGTCGTGCGCGCATCGAGGAACTCGACCTGCGACAACATGCCTTCGTCGCGTTTGCGCGTGGCGATGCGGAAGGCGGCTTGCGCGGCGGCGGCGCGTGCGGTCGCGGTTTGCAGCGTCGCGCTGCTGGTGCGCAATCGATCGAGCGCTTGCTGCACCTCGAGTTCGATCTGCAGCGCCAGTTGATCGCGCTGGTTGCGCGCTTGTCGACCGGCCAGATCCGCATTGCGCTCGTCGGCGCGGCGTGCACCGCCGTCGAACAAGGTCCAGTTCAGCAGCAGCGACATCGTCGAAAAATTCCGGCCGCGGCCGAATTCATAGGCCTCGCCCTGCGTGCCGCCGTCCACGGCGAGCGCCAGCGTCGGCAGGCGCGCGGCACGCGCGAGGTCGCGCCGCGCATCCGCCGCGTTGACCGCGCGATCGATCTGCGCAAGCTCTGGGCGTTGCGCCACGGCAGCGCTGCGCAGTTTGGCGAGGTCGGCATCGGTGCGCGCGATCTCGCCGTCGACGTCCGACATTTCGAGTGCGGTATCGAGCGGGCGATTCAACAAAAAATTGAGATAGCTCTGCACCTGGTCGCGCGTGTTGCGCGTCTCGAGCACTTGCTGGTCGAGCGCGTACAACTCGGCACGGGCACGCAGCACCTGATCTTCGGTGAGCTTGCCGTTGCGGTAGAGCGATTCGGTGATGCGCAGATTTTCGGCCAGCAAACCGCGGCTGGCCGCGACGATGTCGGCGGCACGCGCACTGCGCGACCAATCGACGTAGGCGACGGTGATGTCGCGGCGCAGGCGAGCGGCGAGCGCGTGTCGCGCGTAATCGCTCGCTTCGAACGCCGCGCGTTGCGCGCGGACCGCCGCGGGGATCGCCGGTGCGTAGACGGGTTGGCGCAGGGTGATGCGCGTGTCCTGTTCGCGCGGGCGCACCAAGGTGAATTGCGGATCGGTGATGGTGCCGAAGCGGGCCGGTTGGCCACTCGCCCGCAGCAATTCGTTCAGCGTCAGATACACCGGGTTGAAGGCCCCCGACAGCGGCAGGGAGATCTCCCGCCCGCCCTCGGCCCGGGTATAGCGCGCCACCAGGGTCGCCTCCGGGAAGAAGCGCGCGCGGGCGGCATCGAGCGCGGCCTGGCCACGTTCGACCTCGAGATCGGCCGACTGCAGCGCGAGATTGGAGGCGAGGCCTTGTTTGACGTATTCGTCGATCACGGCGGCGACCGGGCGTCGCGGCGCCGTCTCGAGGACGACGGCGCGGTCGCGGGTCGGTCCGGCGGTCTCGCCGGTCGCTGCGTGGCCGGCTGGGGCAAGGCACGTGACGAGGGTGACCACGGCGGTGACGAGCAGGCTGGGGAGGCGACGCATCATGGTCCCCCGATCGCGCGGGTGGCGAGCGCGAAGGCCTGTTCGACCAGCCCCTCCGGGGTGACGCCGCGCCGTTCGAGCTCGCCGCGCTTGGCCATGGTCAGCTGGATGATGCCGTGCATGAGCCCCCAGAGCGTGAAGCCGACGAGCACGGGGTCGCCGGCGTCCCGGCGGATCGATCCGTCCTCGCGGCCGCGGGCGATCGCCGCGACGAGGATGCTCTGCGACCGGTCACCGGCTTCGATGCAGGCGTCGTGAGCGGCTTGCGGTGCGGCATCCGGGGCGCGCGATTCGAAGCGCGCGAGGGTCGCGAACCGCACCGGATGGGCGAGGGCGAAACTGACGTACGCCCGGCCGCAGGCGACGACCTGGTCTTGACCGCGAGCATGCGCGGCGACCGCCGCCTCGAAGTGGTCACCGAGTTGCTGCAGCGCGCGCTCGCAAATCCCGAGGGTGAGGGCGGCTTTGTCCTGGAAGTAGACGTAGAGCAGGGCGCGTGACAGACGCGCTTTGCGGGCGACTTGATCCATGGTCAGCGTCTCGATGCCGACCTCGGCCGCGACGGCTTCGGCGGCGTCGAGGATGTCGCTGCGGCGACGTTCGCGCTCCTCGAGTCGGCGTTCGGCAAGGTGATTCATGGCGCGATTCTGAGCGCCGCGTTGACACACTGTCAATTGCTGGACGATTGTCTCGCGTCGATCGTCGGCCGCCTCAAGCCAACCAGCGCAGCAACCAGTAGATCGCCATCCCGCCACCGATGGTGGCGGCCATGCTGCGCGTGCCGAGCTGGATGGCGGCGGCGCCGAGACCGGCGATCAGGCGGGCGTTGTCGAGTGACAGGTCGAGCACGTTTTGGGTGTAGGCGAGGTCCGATGCGGCGATCGCGGCGAGCGCACAAGCGGGGGCGAAACGCAGCGCCGATTCGACGCTCGCGGGCAGGCGCAAACGTTCGCCGAGCAGATGCAAACTGGAGCGCGTCACCAGGGTCGCGAGCGTCACCAACAGGATCGCCGACCAGAGATAAACGTCGTTCACGAGGCCTCCGAAGCGGCGGGTCGCGCCCGTTCGAGGAGCATCGCAAAAGCCATGCCGACGACCATTCCCAACAACAATCCTAGCCTTAGAGGCAGCGAATGCCCCAATATTGAGACAATCACCGCAGCGACGGCACCCCCCAAGACGGGGACCTGCAAGCACAAGGGCGCGAGCAAGGCGACCAGCGCGAGGGTGCCGGCGAGCTCGAGTCCCCAGGCTGTCGGGATCTGTCCGGCGGCCACGATGCCGATGATCGATGCGACCTGCCAGATGATCCAATTGGCGATCGCGCCGCCGGTGTAATAGGCCACTTTGTGGGGGTAGTCGGGCTCGTCGCGCATGAGGCTGGTGAAGCGCACGAACATGACGTCACCGACGATGAACCCGAGCCAGAGACGACGGTTCCAATGCAGGTGCGCGAAGCCCGGACGCACGACGGCGCTGTAGACGATGAAGCGCAGATTGACCACGAGCGCGGTGAGGAAGATGAGCCAGAGCGGCGCCGCGGTGGCGATCAACGGCAACGCGGCGAGCTGCGCACTGCCCGCGTACGCGAGCAGGCTGAGGGCGAGTGCGTAGTCGACGCCGAGGCCCGACTTGACCATCGCGACGCCGGTCACGAGACCCCAGGCGAAGATGCCCGGCGTGGCTGGCAACAACTCGCGCACGCCACGCAGGGCGGCGTCCCGCCGACTCGGTCCGGGCGGGACGGAGGGCCGGGACGAACTCACTGCGGGACGTCCAACCCGACCTCGCGGATCGCCGCGGTGATGTACCGCTCGTCGTTCTCCGGCGTGGCGCCGGCCATGGCGGCGGCCCCGACGACAGCGCCGCTCTGGTCGACCACGACCACCCCGCCACCCAAGGGCATGAACTTGCCTTGCGTCAGGCTGACGAAGCTCGGCAGCAGCTGCGGCTTGTCGGCGAACACCGCCGCCGTCTTGGCGGAGGAGCGACCGAAGCCGACCGCCGTGACGCATTTGGCATGCGCGATGTCGACCCCGAAGTGACCGACCCCGTCGCCGCGCAAGGCGCAACGGATGTTGCCGCCGGCATCGGTGACCACCGCGGTCATGACCGTGCTGCCCTCGCCGCGTGCGAGCTCGAGTGCGTGGCGACAAAGACGCAGGGCGGTGTCGAGGTCGAGGGACATGAAGATCTCCGTAGGGGTCCAGTCAGCGACGAAACGGTGCGGCGAGCAGCTTCGGGCCCGCCGGGGCGGGCGCGAGCAGACCGAGCAGGCCGAGCGTCGCCCAATAACCCGCCAACACCGAACCGATCGCCACCCGACCCGTGCGCGTTTCGTAGGCGCCGATCGCTTCGACCGACGCCATGCCCGTGCACGGGAAGTACACGCCCTGCACCGCGGGCGCCGCGGCGCGCGATTCTATCTGCAACGCGAACTCGACGCCGCGCGGGCCGTCGACCTGGGGCACTTCGCGCGCCCAGATCTCGGGACTCGCGTCGTAACCGAATCCTTCGATGGCCGCGACCGTCACGCCCAGCGATTCGAGATAGTCGCCCACGATCGTGTTCGAAGCCGCGCCGTACGGCGTGGCGACGACGATGCGTTGCAGACCGAGCGCGTGCAGCGCCCAGCGCGTCGCGCCGGCCGCCGTGATCACCGGCGCCCCGGCAAGCTCGGCGAGCGCCGCGTCGTACGCGGGCGACGCGCACCGCATCGAGGCGGCGGTACAGCCGATGAGTACCGCCGAGACGCCGGCTGCGCGCAATTCCGCGAGCGGCGGTGCGAACTGCCGCGCGAGCGCCGAACAAAAATCGCCGACCCCGGCCGCCGGATAGGAAAAATCGCGAAACACGAATTCGACGGGCGAGGCCGGCGGGGCCATCGCCTCGAGCGCGACGAACTCGCGCGCATGCAGGGTGTTGCCGGCGGGGACGAGTACGCCGATGCGTCGATGACTCATGTGTGGCCCCTCGGGCGGGTGGTGCTGGTGAACGGGAAGGTCATAATCCCATAATGACTTGGCCGGCAAGATTGCGGTCGCGCTTCGATTTGGCCATCTGTCGGTTGTTTTTGGGCGTCCAAATGCGAATAATCCGCAATTGCGTTTGTGCGATGCAGTACCGATACTGATTTTAAGATGGGTAACGAACACGACCAAGCCACCCTCTGCGCGTTGCGCGTGGGGCAGTGCGCGACGATCCGTGCGATCGGCGTGCCGGTCGGTGCGCGCGGCGCGCGCGGTGTCGAACACGTCGCCGACGATGCCCTGCTCGAACGCCGCTTGCTGGAGCTCGGCTTCTTTGCCGGTGCGCGCGTCGAAGTCGTCGCCACGATGTGGCCCGACGACGATCCGCTCGCGGTGCGCATCGGCGGCGCGACCTTCGCGCTGCGCCGTCACGAAGCCGCGCTCGTGCAGGTTGATGTCGCCGCCCGCGACACGGGGCCGGACGCATGACCGGCACGCCGGATCTGCGCATCGCGCTCGTCGGTTTGCCGAATTGCGGCAAGACCGCACTCTTCAATCGTTTGACGGGGAGCCGTCAAAAAGTCGCCAACTATCCCGGCGTCACGGTCGAGCGCAAGGAAGGAACCTTTTCTTTGGATGACGGACGACGCTGCAGCGTCGTGGATCTGCCCGGCACCTACAGCCTGAAGCCGACCACGCTCGACGAAGCCATCACGCGCGACGTCGCGCTCGGGCGCCTTGCGAACGAGCCACGTCCCGACTTGCTCGTCCTCGTGGCCGATGCGACGCATCTCGCGTTGTCGTTGCGTCTCGTGCTGGAAGTGCATCGTCTCGGGCTGCCGATGATCGTCGCGCTCAACATGAGCGACGTCGCGCAACGACGCGGTTTCGCGATCGATCGCGCACGATTTGCGGCGCAACTCGGCATACCGGTCGTCGCGACGGTCGCCGTGCGCCGCGGCGGCGTCGACGCACTTCTCGAAGAAATCGGTCGCGTCCGCAAGAACGATGCGCCGACACCCGCGTGGACCGAGCCGAGCGCGGACGACGTTCAGGCCACCCACGACGCTGCCGCGCGCATCCTCGACGAGGTCGGCTATCGTGAACCTGCGCGGAGCGATTTGGTCGCGCGCATCGATCGCGTACTGCTGCATCCGGTGTGGGGGATGCTGCTCCTCGGCGTGCTGTTGTTCTTCGTGTTCCAGGCGGTGTTCAGCTGGGCCGCGACGCCGATGGATTTGATCGACCAAGGCATCGCGGCCTTGGGCGATGCGCTGCGTATGACGCTGCCGGCCGGGCCTTTGCAGAGCCTTTTGGTCGACGGCGTGATCGCGGGCGTCGGTGCGGTGCTGGTGTTCTTGCCGCAGATCCTGATTTTGTTCGCGTTCATCCTCGCGCTCGAGGACAGCGGTTATCTGCCGCGCGCGGCCTATCTGCTCGATCGCGTGATGGGCAGCGTCGGTTTGTCGGGACGCGCGTTCATCCCGCTGTTGTCCTCGTTCGCCTGCGCCATACCCGGCATCATGGCGACGCGCACGATTCCGACTTTGCGCGATCGCCTTGCCACCATCATGGTCGCGCCGCTCATGACCTGCTCGGCGCGGCTGCCCGTCTATACCTTGCTGATCGGCGCGTTCGTGCCGCGACGGGAATTCGCCGGCTTCAACCTGCAGGGGCTGGTGTTGTTCGCGCTGTATTTTTCCGGCGTGTTGAGCGCGCTCGCGGTGGCCTGGGTGTTGAAGCGTCTGCAACGCGGCGCCGACACGCACTTGCTGATGCTCGAGCTGCCCGATTACCAATGGCCGAATCTGCAAAACCTGCTGCTCGGTCTTTGGGAGCGCACCAAAACATTCGTGGCGCGCGTCGGCGGGGTGATCCTCGCGTTGATGATCGTGCTGTGGTTTCTGTCGAGTTATCCCGCGCCGCCGCCGAACGCCGTCGGTGCGCCGATCGAATACAGTTTTGCGGGACGCATCGGCAAGAGCATCGCCGCGGCGTTCGCACCGATCGGCTTCAATTGGCAGATCGTCATCGCGCTGATCCCGGGCCTCGCCGCTCGCGAAGTGGCGATCGGTGCACTCGCGACCGTCTATGCGTTGTCGAACGACGGCACTCAATCGGCCGACATGCTCGCCACGACGATCGCAGCCGATTGGAGTCTCGCCACCGCACTCGCGTTGCTCGCCTGGTACGTGTTCGCGCCGCAATGCCTTGCCACGCTCGCGGTCGTCAAGCGTGAAACGAACGGCTGGCGGTATCCCCTGATCATGGCGGGCTATTTGTTCGCGCTCGCGTACGTCGCTGCGTTCATTACGTATCACCTGGCCGTAGCACTCGGTGCCGGGTGAGTCCAAGATGAATGCATCATGAATACCACCATGCAACATTGGCTGATCGCGCCCATCGTCGTCGCGGCGACTTTGCAGATCGTCTGGACGCTGGTGTCGGCAGCGACGCGCGAGCGCTGGTTGTCGCGCGCCGCGCAGACGCTCGCCGCGTATCCGCAATTCAAAGTATTGCAGGACGCGGTCGAGCAAAAACTCGTGCGCTTGCGCAGCAGCGGCGGTTGCGCCGGGTGCGACCGCAAGGGCGCGACGCCGCCGATGATCGCGCTGGGCTTGATCTTTGCCGCGACCGCCGGTGCGCCACTGCGCGCCGCGACGGTCGCGATCGTCGACGACGTCGGCGCCAAGGTCGCGCTGGCGGCGCCCGCGACGCGCATCGTGAGTCTTTCGGCCGGTGCGACCGAGTTGCTGTTCGCCGCCGGTGCAGGCGACAAGATCGTCGCGACGGTGCAGGGTGCCGACGAACCTGCCGCGGCGAAACGCATCGCCCGAGTCGGCGATGCCGACAACATCGACTACGCGAAACTCGCGGCGGCGAAACCCGACGTCGTGGTGCTCTGGCACGACATGGTGAACAAACGCGCCGTGGCGACCCTCGCCAAGCTGAAATTGCCCGTGTATTCGGTGAGCGTGTCGCACTTTCGGGATTTCGCCGGCAGCGTGCAACGACTCGGCGTGCTGGCGGGCACCTCCGCGATCGCCGAGAGCGAGGCGCGCGCGCTCGCGCGTCGTGCTGCCGCGCTGGAGCGGAAAAAATTCAAAGGCGATCCGCTCGCGGTGTTCTACATGACCTGGGACGTACCGCTGTATTCGATCGGCAGCCGGCACCTGATCTCCGAGGCGTTGGCGCACTGCGGTGCGCGCAATATTTTCGACGACATCGACTTTCCGGCGCCGATCGTCGAATTCGAAAACGTGGTGAAGCGCAATCCCGAAGTGATCTTCATGTCGACCACGCCGATCACCGCGCGCGATTGGCGCGAGCGCTGGGCGCCGTACACCAAGATACGCGCTGTCGCGGCGAAGCAGGTGCTGGTGTTCGAGGACGTGCGGCTCGACCGCATGGGCCCGAGCGCCTTCGATGCCGTACCGGGATTGTGCGAGAAGGTGGCCGCGGCGCACGCATCGCTGCACGCGACGGCCCGCTGACGAAACGCGTTCAGTCGCGGAAATTCTCGAACTGCAGCGCGCGGTCGAATTCTTCGCGACGCAGCAGCGCGATCGCGTTCTGCAAATCGTCGCGTTGCTTGCCGGTGATGCGTACTTTGTCGCCGTTGATCGCAGCCTGCACCTTGAGCTTCGATTCTTTGACGAGCTTCACGATCTTGCGGCCGCAATCGGCGTCGATGCCCTGACGCAGCACCACGTCCTGCTTGGCTTCGGCGAGGTTCTTTGCGACTTCCTTGATGTCGAGGCAGTTGACGTCGATGCCGCGCTTGGCGAGGCGGATCTTCAGAATCTCGAGCATCTGTTTGAGCTGGAACTCGACCTCCGCCTTCACCACCACGGTGAATTCTTTGGCCTTCAGCTCGAAGGTCGCGCCGGTGTCCTTGAAGTCGAAGCGTTGCTGCAGTTCGCGATTCGCCTGATCGACCGCGTTGGTGAGTTCGTGGGTGTCGATTTCGGACACGACGTCGAACGAGGGCATGACATCAGCTCCGCGGCGCCGGCTCTGCCAGCAGCTCGTCGGTCAGGCGTTCGAAGTCGGCGACCAGTTTTTCGTAGTGCTTGCCGGTCGCAGGGCCCGAAAAACCCGTGTGGATCTTGCGCACGCGACCGCTTCGGTCGATGAACAAGGTCGTCGGGAAAGCATATACGCCGTTCAGTTGCGGCAACTTGGAGGCCGCATCGTCCTTGTCGGAAATGCCGGCGATCAGCGTGGTGTAGCCGATCTTGTGACGGTCACGAAAACGATAGACCGCTTCGCGCGCCCGGTCGAAATCGCCGAACTGTTCGAACATCAACGACACCACTTCCAAGCCGCGTTCGCGTTTGCGCGCGTGCATGGCGGCGAGCAGCGCCGCTTCGTCGTGGCAGTTCGGGCACCAGCTGCCGGCGAGCGTGACGATCACGACTTTGCCTTTGAAGTACGGATCGCGCAGCGAGATCTGATGGCCCGCGACATCCGGGAAACTGAAATCGAGCGGCTTCGCATCGGCGCGCAAGCGAGTGGCGTCTTCGGCATCGCCGAGCGACGCGTTCTCGTCGCGACGCGCCACGAAGGTGTCGACGCTGGCAAGCCCGGACCAGAATCGGCCGCGCAACACGCCGTCTTCGCCGAGCGTCGCGCGATAGAGGAAGGCGTGACCCCCGTCGAATTTCGACAGTGACAATTCGCGACCGCGCAACTCGCCGGCGAGATAGCGGTGATCACCGGTCGGCGTGAGGAAGGTGCCGGTGACGATCGCTCCGCTTTGCGAAAACTCGCCGACGGCGATCGACGCCGACCCGTCCTCGCCGAAGGTGGTCGCCCAGCGACCGCTGACGTCCGCCGGCTGCGGGCCGGCCGTCGCCGCATCTTTGGTGAAGCGATGCGTTTCGCCGTGACGCGCCGCAAATGCAATTTCCTGACGCTTGCCGGCGCTTTTGATCATGGTCAGCGTGCCGCGCATCGCATTGCCCTCGAGCGTGGCGTCGATGCGGTTCTCGAAGCCGTCCATGCGCAGGCTGATCTTGTGACCGTCGACCGTGATTTCGTTGACCTTCACTCGATCGCTGCCATTCTGCAAAAAGGCGACGAGCTTGCCGTTCTCGCGTGCGAATTCGAGACCGAAGGGCAGTTCGCCCCCCGGCAGTTGCAGCGTGGCGCGCCACGGGCCGCTCCGGGGCGTGTCGGTGGCGTCGTTGCGCGGCGCGCAGCCGACCGTTGCAAGACCGAACAGGGCGAGGGCGAGGCCGCAGGACAAAAAGCGTTTCATGACCGCATTTTAGCCTGCCGCGCGCCTTGACGCCGTTTCGTGGCGACGGCGATACTGCCGCCCATGTCGCTTTCGAACCGCAGCCGTACCGAACGTTGGTGGCGCCACCCCTGAACAGGAGTGGGCGCGGGGCCGACTTACCGATCGAAACAATCCGATCGCAACAGCTGAGCAGCGGTTAACTACCCGAACCCATCTCCGGAACCCGTCCGGGATGGGTTTTTTATTGCCCGCAAACCGACATGACACGATGACCACTTGCCTATGAAACCACCGTTCGACATTTCGGGAGACCTCGATACGCCGGTCTCGGCGTTCCTGAAGCTGCAGCCGTTTCGGCCGAGCTTCCTGCTCGAGAGCGTCGAGGGCGGCGAGCGTCTCGGTCGCTACTCGTTCATCGGCTTTGGCGATGCGCTCGAGGTGAAGCTCGATCAGCACGCGCTGTGGCGCGCGGGCGAACGTCTGCCGCTGCCGCAGGATCAGGCGGCGCTGCTGGCGACTTTGCGCGATGCGCTCGCGCGGGCGCCGCGTCCGACCGCCTCCGGCGCCTTGCAGGGGTTCCCGCTCGCCGGGGGGCTCGTCGGTTATGCCTCCTACGACATCGTGCGTTATTTCGAACGTCTGCCGGCGCGTGTCGCCGAGGCAAACCCCGTGCCCGATCTGCATTACATCGCGCCGCGTTCGTTGCTGGTGTTCGATCACCTCACGCGCGGCATCGCGTTGCTGCACGCGGGTTCGGAAGCCGAACGGCAGTCGCTGCGCCGCGAAGTGATCAAGGCATTGCGCGGCGCATTGCCCGCGCCGCGTCGCAACGGCGGGTTCACCCCGCCCGTCGCGTCGATGTCGCAAGCGCAATTTCTCGACGGCGTGGCGCGTACCAAAGAATACATCGCCGCCGGCGACGTCTATCAGCTGGTGTTGTCGGTGCGCTTCGGCGGGCGACACGATCTCGATCCGTTCGAAGCGTATCGCGCGCTGCGCCTCATCAATCCCTCGCCGTACATGTTCTATTGCGTGCTCGGCGACGTGACGGTCGTCGGCTCCTCGCCCGAAGCGCTGGTCAAACTGTCGGGCGGCGTGGCGCAGCTGCGCCCCATCGCCGGCACGCGCCCGCGCGCCGCCGACGACGTCGAAGATCGGCGTCGCGAAGCCGAGCTGCTCGCCGACCCCAAAGAAAACGCCGAACACGTGATGCTCGTCGATCTCGCGCGCAACGACCTCGGGCGCGTCGCGACCGCCGGCAGCGTGCATGTCCATCCCTACCGCTCGATCGAACGCTACAGTCACGTGATGCACATCGTGAGCGGCGTGAACGGCCGGCTCGCCGCGGGGCGCGACGCATTCGATCTGTTCGCGGCGGCTTTTCCGGCCGGCACGCTGGTCGGTGCACCGAAAGTGCGCGCGATGGAAATCATCGACGAGCTCGAACCCGTGCGCCGCGGTCTCTATGGCGGCACGGTCGGTTATTTCGGCGCGCAAGGCGACATGGATCAGGCGATCACGATCCGCACGCTGGTATTTCGCGGCGACGAATACAGCTATCAAGCCGGTGCGGGCATCGTCGCCGACAGCGTGCCGCAGCTTGAATACGAAGAGGTCCTCGCCAAGAGCGGCTCGGCGCGTCGCGCACTCGAGATCGCGGGAGAGGGCTCATGAGTCGCGCGCCCCGACTGCTGTTGATCGACAACTACGATTCGTTCACCTACAACCTGGTGCAGGCGTTTTTGATCGAAGGTGCCGAGGTCGACGTGCGGCGCAACGACGCGATCAGCGTCGAAGACGCGTTGCGTCTCGACATCACGCATCTGTGCATCTCGCCCGGGCCGGGCACGCCGTACGACGCCGGCGTATCGATGGCGATGATCCGTGCGTTCGCGGGCAAGCTGCCGATCTTCGGCGTCTGTCTCGGTCACCAGTCGATCGTCGAGACTTTCGGCGGCAAAGTCGTGCGTGCCGGTCGCCTGATGCACGGCAAAACTTCGCCTATCCGGCACGATGGTCTCGGCTTGTTCGCCGGGCTGCCGAATCCCTGCGAGATCGGTCGTTATCATTCGCTGATCGCGCAGCCCGACACGCTGCCGCCCGAACTCGTCGTCACCGCGCGCACCGCCGAAGCCGAGATCATGGGCGTGCGGCATCGCGATTTCATGATCGAAGGCGTGCAGTTCCATCCCGAGAGCGTGTTGACGCCCGACGGCCCCGCGCTGATGGCGAATTTTTTGAAGCAGAGCTCGGGATTGCGCCATGCGTGAATATCTCGAGCGCGTGCTCGATCGCCACGATCTTTCGGAAGCCGAGGCCGCACTGGTGCTGCGAGCGCTCACGCAACCCGATCTCGCGCCCGCGATGGCCGGCGCCATGCTCGCGGCCTTGCGCGCCAAAGGCGTGACGGCCGCGGAGCTGCGCGGGTTCGCCAACGCGATGCGCGCCCTCGCGCAGCGGCCCGACATCGACGCCGCGCAGCATGCGCGCGCCATCGACATCGTCGGTACCGGCGGTGATGCCTCGGGCAGCGTGAACATTTCGACCGGTACGGCATTGCTCGTCGCGGCCTCGGGCTTGCCGGTCATCAAGCACGGCAATCGTTCGATCTCGAGTCGTTCGGGCAGCGCCGACGTGCTCGAGCGTCTCGGTTTGCCGTTGCCGCTCGATGCCGCGCGCGCCGGCGCCTGTCTGCGCGCCACGCAATTCACGTTCTTGTTTGCGCCGCACTACCACCCGGCGATGAAAGCGATCGCACCGATCCGTCAGGCGCTCGGCGTGCGCACCATCTTCAACGTGCTCGGGCCGCTCACCAACCCCGCGGCGCCACCGTATCAAGTGGTCGGTGCCTACAGCCTCGCGATGGCCGAGTTGATGGCCGATACGCTCGCCGGGATGCCGAGCATCACGCGGGCGTTCGTGGTGCACGGGGCCAACGGCTGGGACGAGCCGACGCCGATCGGTCCGTTCACCTTGTTCGACGTGCATGCAGGTCGCGTAGAGCGCAGCGTGCGTACGCCGGCCGATTACGGTCTCGCACTCTGCACGCCCGAGGCGCTCGCCGGCGGCGATGGTGCGGCGAATGCGGCGGCGTTGCGTGCGGTGTTCGACGGCACGGACCGCGGTGCGCACCGTGATGCGTTGTGCATGGGTGCGGCACTCGCGTTCGAATGCGCGGGCATCGTGGCGAATGCGCGCGAGGGCATCGCGCGCGCAAATGCCGTACTCGACGACGGTCATGCACGCGGTTTGCTCGACGCCTTGGCGCGATTCGGAGCGTCAGCATGAGCCACGATTTTCTCGCCGACATGGCGACCTCGAGTCGCGAGCGATGCGAGGCCGCTCGAGCGCAGCGCTCGGTCGCCGATTTGCGCGCCGTGATCGCGGGGCTGCCGCCTGCGCCGTCGCTCGTGCCGTCGGTGGCGGGCTTCGATCTGATCGCCGAGTGCAAACTGCGTTCGCCCGCCGTCGGTCAGTTGCGCGCCGCCGCGGAGACCGACATCGCACGCACCGTGCAAAGTTATGCGCAAGGCGGTGCAGCGGCCGTGTCGGTGCTCACGGAACCTGCGCGCTTCGAAGGGTCGCTCGCGCATCTCGAGCGCGCGGCGGCGGCACTCGCGGCGCAGCGCGTCCCGGCGATGCGCAAAGATTTTCTCGTCGATCCCTATCAGATTCTCGAAGCGCGCGCCGCGGGTGCGGGCGGCGTGTTGCTGATCGTGCGCATGCTCACGCGCGGCGCACTCGAAGCCTTGCTCGATGCGGCACTCGAACACGGCTTGTTCGTCCTGCTCGAGACCTTCGATGCCGCCGACATCGATGTCGCGTTGCGTTTGCTCGCGCCGCGCAAGGCCGCCGGCGATGCCTTGCTGCTCGGCGTGAATTGTCGCGATCTGGTGACGCTGCAAGTGGTGCCGGGTCGCCTCGAACTTTTGGCGAACCAGTTGCCGCACAACGTGCTGCGCGTCGCCGAGAGCGGCGTCGAGTCGGCCGCCGACGCGGCACGTCTGGCGAGCGCGGGCTACGATCTCGCGCTCGTCGGCAGTGCGCTCATGAAATCGGGTGATGCGTCGCAACTGACGGCCGCGATGCTCGACGCCGCGCGCGCGGCGCGCGGTGGTCGGCCGCGACGCGCTCGTTAGCCCACGCGGTGCAATCGACCATGTTCGTGAAAATCTGTGGCATGACGGATGCGCAGGCGGTCGAGGCGGCACTCGCGGCCGGCGCGGATGCCGTCGGCTTCGTGTTCGCGCCGTCGGTGCGTCGCGTCACCGCCGAGCATGCGCAGACACTCGCCGCGACGGCGCGCGGTCGCGCACGGTGCGTGGCGGTGTTGTTGCACCCGACGCAAGCGGAACTCGAGCACGTGTTGCAGGTGTTCGATCCCGACGTGGTGCAACTCGATCACGAGGATCTCGCCGCACCGTCGCTCGCCCGCGCGTTGCAAAATCGGGTGGTATGGCCGGTGCTGCGACAGGGACGCGACTGGCCGACGTCCTTGCCGCCACGGGTGCTGTACGAAGGCGCGGTCAGCGGCAGCGGACGCACCGCAGACTGGGCGCTTGCGCATCAGTTGGCCAGACGCACCGAATTGCTGTTGGCGGGCGGCCTGAACCCCGACAATGTGTCCGCGGCGATCCGGACCGTACGACCCTTCGGGGTCGACGTCTCGAGCGGTGTCGAAAGCGCACCCGGCGTAAAGTGCGCCGCGCGTATCCAGGATTTCGTACGTGCAGCGCGCAGCGCTGCTTCGGAGTGAACGACCTCATGAACGCCCAACTTCTCAGTGCCGACGAACGACGCTCGCTGCTCGATGCCGAAACGAGCGGCCAATTTCCCGATGCACGCGGGCGTTTCGGTCCCTATGGCGGGCGCTATGTCCCCGAAACTTTGATTCCGGCGCTCGAGCGACTCGAAGCGGGCATGCGCGAACATTTGCATCGCGCCGATTTCCAGGCGGAACTGGCCGATCAACTCAGCAACTGGGTCGGTCGACCGACGGCGTTGTCCTATGCACCGCGTTTGTCGGCGGCCTGGGGCGCACACGTGTGGTTCAAGCGCGAAGATCTCGCGCACACCGGCGCCCACAAAATCAACAACGCGCTCGGTCAGGCACTGCTCGCGCAACGACTCGGCGCGAAGCGCATCGTCGCCGAGACCGGCGCCGGACAACACGGCGTGGCGAGTGCCGCGGCCTGCGCACGGCTAGGCTTGCCGTGCATCGTCTACATGGGCGCGATCGACATGGAGCGCCAGGCGCCGAACGTCGGGCGCATGCGTTTGATGGGTGCCGAGGTCGTGCCCGTCACCGGCGGTGATCAAACGTTGCGCGCCGCGATCGACGAAGCCTTGCGCGATTGGGTCTCCGATCCGATGGGCACTTTTTATCTGCTCGGCTCGGCGGTCGGCCCGCATCCGTATCCGTATCTGGTGCGTGAACTGCAAGCGGTCATCGGCCGCGAGGCGCGCGAGCAATTTTTGAAGCGGCACGGCGGGTTGCCCGACGCGGTGTTCGCCTGCGTCGGCGGCGGTTCGAATTCCATCGGCATGTTCCATGCGTTCATTCCCGATCGCGGCGTCGAGATCATCGGCATCGAAGCGGGCGGTCGCGGCCCGAAGCTCGGCGAGAACGCCGCGAGCTTGTCGTACGGTCATCCGGGCGTGCTGCAAGGTTGCTATTCGTTGTTGCTGCAGGACGAGAACGGCCAGATTCACGAAACCGATTCGATTTCGGCGGGCCTCGACTATCCGGGCGTCGGCCCCGAGCACGCGTTGTTGCATGCTGCGGGTCGCGTGCACTACGAATCGGCGACCGATGCCGAAGCACTCGATGCATTGCAGGAGTGCTCGCGTCTGGAGGGCATACTGCCTGCACTCGAAACGGCGCACGCATTGCATGGCGCCAAGCGCTGGGCCGAAAAAAACCAGGGGCGGCACGCACTCATCTGCATGTCGGGGCGTGGCGACAAAGATATGCCGACGCTGCAACGCACCTTGCTCGGAGACGCGAAGTGAAACCTCGTGAGCGCTTGTCCGCGGCGATCCGTGAGGCCGCTGCGCGCGGCGAGCCGGCGCTGGTCGCATTTTTGACGGCGGGCTTTCCGAGCGCCGCACACTTTCGCGAACATCTGCTCGCGGTCGCCGCCGGCGCGGACGTGGTCGAGATCGGCGTACCGTTCACCGACCCCATGGCCGACGGCATGACGATCCAGCGCTCGAGCCAGGCCGCGCTCAAGCAGGGCGTGAGTCTCAAATGGATTCTGGCCGAGTTGGGCGCCATGCAGCGCCCCGCCGCGCCGCTCGTGTTGATGAGTTATCTGAACCCGCTGCTGCAACACGGCTATGCGCGTCTGGCCGCCGATGCGGCGGCGGTGGGCGTGTGCGGGTTCATCGTGCCCGATCTGCCCTTCGACGAAGGCGAAGAATTGCGTGCCGCACTGGCGGCGCAGGGCGTTGCACTCATCCAGATGGTGACGCCGGTGACGACGCCGACGCGCATGGCCGAAGTGTGCGCGGCGAGCGAAGGCTTCGTGTACGCGGTGACCATGACGGGCATCACCGGCCGCAACGTCGCCGTGCCCGATACCGTGCTCGAATATCTCGCGCAAGTGAAGCGCGTCGCCAAAGTGCCGGTGTGCGCGGGCTTCGGTATCCGCTCGCGCGAGCAGGTCGAGCGATTGCGCGGTCACGTCGAAGGCGTGATCGTCGGCTCGGCGCTCGTCGAGGTCCTCGAACGCGGTGAAGATCCGACGGCCTGGTTACGTACGCTGCGCGGCCACTGATCGATGACCAAAAAATCGGCCGTGCCGCTCGGCCTCGCGTTCTTGCTCGGTGCGTTGTCGATGGTGAGTCCGTTCTCCATCGACACGTTCTTTCCCTCGTTGCGCGCCATGCAGGCGGAGTTCGACGTCGATGCACTGACGATGCAGCAGACGCTGTCGATCTATCTTTTTCCGTATGCCGTGATGTCGCTGGTGCACGGGCCATTGTCCGATGCGCTCGGTCGGCGCATCGTCGTGTTCGGCGGCACCGCGCTCTATACGCTCGCGTCGATCGCCTGCGCGCTCGCGCCGGGGTTCGGCACCTTGCTCGCGTTTCGCGCGATGCAGGGCATGACGGCCGGCGTCGGCGTGACCATCGGTCGCGCGGTCATCGGCGATCTTTACCAAGGCGCCGATGCGCAACGCTTGATGAATGCCGTGACGGTCATCTTCAGCATCGCGCCCGCGATCGCGCCGATCATCGGCGGCTGGATCCACGTCGGCTACGGTTGGCGCGGCGTGTTCTGGATGCTCACGGCGCTCGGGCTCGCGCTGATGCTGGCGGCGCACAAACTGCTGCCCGAAACCCATCCGGTCGAAAAACGCATTCCGCTGCAATTCGGCCCGCTGCTGCGCAACTGCATCGACATCGGGCGTGACGGCAAATTCCTGGCCCTCACGCTCTGCGGCGCGATGCAGTTTGCAGGCGTGATGCTGTTCGTCGGTTCGGCACCCGTCATCGTGCTCGATGTCTGGAAACTCACCGAAACCGACTTCGCGCAGTTGTTCATCCCCATCGTCGGCGGATTCATGACCGGTGCGCTGGTCGCCGGACGGATCGCCGGACGCGTCGAGCCGCTCAAACAATTGCGCTTCGGTCTCGCATTGCCGCCGCTTGCGGGCTTGTGCGGCGTGCTGCTCAATCATTTCTTCGATCCGCCGCGCATCGCCCACCAACTGCTCATCTACCTCACCGCCCTCGGCATCCAGTTCGTGTTTCCGGTGCTCACGTTGCGTGCGTTCGAGATGTATCCGACCTTGCGCGGCACGGTGTCGTCGGTGCAGACCTTCGTACAGTTGGCGCTCGGCACCGTGGTGGTCGGGCTCGCGGCGCCGTTGCTGTCGACGCACATGGAATGGTTGTCGCTCGGGCAGCTGGCGTTCGGTTTGGCGGCGATCGCGCTGGCCGCACTCTCGCATCGGCTCGGCGGTCTGTAACATCCGCATTCGGAGGACATGACGATGATTCGACACCTGAAGACCGGCCGTTCAGCCGAAGCGACCGCGGAACAACAGCAGCAAGTGCGCCTGACCGTCGAGGACATCCTCGCCGACATCGGTCGGCGCGGCGAAGCGGCCGTGCGCGAGTACTCGCAAAAATTCGACAAGTGGTCGCCCGCGGCGTTTCGTCTGAGTGCCGCCGACATCGATGCCTGCCTCGCCGCCGTTTCCGCGCAGACGCTGCACGACATCGAATTCGCGCAAACCCAGATTCGCAACTTCGCGCTCGCACAACGCGCGGCGCTGCGCGACGTCGAAATCGAAACGCTGCCTGGCGTCGTGCTCGGTCACAAAAATCTGCCGGTGAATTCGGTCGGTTGTTACGTGCCCGGCGGGCGCTACCCCATGGTGGCCTCGGCGCACATGAGCGTCGTCACCGCGAAGGCCGCAGGCGTCAAACGCGTGATCGCCACCGCGCCGCCGTTCGGCGGCAAACCGCATCCGGCGATCGTCGCGGCCATGCATCTCGGTGGTGCCGACGAAATCTATGCCTTGGGTGGCGTGCAAGCCGTCGCCGCGATGGCGCTCGGTACGGAGAACATCGCGCCGGTCGACATGATCGTCGGCCCGGGCAACGCGTACGTCGCGGAAGCCAAGCGTCAACTCTTCGGTCGCGTGGGTATCGATCTGCTCGCCGGCCCCACCGAAACTTTGATCATCGCCGACGACTCCTGCGACGCCGAAATGGCGGCGGTGGATCTCATCGGCCAGGCCGAGCACGGCCCGGGTTCGCCCGCGGTGCTGCTCACCACCAGCGAAGCGCTCGCGCGGGCGGTGCCGGGTGAAATCGACAAGTTGCTGTCATGGTTGCCGACCGCCGACGTCGCGCGCGTCGCCTGGGATCACTGCGGCGAAATCATCCTCTGCGACACGCTCGAGGAGATGGTCGCCGAAGCCGACCGCATCGGCTCCGAGCACGTGCAGGTGATCACCCGCGACCCCGATCACTTCCTGCGCCACATGACGAACTACGGTGCGTTGTTTTTGGGTGCGCGCACCAACGTGAGTTTCGGCGACAAGGTGATCGGCACGAATCACACCTTGCCGACCATGCGCGCCGCGCGCTACACCGGCGGTCTGTGGGTCGGCAAGTTCATCAAGACCTGCACCTACCAGCGCGTGCTCACCGACGAAGCCTCGGCCTTGGTCGGCGAATATTGTTCGCGCCTGTGCGAGATCGAAGGCTTCGCCGGCCACAAGGAACAGGCCGACTTGCGGGTGCGACGTTACGGAAAGCGCTGAGCGACGCGGCGCTTCAAAGCGAATTTCAAGCGCGTCGACTGCGCCAGTAGACGACGGCCGCCGCGATCAGCAGCACGAACGCGAGGCCCTGCAGGCCCGAATCGAGGCCGAGCCAGAGAATCGCGCCGAACACCAGCATCGACGCCCAGATCGTGCCGTCGCGCCGGCGTTGCGAGCGTTCGAGCGTCGCTTCGAGACGCGCGAGATCTTCGGGCTGCACGCCGAACTTCATGCGTCCGTCCTGCGCGTTCTGCACGGCCATCTTCAACAACGGCGGCAAGGCGCGCAGCGACTCGACGACCTCGGGCAGTTGGCGGCGCAGATGGCGCAGCGTCGCCCGCGGACTCAGCCGCTCTTTCATCCATTCGCGCAGGATGGGCGCCGCGGTCTGCCAGATGTCGAGCTCGGGGTAGAGTTCCCGACCGAGTCCCTCGATGTTGAACAGCGTCTTCTGCAGCAGGATGAGTTGCGGCTGGATGCGCATGTCGAAGCGTCGCGAGATGTCGAACAGACGCAACAGCACCGTGCCGAATGAAATATCTTTGATCGGTTTGTCGAAGATCGGTTCGAGCACCGTGCGGATGGCCGACTCCATCTCGTCGATGCGGGTGTCCGGCGGCACCCAGCCCGATTCGACGTGCAACTCGGCCACGCGCCGATAGTTGCGATCGAACACGGCGAGGAAATTTTCGGCGAGATAGTGTTGATCGCGCAGATCCAGCGTGCCGACGATGCCGAAGTCGACCGCCGCATAGCGCGGCACCGCCGGCTCGTCGAGCAACACGAAGATGTTGCCCGGATGCATGTCGGCATGGAAAAAGTTGTGGCGGAACACCTGCGTGAAGAAAATCTTCACGCCGTTCTCGGCCAGCAGCTTGATGTTGGCACCGACGGCCCGCATCGACGCCATGTCGCTGATCGGCACGCCGCGGATGCGCTCCATCACCATCACGTTCACGCGGCAATGATCCCAATGCACGGCCGGCACTTTCAGCAGCGGCGAGCCTTCGAAGTTGCGCCCGAGCTGAGTCGCGTTCGCCGCTTCGCGCATCAAATCGAGTTCGTCGAGTACGGTCTTTTGGTATTCGTCGACCACTTCGTCGACCCGCAGACGGCGCGCCTCGGCCGAATTGCGGCGTGCGAGACGCGCGAGCTCGTGCATGACTTCGAGATCGCGTTCGATGCGCTCGCGCATGCCCGGGCGCAGAATTTTGACGACGACTTCCTCGCCCGCACTGCCGTCGACGTTGCGCAGCGTGGCCAGGTGCACTTGCGCGAGCGACGCGGCGGCGAGCGGCGTCGGATCGAAGTGGGTGAATACGGCGTCGATGTCCTGTGCGTACGCATCGCGGACGATCTGCTGCGCGAGTGCGCCGTCGAAGGGCGGCACGCGATCCTGCAGTTTGGCGAGCTCGTCGGCGATGTCGATGGGCAGGAGATCGCGGCGCGTCGAGAGCGCTTGTCCGAGTTTGATGAAGATCGGGCCGAGCTCTTCGAGCGCGAGGCGCAGACGTTCGCCGCGCGTGCGACCCTGCGAGCGCGCGAACCAGGTCCAGGGCGATGCCAGGAAAATGAAGCGCAACGGTCGATAGAGATGCGTCTCGCGGACGAACTCGTCGAGACCGTGGCGCACGAGGACACGCTGGATGGCGATCAGGCGGGCGACGACGCGCAATTTCATCGCGGCGCTCCGGCAAGTGCTTCGAGCGCGGCGAGCCGCGCGCCGGTGCGATCGACGTCTTCACGCAGTCGATCGACGGCGTCGAAAAATGCTTCGGCTTCGGCACGCGGCACGAGATCGCGCGATTCGTGGGCGAGATATTCGGCGGTGTTTTGCACCGTGGTGCGCGCGACGCGCCGGCCGAAGCGCGCCACTCCGAGCGCAAGACGCGCCAGATGGTGGGCGGGCAGGTCGCCGATCAGGCCCGCGAGTTCTTCTTCGAGATCGGGACCGAGCGCGACGGCGAGTTCGCGATAGCGTTCCAGCAATTCCGCATCGCCTTGCACGCGCACCGCGCCGCTTTGCAGCAGGCGCTGCGGTTGG
Source organism: Steroidobacteraceae bacterium (assembly GCA_017853555.1). Classification (GTDB taxonomy): domain Bacteria; phylum Pseudomonadota; class Gammaproteobacteria; order Steroidobacterales; family Steroidobacteraceae; genus UBA964. The sequence goes on from JAFMJH010000002.1 coordinate 41,246, forward strand.
GCGCCGGCGAGCGCGAGCAGATTCACGGGGCTGCCTGCGACTTCGACGTCGAATTCGCCGCTCGGCTCGCGGGTCAGTTGCAGCGAATCGCCGAGCGAGGTGATGCCGACGCGGATCGACAGACCCGTGACGACGATTTGCAGACGTCGACCGCGCAGCGCGCCGCACAAGTCGCGCGCCCGCAGCGACGCGGCGAGATTGCGGTTCAGCGCGTTTTCGATCGTCGCGGTGAGCACGGATTCAGTATCGGTAGCCGCGATGCAGCGCGACGATGCCGCCGCTCAGATCGTGGTGGCGGCAATCTTCGAGACCCGCGTCGCGCATCATGCCGAGCAAGGTTTCCTGATCGGGGTGTTTGCGGATCGATTCGGCGAGGTAACGATAACTCGCTTCGTCGCCGGCGACGAACTTGCCGATCAACGGCAGGATGCGAAACGAATACGCATCGTAGACCGGGCGCAGCGCGTCGACGGGTTTGGAGAATTCGAGTACGAGCAACTGGCCGCCCGGCTTCAATACGCGACGCATCGAGGCCAACGCCTTTTGCTTGTCGGTGACGTTGCGCAGACCGAAGCCGATGGTGACGCAGTCGAAACTCGCGTCGGCGAAGGGCAGGCATTCGGCGTTGGCCTGCACGTATTCGATGCCGCGCACGTGACCCGCGTCGATGCAGCGATCGCGGCCATGACCGAGCATTGCGCCATTGATGTCCGACAGCACGACGCATCCCGTCTCGCCCACTTGCGCTGCCATGCCGCGGGTGAGATCACCCGTGCCGCCGGCCACGTCGAGCGCGCGCTGACCCGGGCGCAGTCGCGTTTGCGACAGGGCAAATCGCTTCCAGGCCCGGTGCAATCCACCGGACATCAGGTCGTTCATCAGATCGTATTTCGGTGCGACCGAGTCGAAGACGCCGCGTACGAACTTGGCTTTTTCGGCCCAAGGGACGTCGCGGAAACCGAAATGGGTCGTTGGCTCTTCGGGGGTGGACATGGGGACTCCGCAGGGGCTCTCATTGTAGCGGATGCTGGAAATGCGTCGCCGAAGGGCGTACAACTACGCCATTGCGCCTGGGTCGAAGATGACCGGGCCGAAACGGGGGACGATAAAAGTCGACTCGGTCGACGATAAAAAGAGAAGGGGTGTGAAGGGCCGGGCAGGATGCTCGGCCTTTTTTTTGCGCGCTCGGCGCGTGCTTACGGCGCGGCCTCGCGCACGCGCGCGAGATACCGTTCCCAGCGTGCGGCGCGCTCATCGGCGAGTTCGCGCAGATACTTCCAGCTGTACAGCCCGCTGTCGTGGCCGTCGTCGAACACCAGGCGCACCGCATAGGCGCCCACCGGTTCGATCGCCCGGATGCCGACGTCCTGTTTGCCGGTCACCAGCGTTTCCTGCCCCGGGCCGTGGCCTTGCACTTCGGCCGAGGGCGAGTGGACTCGCAGGAATTCGAACGACAGCGCGTGACGCGCCCCGTCGGCGAACACGATTTCGAGCATCCGCGAGGCGCGACGCAGGCGCAGTTCGAGGGGGGCGGGGGTGTTTTGCATGGTGGTCCGTGAGCGGGTACGGGCGCCATTTTGCCCGCAAGCTCGGCTGGCGGCACGGCGGCTTTTGAATGGCGCGTCATCGCCGAGTGTCCTACACTTGCGCCCCCGCAATACGCGGCTCGACAAGTACTGGAGTGGACGAGATGGGCAAGGGTGACCGCAGAAGCCGTCGAGGCAAGATTTACGCAGGTTCGTTCGGCAAGAGCCGACCGAAGGATCCGGCGCGCGCCAAGAAGCAGGCTGCCAAGAAGAAGTAATCCGCTGCGGCGCAACGCTCAGCGCGGGCTGTGCGCTGCGCCGAGCTTGCCCGTCCCGCCGGTGAACAGCAGCGCGCCGGCGAACAGGGCGATCGCCCCCGCCAAAAACGGCGCGCCCGGCATCTGCATCGACCCGGTCGTGGCGATGCTGAACAAGTGGGTCATCGTGAACGGCACGACGATCGACGAAAAACTCACGATCCCCCCGATCGCGCCCTGCAATTCGCCCTGGGCATTGGCCGGTACCGCGCGCGAGAGAATCGCGCGGATCGACGGCATGGTGAGCCCGATCAGGCAGGCGAGCGGCACGCTCGCGAACAACATCGCCGGCGTGGTCGAAAACGCGTAGCCCAAAAATCCGCAGGCACCGCCGCAGAGGCCGATCAGCGCCGCTCGCCGCTCGCCGAATTTTTTGGTGAACAAGCCGACGAGCCCGCCTTGCACCACGGCCGTGCCGAGGCCGAGCACCGCGAGCGACAACCCGACTTCGCGTTCACCCCAACCGAATTTGCCCATCGTCACCCACGCCCAGCTCGACGGCAGCGTGTCGTGACCGATCTGATACATGAAGAGTGTGCAGAGCAGCAGCAACGCGCCCGGAATCACGCGCAGCGAACGCAACGCGCCGAACACGTTCGCGCGTCGCAACGCGAACGCGCGCCGATTGCTCTCGCTCAGGGTTTCGCGCAACACGAACAGCGCGATGGTGAAGTTCAAGGCCGTGAACACTGCGGCGGCGAAGAACGGGACGCGCGAACCGTATTGACCGAGCAGACCGCCGACCACCGGCCCCACGATGAAGCCCATGCCCCAGGCGGCCCCGTTCATGCCGAAGAATTTGGCGCGTTGCTCGGCGGGGATCACGTCGGCGACCACGGCGTTCGCCGTCGCGAAGGTCGCACCCGCGATGCCGGCGATGATGCGACCGACGAACAACCAGGTGATCGTGGGCGCGAGACCCATCAAAACATAATCGACCGACAAGGCGGCGAGCGATGCCATCAAAACGGGCTTGCGACCGAAGCGATCGCTGATGTTGCCGAGGATGGGCGAGCATATGAACTGCATGATCGCGTAAGCGAAGGTCAGCCAACCGCCGATCGGCGCCGCTTCGGCGAGCGGCAGACCGGTGAGTTCCATCACTAGTTTCGGGGCGACGGGCAGGATGATGCCGATGCCCATCGAGTCGATGAACAAGGCCATCGCGACGATGGGCAACATGCGACGGCGCGGATCGGTGTTCGTCATGCCAGAGCAGCTCCTTTGGCGATTCGCCAGGCATTCACCATCTCGAGCGCGCTTTGGCTTGCGGGTGGCAACTCGGCGTCGCTCGCCCCGAGCGGCGTGACGCGTTCGCCGAAGCGTACGAGGTGGGCGCAAAACGTGAGCCCGCCGCCGAACGCCGGCATCAAAAGTCGTGCGCCCGGTGCGATGCGGCCTTCTTCCAACGCCTCGCAGAGTGCCACGGGCACGGTCGCCGCCGACATGTTGCCGTAGCGGTGCACGTTCACGTACACGCGCTCCATCGGTACGCCGGCGCGTTTGGCGACGAATTCGATGATGCGCAAGTTCGCCTGGTGGGGAATCACGAGATCGATCGCTTCGGGCGCGAGCCCCGCGCGTCGCAACACGTCCTCGCAGGCAGAGCCCATGCCGTGCACGGCTTTTTTGAAGATGTCCTGACCTTCGAATTGCCATTCGGTGGCGCCGAGCAGACGCCCCTGATGTACGTACGCGCCACCGATCCCGTGGATGCGCAGAATCTCGCGCGACTCGCCGTAGCAACCGAGCTTCTCGAGTTGCACGCCTTCGTCGCGCGGCGTCGCTTGCAGCACGACGGCCGCCGCACCGTCGCCGAACAACACGGCGACGTTGCGATCGTTCCAGTCCATGTACGGCGCGATGCGTTCGCCGCCGACGACCAGCGCCGTTTCGATCACGCCGCTTTTGATCATCGCGGTGGCGGTCGAGAGTCCGTAGAGAAAGCTCGTGCAGGCGGTGTTGACGTCCATGGCCGCACAACCGTCGGCACCGAGTCGCGCCTGCAGACCCGAGGCCATGTTGGGACATTGGTCGTCGTGCGTCGTCGAACCGAACACGATCAGATCGAGCGCGCGGCCTTCGAGCCCGGCGCAGGCGAGCGCGCGTTTCGCGGCGACCTCGGCCATGTCGCCGAGCAAAGTATGACTGATGCGCCGCTCGCTGATGCCCGTGCGGCTCGTGATCCAGGCGTCGTCGGTGTCGAGGAAGGTCGCGATGTCCGCGTTCGTCAGAACGGCGGGCGGCAGGCATTTGCCCCAACCCGTGATGCCGGCATTAGGCATGGCGTGTTCCCCCTCGATCGAAATTCCGTGCTCGCGGAGCATACCCGCAGCGCCGTGCCCGTTCCACGCATCGGCCACGCCTTGCGATACCGGACTATGCGGTGGTCACGGCTGGTTATGTTGATGCCGGGCGACGCGCGTACGTCGCGGCTGTGCGAGGAGGGGACGAGATGTGGATGCCGCCGCTGGAGACGTCCTGGCAGGGCAAGGTCGAGTTCTACGAACTGATCTTCGGCACGTGGACCGTGTACGCCCTGCTGGTGCTGGCGTGGGAGCGCGTATTGCGCGAGCCGCTCGCAGAGTGGCGTTACGCGATGATCACGTTTCTCGGCGCCGGCGCGTTCTGGGTCAACCACTACTGGCTCAAGGCACCGTCGCCGGTGTGGCTGATCCTCATCAACCTCTACACGGTATTCTTTTTGACGAGTTGGTGGGCGATCGCGGTGCGCGGCAAGCCGAAATCTTTGCTCTGGAAGTGCGCCGCGATGGCCGGCGCGATCGCCTTCACGATCACGTTCATCCTGCTCGAGCAGCTCGCACGCCGGGGCGTCGAGCGCTGGGGCATGCACGAATTCTGCTGGATGACGATTTCGTTCTTCGGCTTCGCCTGGCTCATCCATTGGCGCGGTCGCGCCACGACGTCGCTCAACCGAGCGACGCCATGACTTCGAGCGAAGCGCGCTCACCGGATTCGAGTGCACCTTCCATGCCGCGACTGCCGACGGCCGTGTGTTCACCGGCGAAGAACAGTCGCTTGTGCGGCACGGCGATCGAGGCGCGCAGTTCGCGCACCTGACCCGGCTGGAAGATCGCCCAATCGCCGGCCGAAAACGGATCGGTCGTCCACGAATGCGTGGCGGCGACGCTGAGCAAACCTTTGGACGCGGGGCGCAGGCGCTCGAATTCCGAGATGATGAGCCGCTTGCCGTCTTCGATGCCGAAACGATCCACGAACAAGCCGTTTTGGCCGCGACACCAGACGGTGAGACTCGTGACTTCGTTCGGATCGTTGCCCGGACGCTGCGCAAGCACGACTCCGAGCGGTCCGTCGGTCCACATCGACGGTGACATGCCGTCTTTTTCCCAGAAGGGCTTTTTGGAGACGAGATGGAACTGCGTGATCGGAATATAGCCGAGCGTGCGGATTGCCTTGTGTTGCAGTGACGGCGGCAAGGGATCGATCGCCACGTCGCGCAAAGTCGAGAACGGCATGGTGCACACCACGGCCTTGGCACGATAGACCTTGCCGTCGCTGCAGGTGACGCTCGCGCCGGAGTCGCCGGTCGAAATCGCCGTGACCCGGCGCCCGTAGAGGATGTCGCCCTTCAGATGTTTGGCCATCGCGATCGGCAAGTTCTGGTTGCCGTCTTTGAAGACGCCGACCAGCAGGTTCGCCATCGGATTCGCGGCGGGTGCCGCGCCCGGCGTCGCCGCCGCCGGCGCACTGCCGACGCTCGCCGCGCCGTTGCGGGCGAAGCCCATCACCGCACCGCGATTAACGTTTTGCCAGTGATCCGAAAACGCCTGCTGCAACAGCGACACGTCGTGCGACGTCGTGCCGTAGGAAATGTTGGTGTCGTAACCGAGCCGGATCATCGCGTCGCTCGCGCCCTTCGAAGCGAGGAAGTCGTGGACCGACATGTCGTATTGCGCGTGGTTCGCGTCGTACCAGTTTTCGAGATCTTTGAAGGGCATGTGCTGCTTGAACATCGAATCCGCCCAGGTCCAAGGCGGCAGCTTGCGCGCATCGCCGACGAAGGGATTGCGCGGATGGTTTGCCCAGTCCTTCAGATCGATATGTTCGCCGCCGAGGAAAAATTCCTGTCCCGCGCGGTTGGCGAACAGGCGCGGCGCGAGGTTGACGATTTCCACGCCATATTTTTTGGCCGCGGCGATGCAACGACCGTAGGCGTTCGCGATGGAGTTGCCGCCGACTTCAGGATGTCCAGGCACGTCGAACAGCGTGTATACGCGGCCGCCGACGCGGCGACGTCCTTCGAGCACCAATACTTTGAGGCCGTTCTCCTCGAGCGTGAGGGCCGCTTCGAGTCCCGAGAGTCCGGCGCCGATGACGATCACGTCCGGTTCGCCGGAACCGGCTGCGAATGCCGTGGTGTCGAGCCCGGCCAGCGCTGCCCCGGCAGCGGAAGCGGCGACGAATTCGCGACGTGAAATCGGCATGAGCTGACCCTCTTCTGATGTATGACCCCGTGACGCTTTTGTACCGCGAGCGCCGGCTTGCGGGGGCGATACGGCTCGCGCGTGCCCACCCCGCGGGCGGTCTTGCCGCTCGCGCCTCAGGGCAGGCGGCAGGCGAGCAGCTTGCGCTCGGTGATCGAGCCGATCAGCAGCCGCTTGCCGAGCACGGCACCGACGCTGCCCGCCGACAGCGCGCGGCCGTCGTCGAGCAACACCTCGTCGAGACCGCCGCTGCCTGCGGCGCGCGGCGACCACTTGAAGATCTGGGTCGGCGACGGATGCGAGGCCGACATGAAGTGGCGCACGAGTTCGAAGGTCTTCGGATGCGCCGCGATCCAGAGATTTCCGTCGGCGTCGAAATTGAGATTGTCGGCGGCGCTGCCGAGTTCGATGGATTCGACGAAACGCAGTTCGCCGGTGCCGGCATTGCGCGCATACACGCGCACGCGTCGCCCCAGCGTTTCGCTCACGAATACGCGCATGCCGTCACCGCTGATCGCGATGCCCGTGGCGCTTTGCAGATCCGTTGCCACGACGCGCATGGTCTGACCGTCGAAGTACGTGATCTGCGAGCGTCCCTGTCGCAACACCAATTCGCTGAAGCGTTGCCAAAGATTGTGTGCGCCCGAGTCGTTCGCGACGTAGAACTGGCGCGCACCGACCGCAGCGACCGCATTCGGCGCAACGAGCAGCGGGTCGGTGATGGTGGCGACCGGTCGAAACGGTTCGTCGCTGGTCTGCTCGAAAATCTCGATGGTGTGCGGCGCACCTTGCGGATGCGAGACCGCGAACAAGCGCAAGCTGCCGTCGCCGACGCGATACAGGGACAGCCCATGCGGATGGAAGCCTTCGGGCGCACGCGCGAGCGCCAACGTCACGGGCAGCGCGGGGTCGTTCAGATCGAGCGCGAGGATCGTGCCCCGCGCGCTGCCGCCCTGCATGGCGGCGCGACGATCGAGCATGGAGAGATAGGCGATGCCGCGCGCACGATTGATCTGGATGTCTTCGGCGCTCGCCTCGAGCGGCACGGCGGTGCAAACGCCCGGCGCATGCGCTTTCAAAGTGCGGAATTGTCCGCCATGACGCATGAAATCCAGCAGCACGATGGCGCAGAGTCCGCACAGCACGGCGAGCGCCCAGCCGGCGCGTTTGAGCCAAATCACGTTTCCAGAACCCCCGGAAGTAACGTGACTATTGTAACGTGACTGGGCCGCTCAGAACCGCTCCAGGATGGAACCTCGGCCGAGCATGCGATCGTCGATGCCCGAGCGTCGCAACGCGTCCCAGTACGTCACGGCATTGATGGCGAGCACGGGCTTGGCGAGCCAGCGCTCTGCTTGCGCGCAGAGTTCGACGGCCGCGAGGTTCGTGCCGACTTGCACGATCGCATCGACGTCGTCGCCATCGAGTGCGCGCAGCGCCGCAACCACCTGCTCGGCGGTCGTGTGCGCGATTTGTACCGGCGATGGACACTTGAGTCCGATCAGGCGCGGAATCTCGTAGCCCGCCTCTTCGAAGTAACGACGGACCTGCTCGTCGCCCCGCGGTTGGTGCGGCGTCAGTACGGCGATGCGCCGTGCGCCGAATTTTTGCAGTGCGGCGACGGTCGCCGTCGAACCCATGGAGATGCCGACGCCGGCACGCGCCGTGAGTTCGGCCTGCAATTCGTCGGCGGCGCGCACGCCGCCCCAAAACGCTTCGAGCGCGACACCCATGATGACGTGCGTGGGTTGACAGGTGACGACCTGGTCGATCGCGACGCGCATGCCGTCGCGCATCGCTTGCACGTGTTCGAGGAAGGCTTGTTCGGTGGTCAGTGGCCGCTCTTTGATGCTGATGCGACCGGTGTGATTGGTGACGCCGACGGGTCGCAGCAATTCGCTTTCGGGTTGGCAACTGGTGTTGGTCGAGGGGACGACGAGCGCGATACGCCCGCGATATCCGAGTTGGTCGGTCATCGGTGTGGTTCCTGCGGCGTGCGGCTTTTCAAGGGGATTTCGTGCTGCCACCGTCGACCGTGAGCGACGTGCCGGTCAGGTGCGCGGCGCGCGGCGAGGCGAGAAACAGCACATGCTGCGCGACTTCTTCGGCCGTCGCGAGTCGACGCAAGGCGCTCTTGGCGAGAAACGGTGCTTCGGCGACGTCGACGGTGGTGCCGGCGCGTTCCGCTTCGGCCTGCATCATGCGTTGCCAGCGTGTCGAGCGCACGGGACCGGGATTCAAGGCATTGATGGCGACGCCGTGCGGGCCGAGTTCTTCGGCGAGGCCACGCACGATCGCGAGCAAGCCCGCGTTGGCCACGGCGCCGGGGAGCATGCGCGGCTCGGGCAGTCGGGCGGAGTTGCCGGCGATGACGACGATCCGTCCGCGTCCGCGTGCCGTCATGCGCGGTGCGACCGCGCGCAAGCTGCGTATGCTGCCGAAGAGTTTCGCATCGAGATTGCGCTGCCACGCCGCGTCGTCGATGTCCCAAAAAATTCCGCCTTGGGCCGCGCCTGCGGCGAGCACCAGCACATCGATCGCGCCGAGTGCGCGTTCGGCCGCCTCGATCGCCGCATCGGTCGAACTCGCGCTCGACAGGTCGCAATTCAATGCGAGCGGTCGCGGCGCACCCGTGGCGCTGATCTCCGCGACCAGGGATTCGAGCGCCGCCGGCTTGCGTGCGAGCAGCACGAGGCGTGCCCCTTCGCTCGCGAAAGCGCGCGCGATGGCGTGCCCGAGGGCGCCGCTCGCGCCGCTCAGGACGACGCCGGCGTCACGTAATTGCAGATCCATGGTGATCGACACTCCGAACGATGCATGAGGCTTTGGACGATGCGAGCACGCATCGTAGCGTCACGGAGTGCGAGAAAGCGCATGCGCAGAGGGCATGCTCGCCTGTCGGTTCATCCCGGACGGGGCGGGCGAACCCGCCCCGTCTTCAAGTCCCTGGATGAATTGCGTCCTTGCTCCGGATCATCCGTGATCCGGAAAATTCCACATCAATCAGTTCGGCAACAACACGCTGTCGACGGCCACGACGGCGCCGTTGCTGGCTTTGAAGTCGCCCGTGACGCGCGCACCGTCGACGCGCAAGCGTCCACGCACGAGCTCGAATTTCACTTCTTCACCGGCCACCGTCTTGGCGCTGCGAGTGCGCTTCATCTCTTCCGATTCGAGCGACTTGCCCGAGACGACGTGGTTGGTGAGGATCTTGACCAGTTGATCCTTGTTCTCGGGACGCAGCAGCGCCTCGAGCTGACCCGGCGGCAATTTGGCGAACGCCTCGTCGGTCGGGGCGAATACGGTGACGGGGCCCTGGGCGGTGAGGGCGTCCTGCAAACCGGCCACTTCGATGGCCTTGGCGAGGGTCGTGAAGTTACCCTTCTGCTTGGCGACGGCCAGCACGTCCTTGCCGGAATCGGCCGAGGCGGCGACGGTCGCGCCGACGAGCAAAACGGCGAGGGCGGACTTCGCGAAAATGTTCTGGATCATGGTCGGATACTCCATTGGTGACTGAGTCGTCGTGGGCGCTCCTGCGCACGACCCGGGGTTGACGAGATAAAGGATGACAGGCTGTACAGGTTCTGTCAATATCTTGTACAGGATGAGAATGTACAAATGATGAACAAACCGGCGCACAACGGTGCCAGTGGTCAATTCACGATCAAAGCCGTGGCCCAAGCCACCGGACTCACGGTCGAGACCCTGCGGGCCTGGGAGCGTCGCTATGCCGTCGTCTCGCCTTCGCGCGACGCCTCCGGGCGGCGCACGTATTCAGCCGTCGATGTCGCCCGTTTGCGCTTGCTGCGCAGCGCGACCGAACTCGGCCACACCATCAGCCGGCTCGCGCCGCTGTCGGCCGACGATCTCGCCAAGCTCGTCGCTGATTCGGGCGGGCAGGCACGTCCCGGTCCCGCGCGCGGGCAGATGTACGTCGAGCGCGCCCTGGATGCGACCGAGCATTCGGACCCGGGCGGCGTCGAAGATGCGCTGACCTCCGCGGTCGCCTTGCTGCCGCCCAACGAAGTCGTGCACACCGTCATCGTGCCGCTGGTGCGCGAGGTGGGCGAGCGTTGGCACCGCGGCGAAGTGTCCATCGCGCAAGAGCACATGGTCACGGACATCGTGCGACGGCTCGTGATCTCCGTCACCCGCGGCTATCTGCGCTCGGACAACGGTCCGTGTCTCGTGCTGGCGACGCTCTCGGGCGAACGGCACGAACTCGGCATTTTGATGTGCAGCTGGTTGGCCGCGACCCGACGCTTCCGCACCCATTATCTCGGTGCCGATTGCCCGGCCGAAGAAATCGCGCGTTTCGCGCTCGAAGTCGAAGCCGCCGCCGTGCTGGTGTCGATCGTGATGCCGGAAAACGAAGTTCCCGCTCTGCAGCAGCTCGACGTGCTCGCCCATCAGCTTCATAACAAATGTGAAATATGGTTGGGCGGCTTCGCGGCGCGGTTGGTGGCCGCCGACCGTATTCCGGACGGTTGCGTGATGTTGCCCACCGGACAGGATTTCGAACAACGACTCGATTTGCTCGCCGCCCAATTCCCGGGTTAGCCTAACCTCGCGGGGTCTTTCGGGACGGGAGGAAAGCATGCGCGTCGCACTCGTGGTGTGCGTGGCGGCACTGTTGGTGTCGTGCGGTGGCGGTGGTGGTGGCAGCGGCGCGTCGTTCTTCGCGCCGACGGCTGCGACCGTGCCCTCCGTCAGCAAAGCCGAAGCCTACCGATTTTTGAATCAGGCGACCTTCGGCGCCACCGAAGCCGATGCCGCCAAACTCATCGCGCTCGGCGATTCCTCCAACGCCTATTCACGCTGGATCGACGCCGAAATCGCCAAACCCGCCAGCGTGCAATTGCAGGCCGTCGAGTTGGCGTATCCGAACCCCGTGCCGACCGGCTTCAGCGTCGCGACGCTGCATGCCAATCGTGCCGAGCAGTGGTTCTACAACGCGATGCGCGGCGACGATCAACTGCGTCAACGCGTCGCCTTCGCGCTCTCCGAAATCATGGTGGTGTCGCAAGTCGGCACTTTGATCAACTACCCGTTTGCCACCGCCGACTTTCACGACACGTTGGCGCGCAACGCGTTCGCGAATTTCCGCGTGCTGATCGAACAGGTCTCGTTGCACCCGGCGATGGGCATCTACCTGAACATGCTCGGCAACCAGAAAGCCGTCGCCGGCACGAATCTGCGGCCGGACGAAAACTATGCCCGCGAGATGATGCAGTTGTTCACGATCGGTCTCGTGCAACTGAACATCGACGGCACCGAGAAAAAAGACGCGAGCGGTCAGCCGCTGCCGACGTACACCCAGGACATCATCGAAGGGTTCGCGCGCGCGATGACCGGCTGGAATTGGTCGTGTCCGACTACGCGTCCGACCTGCACCTTCACGACCACGAGCGGTCAATTCGCGCCCGTGTTCGGCTACAACCAAGTCAAGGCCTTGGCGCAGTACGCGCCGCAACACGAGACCGGCACCAAGCAACTGCTGACTTACTCCGGCGTCGCCTTGCCGAACGGTCTCGTGCCGGCCAATCAGACCGGCGAAAAAGATTTGCAGGATGCGCTCGACAACGCGTTCAACCACCCGAACGTCGGCCCCTTCATCGCCAAGCAGCTCATCCAGAAACTCGTCACCAGCAATCCGACGCCGGCCTACGTGCAGCGCGTGGCCGAAAAGTTCAACAACGACGGCAGCGGCGTGCGCGGCAATCTCGCCGCCGTCGTCAAGGCGATTCTGCTCGACGCCGAAGCGCGCAACGCGCCGAGTGGCAGTGCGACGGCGACCGCCGGCAAACTCAAAGAACCGTTGTTGCGCTTGACGCAGTTCTGGCGCGCGTACGGCGCGACCTCGGCGAGCGGCAAACTCGGCGCCGCCCGCAATTTTTCCGGCGGTGCCTTCAACGTGTTCGGCGAGGCGCCGGGGCAGTCGCCGTCGGTGTTCAACTTCTACAGCCCGTTCTATGCGCCGCCGGGCGAAATCGCGAACGCGAACCTCGTCGCGCCGGAGTTGCAGCTCTCCACCGAATATCTGGTCGCGCAGCAGGCCAACTTCTATTACACGCAGGCGTTCGCGCGCACGCACATGCAGGCGGCTACGCTCACGGCGGATGACGTCTACATCAACGTGACCGACGAACTCGGCGTCGCGACCGATTCCGAGGCCTTGGTGAACCGCGTAGCGGAGCGACTGCTCGGCGGCAGCACGCAGCTCTCGACCACGCTCAAAAACGAGACCAAGGCGCAGATCGAACGTACGGCGCTGACCGCCACCAACCAAAGCACTGCGTTGCCGATTCGAGTCGCGGACGCGATCTACATGATCTCGACCTCGCCCGAATTCGCGTTGCAGCGCTGAGTCGACGGAGCATTCGCATGCACGTACCACGTCGCAAGTTTTTACAGGCCGCCGCAGCCGGTGGTGTGGCGTACGCGTTCGGCCGTACCGTCGGCACGATCCAGGCCGAGATGAGCGCGATCGACGGCTTCCCCGACTACAAGGCACTGGTCTGTCTGTTTTTGTTCGGCGGCAACGATTCCTGGAACATGTTCGTGCCGACGAGCACCGCCGAGTACAACGCCTATTTCAAAGCGCGCGCCGGCGGCACCAGCGGCAGCATCGCGATCGACAAAAGCGCGTTGTTGCCGGTGACGCAAATCGGGCAGACCGCCGGGGATCCGACTTACGGGTTTCATCCGAGCATGAGCGGTGCGCGTGATCTGTTCGCGGCGGGCAAGCTCGCGGTGATGGCGAACGTCGGCACGCTCATCCGGCCGACGACGAAAACGCAGTATGCGACCGCGAATGCCACCGGATATGCGTTGCCGCCGCAATTGTTTTCGCACAACGATCAGCAAGACCAATGGCACAGCCTGCGCGGCAAAGCCATCGTCCGTTCGGGTTGGGCGGGGCGCATCGCCGACGTGCTCAACGCGCAACTCGGTGGACAACAACTGTCGACGAATCTGTCGCTCGCCGGGCAGACTTTTTTCCAGGCAGGCGATGTGGTCACGCCGTTCGTGATGGGCTCGACCGGTGCGACCACGTTCACCGGTTTCGGTACCACGGGCACGGCACTCGGCCGACGCAACGCGGTGCAAGCGGTGTTGTCGGGGAGCACGACCGCGACGGCGAACACGATGTACGAGCGCGCGCAGGCGCAAGTCACCCAGCGCTCCGTGCAGTTCGCCGACCGCATCAACACGGCGCTCGCCAATTCCTACAATTTTGCCGCGCTGCCGAACACCGGCGTGACGCTCTCGACGCTCGCGACGCAGCTGCGAACGGTCGCGAAGATGATCGCCGTGCGTTCGCAATTGTCGATGTCGCGCCAGGTGTTCTTCGTATCGCTCGGCGGCTTCGATCTGCACGACAACCTGATGACCAGCCATCCGGGACTTTTGTCGACGGTGAGCGGCGGCATCAAATCGTTCTTCGACGCGCTGGCCGAAGTCGGCATGGACAACTCGGTGACGCTGTTCACGCAGTCGGACTTCGCCCGCACGCTCACCTCGAACGGTGACGGGTCTGATCACGCCTGGGGCGGTGTGCAGCTGGTTGCCGGGGGCGCCGTGCGCGGCGGACGAATCTACGGCCAATATCCGTTGATCGAAGTCGGCAGCGCGCAGGATGTCGGCGGCGGTCGCTTCATTCCGTCGATCTCGGCCGATCAGATGGCCGCGACGCTCGCCAGTTGGTTCGGCGTGCAGGATGCCGATCTCAACAAAATCACGCCCAGTCTCGTGAACTTCCCGCAGCGCAATCTCGGCTTCATGGTCTGAGCCCGGCTCGCCGCGCTATTTCTTTCGTGCCCTGGGGTGGGCCTGGTCGTAGATGCGCGCGAGGTGCTGGAAATCAAGGTGGGTATAGACCTGCGTGGTGGCGATGTCGGCATGCCCCAGCAGCTCCTGCACGCCGCGCAGATCCTGGCTCGATTCGAGCAGGTGCGAGGCGAACGAATGCCGGAACAGATGCGGATGCACGTGCATCGGCAATCCCTGCTCGCGGGCGCGGCGCGCCACCCGTGTCTGAATGGTGCGTGGCGACACACTGCGACCGTTCGCCCCGACGAACAACGCCGTGCCGGCGTTCTTGGCGAAACTTGCGCGCTCGGCGAGCCACTCCCGTAGCGCGGTGATTGCGCGTGCGCCGACCGGCAGGATGCGCGTTTTGCCGCCTTTGCCGGTGACGCGGACCGTGCGATCGGCCAGATCGAGATCGACGAGCGTGAGTGCACACAGCTCCGACAGTCGCAGTCCCGAAGAATAAAAAAGTTCCATGATCGCGCGGTCACGTCGCGACAGCGGATCGTCGCCCGGTATCTCGAGCAGCTTGCCCATCTGATCGGCATCGAGCGTACGCGGCAGTCGGCGCCGACTTTTGGGTGCGCGCACGTCGAGCCCCGGGTTGTCGCGGATCACGTGCTCGCGCAACAAAAAACGCATGAAGCTGCGGATCGCCGACAGTCGTCGCTGGATGCTGCGCGGCGCGAGGCCCCCGGCATGCGAGCGCGCGGCGAAGCTGCGCAGATGTTGCGCATCGATCTGTGCCCAAGCCGTCAAACGCTGCGTATCGCACCAGCTGACCAGCGCGTCGATTTCGCGCAGATAGTTGCTGCGCGTGTGCGGCGAGAGACGGCGCTCGCTGCCGAGATGCGCGCCGAAGCGCTCGATCCAGGCGAGAGCCTCGGGTGTCACACGTCGGGCTCGATGCCGAAGCGCGTCAGCGTGACGTTGATCATGTCGCCGATGCGCTCGATGAATTCGGTACTCATGCCCGGATGAAAGCGCGCGGCATCGCGGCTGCCGAGCGCGAGCACGCCGCGCGAACTGCGACTGCCGATCGGAATCAAGGCCACCGAGGCGACGGCCTCCGCTTCGTCCGGAAACAGGAAACCGCGCTGTGCGGGGCTCAGCTGTCCGCATCGCGCGCGATCGGCATCGAGCAATTGCCGCATCGCTTGCGGCAGAATCTCGGGTGGCACGAGACGCACCGGCGTCACGTCGAAGTCTTCACGCATCGACGTTTCGACGGCCTTGAAAACCGCCGGCGCCGTATCGCAACGCAGCAGGCGCAAGGCGAGCTTGTGCACGTTGGCGGCGAGCGCTTCGTTGGCCCGCGCGACGTTGACGAGCTCGGTGAAGCGCTCGCGATGCTCGAGCTGCCGTTCACGCAGGATCTTCACCTGTTTTTCGACCAGCGATACGGCGTTGCCGGCTTTGGAATGCGGCACCTGCAATTGCTCGAGCACCTGCGGGTGCTGATCAAAGAAATCGGGGTTGCGTTCCAGGAATTCGGCGACGTCTTGCGCGGAAATCATCGATGCTCGCTCCAATCGGGCAGCTCGCCGCGGAAGGCGACCGCGGCCGGGCCCGTCATCCAAAGGTGTTCGTTCGCGCCGCCCCAGTTCAACTTCAGGGTGCCGCCGGGCAATTGCATTTGCACCTCGGCATCGAAGAGCTGCGCCGCGCGCGCGACCGCCATCGCCGCGCACGCTCCGGTGCCGCAGGCCTGCGTTTCGCCGACGCCGCGCTCGTAGACGCGCAGCCGCCCGTGCGTGCGATCGACGATCTCGAGAAAGCCGACGTTCACGCGGCGCGCGAAGGCCGCATGCGATTCGAGCAGCGGACCCAAGGTGGCGACGTTCGCAACAGCCACGTCGGGCACGCGGATCACGATATGCGGATTGCCCATCGACACGGCACCGAAATGCACTTCGGTGCGTGCGACCACGAGTGCATGGCGTTCGATGGCCGATGCGTCGTTTTGCGAACGCGTTGCCAAGGTCGCATCGAACGGCAGGCTTGCCGGGTCGAACGACGGGATCCCCATGTCGATCGATACCACGCCCGGACTCACGAAGCGCGCGGCGACGGGGCCGGCGGCACATTCGAGTCGCAACACATCCTGCGTGGCGCGACCCTCGAGTCGCAGCCACTCGGCGACGCAACGGGCGCCGTTGCCGCATTGTTCGACTTCGCCGCCGTCGGCATTGAAGATTCGATAGTGCGCGACCGCATCTGCGCTGCGTGCCGGTGCGATCAGCAAAGCCTGATCGAAGCCGATGCCGGTGTGCCGGTCGGCGAGCGCGCGCAAGCGTGCGGCACTCGGCACGCCCGCTGCATCGCGTGCTTCGAACACGATGAAGTCGTTGCCGAGTCCGTGCATCTTGGTGAACGGGACACTCATTTGCGGGTGGCGCCCTCGAACAATTCGCTCTTCAGTCGATGGATCGCGGCGATGTCTTCGTCACCGTGGCCGCGTTCGATCAAGGTCTGGTATTCGCGCAGCACGTCTTCGACCACCGGCAACGCGACGCCGCTCGCCGCCGCCATGTCGCGACAGATGCGCAAATCTTTGGCGTGCAGCGCGATGCGGAAACCGGCCGGATATTCGCCGCGGATCATGTACGGGGCGCGGTTGACGAAGTACCACGACGACCCCGCACCCTGACCGAGCGTCTCGACGACGCGTTCGAGCGGCAAACCCTGCGCGCGCGCGAAGGCCATCGCTTCGCCCACCGCGCGGATGATGCCGGCACACATGATCTGGTTGGTCGCTTTGGTGCTCTGGCCCGCGCCGTGCGGACCGAACCAGCGCACCGTCTTGCCCATCGCGTCGAGGATGGGTTTGGCCGCTTCGAAATCGGCGGGCTCGCCGCCGCACATGATGGCGAGCGTCGCGTTCTTCGCGCCTTCGACGCCGCCGCTCACCGGGCAATCGAGAAACTGCGCGCCGCGCGCGGCGAGTGCCTTGGCGGCATGGCGCGCCGTATCGGCGCTCACCGTCGAACAATCGATCACCAGCGTAGCGCGGGCGACGCTGCCTGCGATCGCATCGACCACCGCGCGTACGTCGGCATCGGCGGCGACGCAGAGCACGATCGCCTCGCAGTGGGCCGCCAAATCCGCGGCTGTCGCATACGCCGTGCAGCCGAGCTCGGCGGCGAGCGTCTGCGCCTTGTCGGGACTGCGATTCCAGACGCCTTGCAACAACCCCGCTTTGGCGAGGTTGCGGGCCATCGGTATGCCCATCGCACCCAGGCCGATGAATCCGGTTTTCATGCGCGCATCTTAACAGGGGCGCCTCGGGCTCCCGCGGGTGACGCGACGTACGGACGAAAAAAGGGCGGGTCATCTCGCGATGAGCCCGCCCAACGGGGGAAACGGTTGTGCAGCGCCGGATCAGTTCGTGTACGCGCGCTCGTTGTGTTCGTTGGTGTCGAGGCCTTCGCGCTCGGCTTCTTCGCTGACACGCAGACCGACGAGCAGATCGGCGAGCTTGAAGGCGATGAAGGCGGCGATCGCCGACCACACGATCGTGACGCCCACGGCCTTCGCCTGGATCAGCACTTGAGTGGGAATCGGATTCGAGCCTACGGTCACCGTCACCCAGTCGGTGACGAGTCCCGGACCACTCAACTGCTGCGTATTGAACACGCCGGTGAGCAGCGCGCCCAAAATTCCGCCGAGGCCGTGCACGCCGAACACGTCGAGCGTGTCGTCCGCCTTGAGCAGTCGCTTGAGACCCGACACGCCCCAGAAGCACACGACGCCGGCGAGCACGCCGATGATGAGCGCACCCATCACGCCGACGTTGCCGGCGGCGGGCGTGATCGCCACGAGTCCCGCGACGGCACCGGAGGCGGCACCGAGCATCGACGCGTGGCCACGCAACGCCCATTCGACGGCCGACCAGGCGAGCACCGCACCGGCCGTAGCGAGGAAGGTGTTGAGGAAGGCGAGGGTGGCCGAATTGCCGGCTTCGAGTGCCGAGCCTGCGTTGAATCCGAACCAACCCACCCACAGCAGTGATGCACCGACCATGGTGTGCACGAGATTGTGCGGTGGCATCGGCTCGCGTCCGTAGCCGACGCGCTTGCCGACCATGTAGGCACCGACGAGTCCGGCGACGCCGGCGTTGATGTGCACGACGGTGCCGCCCGCGAAGTCGAGCGCGCCCCACTGCCACAGAAGACCGGCCTTGGCGTTCATCGCATCGACCACCGATGCATCGGTGTAGGCATCGGGACCCATCCAGAACCACACCATGTGCGCGACCGGCAGATAGGAGATCGTGAACCAGATGACCATCACGAGCAGCACGGCCGAGAACTTCATGCGCTCGGCGAATGCCCCGACGATGAGACAGCAGGTGATGCCCGCGAAGGTCGCCTGAAACGCCGCGAACAAAATTTCGGGAATGTAGACGCCTTTGCTGAAGGTGGCCGCGAGCGGGAACGTGCCGCTGTACGGCTCAAAGATGCCGTTCATGAACACCCGTCCGCTGCCGCCGATGAAGGCGTTGCCCTCGGTGAACGCGAACGAGTAGCCGTAGAGGCACCACAGCACCACGATCAGCGAGAAGCCGACCATCACCTGCATGAGCACCGACAGAATGTTTTTGGAGCGGACGAGACCACCATAAAAGAGCGCGAGACCCGGCACGGTCATCAGGATGACGAGCAAGGTGGACACCAGCATCCAGGCGTTGTCGCCTTTGTCGGGCGTGGGTGCGGCATCCGCGAGTGCGAGCGCCGGCGTGAGTGTCGCGAACACGGCGACGGCGCGGCTGATCCATGAATTCCTGTTCATCTTCGGTCTCTCCATGCACATCAAAATTCAGGTGGCGGCTACACCGATTTCGCCCGTTCGTATACGCAGGGCTTGTTCGATGTCGGTGACGAAAATCTTGCCGTCGCCGACGCGACCGGTGCGGCTGACGTTGGCGATCGCATCGACCACGGGTTCGACGATCGCATCGTCGACGGCGATCTGCACGTGGGTACGCGGGGCGAAGTCGATCAGGTAGCCGGCGCCGCGATAGAATTCCGCATGACCCCGCTCGGTGCCATAGCCGTGCGCCTCGGTCACGGTCATGCCCTGGACACCGAGACGCGCGACCGCAAGCTCGAGGTCGCCGAGCTTGAAGGGTCGAATGATGGCGGTGATCATTTTCATGAAGCTTCGGCCTGATGGCGGTGTCGCTACGCGGCAAAACGGGACGAACGGGTGACGATCACGTCGCTCTACTTGGGCATGTGGCGCGGTATGCTTGTCGCCGCTGCCATGGGCCCGCGATCGGTTTTGCAGTTTCCGTGCCAGCGTTTTTAGGGGTTGCAGGGGTCTTTTTGGTGTCTTGACGCACCGTTTTGGGTCCCGGGCAACCACCCGTGCGTCAATTGGGGGCAGGCAGAGGTCCACATGATCAAAATCGACGAACTGGCGCGTCGGCTCGGCGAGAGCGTGCCGCCTGCATTGCGTGAAGCGCAGCACGACCTCGAAGAAAATTTCCGCGCCGTGCTGCGTGCGAATCTCGCCAAGCTCGATCTCGTCTCGCGCGACGACTTCGACGTGCAGACCAAAGTGCTCGAACGCACCCGCGCCCAGCTCGAAGCACTCGAGCGGCGGCTCGCCGAACTCGAAGCCCGCGCTGCACCGTCGGCCGATCCGCCCGCGCACGGCTGACGGTCTCGCCATGTCGGTTTCACGAGTGGCCTGTCGCGCGCAGGACGGCCTCGCTGCGCCTGCGGTCGACGTCGAAGTGCATCTCGGCGCAGGGTTGCCGACCTTCACCATCGTCGGTCTGCCGGCCACCGAGGTCAAAGAAAGCAAAGAACGCGTGCGCGCCGCCCTCGTGAATTCGGGCTACGAGTTTCCGGCCGGTCGCATCACCGTGAACCTCGCACCGGCCGATCTGCCGAAGGATGGCGGGCGCTTCGATCTCGCCATCGCCGTCGGCATCCTGCTCGCTTCGGCGCAAGTGCCGTCGCGCCCGGAAGTCGCCGCAGCGCTCGAATTGCTCGGCGAACTCGGCCTCGCCGGCGAGTTGCGTCCCGTGCGCGGTGCGTTGCCCGCCGCCGCCGCCGCGCATGCGGCCGGGCGTGCGTTGTTGTTGCCGCAGGCGAACGCGCGCGACTTGCACTTTTTGCCCGCGGTGCGCGCCTTCGCGGCCAAAGATTTGCGCGCGGTCTGCGCACATTGGTCGGGCACGCAGCCCTTGGCCGCGCTCGAGCCGGTCGTGCTGGCGTGCGCGGATACGGCAGCGTCACAAACGCTGGACGACGTCTGCGGTCAGGCCGAAGGCAAGCGCGCCATCGAAGTCGCTGCGGCGGGCGGTCATGGCGTGCTGTTCGTCGGCCCGCCGGGTTGCGGCAAGAGCATGCTCGCGCAACGTCTGCCTGCGTTGCTGCCGCCGTTGCGTGCCGAAGAAGCGCTCGAAGTCGCGATGATCGCCTCGATCGTCACGCCGGGCGGCATCACGCCGTCGCCGCTGCAAAGGCCTTTTCGCACGCCGCATCACTCGGCTTCGGCCGGTGCCATCATCGGCGGCGGGCCGCGCAGTCTGCCCGGAGAAATCACGCGCGCGCATCGCGGGGTTTTGTTTCTCGACGAATTGCCCGAGTTCGAACGCCGCGTGCTCGAGGCGCTGCGCGAACCGCTCGAAAGCGGCACCGTGGCACTGGCGCGCGTCGGTGCGCGCGCCGAATACCCGGCCGCATTCCAGTTGGTCGCGGCGATGAATCCGTGTCCATGCGGACATGCGGGCGATGCGAAGCGTCGCTGTCGCTGCACGCGCGCACAACTGGCGCGTTACCGCGCGCGACTCTCCGGCCCGCTGCTCGATCGCATCGATTTGCGCGTCGCGCTCGCCGCCGTGACGGATGCCGAACTGGCCGCGCACCGCGAACGCTCGACGGCGGATTCCGCACGCGCAACGCCCGATGCGCACCGACGCGCGACCATCGCTGCGGCTCGCGCCCGACAGTGGCAGCGACAAGGTTGTCTGAACGCGGCGCTCGATGCGGCCGCGCTCGAGCGTCACGCGAGGCTTGCGCCGGCCGCGCAACAGTTGTTGTTGCGCATACGATCGATGCGCGGTTTGAGTCTGCGCGCGATACATCGTTGCCTGCGCGTGGCACGCACGCTGGCCGATCTTGACGCCCAAAATGAAATCGGCGACGTGAACGTCGCCGAGTCCTTGCGTCTGCGCAGCGCGCTCGAAGAGCCCGCCGACGTCTGATCGCGAATTATTTGGCGAGCGCGACCATGTGGTCGACGGCGCCTTTGACCAACTCTTCGGTGAGGTCGGAGCGACCACCCTTCGCCGGCATCACGCCGGCTTTGCCCTGGTAGCCTTCGATCGCGTGCTTGTAGAGCGTCGCCTGGCCTTGCGCGATGCGCGGGCCCCAGGCGCCTTTGTCGCCGGACTTCGGCGCGCCGCCGATGCCTTGCGTATGACAGGCGCCGCACACCGTTTGGTAGGTCGACAGACCGTCGGTCGGCAGCGCGAGCGCGGCCGTCACCGCGGCGCCTGCGGCCGGGCGAATCGCCAGCGCCGAATTGTCTTGCCCCGCGATGGCTACTCGCGCACCGCTGATGCGTTGATCGACCTGCTCGAGATACTTGGCATCGGCGAGCTTGTGGCCGCCTTGCGTGTTTTGTCCGACCGCCCGCGAGAAAGCGAAGATCAGGATCGTGATCAGCACCAGGATGCCGAGCACCAGACTGAAAATGTTGAAGAACTTTGAGTCGGAGTTGGCCACGATAGATTCCCGCGTCGACGTGATTTTCGAAGGGGCGGAAGTATAGCCGCTCGCCGGCCATCCTCCCAAGCGGCCATGCCGCGAGGTGGCCATTTCGTTGCGAGTCCGCCTGTGCGCGGTCACGGGTCGGCGACAATCGGCGCACGACGCGCGTTCGGGACGCGACAAGGGTCGGGGGTCGGCATGGATCGTGAGGCGCATATCGCCATCGTCGGCGCAGGCATTTGCGGCTTGACCGCGGCGCTGGCGCTTGCCCGGTTGGGGTTCCGCCGCATCGCGGTCTACGAGCGCAGTCCGGCGCTCGGCGAGGTCGGCGCGGGCCTGACCTTGAGTCCGAATGCGACGCGTGCCTTGATCGGGCTCGGTCTCGGCGAGACCCTGGAGCGCGCGGCCGACGAGCCGCACACCGGCCTCACGCGCCATTGGCGCGATGCGCGCGTGCTCACGCGCAGCGAGCGCGGTGCCGCGATTCGTGCCAAGTACGGTGCGCCCTATCTGCAAATCCATCGCGCCGACTTGCTCGAGATGCTGGCGCAAGCGAGCGCGCGCGAAGCGGCCATCGAAGTGCACACCGCGCACGCGCTCGTCGGCATCGACACGCAAGGCGAGCGCAGCGTGCTGCAGTTCGAAAATGGTGCGCGGGTGTCGGCCGACGTCGTGCTCGGCTGCGACGGTCTCAAATCCGCGGTGCGCAACGCGCTATTCGGCGAGACGCCCGCGCAGTTCAGCGGCTATGTCGCCTGGCGCGCGCTCGTGCCGGCGAGCGCACTTGCCGTGCCGCTCGATCCGCCCGCGCAGTTGTTCATCGGCATCGAGCGCATGTTCATGCGTTATCTGGTGCGGCACGGCGCGCTCGTCAACGTCGTCGCCGTCGCCCGCTCGCCGGGTTGGACCGACGAAGGATGGATGATTCCGTCGACGGTCGCCGAGTTGCGCGCGCAATACGACGGTTGGTATCGCGACATCCAGGATGCCATCGATCACGTACCGCCCGAGCAGTGCTTCAAATGGGCGATCCACGTGCGCAGCGCTTTGCCGCACTGGCACGCGGGCAATGTCGTGTTGGCCGGTGATGCCGCACACCCGATGGTGCCGTTCATGGGCATGGGCGCGGCGATGGGCATCGAAGACGGTGTCGTGCTCGCGCGGGCGCTGGCAGCGCGCAATACGCCGCAAGACGCCTATGCCGCTTACACCGCCGCACGCCACGAGCGTGCGAGCTTCGTGCAGACGGAGTCGGCGCGCCGCGGCTTGCGTCTGATGTCGCACGATCCGGACTCGTTCGGTCGCGTGCAGGAAGTGTCGGAGGACACGTTGGGATTGTTCGCCTACGACGTCTTCGGCGTCGCGGTCTGATTCACCAGCCGAGAAAACGCGCGAATTCATTGGCCGCGCGTCGCGTTCCGGCACGCGTCAAATGAATGAGATCACCCGACATCAACGGCGGCTTTGCGCGGGCGTAGTCGTAACTCGAACCGGGCCCGCCCATGCTGCGTTGCCAATCGAAATGCAGACACCCGCGGGCCGCGGCGACCTCGGCCTGCACGGCGTTGATGCGCGCGTGGATGCGCGCGTAGTGCAATTTGTCTCGACGCGGCTTGCGACCGCGCACGCCGCGATCCGGCGGGCCGATCAGCACGCAGCGCGCATCGGGAAACGTCGCGCGCAGTTGCGCGACGCCACGCTCGAGCAGTTCGCGATAACGCGCCGCGACGAACGGTGCGTTGCCTTCGTTCGTGCCGTATTCGAGCGCCACGAGATCGTAGGCATCGGCGCCGAGTGCGGCGATCATCGCCTCCGGTTGCGCGTTCGCCCAACCGGCAACGGTGGCACCCGGAATGCCGAACACGTCGATTTCCACCGCAGGCCTCGTCGCCGCCGCGCGCCGCTGCGTGATGCCGCGCACCGCGATGCGTCCCGATATCACGCGCAGGCGCACACCGGCGATCGGTGCAGCGCGCGCCAACGCAAGCTCACCAATACCGTGCTCGTCGCCCGCCAGTCTTACGACTTGCTCCTCGGACTCGTCGAGCGTGATGCCGACGATCGGTTCGGCACCGGCATCGTCAGGCTTTGCTTCGAACAGGATCCGCAGTCCGAGTACGTCCGCCGCATCGTTGCGGTTGCGCAGATCGAGATGGATGTATTCGTCCGGCGTTTGCGTCGCGAGTTTCGCGAGTGCCGGACCGTGATCGACGGCTTCGCGCGCCGCGAATGCGACGTCGGATCGCCAGCCGTTGCTGACGCAGAAGCCGCGCACGGCCAGTGCGACCCCGGCGCGGTCAAAATATGGCGCGACGAAACGCCGCCGAACATCGATGCCGCGGGCTTCGAGTACGCGCTGCAACTCGGCGGCGAACGTGCCTGCGGCGATATGGCTGTCGCCCCAGATCGCGATGCGACGCGGCACATCGTCGTTGCGCGGCACGCCGTCGCGCAGCGGCGGCAGCACCTCGTCGTTGCGCAACGGCAGATCGCGTCGCGCACCGGGCGGACAGTCGAGTGCGTGCGCAGGCAGCGTGGCGACGAGAGTTGCGCAGAGCAGCGCCCAATGAAAATGCCGACGCCCGATCACTTGGCGGCGACCGGTGGCGTTGCAGCGAGAGATTCCGCGCGCTCTTGCTGCGCGAGCAAGGCGATGTGCGCGGCGCTGGTCGCCTCGTCATAGACGCCGCTCACCGGCACTTCGAGCAAGGTTTGCAAGTCGCGCACCGCTTGCCCGCGTTGCGCCCAGCGAAATCTTTGCGCGAGCAGGCTCTCCGGCGTGAACATCGTCAGCGTCGGACGACCGATGACGCGCAGGCAACCCCAACCGAAAAATCCGACCGGCTCCTGCTGCGAACCATCCGGTCGCAACCAGCCCTGCGTGGAGATGCGATTGGCGATGACGATCTGCTGTTCCGGGGTTGCGAGTTCGGGCGACTCGGCGAACTCGCCGCCGCCCCATTCGCGCCAGGAGCCGACGTAGATACCGAGTCCGCCGGCGAACTCACCGCCGTCGCGCCAGTTCGAATTCGATTCGCAGCGCGCCATCTCGCGCCAGAACGAATCCGGCGCGATCGGTTTGGCGAAACGGACCAGAGTCGGGGAATAGTCCTGCGGTTCCGACGGTTCGGGCTGCACCGGCAACAGCGCTGCGCGCACGCTCTCCGGCACCGTAGCGTTCACGTCGAGTCGGCGGAATTTTCCGGCGCGGACGATGCCGGCGACGTAGGCGCGTTTGCCTTCGGCCGAAAGATGGATGCCGTCGGCAACGAAATAACGCGCCTGGTCGACCGCCACGCCGTGCCAGTCGATGAGCGTCGCGTTCCGATATTGCGGCACGACACGCGCGAGCAGTTCGTTGTTCGCGTCCATCCAGCGTCGCGGCACGCGCGAGTTCATGAACAACACCTGCTCGCGATCGCGCAACAGATCGAGCATCTTGCGCAACTGTTGCTCGGTGACGTACCCGTTGGTGCCGAGGTGGATGAGTACTTTGGGACGCAACTCGCCGGCGGCGTGGATGCGTTGCAGCAATTGCAGCATGTCGGCCGCTTGCCAGCCGACCTGCGCATACACGACGGCGTCGTCGAGCGTCTGTTCCAGTGTGCCGCGCGCGCCGAGTGCAACCGAGTCGCCGATCACCGTCACCGCGCCGGCATAGCGTACGCCGCGTTCGAGCAGTGGCACGGGCGTGGCCGTTTGCGCAGGCGTGATGCTCGCGAGCAACGCCGCTTCGGCCGCTCGACGCGCGGCCGCGGTCGCTTCGAAATCGACCCGCAGCGACAGCACCTCCGCAATCGCCATGGCCGCGACGACGATGCCGATGGCTTGGCGCATGCGCGGCGTCGAATCGCTCGGCATGCGGCCGAGGATCGGCGCTTCGATCCATCGGTACGAGAGCGCGGCCAGCGTGAAGCTGATGGCGATGCGCAACACGAATGCCGCCGTCGGCGACAGATCGATGTCGATGTCGGGGCGCGTGAACAGATAGATCGGCCAGTGCCAAAGATAAATGCCGTAGGAGCGTTCGCCGATCCACTTGAGCGGTTGCAGATCGAGCAGCGCGCCGAACGTGCCGCCGGGCTGGATGCAGGCAAAGATCAGCAATACGCTGCACAGCGCCGAGGCGAGGAAGCCGTAGGGATACAGCCAGCCGCTGTTTTCTCCCATCTCCGCGAACAACCAGAAAGTGCCGAGCAGGGCGGCAACGCCCACGGTGAAGCCGATCGCGTGCGCACGCCGGCTGCGCACGAATTCTTCGTCGGTGAGACGTTGCGCGAATGCCGCGAGCGCGGCGCCGGCGAGCAAGCCGAGGGCGTGCGTGTCGGTGCCGAAGTACACGCGGCTGACATCGACGCGTTCCGGATAGCCGAGTTGCGTCGCCAGCGTGTCCATCCACACGGTCGAACTGATGCCGAGGATGACGGCCGCGACGCCGAGCGCGATGCGACCCCCGATGCGCAGCAGCGCCAGCACCACGAGCGGCCAGAGCAGATAAAACTGTTCTTCGATGGCGAGCGACCAGAGATGCTGCAGCAGCGGCTGGCGACCGGTGAATTCGAAATAGGTGCGTTCCTGGGCGATGAAGTGCCAGTTCGTGAGGAACACCGCCGAAGCGAGCGTGTCGTCGCGCAGCCGCGCGAGCATCTCGGGCGCGAGCAAGGAAGCGAGGATGGTCGTGCCGGCCACCATCGTGAAGAGCGCCGGCAACAAACGCCGCGCACGACGCGTGTAGAACGCGATCGGCGACAGACCGCCGCTGCGCTCGACTTCGTCGATCAGCAGTCGCGTGATCAAAAATCCGGAGATCGCGAAGAACAGGTCCACGCCGAGGAACCCGCCGCGCGCGAAATAGAACTCCGCATGGAAGAGCATCACCGCCAGGACCGCGATGGCACGCAGGCCATCGAGCCCCGGCAGTCTGCGCTCGACCGTCTTCACATCCGACGACATCGGTGACGCGCGCTAGGCGCGCGTACTCGGCGAAATTATTTGCCTTGCAGCTTCGCGAGATCCGCGAGCACGACCTTCGAATGACCGTCCGGGTTCACTTCGCGGTAGTACTTGGCGACTTTGCCTTGCGGATCGATGATGAAGGTGTCGCGTCGCGCGACGTTGAAGATCTTGTATTGCGGATAATCGACCAGCACGCCGTAGGCTTTGGACACTTCGGTCTTCGCGTCCGAGAGCACCGGGAACGGCAGGCTGTATTTCTCCGCGAAGTCTTTCTTCGACATCACTTCGTCGACGCTTACGCCGAGAATCACCGCATTCGCGCGGCGAAACGCGAAGATGTCGTCGCGGAATCCGCAGGCCTGCGTCGTGCAGCCCGGGGTGTTGTCCTTCGGGTAGAAATACAGCACGACCCACTTGCCGCGTTGTTCGGCGAGCGAGACGGTTTTGCCGCCCTGGTCTTGCAGCGTGAAACTCGGCGCAACCGTGCCGAGGGCGGGCGAGGGGGTTTCGGTCGCCGCGTACGCGGTGCCGATGCCGAGCAGAGCGAGCGCGAGCGCGCCGACGAAATTCTTGAGGCGGGTGGTCATCGGAATCTCCTTGTCCTTCAACCAGGGTGCAGGTTCGCGATCGGAGTATCGAACTGACCGCGATCGACTTGCAAGAGTTGCGGAAATTCCCGCTCGGCACGTTGCCGGAATTCGGTCGGCAATTCGCCGATGTCGCGCAATTTGTAGCCACGCCAGGTGGCGAACATGTGACCGCCCGCTTTGCCCATGTTCATCCATTCGGGCCACGGGAACACGTAGCCGCCCGACACTTCGGACGGCAACCACTCGAGGCGTGCGTCGTCGAACAATTCCGCCGGAGTCGATTCGCAACCCATTTCGACGAACGTCACCGGCCAACCGGCCGGCGGCACGCGGATGGCATCGACTTTCACGAACGCACCTTCACGACGGAACAGACGATATTCGGGACGCGGCGCGGCGCTCGGCGCATCGAGACGGATGATGCCGCGCGGCGAGATCACCGAGCCCGGATCGTTGGTGAGTGCCATCGGCGGAACTTTGACGCGTTCGCCCGTGAGCGGATTGACGACCGCATCGACGAACTTGCCGCTGTCGAGATCGCGCGGGAAGGAAAGATTGTGGCCATGGAAGCGATAGCGGTCCGGGCCGATCTTGTGATGGCGCGACAATTCGATGCCTTCCCAGCGCACCACCGGGATCGGCGCCGACTTTTCCGGAATCGCCACCATGATGAAGTGGTACCAGTGCAGCACGTCGGCGCGGTCGGCGGCGCTGCGCTGCAGGCGCATGCCGTGACGAAAACGCGTGACCGGATCGAAATCCAGAAACTCTGACGTCCAATGCGTCGCGGTCGGGGCGCGCGTCGCAGCCGCGGCCGAGGTGGCGAGCGTGGTGCCCACGGCGCCGGCGAGCAAAGATTCGAGGGCTAGGCGTCGGTCCATGCGGCGAGCTCCTTGGCAATGGGGCGATCGAATTCCTGCCAGCGCGCCTGCAGCAATTCGGGGTTCTCGCCGCGCAGACGCGTTGCGAATTCTTTGGGCAGCTGGGCGATGTCGTCGAGCTTGCGTCCGCTCCAGGCGCCGAGCATGTGGCCGGCGCGACCTTCGAGATTCATCCACTTCGGGAACGGGAACACGTAGAACCCCGAGGTTTGATAACGCAACGAGGTGATGGCCGGATTTTCGAAGTCGCGCCGCGCGACGCTGCTCGTCGAACTTTCGATGAACTCCTGCGGCCAGCCGTCGGGTGTGGGGCGGATGTGTTCGGCTTTCACGAGGTCACCTTCGACGCGGACGAAAAACGGCGTGTCGAGCCAACGCACCGCGCGCGCATCGAGCGGCAGATAGCCGCGCGGGCCATGCAGCACGCCGGGGTCGCCGAGCAATTTCATCGGCGGTACCGCAAGCCGCGAGCCGTCGAACGGACTGACGATCTCCCGCACGTACTCGCCGGTGGCGAGATCGCGCGGGAAGCTCACGTTGTGGGCGTGGATTCGGTAGGTGTCGGCCGCGATGCGTCGGAAATAGGAAAACTCCATGCCCTCGTAACGCACCACCGGATGCGGCCTTTGCCCGGCGAGCAGCGCGTAGACGATGAAGTGGTAGCAGGAGACGGTGGTGCCCGACTCGCGCAAGTCGCGTTCGAATCGAAACAATGCCCGAAAGCGTGCGCGCGCATCGGCGAAATGAATGAACCCGTCTTGGAGCGGCGCGACGTGCGACGCTGGCGCAGCGGTCGCCGGGGTTTCGATCAATGCCGTGGTGGTCAACGCGGCCGCGCCGGTCAGCGCGGCGGCGCCGGTGAGCCAACGACGCCGTGCGTGATCGACCGGCGCGAAGGTGGCGTGCAAGGTGCGGATCAAGCGTCCTCCGATGGTTGCGAGCGCGTGAGGAATGGACGTTAATGGAGCCTACCGCGCGACGGGGGGAGAAGGCATGCGAATTTTGAATCGCTCGATACTGGTTTTGACGATGTGCCTTGCCACGTTCGCGACGGCCGCCCCGTTGCGCGATTGCGAACTGTGCCCGGAACTCGTGCGGATCCGCGGCGGCGAGTTCGTCATGGGCGCCGCCATTTCCGAGCCGCGCCGGCTCGGGTTGCCCGAATTCTGGGCAACGCGCGAACAACCGGCGCACCGCGTGCGCGTCGCGAAGGCGTTCTCGATCGGCAAGTTCGAAGTGACGCGCGCCGAATTCGCCGCGTTCGTCGCCGCGACCGGCTATGCGCCGGCGCCCGGATGTTGGCATTTCGTGGGCACCGAGTGGTTGTTCGACGAACAGCGGTCGTGGGCCGATCCGAAAATCGATCAAAGCGACGACCATCCCGTCACCTGCGTGAATTGGCACGACGCGACGGCCTACGTCGAATGGTTGCGGCAAAAGACCGGCCGTCCGTATCGGCTGCCGAGCGAAGCCGAGTGGGAGTATGTCGCGCGCGCCGGCACGAGCACCGCGTATTGGTGGGGCGACGGCACCGAGGACGTCTGCCGCTACGTCAATCTCGGCGATCTCGATGCGCAGGATCGTTTCGGTTGGAATCAGACGCGCATCAAATACGACAAACTCGGCGACTGGAAAGGCCAGCCGTGTCGTGATGGCTACGCCACGATGGCGCCGGTGCATGCCACGGCCATGAATCCGTTCGGCGTGTACGGACTGCTCGGCAATGCCAACGAATGGGTCGCCGATTGCTGGAACGACGACTATCGCTCGGCACCGGATACGCAAACGGCACGGTTGACGGGTGCGGATTGCGGGCTGCGCGCGATGCGCGGTCAAGGCTGGACGGCGAACGCCTCGAGCACGCGGCCCGCGTTTCGCCTGAAGATGAACGCGACCGACCGGCGTTTTACGTTCGGCTTCCGCGTGGCGCGCGACTGACGAGTTGCCGCTCGATTTTTTTGAGTGTGGTGCGCACCTTGGCGACGCCGCGCGGCGTGAGCTCGACGTGCTTGCGGCGTCGCGTACCCGGGAAAAACCGCACCCGCACGAGGCGATCTTCGATCAGCTCATCGAGATTGCGCCGCGCCGACGCATAGGGCGCTCCCGATGCGCCGGTGGTCGACAACATGTCCATTTCTTCGCCGCGCAACAGGCCCGCATACAAGCCGCTGAGCAGAGCCCATTTGGTTTGTGCAACCACGACGTCGCCGAACAACTCGCGCCGAAAGGCGTCGACTTTGCCGAGGGCGTCGATGACGCGCAGAGTCGGCGAACGCAACTCTTTTGATACCGAAGATTTTTTCCGCATCGTTACGTACATTATCAAGGCATGACGACCGAAGCTGGAATTCCTGCGAACGAAGGATGTGCCGCGCCCGGACTGAAAAGGGTGTTTTTGGTCGAGGACGATCGCGCGACGCTCGACGCGCTGTCGCGCATGCTGCGTCATCTCGGCTATGCCGTCGATGCGTTCCGGAATATCGACTCGTTCCTCGCTCATCCGCGCGATGCCGCGCCCGCAGTGCTCGTCACCGACATGCGTCTCGGCGCCGAGTCGGGTCTCGATCTGCAACGCCGCATCGCCGACGCCGCGACCGCGATGCCGGTGATCTTCATCAGCGGCGCGAGCACCACGCGTGAAACCGTGCTCGCGATGAAAGCCGGCGCTCACGAATTTCTCGCCAAGCCCGTCGCATCCAAGGTGTTGGTGGAGGCCATCGAATCGGCACTCGTCAAGCATCGCATGCTTTTGCACGATGCGGCGCGTCGGGCGCGCGCCGCACAAAGTCTGGATATGCTCTCGCCGCGCGAACGCGAAGTGTTCTGGCTCCTCGCGCGCGGCTGCAACAACAGTCAAATCGTCGAGCAACTCGGCATATCGCTGCCGACGGCCAAACAATACAAATCGGAAGTGATGCGCAAACTCGAATTCGACACGCTCGCCGATTTGATCGACTTCAGCGTCTGCTTGCGCACTGCGTCGGCCGACTGAACTGCCGGCGTGCAGGCGATTACCGTCATTTGGTCGATGATCGCCGGCGCCTGCGTGGCGTTCGCGGTCGTCAACGGGCTCGTATGGTGGCAGAAGCGCGAGGCGAGGCAGAACGGGGCGTTTGCGCTGTTGGCCGCCGGGGCCGCATTGCTCACCCTGATCGAGCTCGAGTTGCTTGCCTCGACCACCATCGAACATTACGCACAGTGGTTGGGTCACTATCTGCTGGCGACGAGCCTGATGTTCGTCGCGATCATGCTGGTGTGCCGATATCACGTCGGTGCGGGTCGCGATCTTCTCGGATGGCTCGCCGTGCTGCTGCGCGCGTTGATGGTGATCGTCAGCGAGTCGGGCGACTACCAACGTCTGTATTTCGAGGTGACCCGTCTGGAGATCGGCGAGTTGCTCGGCCAGTCGGTGGCGGTCGTGTCGACGAAGCCCGGGCCGCTCACCGTGCTTGGTCAACTGTCGCTCGTGTTGATGACGCTCTATCTCGTCGATGCGGCCGCGACCGCCTGGCGCAACGGCTTGCGGCAACGCGCCCTGCACGTCGCGTACTTCGCGGTGCTCATATTTCTGGGCGGGATCTGGGGTTACGTGTCACTGTGGAGCAGCAGTGGTGCACCGTTGATCATCGCGCCGCTTCTGCTGCCGGTCGTCGTGCTGATGCGCTTCGATCTGAGCTCGAACGTGATCCGTGCGCTCGAGCTCGAATCGCGTCTGGTCGAATCCGAGCGGCGGCTGTCGCTGACCGCCGACGCCGCGCGCGCGGGGCTCTGGAACATCGACCTCAGCACTGGGCGCGCGTGGTTGACGCCGCGTACGCGCGACATGTTTCTGTTGTCTTCGACCGAGGGCATGCACGTCGCTGATGCGGCGCAGATCGTGCATCCCGAAGATCGGCGTCGTTTCCGGCGCATGTTCCTCGACGAGGCCGGGCAACTCCGTACCGCATCCACGCTCGAGTTTCGCGTGCTCATGCCGAGCGGCGAAATCCGCTGGTACGAATCGCAGGGCAGTGCCGAGCCGGCCGCAGGCGCTGGCGGCACGATGTTGATGGGCGCGACCATCGACATCACGACCCGCAAGCGCGCCGAGGAAGAGCGCCTGCAGCGCGCGCAGCAAATCGAGCGGCTCAGTCGGCTCGCGATCATGAGCGAACTGGCTGCCACCGTCGCCCACGAATTGAACCAGCCCCTCGCGAGCATGCTGAGCAATGCCGAGACGGCGCTGCTGCTGCTCGAGCGCGAATCGCCCGACATCGAAGAAGTGCGCAAGGTGCTCACGGAGATCGTCGCAGCCGACGAGCGCGCCGCGATGATCGTGCAGCGCTTCCGGTCGCTGCTCAAATCGCGCGAGCCGCAGTTGCAAAACATTTCGCTGCGCGACGCGGTCAGCGGCGTGCTCGCCTTCATGCGTGGCGATCTGTCGAGACGCGGCGTGGTCGTGCAGTGGGAGCCGGGTGAAGACCCCTGCAATGCCATGGTCGATGCCGTACGATTCGATCAACTGCTGATCAACTTGATCATCAATGCCTGTGATGCAATGAATACCAAGCGTCCCGAAGACCGGATCCTCGCGCTCGCCGTCGCGCAGCGTGGTGATGCCGTGGTGGTCGACGTGCGCGACAGCGGTGCCGGGCTCGCACAGGATTTGAATACCTTGCTCGAGCCGCTCTACACCACCAAATCCGATGGCCTCGGCCTCGGGCTCGTGATCGCGCGTTCGGTCGTCGATGCGCACGGCGGGCGGTTGTGGGCCACGTCGAACGCACCGGCATCGGGCGCGACTTTTTCATTCTCGATTCCATCGGGCGGAGGTATGGCGTGACGCCGCAGCAAGCACAAATGATGGTCGCAACCACGGTGTTGCTCGGATTCGCGGCGGCGGAGTTGTGGCGTGGGCGCTTTTTCGCGCCGGAGGCCACCCGCGAAGACGATCGACTCGATCTCGTGGTGACGCTCGCGTTTCCGCTGACTTCGGGTCTGGTGTTGTTCCTCGCCAATGCGGCGTGCGAATGGTGGTTGCCCGAATCGAGGGGGGCGCTCGCGCACTGGCCGTGGTGGGCGATGATCGCGACTTTGCTCGTCGGCGACGACCTCACCCAATATCTTTGGCACCGGTTGTCGCACACGAGTCTGATGTGGCCTTTGCATCGGGCGCATCACTCGGCGGCGTACATGAGCGTGCGCGTCGTCTATCGCAACAACTTTTTCTACTACCTCTTCATGCCGGGGCTGTGGATCAGTGGCGTGCTGCTCTATCTCGGCTTCGGTTGGGTCTACGTGGCCTACGCGTCGGTGAAGCTCGCGGTGATCATCGGTGCGCACTCGAGCGTGCGCTGGGACGAAACGCTGTATCGGTCGCGCCTGCTGCGCCCCGTGGCCTGGGTGTTGGAGCGCACGATTTCCACGCCGGCCACGCACTTTGCACACCACGCCTTGTCGCAGGACGACGGCATCGGCCACTACGGCGGCAACTACGGCAATCTGCTGTTTCTTTGGGACGTGATCTTCGGCACGGCGCGCATCACGCGCCGCTATCCGCCTTCGTTCGGACTGACGGACGATCGCGCCCATGGCCCGGAAAGCTGGGCAACCCAATTTCTGTATCCCTTGCGACGCTCGCGTCGCGCGGGCACAGCGCTCACCTTCCCGCCCGGCACGCCGCCGGCCTGAGAGCCCATGAACGCACACATCAAAGGTTGCACGGCATTCGTCACCGGCGCGAATCAAGGCATCGGCAAAGGCTTCGTCGAGGTGTTGCTCGATCGTGGCGTCGCCAAAGTCTATGCCGCAGCGCGCAGACCCGATACGCTCGCGCCGCTCGTGGCGCTCGATCCGCGACGCATCGTGCCCGTCGCGCTCGATGTCACCGATGCCGCGCAGCGCGGCGCCGCGGCACAGCGCGCGCAGGACGTCGATCTGCTCATCAACAACGCCGGCATCGGCGGCAGCGAAGATCCCGCCGAGCGGCGCTTTCTCGCCGCCGGCAGCCTCGCCGATGCACGCGTCGTGATGGAAACCGACTTTTGGGCCCAAATCGAGATGTGTCGCGGCTTCGCGCCCCGGTTGTGTGCCCGCGCCGAGGCCGGCATCACCCCCGCGATCATCAACATCCTGTCGGTCGGCGCGTTGTTCTGCGTGGTCGAGTACTCGAGCTACAGCGCAGCGAAAGTCGCACTCGCGTACGCCACCATCGGGCTGCGTGCCGAACTCGAACCGGCGGGCGTACGCGTGCACGGGGTGTATACCGGCTCGGTCGACACGCGCATCTCGGCGCGCAATCCGCACGCGAAAACCTCGCCGGTCGAGCACGCGCACGAAGTGCTCGACGCGGTCGAGCGCGGCGAGGACGACATTTATCCCGCGCTCGGCGCCAAAGAAATCCTCGCCGCCGTGCGCGCCGACCCGGTCGGCTTCCAGCGCGAACGGATCCGGCGCTTTCGCGACAATCCGATGCGTTGAATACGCGGCGCCGCGTCGCTGGCATCATGGCGCGCAAGTTCAACGCCCGCGGAGGTTCGCGTCATGAGATCCCAGTCCTGGTATTCGCGTTTCGCCAAGGTGTCGGCCCGGCTGTCGGGACGACCCGTCACCTTCGCCGTGGCGGTCGTCGTGCTGCTCACGTGGGCGCTGACCGGTCCGTTGTTCGGGTTCAGCGACACCTGGCAGCTCGTGATCAACACCGGCACCACGATCGTCACGTTCTTGATGGTGTTTCTGATCCAGAACACGCAAAACCGCGACACCGAGGCCTTGCACATCAAGCTCGACGAACTGATCCGCGCGACGCAAGGCGCGCATAACGCGCTGCTGGATCTCGAGGAACTCGAAGAACGCAGCCTGGACGAATTCCGGGCGCGTTACGTCGCTCTGGCGCGTGCGGCGCGGGCGAGCCGGGAGCGGGGCGGATTCGATACTGATACGCCGGAGGCTTGAGAGCCGCGCAGATTGTCGTTTTTTTACGACACCAACGGATACATCTTTGATTATCGGAAAGTTGGTGTTAGTGTCGCAAAACAACTGAAGCGAACGAGGACCCCGGTGCCGATGGCTGGGTGCGGTTTCGCGCAGGTTCCTAAGCTTAGTCATCATCAGGGAGCGACTCATGTCAAAGCGCTATTCCGTTAACGTCGCCGTGAGGGTTGCGATCCTCGGCGCGACGATTCCTCTGACGATCGCGTCGGGGATTGCCCAAGCCCAAGAAAACGCCGCAGGCGATCTTGCCGAAGTGATCGTCACCGGTACGCGCATCACCGCGCCGGGCGTCACCTCGTCGAGCCCGATCCTCTCGGTCACCGCCGCCGACATCGATCAGCTGCAGCAGCCGGAAATCGAAAAGATCTTCCGCACGTTGCCGATCACGTTGCCCTCGGACGGTCAGAACGTGAACAACGGCACCGGTGGTGCCGCGACGATCAGCCTGCGCGGCCTCGGTGCGCAGCGCAACCTGATCATGCTCGACGGCAAGCGCCTTACGCCGTACAGCGTCGGCGGTGCGGTCGACACCCAGACGATCCCCACGGCGATGATCGAGCGCATCGACATCATCACCGGTGGTGCCTCGGCGGTGTACGGTTCGGACGCCATCTCGGGCGCCATCAACTTCATCACCAAGCGCGATTTCAGCGGCATCGCCCTGAACACCGACTATTCGCAGACGGGCGAGAGCGACGGCAAGATCAAGTCGGCCGACATTCTGCTCGGCACGAACATGGCTGATGGCCGCGGCAACATCGTGCTCGGCCTCAACTACTCGCAGCGTGACGGCGTGCAGCTCGGTGCGCGTCCGCTCGGTCTGCTCGGCATCGTGACCGCCGACGGTTCCGGCCTCACGAACTTCCAGAACGGCGTGTCCCCGACGGCGCCGGCAGCCGGTTGCGGCGGCCCGAACTCGGTTGCCGCCGGTGGCTCGTCCACCACGATCCCGACCCGCGTCGCCATCGCCGGTGGCCCGGGCCTCGGTCAGTTCCGTGAAGACGGCACGCTCGGTGCGAACTGCAGCGTGTTCAACTTCAACCCGTACAACTACTACCAGACCCCGCAAACCCGTTACGGCGGCACGGCCATCGGCCATGTCGAATTCAACGAGCACGCGGAAGTCTACGGCCGCCTGGGCTTCACCAACACGACCGTGCGTCAGCAGATCGCACCGTCGGGCGTGTTCGGTTCGGCCTTCTGGACGCCGCTCGCCAACCCGTTCATCTCGACCGCCGCGCGCGCGTCGATCATCGCTGCGGCGGAAGCGGGTCGCTTGAAGAACACGGTCGCCACCGCGGGCAGCTTCCCGAACTGGCGCGACCTCAACAAGAACGGCGTCGTCGACGCCGCGGACGATCTGTTGATCTCCTACCGTCGCCGCACCGTCGAACTCGGCGAGCGTTCGTCGACCTACGAAAACACCACCTATCAATTCCAGATGGGCGTGCGTGGCGAATTGTTCGCGGGTTGGGACTACGACTTGTCGTTCCAGCGCGGTCAGGCCAATCGCAGCAGCGTTTCTGCGGGCTACACCAACGTCGCCAACATCGAAAACGCCATCAACGCGGTGTCGACCACGACCTGCCGCACGGGCGGCAGCGCGTGCGTGCCGATCAACCTGTTCGGTGGTGCGGGCACGATCACGCCGGCGATGGCCGCTTATGCGGGCGCGACGGCGATCGAGAAGCAGATCTACACCCAGCAGATCGGTTCGGCCTCGGTCTCCGGTCCGATCGAAGCGATCAAGCTGCCCTCGGCCTCCAATCCGTTGTCGGTGTCCTTGGGCGCCGAATATCGTGAAGAGAAAGGCTCCACGACGCCTGACGAATGCTTGAAGCTCGCTCCGGCGAGCTGCTTGGGCGGCGCGGGTGGCAACACGTTGCCGATCGCGGGTGGCTACAACGTCAAGGACTTCTTCGGCGAAGCGATTCTGCCGTTGATCGATGGTGCGACCTTCGCGCAGTCCGTCGACCTCGAGTTGGGCTTCCGTTCCTCCGACTACAACATCACCGGTTCGGATGAAACCTGGAAGGCCGGTCTTTCCTGGCGTCCGCTCGACAGCGTGCTCGTGCGCTTCATGAAGCAGCGTGCGGCGCGTGCGCCGAACATCGGCGAGTTGTTCGCTCCGCTCACCGCGAGCCTCGACAACGCGACCAAGGACCCGTGCTCGATCGCCAACAAGTCGATCGACGCAACCTTGCGTTCACGTTGCGTTGCGACCGGCATGAGCACGGCGCAAGTCGGTACGGTGGAAGACATCGTCGCCGGTCAGATCAACACCTTCAGCGGCAGCGACCTCTCGCGTCCGCCGAAGCCGGAAAAGGCCGACACGACCACCTTCGGTGTGGTGTGGACGCCGTCGTTCGGCGGTTCGATCACCCGTGCGGTGTTCTCGGCCGACTACTACGACATCGACATCAAGAAGGTCATCGGCACCTTCGGCGCCCAAGAAGTGCTCGACCAGTGCTACGTCTCGGGTCTCGCTGACCAGTGCGCACGCATCAAGCGCGTCGGTGGCACGCTGACCCTGCCGGGCTCCGGCGTCGAGTTGTACACGACCAACTTGAGCTACCTGCGCGCCGAAGGCGTGGAAGTGGCGGCGACGCTCGGCTTCGGCCTCGGCAACGCCGGCAACTTGACCGTGCAGGCCAACATCAACAACTACCTCACCAAGGAAAGCTTGAGCTCGAGCTTCGCCGACGTGATCGATTGCAAGGGCTATTACGGCACGCAGTGCGGTAACCCGTTGCCGAAGATCCGTTGGACGCAGCGCACGAGCTGGGACAAGGGTCCGTTCGGTGCGTCGATGTTGTGGCGTCACCTCGGCAAGGCCGCGATCGAGCCGGGCCAGGTGCCTGACACCTTCGCGCAGTTCCAGAAGATCAAGGCGTACGATTACTTTGATCTCTCGGCCAGCTACAAGTACAACGACCATTTCTCGGTGCAGGCGAGCGTCTACAACATCACCGACGAAGATCCGCCGGTCGTTGGCAACGAAGCCGGCACGACCAGCGCGAACAGCGGCAACACCTTCCCGAGTGTCTACGACACCCTGGGTCGCGTGTACGCGATCGGCTTCAACGTGAAGTTCTGATTCGCGTCACCGTCTCGTACGGGAAAACGGCGGGCTTCGGCCCGCCGTTTTTTTTTGGTTGCCCGATGATGCGCCGCGGCTCACAATGAGGCCATGAAATCGAGCAACAATATTTGGTCCTGTTCGCTGCTGTGGATCGCGTTGTCGTCGACGGCGATCGCGCAACAGCAAGCCGTGCAACCGACGGATGCCGCGGCCACGCCGGCCGTCAGTGCGCCTGCCGCCTCGGCGACTCCTGCGGCGATCACGCCGGCGCCTGCAGCGGCTCCGGCCGTCGCGAATGCGAAGCCGGCGGCAGAGCAGCAAGTCGTCTGCCGCGTCATGAAGGTCACCGGGTCGCGTTTGCGCAAGGAGCGCGTCTGCAGTTCTCGCGGCACATCCGACAATGCGCAAGAGTGGCTGAAGGAACAGCAAGACAAAGGCGCGAACGAAGGCAGCAATGCCGTGGTGAACGGCGGTTGACCCTTTGACATCGACTCGTGCGCAGTTGGTCGATGCGGCCACGGCGGCCGCCAAAGCCGGCAAGCACGTCGAGGCCGAGCGGCTCTGGCAAGAGGTCTTGAACCGGGACCCGCTCGATTCGCAGGCTCTGTTCAGTCTCGGCGTGCATGCGCTGCAGCGCGGCGATTTTGCACGCGGCCGACAATGGCTGTTGCAAGCCCATCAACGCTCGCCCGACGATTTGCTGGTGTTGATGACCATCGCCTCGGCCTCCCGATTTCTGAAAGATCGCGACGGCGAACGCGAAGCGATCGACGCCGTGCTGGCGCGCGATCCGTATCATTTGCCGGGCATTCTGGCGCTCGGCTACTGGCTCGAAGCGCATGCGACGCTGTCGGCCGCCGCCGCCACTTTTCGCAACGCGTTGCGAGTCGCGCCGCCCGAGCCGCAATGGCCCGATTTTTTGCGCGAGCAATTGCGTCACGCCAGCGAGCTCGTGCGTCGCCATTCGCTCGACTATGAAAAATATCTGCGCGGGAAACTGGCAGACCTGCACGCCGACTTGCCTGCCGGCGCCCAGCCGCGTTGGCGTGAAGCGGTTTCGATTTTCGCGGGGCGTAGCCGACCGTACGTCGCCGACAGCAACCAACTGCATGTGCCGCGCTTGCCGGCGATCCCGTTTTTCGAGCGCGAACATTTTGCGTGGGCCGAGGCGCTCGAAGCGCAGACGAGCGCAATCCGCGGCGAACTCGAACAGGTGCTGCAAACGCACACCGAGGGTTTTGCCCCGTACATCGGCTATCGCCCCGGTGAACCGGTGAACCAATGGGCCGAACTCAATCATTCGACGCGTTGGAGCGCCTATCATCTTTGGCGCGCGGGCACTCCGGTCGAGGACAATCTCGGTCGCTGTCCGACGACGCGCGCGGCGTTGACGGCCGTCGAGATGGCCGACATCGGCGGGCTTTGTCCCAACGCCATGTTCTCCGCGCTCGCGCCGAAGACGCGCATCCCGCCGCATCACGGCGAAACCAACGCACGCATCGTCGTCCACTTGCCGCTGATCGTGCCGCCCGGTTGCCGTTATCGCGTCGGCTATGACGAGTGCGATTGGGAAGTCGGGCGTATTCTGGCCTTTGACGATACGCTGGAACACGAGGCGCGCAACGACGGCGATGCGTTGCGCGTGGTGTTGATCTTCGATGCCTGGAATCCGTTGTTGAGCGTCGCCGAGCGCCGCATGGTCACGGCAATGGCCGAAGCGGCGCGTACCTTCGGGCGCTGATCCGGTGCGGCGGTCAACCCTGCGTCGGCATCGAACGATAAACGTTCACCGCTGACGCATTCGCGGTCAGCGACTTGCACTCGACGAAAGCGAAGCCCAATTTTCCGAGCACGTGGATCGACCGCAGGTTGTGCGGCGAGGTGATGGCGAGCAGCGCCCCCAAGCCGAGAGTGTCCCGGCCGTGTGCCATGACCGCGCGCGCAGCTTCGGTCGTGTAGCCGCGGTTCCAGAACTCGGGAAACAGCGCGAAGCCGACGTCGGCATGGTCCAAACCGTCGCGCTTCAAAAGTCCGCACATGCCGATCGCGCTGCCGTCGCCGGCCAAAGAAACATGCAGCAGGCCGTGACCGTGTTGCACATAACTTGCGCAGGGGCCTTGTTGCAGATACTGCTCGGCCTCGGCGAGCGTGCGTATCCCGCGATCGCCGATGAATTCGTGGAACGAGGGTTCGTTGAGCAGGCGCAGCACCATCGCGGCATCGCTCGCCGTGAATTCGCGCAATCGCAAACGGGTCGTGTGTAGTTCGATCATTGGAAAAACTGTGGTCCACCGCACAGAAGGCCGGAGAGGAGATTCCGTAACGTAATCCTATCAAGAACGAAACTCTGGACTGGAGCTTCTGAATGAATGCAGAACAGTGGCGGCTACACGATCACCTGTCATCCAGATCCGACAACCACTTTCTGAAGTCTTTGCCCGAAGACGCTTATCTGCGACTGCGGCCATTCCTCGAAACCTTCGACGTCCCGAACGGCTACGTCATCCCGAACACCCGGGCCGCGTACTCGTATCTCTATTTTCCGCTCACCTGCGTCCTGAACATTCAGGGCGAACTGACCGACGGCGCGACCACCGAGGTCGCCACGATCGGCCGGTACGGCTTCTTCGGCGTGAACGCCATGATGGGGGTGTCCGGCATGGGTGGTTCGGCCATCGCCATCCACGGCGGACGCATGGTGCGGCTGCGCAACCTGCCGGGTGGCTCGATTTTGATGAGCGTGCCCAGCATCGTGCGCGACATGCTGCGCTACTTCGTGTTTCGAAACCACCTCGCGACGATGGCCGTGATTTGCCAGCGCCACCACAGCCTCGAGCAGCGCCTCGCGCACTGGTTGACGATGATGCGCATACAGACGCGCATCGATGATCTCGACGTCACGCACGAACAACTCGGCCGACTGCTCGGCGTGCGCCGCGAAGGCGTGTCCGAAGCGATGAAACATCTGGAGGTGGCGGGCATCGTTTCGCAAACCCGCGGCCACTTGCATCTGGCCGATCCGTCGCGTTTGCGACACCACGCCTGCGGCTGCCTCGACGAATCGCGTGCGATACACGCGAAGTTCTTTCCCAACCGTACGCTCGACTTCTGGGAGTTGTTGCCGGGTTCGGCACCGGCCGCTGCGCCGAACGAACGCCGCGAGTCGGCATGCGTCAACGCAAGAGGTTGAGTCGAGCGTAGCGGCATTTGCGAGATTGGCGCGCCCGGCGAGATTCGAACTCACGACCCCTGCCTTCGGAGGGCAGTACTCTATCCAGCTGAGCTACGGGCGCGGCGTCCGCATTATAACCATCCGCGGCGCTTGAACATCAGGAACGGCGCGATGGCCGACAATACCATCAGCACGATCGCGACCTCGAAGCCGAACGGTTCCTGCGACATCGGTATGCGCGCGAAATTCATGCCGAAGATCGCGCCGATCACCGACGGCGGCAGCATGATCAGCGTCACCACGGAAAAGATTTTCAAAATATTGTTCTGATCGATGTTGATCATGCCGAGCGTGGCGTCGAGCATGAACTGCACCTTGTTGCCGATGAAGGTCGCGTGATCGCTCATCTGCGCGATGTCGCGCCCTAGGGTGCGCAGGCGGTTGCGCGCGTCGTTCTGGATTTGCGGGTGGTTCGCCTGCTGCAGAAAAACGACCAACCGACCGAGGCTCGCCAGCGTCTCGCGCGCTTTGGAGACGAGATCGCCATTGCGGCCCACGCGTTCGAGCACGATCCTGAAGTCGCGGCTGCGATGCACGCTGCCGCCGCTCGGTGCGGTGAAGACTTCGCTCGACAGGGCGTCCATGTCGCCCCCGATGCGCTCGAGCACGTCGGCGATCCGGTTGACCACCGACTCCAGCAAGCCGGCGAGAATCGCCGGCGCGCTGTTGCATTGCGCGGGGTGCTTTTCGGCATATGCGACATAGCGGCGAAACGGCAGCGGATCGACGTAGCGATTGGTGACGAGGCGGTCGGGCGTGAGGATGAAGGTGATCTGGTCGTTGGTCGGGCGATCGGTGTCGAGTTTGGTGACCACGGTCGCGGTCATGTAGAGCGCGTCGCCTTCTTCATAGAGGCGATTCGAGGATTCGATCTCGCGCATTTCTTCGCGGGTCGGCACATCGATGCCGAGATCCCGCTCGATCTTCAATTCTTCTTCGGCGGTCGGCTCGAGCAGGTCGATCCACAACGCATCATGC
Source organism: Steroidobacteraceae bacterium (assembly GCA_017853555.1). Taxonomy (GTDB): domain Bacteria; phylum Pseudomonadota; class Gammaproteobacteria; order Steroidobacterales; family Steroidobacteraceae; genus UBA964. Next base: position 83,785 of record JAFMJH010000002.1, read on the forward strand.
GGCAGGATGGCGGCCGCGGTGCTGCTGCTGCACCGCAGGCCGTGCGGGTCCAGCGAAAAATAGTTGATCATGCGCGCAGGTTCCGGACTGCGCGCACGCGATCAGCGGCGCTGCTCCGCAGCGGCGAGGTCGTTGACGAGTGCAAGCAACTGGGTGTGGCCACCCGCGGTGCCGACGTCGAAGCTGTACTTGCCGTTGACGATCATGTGCGGCACGCCTTCGATCTGATAGCGGCGCAGCAACTCGTCTGCCTGCTTCACCTTGGTCGACACCCACATGGAATTCCACGCATCGGCGAATTGCTTGCCGTCGATGCCGTTTTGTTTGGCCCAGGCGACTTGCATGTCGAGACTCGCCTTCTCGTCGTTCAGCGCGAGCATGTTGCGTTGCCGATGGATGGTGTCGAACACCTTCACGTGCAGGTCTTCACGCTTGAGCGCTTGCAGGGTGTAGAACAGGCGCGCATGCGCCTTGTGGCCGCCGCTCCAGGTCACGGGCAAACGCACGAACTCGACGTTCGCGGGCTTGTTCTTGCGCCAGGTTTCGAGGAACGGATCGAGGTCGTAGCAATGCGGGCAGCCGTACCAAAACACTTCGATCACTTCGACTTTGCCCGGGCCGACGTTGGTCGGTTGCGCGGGCACCAGCACGGTGTAATTTTTTCCGGCTTGCCAGCGTCCACCGGGCAAGCGATCTTGCGCCGGCATTTGCGCGAGGCGTTCGATGGCCGCTTCGCTGTCGGCGCGCGGCTCGTTGTCGTCGATCTTTGCGGGTGCCGCGGCCGCAGGCGCCGTGGTGGTCGGTGCTGCAGCGGTTGGCGTCGGCGCCTTCGCACCCGAGCAGGCCACGAGACTCGTCGCGACGAGCGCGACGGCGGTCAACCACGACGTACGGTTCATCATCAGCGCAGGCCCTCGATGTAGCTCGCGAGATTTTTGACGTCATCGGCCGACAGACGTTTGGCGATGCTCGTCATCATGTGACCATTCTTGGACTTGACCTTCGCGCCGCTCGGATCGACGTAACGCGCTTCGGCGGCGTAGTCGGTGAGTTGTTTGATCGTGTAGGTGGCGTGCTGGCCGCGCAGCGAAGGATACCCCGAGCCCGGATTGCCGAGACCGACGGGGCCGTGGCACGAGGTGCACGACGGGATGTTGCGTTTGTGATCACCGGCACGATAGAGCGCGGCGCCGGCTTGCCAGGTCGCCGGGTCGGCTTCGCCGCCGGTCGGTGTTTGCGAGGCGAAGTAGGCCGCGACGTCGGCAATGTCTTCGTCGCTCAAGCCTGCGGCGAGCGGATACATGATGGCGTTGTTGCGATGCGAAGCGCGGAACAACTTCAGTTGTTCGGTGATGTAGACGGCGTTTTGCCCGGCGAGCGAGGGCCACTCGGGGTTGGCGCTGTTGCCGTTCTGGCCGTGGCAGGCGGTGCAGACGGCGGCCTTGGTCGCGCCCGCTTCCGCATTACCTTTGGCCAGTGCCACCGGCGCCGTGAAGGCGAGGGCGAGCAGCGCGGCGATCGCGGGGGCGAAGGGCTTGGAGATACGCATTTTCCGGGCTCCGAAACGTCGAATTCGAGGCATGGAGTTTACACTACTCGCCCTTTTGCCGGCTTCAGGTGGCTGCGTGTCCCGTTTTCCTCAAGCCGACTTCATGTTGAGTGTTGCCGCCCCCGCACAGTTCCCCGCCGACGAGGGCAGCGAGGTCGCCTTCGCCGGTCGCTCGAACGCGGGCAAGTCGAGTGCGATCAATGCCATCGCCGGCCGCAAGGCGCTCGCGCGGACGAGCAAAACGCCAGGGCGTACGCAGTTGCTCAACTATTTCGACTTGGGCGAGCGGAGGCGGATCGTCGATCTGCCCGGCTACGGCTACGCCGAGGTGAATCCGCTCGAGCGGGCGAAGTGGGCGCCGTTGATCGACGCCTTGCGTGCGCGGGCGAGTTTGCGCGGCCTGTGCCTGATCGTGGATTCGCGCCGCGGTTTGCGCGACGAGGATTTCGGCCTCATCGATTGGGCGGACCCGGGTCTGCGCACGGTGCACGTCCTGCTCGCCAAGGCGGACAAACTCAACCAGGCCGAGCGAGCGGCGGCGCTCGCGGCGGCGCGTCAGGCGCTCGGCCAACGCGCCAGCGTGCAGATGTTCTCGGCCCACGGCGGCCTCGGGGTGCGCGAGGCGCAGGATCGATTGCTGCAGCTCTGGGCGGCATGACGAGGCGATAAAAAAAGCCCCGACGACCGTTTCCGGCCGGTCGGGGCACACGAACCCGGCACAGGTCTCTTGCGGCCGGGGCCCGCTCAGGGAGGGGAGGAGCGGGGAACGCGGGGCGTTCGCTCAATCAGACCGGGGCGCGCGTCATTGGTTCCGTGGTCGCGCAACGGTTTCGTCACCGCGCAACGCAGCAGCGGTGACGCCGTACGACGACCGAAGATTGTTGCGATTATGCAACATCCGGGACGCGACCGAGGCGCCGACTCGGGTATATTCCTGCAAGTTATGCCGGCTTCACCGCAATCTATGCCAGCGTGCGCGGGTACTGTCATCCTGTGTAGTACGCCGGCAACGATTCCGATTCGAGCGTAGCCGAAGTGTTCAAACTGCGATTTCAAAAGGGGGACAACGATGAAGTCACGTAACGGATTGGAGCAGGGACGCGTGCGACGAGCCGTCGCCGTGTCGTTGCTGATGGCGCCGGGCCTGTTGGCCGTCGCGCCTGCATACGCACAAGAAAAAGCGGCTGCGATCGAACTCGAAGAAGTCGTGGTCACGGCCCGCAAGGCCGAAGAAAAGCTCACCGAAGTGCCGCTGTCGATCGCTGCATACAGCGCCGACGAGCTCGCCAAGCGCAACACCACGAGTCTCTACGACATCGCGCAGTACACCGCGGGTTTCTCGTTCGAGAACTACTCGGGTGGCACGGCGCCGGCGCCGTTGATGCGCGGTCTGACGCAGAACGCGCTCACCGATCGCAACCAGAACGTCGGTTCGTTCGTCGACGGCGTGCACGTGCAGCAGCAGGGCAACATCGATTTCAGCTTGCTCGATCTCGAGCGCATCGAAATCGTCAAAGGCCCGCAGAATGCGCAATACGGCCGCAGTTCGTTCGCCGGTGCGATCAACTGGGTGCCGAAGAAACCCTCGCTCGACAAGGTCGACGGCTCGCTGCGCATGACGCTCGGCACCGACGAACGTCGTGACCTCGCCGTGTCGGTCAGCTTGCCGATCATCAAAGATATGCTCGCGATCCGCGTCGGTGGCACGAACACCGAATTCGACGGCACCTGGAAGAACAACTATCCGGGTTCGACGAAAGCGGTCAAGACCACCGTGTTCGGCAAGAAATTCGATGGCACCGACGGCAATCTCGGCGGCTACAACAACCGCTCGCGGCAGGTGTCGGCACGCTTTCGTCCGATCGAACAATTGACGGTCGATGCGATGTACTACCGCTCGGAGAACATCTACGAAGCCGGTGCGAGCTACAACCTGCAGCCCCGCGCGGCTACCGTGGTGCCGGCGCTCGGTTACTTCAACCCCCTCAATTGCAGCCCGCGTCTCGTGACCAACACGGCGCAGCTGCTGTGCGGCGAGATGAAGATCACGCCGTCGCAAATCGTCGCCGATCCGCGCGCCAGTGGTAACCACACGCACTCGGACCTGACGGTCGGTCGCGTCGAATACAAAATCAGCGACTCTTTGACGGCGACCTATGTCTACGGTCGCGGTTCGTACGATGCGGCCAACTACGGTGCCTCGTTCAACCAGCCCGAAGTGCTCGTCAACGGTGACCGCACCGCCGCGATTCCGGGTGGTTTGATCTTCGTCGCCAACCCGCTGGGTGATCAGAACTCGCGCTCCAACGAGTTCCGTCTCGACGGCAAGGTCGGTGACATCGGCTGGCGCGTCGGTTACTACAAGAGCAACGTCACCGACATCGGTGCGCTCGGCTTGTACACCTTCCGTCTGCCGCTCAGCGTCGACCCGACGGGTCAGTCGATTCCGTTCTCGCTCGCCGATGCGAACTTCCAATCGCGCTTCACGGACGCGACCAAGGCGACCTTCGCCTCGATCACGATTCCGTTCAACAGCTTCACGCTCGAAGCGGAAGGTCGCTCGGCCAAAGAAAACCGCAGGCAGCAACCGCAGTTGCCGACGGCTTTCGTGCCGGCTCCGAAGAACTTCAGCGAATTCACGCCGCGCGTGAACCTGAAGTGGCAGCCGCAAGCGGGCTGGATGTTCTACGGCTCGATCGCCAAGGGCAGCAAGGCCGGCGGCTTCAACGGCGTCACCGCGGACGTGGCGACCTTCGATCCGGAAAAGAACACCACCTATGAAATCGGCGGCAAGCAGTCGTTGATGAACGGTACGCTGCAGTTGAACTATGCGGCGTTCTTCATCGACTGGAAGAAGTTGCAGTTGTCGGTGCCTGACACGATCCCGTCGAAGCCGGGCATCCAGGACGCCAACTACATCGGCAACGTTTCGGGCGCCGAGTCGAAGGGCGTCGAGCTCGAGGCGATCTACCTCGCGGCCGACAACCTGAAGCTCAACTTCGCCGGTTCGTACGTGCAGTCGACCTTCAACAGCGACGTCGTCGACACGACTTTCGGCCGTCTCTGCGAAACCGGTGGCACGGCGGCATGCACCTTCCTGCCGCGTTCGACGCTGTATCCGCTCGGTGGCTCGCCCATCGGTGGCAACGATCTGCCGCGCACGCCGCGCAGCAAGTTCTCGGCCGGCGCCGAGTACCTGATGCCGCTGTCGGCGGGCATCTCGCTCACCTTGCGTGGTGACCTCAACTACCAGAGCAAGTACTACGTCGAGAACCTCAACCTCGCGTACATCCCGAACCGTACGCTGGTGAACCTCGATGCGACCTTCTCGAGCGAAGATCGCAAGTGGAGCGCGAGCTTGTGGGCCAAGAACGCCACCGACAAGACCTACGTGTCGAGCGCGTTCGCGGTTTCGGTCATCAACCAGTACATCCCGGCGATCGCCGACGGACGTACGATGGGTATGACGCTGCGTTACAGCTTCTGATCCGACTCTTCGAAGCGGGACGGGGCGCCTAGTGCGCCTCGTCCCAATTCGAGCCGGTGCCCACATCCACTTTGAGCGGCACCGATAGCGCGCCTTCTCCGGCCGCCACCATTTTCTTCCGCACCGCTTCGGTCACGCGCTGCACGGCCGTGTCGCGCACTTCGAGCACGAGCTCGTCGTGTACCTGCATGATCAGGCGCGCCTCGCCGCCGCCATGTACGCGGCACCAATCGTCGACCGAGATCATCGCGCGCTTGATGAGATCCGCTGCCGTACCTTGCATGGGCGCATTGATGGCGCTGCGCTCGGCGTATTGTTGCAGCGCGCGATTGCGCGAGCGGATCTCCGGCAGATAGAGCCGACGGCCGAATACGGTTTCGACGTAACCCGTTTCGCGCGCCCGCTCGCGGGTGCGATCCATGTACGCCTTCACGCCCGGATAGCGCGCGAAATACAACTCGACGTAGCGCTGTGCGGCGCCGCGTTCGATGCCGAGCTGGCGCGCGAGTCCGAACGCGGACATACCGTAAATGAGACCGAAGTTGATGGCTTTGGCCGAACGCCTTTGCTCTGCGGTGACGTCGTCGAGGGCGACGTCGAACACCTCGGCCGCGGTCGCCTGGTGCACGTCGCGATCCGCCGCGAACGCGTTCTGCAGACCTGCGTCGCCCGACAAGTGCGCCATGATGCGCAATTCGATTTGCGAGTAGTCCGCCGCGAGCAGCACATGGCCCGCCGGTGCGATGAACGCCTGTCGAATGCGTCGACCTTCGGGCGTGCGAATCGGGATGTTCTGCAGATTCGGGTCGCTCGAGGAGAGGCGCCCGGTTTGCGCCACGGCCTGGTGGTACGAGGTATGCACGCGGCCCGTGCGCTCGTTCACCTGTTCGGGAAGTTTGTCGGTGTAGGTGCTGCGCAATTTGGCGATGCTGCGATATTCGAGAATCAGTCGCGGCAATGCGTGTTCTTCGGCCAGCTCTTCCAATACGTCTTCGGCGGTGGAGGGTTGCCCCGTCGGGGTTTTGCGCAACACGGGAATCTGCATTTTTTCGTACAAGATCGCCTGCAACTGTTTGGGCGAATCGAGATTGAACGGCCCGCCGGCCGCCTCGTGCGCCGCAGCCTGCAACTCGAGCGCGCGTCGCGCGAGCTCTCCGCTCTGGGTGCGCAGCATGGCGCGATCGACCAGCACGCCGCGGCGCTCCATGCCGATCAGCACTTTGACCAGCGGCTGCTCGAATTCCTCGTACAACCGCTTCAAGAGCGGCTCGTGATCGATCGCGGGCCACAGCGTGCGATGCAAGCGCAGCGTGACGTCGGCATCTTCGGCGGCGTATTCGCCCGCGGTCTCGACCGAAACCTGGCTGAACGGGATCTGTTTGGCGCCTTTGCCGGCGACGTCTTCGTAATGGATGGTCGCAAGACCGAGATAGCGCTCGGCGGCCGAGTCCATGTCGTGGCGCGTGGCGACGCTGTTCCACACGTAGCTCTCGAGCATGCTGTCGAAACGCAAGCCGGCGAGCGCGATGCCGTGATTGGCGAGTACGTGCGCATCGTATTTGAGGTTGTGCCCGATTTTCCCCGGTGACTCGGCTTCGAGCAGCGGCTTCAAAAGTTTGAGCACCGTGTCGCGATCGAGCTGATCGGGCGCACCCGGATAGTCGTGACGCAAGGGCACGTAGGCCGCGCTGCCGGGCTCCACCGCGAACGACACGCCGACGATCTCCGCCTGCATGTAATCGAGACTGGTGGTTTCGGTATCGAAGGCGAACGCATCCGCGGCGCGCAGCGTTTCGAGCCAGCGATCGAGCGCGGAGCGCGTGAGCACGACTTCATACTCGCGGGCGGCTTCGGCGACGGCCCGCGGAATCTCGAGCACGGCATTGCCGGAAGGGGCGCTGTCCGCACCGCCGCTCGGCGGCGTCTCGGGCGCATCAGCGCCGAGTTGCCGCAGGAGATTGCGAAATCCGAGTCGCGTGTACAAGTCGCGTAAGGCTGCTTCGTCGGCCGGTCTGCGACGCAGATCTGCCGCCTCCGGCGGCAGATCGAGATCGCAACGGATGGTTGCCAAACGCCGCGACAACTCGAGCGTCTCGAGTCCGGCGCGCAGGTTCTCGCCGACTTTGCCGGTGAGTGCTTCGCGGTGTTCGATCAGTGCATCGAGCGTGCGGTACTCGGCGAGCCACTTCGCCGCGGTCTTCGGGCCCACTTTGTCGATGCCCGGAATGTTGTCCGATGCATCGCCGATCAGCGCCAGATAGTCGATGATCTGTTCCGGCCACACGTCGAATTTGTTTTTGACGCCATCGCGATCGTAACGCGAGTCGGTCATGGTGTTGACCAGGGTCACGTACGGTCCGACGAGTTGCGCCATGTCTTTGTCGCCGGTCGAGATCAGCACCTTGCGACCGGCGTCGGCGCCGCGGCGCGCGAGCGTGCCGATCACGTCGTCCGCTTCGACGCCCGCAATGCGCAGCAAGGGCAGACCGAGCGCGCGCACGGCCTCGAGCAGCGGTTCGATCTGCGCCCGCAGATCATCGGGCATGGGCGGGCGGTGTGATTTGTATTCGGCGAACAGTTCGTCGCGAAAGGTTTTGCCGGGGGCATCGAACACCACGGCGAGTTGTGCGTCGGGTTGTTCGCGCAGCAGTTTTTGCAGCATGTTCACCACGCCGAGCACGGCACCGGTCGGTTCGCCGCGGGCATTGGTGAGCGGAGGCAGCGCGTGAAAGGCGCGATAGAGGTAGGAAGATCCGTCGACGAGGACGAGATCGGCAGCGTGTGCGGTCATGCGACCGATCTTAACCGGTCGCAAGTCGGCATCGGGTGGCGTGAGGTACGCCACCCGATGCCACGATCGAGATGATCAGGTTCCGGGAGCCTTGACCCAGACTTTGCACCAGCCCGGGTTCTTCACCAGCTTGCCGGGGAAGAGGTTGCACTTCGAGACCGGCGCAGCGCGGTTCTTGTCCACCCACTGCAGGCAATTGCCGCAGTGCTGCTCCGCTTTGTGCATCGGGTTCGCTTTCGCATCGACTTTGGTCGTGTCTTCGACGTAGCCGAGCGCTTTCGCAGCCGGATCGGTCGGATTCAGCAGCGTCGGTGCCGCCTGTGCCAGCGCGGTTTCGACGATGACGGGAATCGCGGACACGCCGAGCAGCGAGGCACCGAGCAAACTGCGGCGCGTCAACTTTTCAGATTTCATGGACAGTCCTCTGAGTTTTGGGAAACGACATCCTTGCCGAGTTCGGGCGGACCCTGAACTCGCCGCCATTATACGCCCGGCCGTAATAGGTCGTCGCGCGCGGCCTGTCGTGACCGAAGCGGCGGGCTTGCGCTATTTGGGCAACGGCGTTGCGGGGGTCGGCGCGGCCTCGGGGGGCGTGCGCGTGGGGCGGGTGATCACGTTGCCGTTGGCATCGGGGAGGTACAAGGGTCCCATTTGTCCGCACGCGCCGAGCGCGAGCGTCGCGGCGAGCGCGCACAGGACGCGCTTCATGCGCCACCCATGGGCAAGGGGCGGCGATCGCGCAGCGCGACCCAGCCGCGCAGCACCCGGTACGCCACCCACAGACCGACCAATACGATGCCCATCCAGGCGGTGGCGAAACCGATCAAGATGAACATCAGCGGCGCCGAGACGATCAGCACCAGCAGCGACCAAAGAAACGCGAACCAGAACGTGCGGATCTGCCAGCTGAAGTGCGACGCAAGCCAAGTGTCGCGTACCTCGCTGCGTTTGACGTAGTTCAGGATGACGGCGGCGATCGACGGCACGCCGAAGATGAAGCTGCCGGCAATGGTGGCGGCGCTGGTCACGCCGATGAGTACGCTGAGCGCGTGCAAACCGTAGATCACGTTGGTCCACGTGACGAGGGCGGCGATGCGCTCGGGTTCGTTGTCGAGATTCGAGTCGGTGTGCATGGATCGAATGCTCAGCGCGGTGCGGGAGGATAGCCCGTCGGTTTCCCGGGGCCGTCGCCGCCGGTATCCGGATTCGCATAATAGACGATCATCTTCGCAATGCGCCCGTCGCGAACCCAAAAGAAATTGCAGTTGTAGAGGGTGAGTGCGCCGCGCGTCACATAAGGCGACCCCGCCTTAGGGCGCAAGGTCACATTGAAGGTGGCGGCGCAACGCTGTGCGGGCTCGTCGACGAAATGTTCAAAATCGGTGAACGAGGCGTCGAAGTTGCCGTTCAGATGCAACCAGAATTCGCTGATGTGCGGCACGCCGGGACTCGGGTTCGCACGCATCGTGCGCGTCGGCTGGTCACCGTGCCGGATGATGATTTCGGCATCGTCGGTGAAGCAGTCGAGTACGGCGGCGAGATCGCCGCGCGCGACGGCGCCGAAATAGCGCTGTTCGGCGAGCTCGGCGAGTTCATCACGATCGAGACGCGTCATGCGCGCACTTCGCGATCGATCACCGCCATGGTGATGCGCGATACGCAGACGAGTTTGCCGCGCTCGTCGACGATCTCGACGCTCCACACTTGCGTGCGATTGCCGAGATGCACGGGGCGCGCGGTACCCGTCACCGCGCCGCCGACCGCCACCGGGCGCAGATGATTGGCATTGATTTCCTGGCCGACGGCCGCGCGGACGGTGAAGTCGAGCGTGCAATTGGCCGCGACGCTCGCGAGCGATTCGGCGAGCACCACCGACGCTCCGCCGTGCAGCTGCCGCATGGGCTGGCAGGTGCGCTCGTCGACCGGCATGGTCGCGCTCACATGCGCTGCGCCGAGTTCGGTGAACACGATGCCGGTGTGCGCCAACATCGTGCCGGCCGACAGCGCATTGCAATGCGCGAGCGTCACGCCCGGACGCCAGATCGATTGCGGTGCCGTCATTCGAACGCCGCCCCGTTCACTCGGGCTTGCGTGCGAGCGCGGCGCCGACGCGGCGATAGGCTTCGCGGAACGGTATCCCCTCGCGCACCACGAGTTCGTTGGCGCGCTCGGCCGCATGGATCGAAGGATCAAGCAGCACGTTCTCCGGTCGGAAGCGCATGGCATCGATCGCGGGCCCGAGGATGTTCGTGCTCGCGAGCGCAAGATCGATGCCGCGGAACAGCGGCGCCTTCAAAAGTTGCAGATCGCGCTGATAGCCCGAAGGCAGCTTGGCGAAGATGCCGAGCGCTTCGACGAGACAGCCGTGCGCGGTCGCGGTGCGCCCGCGCAGCAACTCGAATACGTCCGGATTGCGCTTCTGCGGCATGATCGACGAGCCGGTGGTGAACGCGTCGGGCAGTTCGACGAACGCGAACTCCTGGGTATAGAACAGGCATACGTCGGCGGCGAACCTTCCGAGGTCCTGCATCAAAAGTGCGATCTCGAACAGAACCTGCGCCTCTGCCTTGCCACGCGACAATTGCACCGCGGTCACGGGCTCTTGCGGCGCATCGAAGCCGAGTGCGCGCGTCGTCGCGGCACGATCGAGCGGCAGTGCCGGCGTGCCGTAGCCGGCGGCCGACCCCAAAGGATTGCGACCGAGTCGGCGTTGCGTCGCCTCGAGCCCCGCCGCATCGTCGCGCAGTTCGGCCGCGAAGCCGCCGGCCCACAAGGCGACCGAGCTCGGCATCGCCTGCTGCATGTGGGTGTAGCCGGGGATCACGAGCGCGCCTTCGCGTGTCGCGAGACGCTCGAGCGCTTCGGCCACGTCGATGGCGCCATGCGCGATTTGTTTGACGGCATCGCGCAGATAAAGGCGCAGTGCGGTCAACACCTGATCGTTGCGCGAACGACCGAGATGCACGCGGCCGCCCGCAGCCCCGATCATCGCCGTGAGGCGTTGCTCGAGGGCCGTCTGTCCATCTTCGTCGAACAGTTCGATGCGCCACTCGCCGAGTGCATGCGTGGCTGCGAGTGACTCGAGGCCGCGCTCGATCGCCGCGCAGTCATCGCCCGACAACAAGCCTTGCGCATGCAGCATGCGCGCATGGGCGATCGACGCTTCGGCGTCGTAGCGCACGAGTCGTTCGTCGAGGGCGTGATCTTCACCCGCGGTATAGGCAAGCACGCGCTCGTCGAGCGGTGCGCCTTTGTCCCACAACCGGCTCATGCCTGCGCGGCACCGCCGGCAGCGAGTTCCGCCGGCGCGAGTGCCTTCATGTTCGACACGACGAGCGTCCCCGTGCCTTCGTTGGTGAAGATTTCGGCGAGGATGGCATCGGCCGATTTGTAGGTGATGACGTGCACGCGGCGCACGCCGCCGTGCAGTGCACTCTCGATCGCCTTCACTTTCGGCAACATGCCGTCGATGACGCGCTTTTCCTTTTTGAGGCGTTCGAGACCGGCGAGGTCGGTGATCGAGATCACCGAGGACGGGTCGTCGACGTTCTCGAGGATGCCCGGCGCGCCCGTGCACAGCACGAGCTTTTCGGCGCCGAGCGCCGAGCCGATGGCCGACGCCACCGTGTCGGCGTTGATGTTGAGCAAGGTGCCGGAGCCGTCGCTCGAGAGCGGCGAGATGACGGGCATCAGACCGTTGTCGAGCAATTTGCGGATCACGTCGGTGTCGATGTAGTCGATGTCGCCGACGAAACCGTAATCGACGGTCGCGTCGCTGCTCTGCAACTTCACCGGCGCGCGCTTGTGAGCCTGGATCAGGCCGGCGTCGACGCCGCTGATGCCGATCGCCGGCACGTTCAACTCGCGACATGCGGCGAGGATGCGCGTGTTGATGAGACCGCTCAGCACCATGGCGGTCGCATCGATGGACTGCGCGTCGGTGACGCGGCGCCCTTCGATCATCTGCGTCGGCACGCCGAGCTTCTCGGTCACTTCGGTGAGTTGCGGACCGCCGCCGTGCACGAACACGACCTTGATGCCGAGCGAGTGCAGGATCGCCACCTGCTCGATCAGACCACGAGTCGCCTCCGCATCGCCGAACACGCCGCCACCGGCTTTGACGACGAAAGTCTTGCCTTTGAACAGGCGGATGTATGGCGCCGCGCTGCGCAAGGCGCGAATCACGGCGGCAGGGTCGGGTTTGTGCTTGATCATGGGCTTGGCTCCGGAGAAATCAGTGGGCGAGCAGGCGGTGCAACACCGCCATTTGCGCAGGCAGACGGTTGTGCGCTTCCTGTTGCACGATGCTGCGTGCGCCGTCGAGCACTTCGTCGGCGACGGCGACGTTGCGCCGCACCGGCAGGCAGTGCATGAACTTGCAGTCGGCGTGCGTGGTGGCGAACCAGTCGTCGCGCACGCACCAGTCGGCGAGATTCGAGCGCAATGCGGCATCGCCCGCGGTGTCGCCGTAATGCGTGGTCGAACCCCATTCTTTGGCGTAGAGCACGTGCGCGCCGGCCAATGCTTCGTCGCGGTTGGAAGTTTCGCGCACCGTGCCGCCCGAGGCCGCGGCCGCCGCGCGGGCTTTGTCCATGATTTCGGGTGGCAGTGCGAAGCCTTCGGGGCGCAGCACCACCACTTCCATGCCGCGATGCGCGGCCATGTGCACGGTTGCCGAAGGCACGGCGATCGGCGTGACGCGCGGATGGTTCACCCACGAGAGCACGAATTTCGCGCGTTGCGGTACGCCGAGATCTTCCATGGTCTTCCAGTCCGCGAGCGACTGGCAGGGATGATTGACGGCGGACTCGAGGTTGATCAGCGGCTTTTTGACGACCGAGGCCATGGCTTTGAAGTTGGTCTCGGCGAGGTCGTAGCGCAAATCTTTGCCTTCGGCGAAGGCACGGATGCCGAGCGCGTCGCAATACGAGGCGAGCACGGGCAGCCCTTCGCGGATGTGTTCGGCCGCAGCGCCGTTCATCACCGCGCCGAGTCTGGTTTCGAGTTGCCAGGTGCCTTGGCCGGGCGTGATGACGAACGACGAGCCGCCGAGACGCAGCATCGCCACCTGGAACGAGGCGAGCGTCCGCAGCGAGGGATTGAAGAACACCAGGCCGAGAATCTTGCGCGCGAGCGCCTGCGGTTCGGGGTGCGTTTCGAGCCGGCGTGCCAGCGCGACGAGGTCCATGACCTCTTCGCGCGGGAAGTCGGCGAGATCGAGAAAGTTTTTCATAGGCTCGCGAGGGCCTCCCTGAGAAGATCGACGTGCTCGGCCGCGAGCGTATAAGGCGGCAGCAAGCGCACGATGTGAGGATCACCGCTGGTGCCGGTGAGGATGTTCCGGTCGAGCAGCGCCGCCTGGATTTCTTTGGCCGGCCGCGAGACGCGCAGGCCGTGCAGGAACCCCGCGCCCTGGTGACCGACGACGGGACCGACGTTGCACTGCTCGCGCAGCAAGGCGGACACGCGACGCACGTTCTCGAGCAGCCCTTCGTGTTCGATGGCATCGATCACCGCTTCGATCACCGCGCAGGCCATGGGGCCGCCACCGAAGGTCGTGCCCAGCCCTTCGAGTTTGATCGAAGCCGTGACCGCAGGCGCCATCAACAAAGCGCCGCAGGGGAAGCCGTTGCCGAGGGCTTTGGCGGTGGTGATCATGTCGGGCGTGACGCCGTACATGTTGGCGGCGAACGGCCAGCCGCTGCGTCCGACGCCGATTTGCACTTCGTCGAAGATCAGCAGTGCGCCGACTTCGTCGCAACGCTTGCGCAGCGCGGCGAGATATTCGGCGCCCATGTCGAAGGCGCCGCCGACGCCCTGCACGGGCTCGACGATCACCGCGGCGACGTCGTCGCCGATGCCCGCCGCGACCGCAGCCACGTCGCGGCGCGGCAAAAACGTGACGTCAAAAGGCGCGCGCGGAAACTCGTACCATTTTTTGTCAGCACCCCAGGTGACGGCCCCGGCGGCGGCCGTACGTCCGTGGAATGCGCCTTCGATCGCCACCACGCGCGTGCGTCGCGTCATCTTGAACGCCATGCGCAAGGCGTTCTCGTTGGCTTCGGCGCCCGAGTTGACGAAGAACACGCTGTCGTAAGCCCCGCCCGCGAAGCGCGCGAGTTTCGTGGCCGCGCGCACGCGCACGTCCATCGGCACGGCGTTGCTCTGGAAATTGCAGGCTTGCGCCTGCTCGGTCAGCGCGCGCGTCCAGCCCGGATGCTTGTAGCCGAGGGCTGCCACCGCGTGGCCGCCGTAGAGATCGAGGATGCGCCGACCGTCGCGCGTGTGCAGCCACACGCCTTCGGCGTCCACGACCTCGATGGGATATTGCGCAAATACGGGCGCGAGATGATCTTTGGGGCTCATGATGAATTCTTCGGAGTGGGTGCGCTCACGTCCAGCCGGGCGCTGGCGCGGTGAGACCGGTGGTCTCGGGCAGGTCGAACAGTCGGTTCATCCATTGCATGGCGCCACCGGCCGCCCCTTTGTCGAGGTTGTCGATGGCGCACATCACGGCGACGCTGCGACCGTCGGCCGCGGCGCTCAAGTGTGCATAGTTGCTCGCCACGACGTCTTTGACGCGCGGCGCGGTTTTGCTCACGCGCACGAACGGTGCACGCGCGTAATACTCGCGAAACTTCGCGAGCACGGCTTCAGTATCGAGGTTTTCGGTGAGCGTCGCTTGCACTGTCACGTGAATGCCGCGCGCGAACGGTCCGGAATGCGGCACGAAGGAAAACTCCGCTTCGACACCCGACGCCGCTGCAGCGCAGGCGGTGACCTCGGGCACGTGCCGATGTCCGAGTGCGTTGTACGAATACAGATCCGAATGCCGCGTCGGGTGATGCGTGCCTTCGGTCGGCTTGCGACCCGAGCCCGTGCTGCCGGTCACGCCGCTCACGAACAGTTGCGGCTGCACGATGCCGAGCGTCAGCAGCGGCACGCTTGCCAGCAGCATCGCGGTGGCGAAACAGCCGGGGTGTGCGACGTGCGGCGTCGTCACGCGGGCGAGATGTTCGGGCACGGCGCAGGTGAACTGCGCGATGCGCGCCGGCGCGCCGTGCGCATGCTTGTACACGGCGGCGTAGGCGTCGGCAGTCGAGTAACGGTAATCGGCCGAGATGTCGACCACGCGCGGCTGCGTGCCCGCGGCTTCCGCGGCCGTCAACAAGGCATCGATGAGCGCCGCGCTCACGCCGTGCGGTGCGGCGGAAAAAATCGCGCTGCGCGGCAACGTCGTCACGCGTTGCGTGATCGTCTGCTGCGACTCGAACGCGAGGTCACCGAGCGCCGCCGCCAAATGCGGGAACGCCTTGCCGACGCTCTCGCCCGGTTGCGAATCGGAGAGCACGCCCGTCAACTCGAACTGCGGATGTCCGAGTACGAGGCGCAGCACTTCGCCGGCCACGTAGCCGGTGCCGCCGAGCACGATGACGGGTATGCGTGCGCTCATGACACGGCCGGAAATTTCGCGCCGAGACCGATGGCCTCGATGACGCAGTCGGCCAGACCCGCGCCGTCGGTGAGCGCATTGAAGGCGGGCACTTTCATTTGCTCGCGGATGATGTCGACGCCGACCGCGTTGTCGGTGGCCGGGCCGGTGACGGCGCAGGGCTCGACGCCGAAACGCTCGCGCAGCAATTTCACGCCACCCCAGGCGGCGACCGGGTCGTTGGCCGAGAGCACGACGCCGGTCAAAGATTTGCGGATGTCTTCGCAATCGAGGATGGCATCGACGCCATAAGTGCCGAGGATGCCGTCGCCGAGTTCGAAGACGATCACGTCCGGCTTCTTCGCGGCGAGCTCGGTCATCATGGTGCGCGTGAGCGCAGGGCCGGTGGCGCGATTGGTCGAGATCACCCCGAGGTCGGTGAAGATCATCGAGTTGCGCGCACCGGCGTCTTCCATGGCGAGGATGTCGCGTCGCAGCGAGACGCCGGTCGCCTTGAAGCAGTCGACCACGAGGCCGCGATGCCGCATGCGACTCACCATCGCGCAGGCCGCCGCGGTCTTGCCGGCTTCCATGCAGGTGCCGGCGAGCGCGACGACGGGCACGCCTTGGGTGTCGAGCGTCGTCTGCGGATCTAGCTTGCGATAGCCCGCGCGTGCGGGCACGCCGATGCGTTCGCCGAGATACGGGAACGTGAGCACCACGCCGAGCACGCGACAATCGAAGGGCTTGCCCTTGTCGGGGTTCGCCGAGTCGCACACGCCGAGTACGCCGCCGATGTTGAGCATCTGGATGATGTCGCCGGCGGCGAGCGTCTTCGGTACGTGACCCGAATAGCCGAACAAAGCCTTGCGGTGTCCGAGTGCGCCGACGACGATGTCGCCCTTGTTCACCTTGGCCATGCGGCCGCTGGTGAGCTCGAGGGTGTTGTAGTTCGCCTTGCTGGTGAGCACCTCGACCACCACGACGATGCCTTCTTCGGCCGGCAGGTCTTCGGTGGCGATGCGGACCTCGTGTCCGAGGCCGCAGGCCTGCGTCACGGAAGCGACTTTGTCGACGACGATCGTTCTCATTTCTTTGCAGCCCTCTCACCGGCACGGTGATGAAACATTCCGGACAATCCGACGATGCGCGAGAAGCCGAGCGCATCGGCCGCGCTCCATTCGCCGGTGGCTTCGCCGTAGACGCCCTTCGAGGCCGCCATCAACGAATATGCGGAGTCGACGCCCTCGACGAACACCGAGCCGGGGCGGAACAGCACGTTCACCACGCCCGTGACGCGCTGCTGCGATTTCAGGAACAGCGCTTCGATGTCGCGACACACCGGGTCGAGCAACTGACCCTCATGCACCCAGTCGCCATAAGGGCCGGCGAGCATTTCTTTGATGCGCTGCTGGCGCGCGCTCAGCACGAGCTTCTCGAGTTCGCGGTGCGCATTGAGCAGCACTTCGGCGGCCGGAGCTTCGAAAGCCACGCGACCTTTGGTGCCGATGATGGTATCGCCGAGATGGACGCCGCGACCGATGCCGTAGGGGCCGGCGAGCAACTCGAGTTTTTCGATCACTTCGACCGGCGAGAGCGTCTGGCCGTCGAGGCCGCAGGGCACGCCGTGTTCGAAGTGGATCACGTGACGCTCGGGCGCGCGCGGCTTCGTGAACGCATCGCGCGAGAGCACCCATGCGTCATCGGGGATGCTGCCTTGCGAGGTGAGCGTTTCTTTGCCGCCGATGCTCACGCCCCACAGGCCGCGATTGATCGAGTACGCCGCACCGTGCGGCGGCACCGGCAGATTGCGCGCTTGCAGGAAGTCGAGCTCTTCCTGGCGCTTGAAGGTCTTGTCGCGCACCGGCGCGATGATCTCGAGTTCGGGCGCGAGCGTGCGCAACGCGACTTCGAACCGCACTTGGTCGTTGCCGGCGGCGGTGCAACCGTGGGCGATGCTGCCGGTGCCGAGCTGGCGCGCCATCAGCGCGATGGTCTGCGCCTGCATCACGCGTTCGGCGCCGACGCAGAGCGGATACAACTGGCCGCGGCGCACGTTGCCCATGATCAAAAATTTCAGCACTTGCTCGAAGTAGTCGGCGCGCGCGTCGATCTGGTGGTGTTCGCTCGCGCCGAGCGCGAGTGCCCGCTCGCGCAGCGTGTTGCGCGTGGCCGCATCGATGCCGCCGGTGTCGACGGTGACCGTGATGATCGGTCGGCCGTAATTCTCCTTGAGCCAAGGCACGAGAAACGAGGTGTCGAGTCCGCCGGAGTAGGCGAGGACGATGGGCTGGGACATGAAGGGACCTTGTGTCAGAGGCGAAATAGAGAGCGCAGTCTCGCGACCACGGTGCTTTGCGCGGTGCTGCCGTCGGTGGCGATGAAGATGGTGTCGTCACCGGAGATGGTGCCGACCACTTCGGGCCAGGCCGCTTTGTCGATCGCGATGGCGACGCTTTGCGCCGCGCCGATCGTGGTGCGCAACACGGTGAGCGCATCGCCCGCGGTCGCCACGCCGCGCACGAACTGCCGCAGGGTGCCGAAGTCGTCGAGCGTGCGTACGTCGTCGTCGGAGGGCGGCAGATATCGACCGCCGGCCTTGAGCACGCCGAGTTCGCGCAAATCGCGGCTGATGGAGGACTGCGTCACTTCGTGGCCTTGCTCGCGCAGCAGGCGCACGAGCTCATCCTGCTTGCGCACGGGCGCGCCGCGCAGGATGCGCAGGATCGCCGTTTGGCGGGTCGAGTGATGGAGGTCGGCGTGCATAAAATTGCACGAATTATTCATAATTATGCGGCGCCAGTCAAGACCGCCCCGGGCGCCGAAGGGGTATGGAGCGACGGCGGGCCCGGTCAGCGGGCGCGCAGGGCGATGCTCCACAGGAAATTGGTGCGCAACTGCCCCGGGCGGAAGGCGGGGTCGCGGCGCAGGTCCGCCGCCCCCCGGGTCACCGGCAGGAACCCGGGCGAGGGGTAACTGGCGCGCTGGTGGCAGGCGAGGCAGTTGCTGCGGGTGCCGCCGCCTGCGCCGCCGTCCGGGAAACGGGCCTCGAGCCACGGGTTGTAGGCGACATGCGGACCGCCGTCCGCCGCCGCCGGGGTTGCGGGGTCGAAGGCGACCTCCAGCCGGTAACGAAGGTAGGGGGCGGTCAGCGTCGCCGGCGCCGCCGGGTTCGGCTCCGGCCGGTCGTGCCACCACAGGGTGATCCACACCCAGTCGCGGATTTCTTTGGTGGCGATGTGTGCGGCGACCATCACGAGCGTGTCCCCCGCGGCGAGCGGGCGACCGAGCGCGATCACGGCAGCTTTGCGTCGCGAGGGGTCGCGCATCAGTGCACTTGCGAGGGTCGCGTCGACGCGGCGCCGGATGAAATCTTTGGTGGTGAGCGGCGCACGCGAAACGTCGCCCGATGCGATGCGCACGCGGCGCGTCCAACTCGTGTAGTCGTTGCCACCGCGGCGGATCGGGTTCGATTCCGCGTCCCACACGGGCAGCGTGGTGCCGCCATCGCGTGCGATCGGCCACCAGGCCGACTTCACGATCACTGCGGTGCGCGGAAAATCCGGTATCGACCGAAAGGACGCATAGGTTGCATCGGGCGCACCTTGCGTGACCAACGCATCGAGGCGTGCGCGCGAGGCGAGTTTCGCGTCGCGCAGATGCGCCGCGGCCGGCGCGTTGAAATAGGTGAGCGTGATGAGCGGCGCATCGGCGCGTTGATGCGCGCTCGGCGTTTCCGGCGTGGTCGCGCCGAACAGCGCGTCATCGTCCTCCCACGCGGTGAAATCGCCGAGCTGCGCGACGACGGCACGCGCATGCGCGCGTTGGCCGGCGAGATTCGCCGTCTTGCGTAGCGCATCAAGATCGGAGTCGGAGGGTGCAGCGAAGGCCGCGACACACGCCGCTGCCGCACACAGCAGCGCGGCGATGCGGCGTTTCAGCGTCCGCTCTGACGTTGCAGCAGACAATCGATTTGCACCGTCGCATCGGGGCCTGCGGGGCTTGCGCGCTTGTTGATGCGCAGCAGCCGGTAGCCGGGCTTCGAGCAACTCGCGCGTACGCTCGCGAGCGTGCTGCCGGGCGGCAGTTTGGCGCGAAACCGGCCGCGCACGTCGGTGACCAGCGTGTAGTTCGTCTGGATGTTCTCGAGCACGACCAGCACGTCGGCGACGTAGGCGCCGCGCTCGTCGCGTGCGGAACCGAAATAGAGGATGCCCGGCTTGTCGAGCTCATCGGCTGCCGAAGGGTCGTAGGTGTATTGCGCCAAGGCGAGGCCGCTCGCGCAGCCGAGCAGGATGGCGACGCTGCGTGCCGCGTGCTTCGTCATGCGAAAAAGAACTTCAGACGCCATGCGCAGACACCGAGTACCGATACCGGCAGCAACCAAAGAAATGCTGCGCCGCGTCCCGCGAACATCCGGGGCGGCACGAGCAGTGCGACGGGCGCGGCGACGAGCGCGGCAGCGGCGACGAGACCGTACCAGGCCATCGCCGGACCGATGGATGCATAAGGTGCCCAGCTCCACGCGAATCGGCCTTCCATGGGGTAATAGAGAAACAGCGGCGCATCGAGCACGAATACGACGGCATAAGCGATGCAATACGCGAGACTGTACGCGGGCGCGAAGGCTTTCATGCGAGCCCCCGGATGTTGTTGAGCACGTGGCCTACCAGAAAATCCCACCAGACGATGGCCGCGAGCAGCACGGTGATGCCGATGCGCGCCCCGCGTTGCGCCGGCGTCGCGTCGCTGCGCCAAAGAAATGCGTACGCCGGCAGCAAGCCGAGCCCGATGCCGCCGGCGTGTTCCTTCAATTCGAACAGTCCGACGGCCCAGCCGAGCGACATCTCTTCGAAGGGGATGCGTACGTCGATGCGATATGACGGATAGATGAGTGCGGCCAGAATCAGATCGGCCGCGAAGCAGACCACGACGGCGCGGACGAAGCGCTGCGGATTCACGGCGGCGTAGCGCGCCGCGAACGAGCTGCCGCCACGACCTGCGAACCACAGCGACGCGCACTGGTGGCTGAGCGCGCCGAGCAACGCCACGGCGATCAGCCCGTGCAGAATGAGTAGCGTCGTGATCATGCGTACGGCGTACGGCGTGCGGACATGGTGTACCTGGTTGCATCTCGCGGCGGCGGAGCCGATGATTTCACGAATCCCGAGGCTACGGAACTCCTGCATGCATCGCATCCTTCTGCTCGCTCTGCTCTCGCTATGGCCAACTGCGCAGGCCTCGATCGCCGGTACCGGTACGCTCGAGGGCGCGGTACAAGCCGACGCGGCGCTCGGTCAGTTGTCGGTCTATGCCTACAACGCGCAGAAGCGAGTCGGCTACATGGTGTTCGTCGTCGACGGCCGCTACCGCGCGACCAATCTGTTCCCCGGTCGATACGAAGTGACCTTGCGCGGTACGCCGGGGCAGCGCAGCTGGGGGTTGCCGCCGCGTTCCGTGCCGACCAATGTGGCAGCGGGCAAAACCGCGCGCGCGGATTTCGTCGTCGCCGAGCGCAGCTTGCCGGCGACCTACGTCGGCGGCATGACCTATCCCGACGCGAAGATCGCCAAGTACGACGAGATCTATCCGCCCGGCGAAGCGCGGCAAGTGCTCGAGCGCGTGTGCTTCGGTTGTCACACCTCGAGCTTCTATCCCTACAACGCGGTGCGCACCTATCCGACCGGGCGCAACCAGTTCGATCGCGAAGGCTGGCGCATCACCATCGAGCGCATGGCCAACGGCGTGGCGTTCGGCGCGAAAGGCAAACCGTCGTATTTCGATCCGCTGTTGATCTCGCCGCGCGAGCGCGACTTGCTCGCCGATTATCTCGGCACCCATTTCGGTCCCGACTCGACGCCGCGCGCCGTGCAACAGGAGAGCGACCCTGCGCTCGATCCTCTCGTGCTCGCGAAGGCGCAGTACGTCGAATACCGCTTTCCGAATACGCCCGGCGAGCCCGATCGGTTCACGCACACGCCCGACTTCGACGGTCAGGGCAACGTCTGGATCATGGATCGCGGTGGCGAGAGTCTGGTGCGCGTGGACCCGGTGACGGCGAAGATCACCGACCACAAAGGTCACGGCGGGGGCGAATTTTTGTCGCTCGATCGCGACGGCAGCGTCTGGTACGGCGGTTTGTCGCATTTCGATCCGCGACAAAACGTCCACGACGAATACAAATTCGAGTGGAAGCAAAGTTTCCGCGCGATTCCCATCAGTTCGATGATCATGGATGCGCAGGGCGACATCTGGTTGACCCTGCTGACATCAGGCGGACTCGGCAAACTCGATCGCAAGACCAACAGCATCGTGTGGTGGGACGTGCCGATCGCGCGCGCGCGCCCTTACGGCATCGCGCTCGATCGCGACGACAAAGTCTGGTTCGCCGGATATCACACGAGCGGCATCGAACGCTTCGATCCGAAAACCGGCAGCTTCCGACATTACCGTCTCACCACCGGCGCGCCGACCAACATCCGGCGTCCCGCGGTCGATTCCAAAAATCAGGTGTGGTCGGCGACCTGGGGCAGTCTCGCGTTGCAGAACGGCGCGCTCTATCGCGTCGATCAGACCACCAATCAGGTGGACGAATTCAAGTTGGGCATCCCGTACACCAACCCTTATGACGTCGAGCCCGATGCCGCCGACAACATCTGGGTGGCGACGGACAACCACATCCTGAAGTTCGATCCGGGCACTCGAGCGTTCACGCGTTATCCGGTCACGACGCGCACCGACATTCCGAAGATCGCCGTGACGCGTGATGGTGCCGTGTGGTTCGGTCCGCGCAACGCCGGACAGTCGGGCGGTTATGGTGGCGCGCTCACGGCGCTCTATCCGGACAAAGATGCGATCACGTCCTTTGCCGCGTATTACGACGCGGGCAATACGCGCAATCGCAAGGCGGCCCACGAGTGGCCGAACATTCCGGTGCAAGGTCGACGCATCCTCGTGCCGGCGGCACCGAAGAATCCCTGCGAGTTCGCCGAAACGATGGGACTCGGCGCCGGTTGCGCGACAGCGGCGCCCGTCGAGGGCGCAGCCGGCGCCGCGATTGGCGGTGGTGCGGCGCGCGAATAAGGCTTGCGTCGTCGCGGGCCGATGGCCGCGCGATCAGCCTGCTTCGCGCAACGCCGCGCGCACGGCGGTGGTGTCCGGTCGAACGCCGCGCCAAAGAAAAAACGATTCCGCGGCCTGTTCGACCAGCATCCCGAGTCCCTGCGCGGCGTGCTCGATGCCGACGCTGCGCGCCCAGCGCACGAAGGGCGTGTCGGTGGCCGCGTAACCGAGATCATAGGCGTAGGCGCCTCGCGCGAAGATGCTCGCGTCGACGGCGGGCAGTTTGCCTTCGATGCCGGCCGAGGTTGCGTGGATGACGAGATCGAACGCGCCGTGCGCCGCGATTTCGCGCGGCAAATCTTCGTAGGTGCAAGCGACGATCGGTGCGAGATCCGCGAAGGCCTGCTGCAGCTCGGTCGCGCGCGGCAGGCGACGGTTGGCGATCGCGAGCGCCGCGGGGTTTTTGCCGAGCAAGGGCGCGAGGATGCCGCGTGTCGCGCCGCCTGCACCGAGGATCAACACGCGCTTGTCGCATACCGCGACTCTCAAAAATTCGAAATCGGCGACGAGCCCCGCGCCGTCGGTGTTGTCGCCGAGCAGGCGACCGTCGGCTTGCAGCGCGAGCGTGTTCACCGCACCGGCGCGTTGCGCGCGGTCGGTGAGTCGGTCGGCGAGGCGCGCTGCCGCTTCTTTGTGAGGTACGGTGACGTTGAGTCCGCGCAGTCCCGCAGCGAAGAGTGCACGCACGTCCGCCTCGAAGCGCTCGGGCGCAATGTCGTAGCGATCGTAGATCAGATTTTGGGTCGTCGCGGCGGCGAACCGCGCGTGGATGAACGGCGAACGGCTATGCGCGATCGGGTGACCGACGACGCCGTAGCGATCGGGCGCGACACCTTCGGGTGCGTGCACGGCAGCGGGTCGCGTCGTCTCGCTCATCGGTCGCAGTCTAACGCACCCGCCAACCGCCGCGGGCGGGGGCCGGGTCGAGCAAGGCGTGCAAGGCCGGCAGCCAATGTTGCATGCGCTCGGCGATCTGCCACGGCGGATTGACGATGACGATCCCCGAACCGTTGAGTCCGACGCGCGTATCGCGCGGATGGATCCACACTTCACTCTGCAAAAATTGTGGTGGATGCGCCGCGTCCTGGGGCAGTCGGCTCGGGAGCGAGGCGAGCCATTGATCGGTGTCGCGTCCGTCCTTGATCGGATACCAGATGGCGATCACCGCCGTCGGCAGACGCTTGAGGATTTCGGCGGTTGCATTCGCCGCCGCGGAAAAATCGCCGCGGGTGTCTTCATAGGGCGGATCGATCAGCACCAGTGCGCGCCGCTCGACGTTCGGCAACCAGTGTTTCAAGCGTGCGTAACCGTCGGCGCACTCGAGCACCAGATGATTGGCGGTGACGGCCGAGTTGCGCACCGCATCGCGCATCGCCTCGCGCAACGCGACGTGTTCGCTCTGCTGCGTCTCGATCAGGACTGCGCGATCCTGCGCGCGCAGGCGTTGCAGTGCGAGCCAGGGCGAGCCCGGACAAGCGTGTCGCGCATGGGGCTGGTTGCGCAGCGCGCGCACCAAGTGGGCGTAGTCCTGCAATTCTTCCGGCAAGGCGCGTGCATCGCTGCCGCCGACGCCGAGCAACCGTTCGACGCCGCCACGGAATTCTTCGCCCTTGCGCGCATCAGCCGAGGCGAGATCGTAGCAACCGCGACCGGCATGCGTGTCGACGAACAAAAACCCCTTGTCCTTGCGCGCGAGTGCGCCCAACAAGGCGAGCAAGGTGACGTGCTTGTGCACGTCGGCGAAGTTGCCGGCATGAAACGCGTGGCGGTACTTCATGCCCGCATGCGCGCTCAGTCAGCCGCGGTTTTGGTCTTGGACTTCGCTTTGGCCTTCGACTTCGCCTTCGTCTTTGCCTTGGCTTTGGCTTTTTTCTTGACCTTGGGTTCGGCCTTCGCCTCGGGTGCGACGTCCGCTTTTTTGGCCGGCGTCTTCTTGGCGAAGCGGCCGCGACCGGGGCGTTGCGGCGCGGCGGCGAGCAGCGTGCGACATTCGTCGAGCGTCAGCGTCTTCGGGTCGCGCTCTTTCGGGATGCGCGCGTTGCGTGCCTTGTCGGTGATGTACGGGCCATAGCGGCCGTTCAACACCTGGATGTTGTCGATGCCGAAGTCCTGGATGATGCGATTCGCATCGGCCAATTTCTTGGCGGCCACGACTTCGCAGGCGCGTTCGAGCGTGATGGTGTACGGATCGTCTTCGACCTTGAGCGAGGCGTACTTGGCGCCGTATTTGATGTAGGGCCCGAAGCGACCGATGTTCGCTTCGAGCGGTTCGCCTTCGGGCGTCTCGCCGAGTTTGCGCGGCAACTGGAACAGCTGCAGCGCCGCATCCAGTTTGATCGTGTCCATCTTCTGGCCCGGACGGAGTCCGGCGAAGCGCGGCTTTTCTTCGTCGTCGCGCGTGCCGATCTGCACGAACGGTCCGAAACGACCCATGCGCACCGAGACGGGTTTGCCGCTCGCCGGGTCGACGCCGAGTTCGCGTGCCTGGGCCGCTTCGTCGCGCGAGACGTTCTTTTCGGTGTGCTCGACGAGATCGATGAACGGTTGCCAGAATTTCTGCAGCGGCTCCGTCCATTCTTCTTCGCCGCGCGATACGGCGTCGAGCTCGTCTTCCATCGAGGCGGTGAAGCCGTATTCGACGTACTTGCCGAAGTGCGTGCTCAGGAAATTGTTGACGATCTTGCCGATGTCGGTCGGGATGAAGCGTCGGCTATCCATGTCGACGTATTCGCGATCCCGCAGCGTCGAAATGATCGAGGCATAGGTCGAGGGACGACCGATGCCGTGTTCTTCGAGCGCCTTCACGAGCGAGGCTTCGGAATAACGCGGCGGCGGCTCGGTGAAGTGCTGCGCGCCGCGCAACTGCGACAGTTGCACGACGTCGCCTTCGGCGAAGTCGGGCAGGATGCGATCGTCTTCGTCGTCGGCCGAATCGTCCTGGCCTTCGAGGTAGACGGCGATGAAGCCTGGTTTGACCAGGGTCGAACCGTTGGCGCGCAGCAGGTGGCGTGCGTCGCCGTCGGGCCCGGCGAGCAAATCGACGGCGATGGTGTCGAACACGGCGTGCGTCATCTGGCAGGCGACCGCGCGCTTCCAGATGAGCGAATACAGTTTGTGCAGGTCGGCGTCGATGCGGCCTTCGAGCAGCTGCGGCGTGACGGCCGCCGAGGTCGGGCGTATCGCTTCGTGCGCTTCCTGGGCGTTGCGCGATTTGTTTTTGAAGTAGCGCGGCGCTTCGGGCACGGAGTCGGTGCCGTAGAGCTTGCCGATCACCTGCCGGATTTCGCCGATCGCCTCGTTGGCGAGGTTCACCGCGTCGGTACGCATGTAGGTGATGAGACCGACCGCGCCTTCGCCGTAGTCCACGCCTTCGTAGAGTTGTTGCGCGAGTCGCATGGTGCGTTGCGCCGACAGACCCAATTTGCGCGCAGCTTCCTGCTGCAGCGTCGAGGTCGTGAACGGCGGCGCCGGATTGCGATTGCGCTGTTTGCGATCGATCGAGAGCACGCGCAGCTGCCCCGGCGGCGCGAGCGCGCGTTCGGACTCGGCCGGCATGCCGGCACCGCTCGCTTTGCAGAGCGTGCGTTCGACGTCACGCGCCGACGCTTCGTCGGTGAAACTGAACTGCTCGACCTTGCGACCCGAATACTCGACCAGGCGCAAGGGAAACTTTTGACCGTCGCGTGCGCCTTCGGCATCCAGCGTCCAGTATTCGCGCGGCACGAAGGCCTGAATTTCGGCTTCGCGCTCGCAGATCATGCGCAGCGCCGGGCTTTGCACGCGGCCGGCGGAGAGTCCGCGCCGCACTTTCTTCCAGAGCAGCGGCGACAGATTGAAACCGACGAGGTAATCGAGCGCGCGTCGCGCCTGTTGCGCGTTCACGAGATCGAGCGACAGATCGCGCGGTTCTTCGATGGCTTGGCGGACGGCGTTCTTGGTGATTTCGTAGAACGCGACGCGATGCACCTGCTTGCCTTCGAGATCCCCGCGACCCTGCAGAAGTTCGCGCAAGTGCCAGGAGATCGCTTCGCCTTCGCGATCCGGGTCGGTCGCCAGATACAAGGATTTGGCTTTGCGCAAGGCGCGCGAAATGGCGTCGACGTGCTTTTCGTTCTTCTCGAGGATGTCGTACTTCATGGCGAAGTGGTGTGACGGATCGACGGCACCTTCTTTGGGCACCAGGTCGCGCACGTGGCCGTACGAGGCGAGGACTTCGAAATCCTTGCCGAGATATTTTTTGATGGTCTTCGCTTTGGCGGGCGATTCGACGATGACTAGGTTGTCGGGCATTGGGTTTCGCTATGCAAAATTCGCTGTGGGCCAGATAGACGAAACCGCGGACGAGCCGCGGTTGGTGGCGTCGCGCGGTCCGTACCGCGCCGCGGCATGAGGGTCAGTGCGGTTGCTCCGGCAGGTCGAATACCAGATCTTCCATGCGCGAGCAGGCGAGTTCTTCGCCGGGCTGGCTCGACAACACCATCAGCACGACCCACTTCAATTGATTGACGTCGAGTTCGTTCGCGTCGAGCGCGAGCAGACGCTCGATGACGATCTCGCGCTGCTGCGGCGAGAGGATGCCGGTGCGTTCGAGCGTGAGCAGGTAGCCGCGGCAGTCCGAGGGCAGATGGTGCCGTTCGGCGTCGGTGAACACGCGCATCGCGCGCGAGCCGGCATCGGCCAGCAAGGGGCGGTCGCGTTCACCGGCCAGATCGGCGAGCCAGTCGAGCGCGCGCTCGACCTTGTCGCCTTCGAAGCCGGCGTCTTCGAGGTCCTGGGCGAGTTCGTCGCGCTCGGGCACCACTTCTATGTCGGCCAGCATGTACCGGTCGAATACATATATGAGGATGTCGAGCACGCTGCCGTCGAGTTCTGTCATAAGGCGTAGTCAGTTCAAGCTGTCGGGCCGCCCCGCGGGGCGAGCACCCGGAAATACCGTCCGAAACCGTCCGAATCGACGCGTCCCTCGAATTCGAGGTGCAGGAGCAGGGACGCTACAGAAGTGCTGGAGAGGCCGGTGCTCGCGATGAGCGCGTCGACGCTCGTCGGCTCGAAGCCGAGGGCATCTAACAGGATTTCGGCAGGGTTGTCCAACCGGGGGGAGGGGTTTCGCGGCGCTTCGGCAGGATTTCGGACGCCGTCAACCAATTGATTTTTATAGGTAAATTGGATTTCGGAGAGGATGTCGTCGAGGTTTTCGACGAGTTTGGCCCCTTGGCGGATCAAAGCGTGGCAGCCCTGCGACAGCGGGCTGTGGATCGAGCCGGGGATGGCGAAGATCTCCCGGCCCTGCTCGCCGGCGCAGCGAGCGGTGGCGAGCGAACCGCTGCGACGGGCGGCTTCGACGACCAGCACCCCGAGCGCGAGACCGCTGATGAGCCGATTGCGTTGCGGAAAGTGCGCCGGCAAGGGCGGGGTGCCGGGTGGAAATTCCGACACGAGTGCGCCTGCGGCGGCGATGCGTTCGGCAAGCTCGAGGTGACTTTCGGGATAGGTGCGGTCGAGCCCGGTGGCGCAGACGGCGACGGTCGTACCGCCGCCGAGCAACGCGCCTTCGTGGCTCGCCGCGTCGATGCCGAGCGCGAGACCGCTGGTGATCACGAGGCCGCAAGCGGCCAATTCATAGGCGAATTCGCGTGCGCTGCGCTCGCCGGTGGCGGTGGGGTTGCGGCTGCCGACGACGGCGAGCTGCGCGCGACCGAGCACCGCCGTGGCGCCGCGCACGAACAGCACCGCGGGCGCGTCGCGGATCTGGCGCAACTGCGGCGGATAGCCCGGTTCGTGCGCCGCGAGCAGTTGCAGCGAGTGGCGTTCGAGCGCGCACAGGTCGGACTCGAGCGCGGCGTGATCGCGAGCGGCGAGATCACGCGCCGCGGCCGGACGCAGGCCGAGCTTGCGCAGCGCCGCGGCGTCGGCGTCGAGGAGCGCCTGCAGGGAACCTGTTTGCGCGAGCGCGGTCTCGAAGGTGTCGGCATCGAGCCCGTTGCAGCGTGCGAGTGCGCACAGCGCGAGGGTTTCGTGCTCGGGACGAGCGGGGCGGACGGAGTGCGTGGTCGGCTGCGGCATGCGGCGAGCATAGGCAGCGGAGCGGCAGGCTTCGTGGCCCAAAACCCGCGCGTTCGCACTGATATAATCGAACGCCACGAATTACCTTGGCAGAAGAGGCCCCCATGGCGCTGCTCGAAATTCTCGAATTCCCCGATCCGCGTTTGCGCACCCGCGCCGAACCCGTCACCCGATTCGATGCCGAGCTCGTGCGTCTGGTCGACGACATGTTCGAGACCATGTACGCCGCACCCGGCATCGGGCTCGCCGCTTCGCAGGTCAACGTGCATCAACGTCTGCTCGTGATGGACGTGTCGGGCGATCGCAGTGATCCGATGGTGTTCGCGAACCCCGAGATCATCGCGCGCGACGGCATCGGCTTGATGGAAGAAGGCTGTCTGTCGGTGCCCGGCATTTTCGACGAGGTCGAGCGCGCACAGCGCGTGACCGTGCGCGCCCAGGACCGTCACGGCATCACCTTCGAGCGCGAACTCACCGAGCTCGCCGCCGTGTGTCTGCAGCACGAGATGGATCATCTCGACGGCAAATTGTTCGTCGACTATCTCTCCTCGCTCAAGCGCGATCGCATCCGTCGCAAACTGGAAAAAGACCGTCGTGCGCGCACCGAGCGTCACGACGCCAAAGTTCCGGTCGGCGCGGCGCGCGTCTGACGTCGTCGCGGGCATCGTCGTGCGCATCGTCTACGCCGGTACTCCGGAGTTCGCCGTGCCGCCGCTCGCGGCGCTGCTCGCGTCGCGGCACGAACTGGTCGGCGTGCTCACGCAACCGGACCGGCCGGCCGGTCGCGGCCGCAAGCTCGCCGTCGGTGCCGTCAAAGAATTCGCCGTGCGGCACGGTCTCCCGATCGAACAACCGCGCACTTTGCGCACGCCCGAGGGACGCGCGGCACTCGCGGCTTGGCAGCCGGATCTGCTGGTGGTGGTCGCCTACGGGCTCATCCTGCCGCCCGAGGCGCTGGCGATTCCACGGCTCGGTTGTCTCAACATTCACGGCTCGCTGTTGCCGCGCTGGCGCGGCGCCGCGCCGATCCAGCGCGCTTTGCTCGCCGGCGATCGTGACACCGGCGTCACGATCATGAAGATGGATGCCGGTCTCGACACCGGGCCCACCTTGCTCACGCGTGCGTGGCCGATCGGCGCGGCGGATACCTCCGGCAGTCTGCACGCCGCGCTCGCAACGCTCGGCGCAGAGGCGCTGATCGAAGCGCTCGATGGTCTCGAGGCAGGCCGTTTGCCGGCCGTCGCGCAGCCGCAGCTCGGCGTGACCTATGCCGCGAAGATCGACAAGAGCGAAGCGCGCATCGATTGGCGCGAATCGGCCGAAGCGATCGAACGGCGCGTACGCGCCTTCGTGCCCTGGCCGATCGCCGAAACCACGTATCGCGGCGAAGCCTTGCGCATCCATCGCGCCATCGCGCTCGATGATCTCGCCGTCGGCCGCAGCGCGCAGCTCGCGCCCGGCACGGTGCTCGGTTTGCGCGACGAATTTTTGGTCGTCGCCTGCGGCAGCGGTTGTCTCGGCATCGCCGAGTTGCAACGCGCCGGCCGACGCACGCTCGCCGCGCGTGAATTTTGCAACGGAATCGATTTGTCAGCCGAGGTGCTCGCATGAACGCGCGCGTGAAATCAGGGCGCGTGGCGACGCACGCCAAGCCGAACAAACTCGCACCCGGTGCGGATACGCTGGTCGCCGCCGTCAGCGCGGTGCTTGCGGTGGTGCAGGAGGGTCGCTCGGCCGACGACGCGCTCGCGTTCGCCGAAGCGCGCGCGGACCGCGCGGCCGTCCGCGCGATCACGCTCGGGACGCTGCGCTGGTATTTCCGTCTCGTGCCGGTGCTGCGCACGCTCGTCGAGCGCGACGTCGAGAGTACTGCGCCGCTGCTGCGCGCCTTGCTCGTCACTGCCGCGCATCAAGTGGAGTATTCGCGCGGCGCGCCCGAGGTGAGCGTGCACCTGGCCGTCGAAGCGGCGCGCGGGCTCGGTCTCGAGCGCGCCACCGGTTTCGTCAACGCCGTGCTGCGTCGCTTCGTGCGCGAACGCGACGCGGCCTTCGCGTCGGTCGATGGGGATCCGGCCGTGCGCACTGCACATCCGGCATGGTTCGCCGCCGCAGTGACCGAGGCCTGGCCGGAGCAGGCGATTTCTTTGCTCGAGGCGAACGACGGTCATCCGCCGATGGTGTTGCGCGTCGCGCGCCGTGGCAACGAGTCGCTCGCGATCACCACGCAAAACTATCTGCAGGAACTCGCCGCCGAAGGGCGCGCGGCGGTGGCGCTCGGCTGGTGTGCCGGCGCGGTGCGACTCGAACATTCGGCGCCGGTGTCGGCGTTGCCGGGATTTCGCGACGGACGCGTTTCGGTGCAGGACGCCGGTGCGCAACTGGCGGCGCGACTGCTTGCGCCGCTGCCCGGTGATCGCGTGCTCGATGCCTGTGCCGCACCGGGCGGCAAGACCGGGCATATACTCGAGTGCGAGCCCGGCGTGGGGTCGCTGCTCGCGATCGACAGCGACGAATCCCGGCTTTCTTTGGTGCGCGGCACTCTGGAGCGCCTCGCGGAGTCGAATGCGACCATGGCCGAGGCGTGCCGGCGCGTGAATTTGCGCGCGGCGGATCTGACGGTCGCCGAGACCTTGGCCGACGAAGATGCTTTCGATCGAATCCTGCTCGATGCGCCGTGCTCGGCGACCGGCGTGATCCGTCGTCATCCCGACATCAAACTTTTGCGCCGCGCCGAAGACATCGCGGCGCTGGCGCGCATCCAGCAACGTCTGCTCGAGCTGTGCTTCGCGCGGCTCGCACCCGGGGGGCGTCTCGTGTACGTCACCTGTTCGGTGCTGCCGGCCGAGAACGAGTCGGCCGTGCAGGCCTTCGTCGCGCGTACGCCCGCCGCACGGCTTCTGCCCTGGCCGGCCGAGGTCGACTTGCCGCCGGGTGCGCTGCGTCTGCAGGCCGGCGTGCAGTTGCTGCCGAATGCCGCGGGCGATACCGACGGCTTCTATTATTGTCTCCTCACCAAAGGTGACGGGGCATGATGGGGCGTAATGCGATGGCGGCGTGCATGCGATGGGTGTGGCTCGCCTGGTTCGGGCTCGTGCCGTTGGCCGAGGCCGATGCGCTCGATGGCGCGCTCGAAGTCCAGTCCGCGTTCGTGAGTACGACCGCAGGGGTCTATCAGCTCAACGCGCACATCCGCTATCCGAACAACGACGAAACCGCTGCCGCCCTGCGCGACGGGGTGACGCTGTTCTACGACCTCGATCTTGAAGTGACGCGCGAGCGTCGCTATTGGACGAACGCGATGATCGTCGCGCTGTCGTTGCGGCGCGAACTCGCTTACCACTCGGTGAGCGAACGTTACGTGGTGCGCGATCCGCTCGCGCCCGAACAACGCACTTTCGCCACGCTCGTGGAGGCGCTCGATTACATGGGCAACGTCGAAAACTGGCCCATCCTGGTCGCCGCCCAAGTGCCCGGCTCGGCGAATTACAAAGTCGGCGTCCGCGCCAGCATCCATCGCGGCAAACTCACCGATGCGTTGCGTACGCTGATGTTCTGGTCGGACGATTGGCAGCGCACCAGCGAATGGTATTCATGGTCGTTGCCGCGCTGAAACGTTATCGCTTTGCCTGGACCGTCGCCGTGGCGGTGGTGGCGGTGCTCGCCGCTTTGTTCGCCTTGTCGCTGTCGGCTCAAAACTCGGAACAGTTCAGTCGTTTGCAGCCGTGGATCCTGCTCGCGAGCGCGATCGGCGTCGTCGTGCTGTCGATTTTGCTGGCCCGCAAGGTGTTGCAGCTGATTGCCGCCTACCGCGCGAACGTCGCCGGCTCGCGACTCACGGTGCGCACCGTGACGGTGTTCGGCACACTGGTCGCGTTGCCGCTGCTCACCGTATATCTCTTCTCGCTCGAATTTTTGAATCGCGGCATCGACAGCTGGTTCCGCGTCGAGATCAAGCAGGGCTTGAACGATGCGGTGGTGCTGTCGCGCTCGGCGCTCGATTTGCGGATGCGCGAGTTTTCGTCGCGCACCGAGGCGTTCGCGCGCCGGCTCGGCGACAATCCGCCCGCGTCGGTCGCGTTCGAACTCGAGAACGAACTGCGCGCCTCCGGCGCGAGCGAGATCGTGCTCTATGGCCCCTACGCGCGCATCCTCGCGGCCACCAGCCGTTCGGTTTCGGACGTGTTGCCGTCGAGTCCGCCGGAAGATCTGCGGCGTCAGGTGAGCAACGGCCGCGTGTACGTGAGTCTCGATCCGGTCGGCGAATCGCAGTACGTGATTCGTACCGCCGCGCCGCTCACGGCACGTGGTTTGCCCGATGCGCGGTTCGTGCTCGTGGTGTACGAATTGCCGCGCCAATTCGCCGAACTCACCGATGCCGTCCAAAGATCATATTCGCAGTACGGCGATCTGGCGGCGCTGCGCGAACCGCTCAAATACAGTTTCAGGTTGACGTTGACGCTGGTGCTGCTGGTGACTTTGCTGACGGCGATCTACGGCGCGATCTATTCGGCCGAGGTGCTGTTCAAGCCCGTGCAGGATTTGATGGCCGGCACGCGTGCGGTCGCCAAGGGCGACTTCGCCACGCGCGTGCCGCTCACCTCGCGCGACGAGATGGGGTTTCTGGTGCAGTCATTCAACGACATGACCAAACGGCTGCGGCGTGCGCGCGAGGAGACCGAGCGCAGTCGGCTCGCCGTCGAGCGTGAACGCGAACGTCTGGCGATCATCATGGCGCGTTTGTCGACGGGCGTGCTGACGGTCGATCGCGATCTCGTGCTGCGACTCGCGAACGCGTCGGCGGGTGCGATCCTCGGCGTCGATCTCGTGCGCGAGGTTGGTCGGTCGCTCGCCGAGATCGGCGCGTCGAGCGATCGCTTGCGCCAATTCGTCGACGAGCTGCGGGCGCGGTTCACCGCCGGACAGGACGAGTGGCGCGAGCAGATCGAAATCGGCGGTGAGGCGGGTCGCAGCACGGCGACCGTGCTGGTGTGTGCCTGCGTGCCTTTGCCGGCGGAGGATGCGACGCCACGCAGCTACGTGATCGTGTTCGACGACGTCACCAATCTTTTGCAGGCGCAGCGCGATGCGGCCTGGGGCGAGGTGGCGCGTCGGCTCGCGCACGAAATCAAAAATCCGCTCACGCCGATCCAGTTGTCGGCCGAACGCATGCGGCGCAAGTTGCTGCCCGGCCTCAACGTCGCGGACGCCGAGATGGTCGAGCGTTCGACGCACACCATCGTGCAGCAGGTCGAGTCGATGAAGCAGATGGTCAATGATTTCAGCGAGTATGCGCGCGCGCCGTCGATGCACGTGGCCAACTTCGATCTGAACCAGTTGGCGACCGAGGTGGCCGATCTGTACCGCTCGCAGGGCACGCTGGTGACGATCGACACGGTGCTCGACGCGGGTGTCACCAGCATCGAAGCCGATCGCGGCCGTATCCGCCAGGTGCTGAACAATCTGCTCACCAACGCTTTCGAAGCGCTCGAGCAAGTTCAGGGTGCACGCATCGAATTGCGCACCGAACTTGCGGCGAACGAGCCGCTGCCTGCGGTCTGGATGACGGTGCTCGACAATGGTCCGGGCTTCCAGCGCGACCTGCTCGCGCGGATTTTCGACCCGTACGTGACCAGCAAGCCGCGTGGCACCGGCCTCGGGCTCGCGATCGTCAAGAAGATCGTCGAAGATCACGGCGGTCGCATCGAGGCGGACAATCAACCCGATGGCGGGGCGCGGGTCCGTGTTATGTTGCCGCTCAAGGAACGCCAGCGTACGGGCGCGATCCGCGAGCGGCGAACCGAGTTGCGGAGGGAGCGGGCATGAGTGCAGCACGCATACTAGTGGTGGATGACGAGGCGGACATCCGTGACCTCGTCAAAGATATCCTCTCCGAGGAGGGTTACGACGTCGATGCGGCCGCCAACGCCGCCGAAGCGCGTGCCGCACGTGCGCGTCAGGAACCCGATCTCGTGTTGCTCGACATCTGGATGCCCGATGTCGACGGCATCACCTTGCTGCGTGAATGGTCGACCGGCATCGCCGACGGTTGTCCGGTGGTGATGATGTCGGGACACGGCACGGTGGACACCGCCGTCGAAGCGACGCGACTCGGCGCATTCGATTTCGTCGAGAAGCCGTTGTCGCTCGCCAAATTGTTGCGCACGGTCGAGCGCGCACTCGACGCCGGGCGCAAACGACGCATCACCGGACGTCTGCTGGCGAACGCCGGCGCGACGCCGGTCGGCAAAAGTCGCGTGATCCAGCAATTGCGCACCCAACTGTCGAAACTCGCGAGCACCGACCATGCGTTGTTGCTCAGCGGCGAGGTCGGTGCCGGTCGCAGCGCGTTCGCACGGTACGTGCACGAACAAAGCCCGCGCGCCGCGCGACCGTTCGTGACGGTGGTGGCGAGCGCCTTGCGCGACGGCGACGCCGAAGCGACTTTGTTCGGCCGCGCCGAGGCCGAAGGCGGCGCGGCGGGACTTTTGGAACAAGCCGCCGACGGTACGCTGTTCGTTTCCGAAATCGGCGATCTGCCGCCGGCGGCGCAGCGTCTGCTGCTCGGCGTGCTCGAGACGGGCAGCTATTCACGTCTCGGCGAGAGCCGCGTCCGTCCGCTGCTCGCGCGCATGATCGCGTCGGGCCGACCCGACGTCGAAAACACGGCCGGCAGCGACGCACCCGGCGCCGTGCGTCGCGATCTGCTCACGCAGCTGGCCACGGTCGCGGCGCGCATTCCGGCGCTGCGCGAATATTCGGAAGACGTGCCCGAATTGCTGCGTCACTACGTCGATCGTCTGGTCGACGCCGAAGGCTTGCGGTTCCGGCGCTTCGGCATCGCCGCGCAAAATCGTCTGCGCAACTATCCCTGGCCGGGCAACGTGCAGGAACTGCGCACGCTCGTGCATCGCCTGCTGTTGCGCGGCGGCAGCGAAGAAATCGCCCTCGAAGAAATCGAGCGCGAACTCGCCGCCTCGGGTCCGTCGGGCGGCGATACGGTGGTCAAACAGGATTTGCTCGCGCTCGGCTTGCGCGAAGCGCGCGAACACTTCGAGCGCGCCTACCTCACGCAGCAACTGCAGTTGTGCAACGGCAAAGTGGGGCAGCTGGCCAAGCGCGTCGGCATGGAGCGCACGCATTTGTATCGCAAGTTGCGCGCGCTCGGCGTCGATTTTCGTGCCGCCACCGACGACGGCGACGGCTGAGAGCCGTCTCGTCGATCAGTCGCCGACGCGGATCAACACCGCGTCGATGTCCGCCGCGCGCAGCTTGCCGCGGATGCGATTGAGTTCGCCGAGATCGGCGATGGGGCCGACTCGCACGCGGTGAAAGACGTCGGTATCGATCGAGACGCGCTGGACGCTCGCCGAAACGCCGAGGCGCGCGAGTTTCGCCTGCAGTCGTTCGGCTTCCTCGAGATTGCGATACGCACCCGGTTGCAGCACGTACGTGCCCGGGCGCTCGATCGGCGAATTGGGTTTGGACGGCGGCGGCGCTTTGGCCGCGTCGCGTTCGTTCTCCGGGATCACGACTTCCTGCTGCGGCAGCATGTCGTAGAACTTGAAATCGTGTCCGGGCTCTTCGGTCGTCTCGGTCGAGGCGTCGGGGCGTCGCTCGCGCGGCGCCGCGGGGCGCGGTTGCGCCTGCGCTTCGGCGGCCGCGACGATTTTCTGCAAAGCGCGTTGCTGATACACGAACAAGCCGAACGCGACCGCGAGCCCGATCGACAGGCCGATCAAAAATTCACGGCCGAAGAACGAAAACTCGAGGCCGGTCTTGCGTCCGCTGCGTTTGAAGTCGCGACCGATGGGCGTGTTCACATCGACTCCGGTGCCGATACGCCGAGCACGGCAAGACCGTTGCGCAGTACTCGTTGCACCGCAAGCAAAGCATAGATGCGCGCGTGGCGCGGCTCGTCTTCCGGCACGAGCACGCGCTCGGCGTTGTAGAACGCGTGCAAGGTGGTGGCGAGATCGCGCAGATAGTGCACCAGCGTGTGCGGTGCACGCGTGGCGGCGGCATGCTGGATGGTCTCGGCGTATTTCGACAACGACGCGAGCATCGCCTGGGCGTGTTCGCCCGCGAGCAGTTCCGCGCCGCGTTCGGTGACGATGGCTTGCGCGCGCGCCGGGTCGTAGCCGATGCCGCGCGCGACCAGTTCTTTCATCACGCTCGCCACGCGCGCATGCGCGTACTGGATGTAGAACACCGGATTTTCGTTGGACTTGGATTTGGCCAGTTCCAGGTCGAAATCGAGCGGCTGATCGTTGCTGCGCATCAAATAGAACAGTCGGCAGGCGTCGTTGCCGACTTCGTCGCGCAATTGCCGCAACGTGACGAACGTGGCTTCGCGCTTGCCCATCGAGAGCTTCACGCCGTTGCGATACAGGCTCACGAGCTGGATCAAACAAACTTCGAGGCAATCGCCCGGATGACCGAAGGCCTGCAGACCGCCGCGCAAGCGCGCGACGTAGCCGTGATGGTCGGCGCCGAGCACGTCGATCAAAGTGTCGAAGCCGCGCTCGCGCTTGTCGAGGTGGTAGGCGATGTCGCTGGCGAAATAGGTTTTGACGCCGTTCTCGCGCACGACGACGCGATCTTCGTCGTCGCCGAATTGCGTGGCGCGGAACCACGTCGCGCCGTCTTTGACGTACAGCAGATCTTTGGCGCGCAACCGCTCGAGCGCGCGATCGATCGCACCGCTCGCGGTGAATTCGCGCTCCGACGTCCAGCGATCGAAGCGTACGCCCAGGCCGTCGAGGTCGTCGCGGATTTCGTCGAGCATCGCGCCGAGCGCGAGCGCGAGCACACGCTGCCACGCCGCTTCGCCGATCAGACTGCGTGCGCGCGCGATCACCGCATCGACGTACGCGTCCTTGTCGCCTGCGGGCGCATCGGGCGGGAGATTCGCGAGCACGGTGGCCGACGGATGCCGCAAGGCATCGCCTTCCTGCGCATGCAATCGGACCGCGACCGGCAGCACGTAATCGCCGCGATAGCCGTTTTGCGGGAAAGGCAAAGATTCACCGCAGGTTTCGAGATAACGCAGCCACACCGACACGGCGAGGATTTCCGTCTGTCGGCCGGCGTCGTTGATGTAGTACTCGCGAAATACGTCGTCGCCCGCGGCCGCGAGCAGATTGCCGAGCGCATCGCCGTAGACGGCTTGACGGCCGTGGCCGACGTGCATCGGTCCGGTCGGGTTCGCCGAGACGAACTCGAGCAGCACTTTGTGCGGCTGCGCGCGCGTGCCGCGACCGTAACGCTCACCCTGTTCGTGCACGCGCACGAGTTCGCGTGCATACAAATCTTTGACGAGGAAGAAGTTGATGAAGCCGGCGCCGGCAATCTCCGTGCGTTCGATCAACGCGTTCGGCGGCAGCGCCGCGACGATCGCCTGCGCGAGTTCGCGCGGATTGCGGCCGGCGGCTTTCGCGTAGCGCATGGCGACGTTCGAGGCGAAGTCGCCGTGGGTGGCGTCGCGCGTGCGTTCGACGACGATGGCGGCGGGGTCGACCGGGCCCGGAATCACGCTGCCCTGCAGCGTCTCGAGCGCCGTGCCGAGCAATTGCTGGAGGGCGTTTTTCACGGCCGCGATTCTACAGGGTCGGATGCCGCCGCCAACCTCGTTGCACTCAGAACAGTTCGAGCGGGTCGACGTCGAGCGCGAAGCGCACGCGGCGTGCCTCGGGCAAAGCTTCGACCGCCGGCAGCCAATGATCGAGGAAGCGGTGCAATGCGCCGCGCTCGGCGCTTTCGATCAACAATTGCGCATGGTGACGGCCGGCGCGTTTGGCCATGGCGGCGGGCGCAGGGCCGAGCAGTTTGAGCGGTGCGGCGTGGCGGCGCAGGATTTCGGGCGCGAGCGCGCGGGCCGCTTCGAGAAACGCGATGGCCTGCGGCGCTTGGGTCGCCGAGGCACGCAAGGCGGCGAGACGGGAGAACGGTGGCCAACCGGCTGCGCGACGCTCTTCGAGTGCGGCCGTCGCGAACGCGTCGTAACCGCCCTCGAGCAGGCCCGCGAGCAAGGGATGCTCCGGATACTCGGTCTGGATGAGCACGAGCCCGGCGCGCTCGCCGCGACCGGCGCGACCGGCCACTTGCACGATGGTTTGCGCGAGCCGTTCGGCCGCACGAAAGTCGGTGTTGAACAAACCTTGGTCGGCGTTGAGCACGACGACGAGCGTGACGGCCGGGAAATCATGACCTTTGGCCACCATTTGCGTGCCGACCAGAATGCGTGCTTCGCCGCTGGCCACACGCGTCATCACGGCGGCGAGTTCGTCGCTGCGTCGCACGACGTCACGATCGAGACGCGCGATCGCCACGCCCGGAAAGGTTTCGGCCAAGGTCTCTTCGACGCGCTCGGTGCCCTGGCCCACGGTTTTGACCGCGTAGCCGCATTGGGGGCACTGCCGCGGCAGTTCGCGATCGGCGCCGCAATGGTGGCAGCGCAGGCGTCCCGCGTTGCGATACACGGTCAGACGCGCATCGCAGGCTTGGCAAGGCGCAACCCAGCCGCAGGCCGTGCAGGCGAGCGTCGGCGCATAGCCCCGTCGGTTGATGTACACCAGCACCTGACCGCCGTCGGCGAGGTGTTGCTGCATGGTGGTGACGGCCGTCGTCGACAAGCCGGCGTGCACGCGTTCGGCGCGCAGATCGACGAGTCGCAGCATGGGCGGTTGTGCGTTGGCGGCACGCCGCGGCAGATGCAGCCGCGTGTAACGGCCGCTCGCCACGTTGTGCAGCGATTCGAGTCCCGGCGTCGCCGAACCGAGGATGATCGGTATGCCGAGTGCCTGGGCGCGGACCACCGCCAGATCGCGAGCCGAATAGCGGAAGCCGCCTTCCTGCTGCTTGAAGGACGCGTCGTGTTCTTCGTCGACGATCATCAGGCCGAGGTCCGGCACCGGTGCGAACACCGCCGAGCGCGTGCCGAGCACGAGACGCGCGCTGCCGTCCGAGGTTGCGCGCCAGGCCGAAAGGCGCAGGGTGTCGGTGAGGCCCGAGTGCATCACGGTGTAGGGAACATCCGGAAAGCGATGCGCGAAGCGGCCGACGAGTTGCGGCGTCAAGCCGATTTCGGGCACCAGCACCAGCACGCGCCGTCCGCGAGCCAGCGCCGCGGCGGCCAGGCGCAGATAGACCTCGGTCTTGCCGCTGCCGGTGATGCCGTGCAGCAGCCAGGCATGGAAGGCATTCGGATCGCGCAAGCCGACGGCC
This sequence comes from Steroidobacteraceae bacterium, assembly GCA_017853555.1. Lineage (GTDB taxonomy): Bacteria > Pseudomonadota > Gammaproteobacteria > Steroidobacterales > Steroidobacteraceae > UBA964. Next base: position 123,452 of record JAFMJH010000002.1, read on the forward strand.
TCGACGGCGGCGGCTTGTTCCGCCGACAGCGCCGGAGGCTGCACGGCCGCGGGCTCGCCGCCCGCGAGCTGCGCAGCGCTCGGCACCGCCCGCTCGCCGACGTGGATCCAGTCCTTGGCCTGCAGGGCGCGTGCTGCCTCGCGCCAGCCGGTGAGCTCGGCGAGGGCGGTGGCGGGCACGCCCGCGCCGTCGTCGTGATCGCGCAACCATTCGAGTACGCGTCGCTGTTTCGCGGCACGGCGCGGCTCGCCCGCCGCGAGCGCCTCTCGGCCGCTCGTCGTCAGGCCGAAGCATTCGACCCGCGCGCCGAGTCTCGCGCCCTCGCGAGCGAGCTTCGGCAGGGCGGTGGCGACGACTTCGCCCAGCGGGTGGTGGTAGTAATCCGACGCCCAGCGCAGCAGCGCGAGCAGGGGTTCATCGAAGATCGGGGCGTCGTCGATTACCTCGTGAATTCGTTTCAATTTCGACGCCGGGACGTCTGATTGACTCTCTATTGAGATAATTACGCCGATCAGCGCGCGATTGCCGAAGGGCACGCGTACGCGACATCCAGGCGCCGGCAGAGCCCCCTCTGCTGCCGGCAGATAATCGAACGATCGTCGCAACGGGGTGTCGACGACCACGCGCAAGAGGGGCTGGTTCACGGTATTTCGGTTGTCCACAGAGGGTGTGGATAACGCTGTGGACAGCGGCCGCGCGCGGGCGAAAAACCGCGTGATTTGCGCAGTTTCTCGTTCGACTGGTCAAAGATTAACCAGTTTGAAAAAAATCGATATGAATCAGACAGTTGCATATCCGCAAGGGCCCCGCAGGGGCAGTTTATGACGCAAAAATGACATGCTTTCTTCGCCAGTGTGCGTAAGTGTCTGATTTACCGAGAAGGCCGCGGTGCGAAAGCGCACCGACACCGGCATCCGAGCCTGCTGCGGTGCGCCGCTTACCGTAGCGCGTCGAAGCCCTGCGGGTGCCGCGCGGCGAACAGTGCCCGCCAAGTGGCGGGCAATTCCTCGAAGGTGGCGACTTTCGAGCCGGTGCAGCGCGAGATGCTCGAGCCGGGACGATCGCCCATCTCGAAGCGCGGCGACCAGTCGTTGAAGTCGTTGAAGGCGGCGAGTGCAGGCGTGAAGGCGAGCGGCGCAGCGAGGTCCGCGGCGGCGACCGAATAGGTGTACATGTCGTGCACCTTCATCGGTGGCGTGCTGCCGCGATCGACGCGGATGTAACTCGCCTCGTCGAGCCACACGCGCCCGGCATCCGCGCGCGCCGGGCCGACGAAGTGTTTGCGTTCGGAGCGGGCGCCCGGCGCCTCGGGCTCGGCGAGCACCCCGTCGCGCAGCGAGTAGCTCGCGAGCGTCACGCGCGGCGCCGGGTAATCGAACTTCACCTCCGCGCCCGTGACGGGATTCGGCCAGCGTTCGAGCAGCGTGGTCGCGCCCGTGGCGGTGTAATAGATCGCCGAGGCGGAGCTGATCTCGTAGCGATCGGCGTCGAGGTCGCGCCGGCGGTGGATCGAGGCGACGTGCATGTCGAAGAACGGCGTGAGGACGTTGTCGACCAGACCGTAGCGCGTGCCGTGCAGCCACCAGTACACGGCGGCACCGTCCGCGCCGAAGCGGATGCGTCGATAGAGCTTGTGCAACGACGCCGCGGCGAGCGGCTCGCGCAACGGCGCCTCGGGCTGCGCCGCGGCTGCGGTCTTGCCGCGTGTCGCGGCTATGGCGGCATCGGTGCTCGCGACGCCGAGCGCGCCGAGCGCGAGCGAGTTCTGCAAAAGGCGGCGGCGTGTGGTCATGCGCGATCCTCGCGTGCTTGATCGGGCGTCGATGCTGCGCCAGTTTGTCCGTAGAGCGCAACGTACAACCCGGCCGCGACCACCAGCGTCGCACCGGCGAACACGTTGGAGGCCGGCGTCGCTTGCCAGACGACCCAGTCGATCCCGGCGCCCCACAGCAAAGCGGTGTATTCGATGGGTGCGACGGTGGCGGCCGGCGCGTCGCGAAATGCGGTGGTGATGTAGTGCTGGCCGATGGCGCCGGTTACGCCGACACAGGCGAGCGCGAGCCAATCCTCCGCCTGGATGGGTGTCCAGCTGCCGAGTGACAGCAGTGTTGCGCCGACGGCGACGACCACCAGAAACGACAACACGATGGCGGCCGAATGCTCGCTGCGGGTCAGCACGCGCGCGGTGATCGCGGCCGCGGCGTAGCACAGCGCGGAGATCACCGTGCCGAGACCTGCGACCAGCGGCAGACCGTCGCTGCGCGGCTGCAGGATCACCAGCACGCCGATGAAACCGATGCCGATCGCGATCCATTGGCGCACGCCGACGCGCTCGCCCAGCAAAAATGCCGCCATCGCGGCGATCAAAAGTGGCGCGCCCATGTACACCGAATAGACCGACGCGAGCGACGCTTCGCGCAGCGCGAACACGAAGGTGCCGAGCATCGCGATGCCGAGCACGCCGCGCAGCAGATGCAATTCCCAGCGCACCGGCTGCAATTCCCGCAGCCGGCCCTGCCACCACAAGGGCAGCAATATGAACGGTATCGAGGCGAGTGCGCGCAAGGCGCTCACCTGCAACGGCGGATAGTGCGTAGAGAACGATTTGAGCAGCGCGTCCATGAACGAGAACGCCGCCACCGCGATGAACATCGCGAGGACGCCGCGTGCCGTCCGCGCCCGCGCGTTCGAGAGACTCACGGATATCGTCTCAAGGGTCGACGACTTCGTAGCCGCGCGCCGCGAATTTCGCGAGCAGACCTTTCGGGCCGAAGAACTGCGAGATCGATGCCACGGCCACACTCGATTTGTTCTGCTCGAGAGCCATGACGGCCGCATCGAACCAGGTGCTCTCGAACTGGCGGACCAGTTCGGCGAGTTTCGGCCCGTTCACGATCGCGAGACACGCCTCTTCGGCCGGCTGATCGAGCAGCCGCTGTTTGCGCAAGGCATCGACATCGCCGCTCGCCCACGCATCGGCTTGCGCGCGCATCACGCCGAGATCGCCCTCGAGCCGATCGACCATCACGCGTACGCACGACACCTCGGCTTCCGGCGGGAACTGCATGATTTCACGCATCACGCCGAGCGGATCGTCCAATTTTATTTTCGGTTCGATGACCTTCAAACCGCGCGCTTTGGCGAGTTTGGCAACCGTGCGTCGCACATCGATGGCGCCGGTGAGGCCGCTGGCGGAAATCGCCGCGCTCAACAATCCGGTGCCCGCGAACATCGGACGCTGGGTCAGCAAATCGGTCTTCTCCGGTGCGTACTTGCGGCGCAGCGTCTCGAAACGCTCGAAGAGTTCCGGCGGCAAAGATTTCCCGAGCGTCGCGTTTTGCGGATCTTTGAACATCTTGGGCGCGTTCCACATGATCCGTGCCCAGGTGATCGGATTGAAACCCACGCTCGCGCGGGCGTTGCTGACGAACACCTGCGAACTCTCGAGTGCACGCTCGACGTCGCGCGACCGCCAGACCATTTTTTTAGGCAGCGGCGAGATCGTGCCGAAGAGATAGAGCGTGTGATCGCCCTTGCGGATCTTCCACAGCCCGGGGCCCGCGCGCTCGCCCGAGATGGTGACTTCCTCGATGGCCTCGTGCGCCGCATGCGCTTCGGGCGGCAACGCCTCCTGCGCCACCGCGCGCGGCAGCAGCGCGGTCATCGTGAATGCGAGCGCGATGAGCGCGCGCATCACGACGCTCAGCCTACGGCCTTGACCGCACCGATCAGATCGATGGCGGCGCGTTGTCCGTCGGCGTACAGCATGCGCGTGTTGTCGAGGTAGAAGAGGGCGTTCTCGATGCCCGAGAAACCCGCGCCCTTGCCACGCTTCACGACGATCACGTTCTTCGATTTGTCGGCGTTCAGGATCGGCATGCCGTAGATCGGGCTCGATTTGTCGGTGCGCGCGACCGGATTCACCACGTCGTTCGCACCGATGATGAGCGCGACGTCGCAGGTCTCGAATTCGGCGTTGATCTCGTCGAGATCCGCGATGATGTCGTAGGGCACGCCGGCTTCGGCGAGCAGCACGTTCATGTGACCGGGCATGCGGCCGGCGACCGGATGGATCGCGAACTTCACCGTCACGCCGCGCTCGATCAAAAGTTGGCACAACTCCCACACTTTGTGCTGCGCTTGCGCCACCGCCATGCCGTAACCCGGCACCACGATCACTTTTTGCGCGAACGCCATCATCACCCCGACGTCGGACGCTTCGATCGGCTTCATGGCGCCCGTGACCGTGCCCTGCGCTTCGCCGCCCGTGTCACCGAAGCCCGAGAACAGCACGTTGCCGAGCGAGCGGTTCATCGCCTTGGCCATCAACTGCGTGAGCAGCGTGCCCGCGGCGCCGACCACCATGCCGGCGATGATCATCGCCGAGTTGCCGAGCACGAAACCTTCGAAGCTGACCGCGAGACCCGTGAGCGCGTTGTAGAGCGAAATCACGACCGGCATGTCGGCGCCGCCGATCGGCAGCGTCATGGTGAGGCCGAGCACGAGCGCGATCGCGAAGAACGTGGTGATCGTCGCCGCCGATTGGTCGATGCCGAAGGCGATCATCGCGCCGAGCACGACGGCCGCCGCGAGCAACAGCAGGTTGACGATCTGCTGACCGCCGAAGCGCAAACTTTTGTTGATCAGCCCTTGCAGCTTCGCGAACGCGATCAGGCTGCCGCTGAAGGACACGGCGCCGATCAGACCGCCGATCACGGCGAGCGCGAGCACCGCGGTGTCGTGCGTGGCACCCGCATGCGCGGGATCGCCGAGTTTGTAGAGTTCGACCGCGGCGATCGCGGCGGCCGCACCGCCGCCCATGCCGTTGTAGAGCGCGATCATCTGCGGCATGTCGGTCATCGCGACGCGCTTGCCGCTCCAGGCCGCGATCACCGAGCCGAGCAGGATGGCGAGCGCGATGAGGCCGAAATTGCCCATGCCCGGGGTCAGGAACGTGACCGCGGTGGCGACCACCATGCCGGCGCCCGCCCAAAGAATTCCGCTGCGCGCCGTCACCGGCGAGCTCATGCGCTTCAAGCCCATGATGAAGAGGATCGCGGTGATCCAGTAGCTGAACTGGATCAGTTGTTCTGCGGTGAAGAGGTTCGACATCTCAGTGCATCCCCTTCTTGCCGCCGCCGCCGGTGGACTTGAACATTTCGAGCATGCGTTCGGTGACGACGTAGCCGCCGACGGCATTGCCGGCCGCGAGCAGCACGCCCGCGAAGCCGATCACCTGTTCGAGCGTCGTGGTCGCATTGCCGAGCGCCACCATCGCGCCGACGAGCACGATGCCGTGCACGAAGTTGGAGCCCGACATGAGCGGCGTGTGCAGAATCACCGGCACGCGCGCGATGACTTCGTAGCCGACGAAGGCTGCGAGCATGAAGATGTAAAGCGCGATCATTCCTTCCACGTTCAGCCCTCCATAGCTTTGCGCGTCGCTTCGTGACGGATGCTGCCGTCGTGCGTGAGGCACGAACCGGCGAACACTTCGTCGTTCCAGTCGATCGCGAGTTCGCCCGCGTTGATCGCGGGCTTCAGGAAGTTCAAAAGATTGCGGGCGTACATTTCGCTGGCGTTGTAGGCGAGCTGGCCCGGCAGATTCACGGGGCCGACGATCTTCACGCCGTGATGCACGACGGTTTCGCCGACGCGGGTGAGTTCGCAGTTGCCGCCCTGTTCGGCCGCGATGTCGATGATCACCGCACCCTGTTTCATGCGTTCGACGGCCGCGCGGCTGATGATCACCGGGGCTTTGCGTCCCGGCACCGAAGCGGTCGTGATCACCGCATCCATCGCCGCGATGCGCGCATCGAGCACTTCCTGCTGGCGCGCTTTTTCTTCGGCGGTGAGCTCGCGGGCATAGCCGCCCTGGCCTTCGGCGGTGACGCCGACGTCGACGAACTTCGCGCCGAGCGACTTCACCTGTTCTTTGGTGGCGCTGCGCACGTCATAGGCTTCGACCACCGCGCCGAGGCGGCGCGCGGTGGCGATCGCCTGCAGCCCCGCGACCCCCGCGCCGATCACGAGCACGCTCGACGGCCGTATGGTGCCGGCGGCGGTCGTGAGCATGGGCAGGAATTTGTCGAGCGAGTTCGCCGCGAGCAGCACGGCCTTGTAGCCGGCGATGGCCGCTTGCGAGGAGAGGGCGTCCATGGACTGCGCACGCGAGATGCGCGGAATGAACTCGACCGCGAAGCTCGTGATGCGACGCTCGCACAGCGCCTGCACCTCGGCCTGCTTCTCGTGCGCCTGCATGTAGCCGGCGACCACGGCACCCGGTTTGAGTTGCGCGATCTGCGCGAGGCTCGGCGGACGCACCGTCAACAGCACGTCCGCCTGGGACAGCACGGTCGCCGCATCGGCCCATTCGACCTTCTTGTAGAGCGCGTCGCCGAACTGCGCCGCATCGCCCGCGCCGCGCTCGATGAGCACCCGCGCGCCGGCGTCGGCGAACTTGGCGGCCACCTCCGGCACCAGGGCGACGCGTGTTTCGTGGGGCGTGATCTCGCGCAGCGCGCCGATCGTGATGGGCATTGACGAACTCCCGTGCGGAAGGGCTCAAAAGCGTTGAATGTTGTCACAAAGCGGCGGTATCTTACATGACCGATGGCCTCACTCGACGGCGAATCCAGACCGCAGTCCTCCGATGACGATTTCGCGATCGTCGCGCGTCCCGCGGGCGGGGTTTCCCTGCAGCATCACGTGCTGCGCACCGACGTCTCGGGCATGCCGCTCGAATGGATCGACTACCGCGAAGCGGCGCGGCTCTATCACCAGGATCAGATCGCCTACACCTGCGGCACGCCGATCTTCCGACTCTATGGCGGCATCAACGCGCGCAGCGGCCGACGCACCGTGCTCGAGGTCAATTCGATCGTCGCGACGCTCGGTCAAGCCGGCAATCCCGGTCATTTGCGTCAGGACTACGTGCCGCCGCTCAACAACCAGACCTTGTTCCGCCGCGACGCGTATTTGTGTCTTTATTGCGGACAGCGGTTTTTGACGCGCGAGTTGTCGCGCGATCACGTGCGGCCGTTCAGTCAGGGCGGACGCGACGGCTGGAACAACGTCGTGACGGCCTGCCGACGTTGCAACAACTTCAAGGCATGGCGCACGCCCGAGCAGGCGCGCATGCAGCTATTGGCCGTGCCGTTCACGCCGACCTACGCGGAATACATTTTCCTCAAAGGTCGGCGCGTGCTGTTCGATCAGATGGAATATCTGCTCGCCCATTTTCCGCGCTCGAGCCCTCTGCATCGGCGCGTCCGCGATTTGATGGCGTGATTGCGGCCTCAGTTGGCCGCGACCCAACGCATCGCCCGAACTTCCGCGCCCTGTTGCCAGGCCACGTGCACGCTGCCGTCGGCGCGTCCCGCGATGGCCGGCAGTTGCGTCGCGCCCGGTGGCGCGGGCAGTTCGCTCACCGCACCGAACGTGGCGCCGAGATCGCGCGAGCTGCGCGTGTACACGCGCCGCACGCCGTCGGTCGTCTTCGCGTGCCAGAACAGGTGCACGACGTCGCCTGCGAGTGCGAGCACCGGCGCATCCGAAGTCACCGCGCCCGGGTGCGCGAGCATGGGCGTCGACCAATTCACGCCGCCGTCGGTCGAATGCACGACATACGCACCGCCCGGATTTTCCGCACCCGTGTAATAGGCGGCGACGACGTGTTTGCCGCGCGCGACGATGCTGGTGGGCTTGAGCGGGCAGCCCTCGATTTCCCAGCGCGTGCCGACCACGCGGCGTCGCGGCGAAAAGCTGCGACCACCGTCGGCGGAGACCATCACCGTGCTGTCGCGATATTTGTGATCGACCTGGCGCGAGCCGACGTAGAGTTTGCCGGCGTCGTCGAGGTATGCGGTGAGTTGGCAGCACGGGCAGACGTCGGCGGGCAGGATTTCTTTGTCCGGACCAAAAGTCTTGCCGTCGTCGCGCGACACCGCCATGAATACTTTGCCCGCGTCGGAGGCTTTGGCCATGTCGCGCGTGTCGATCCACAATGCGTACACCGCGCCTTTGCCGTCGGCGACTATCGTGCCGAACACGTGCGCATGCGTAAGGCCGCCATGCACGAGCTCGCTCGCGTCGGTGGTCGCCATCGTGTTCAGTCGCTGCGGCTTCGAGAACGTTTTGCCGCCGTCGGTCGAGCGCGTGTAGAGCGCGACCGCTTCGGGCTTGCCGTTGCCGGGGTTCACATCGTTGCCGGGATAGAAGACGTGCACCGTGCCGTTGCGACCGAGGACCACGCGCGGCTTGCTCACCGAAAAACCCCAGACGTCGCCGTCTTTCGCGTTCAGTTGCAGCGGCGCCGAGTACGTCGTGCCGCCGTCGGTCGAGCGCGCATAGAAGAGGTTGGTGGCGGCGACGTGCGAATGGCCGTGCTCGGCGTGTTCTTTGGGCGCGGTGTTTTCGTCGATCCACACCAGGTGCACGCTGCCGTCGGGGCCGAGCGAGATCTCGGGGCTCTGGCCCTTGTGGCTCGCTTCGTTGACGAGGACGGCGGTGTTCGCGACGGCCGTGTCGGCCGCATGGGCGAGCAGCGGCGCCAGGGCGATGAGCAAAGCGGTGGCGAGTCGTGACAGTGCGAGCATGGCGATCCCCCGTTGCAGGATTTCGTCCGACTATACCGCGCCGGGTGGCCGACAATCGCTACAATCGGCGCCGTGGTTTACCTGATAGACGCCTCGGTTTACGTGTTCCGCGCGTATCACTCCATGCCGCCGGACATGACCGACCGCGACGGCAACCCCGTGCACGCGCTGTTCGGCTTCGCGCGATTTCTTTGTGACCTGATCGAGCGCGCCCAGCCACGCCTGATCGCGGTCGCCTTCGACGAGAGCCTCGAAACCTCGTTCCGCAACCGCATCGACCCGCAGTACAAGGCCAATCGCGAGCCGGCACCCGCCGACCTCAAGTTGCAGTTCCAGCGTTGCCGCGAGTTCTGCGAGTTGCTCGGCGTGCCGCATTTCGCGAGCGGCGAATACGAAGCCGACGACATCATCGGCACCTTGCACGCGCGCCTGCGGGCCGAGGGCGTGCCGGCCACCGTCGTCACCCGCGACAAAGATCTCGCGCAGCTGATCCGCGAAGGCGACATCTACTGGAATTACACCGAAAATCTGCGGCTGCGCCACCATGAGATCGGCGCGCACTTCGGCGTTCCGCCCGAACGCTATGCCGACTATCTGGCGCTCACCGGTGATGCGGTCGACAACGTGCGCGGCGTGCCGGGCGTCGGCCCCAAAACCGCGGGCGTGTTGCTGAACGAATACGCGTCGCTCGAGGAGCTCTACGACAATCTCGATGCGGTTGCCGCATTGCCGATCCGCGGCGCGTCGAAGTTGCCGGCGAAATTGCTCGAACACCGCGACGCGGCATTTTTCGCGCGGCGTCTGACCGAGATCGTGCGCGACATGCCGCTCGCGGCCACGCGTGAAGACCTCAAACCGCGCGCGCCGGATCTCGCCGCGCTCGGTGAATTCTTCGATCGGCAGAATTTCGGTCCGACCTTGCGTCGCCAGGGCGAGCGCCTCGCCAAGCTCGTGGCCGACGCACCGGTTGCACGGTCGTCATGAGTCGAGTGCGCGCCCGATTTCTTTGGCCGAAGTATTGGCCGACGTGGGCTGCGCTCTGGCTGCTCAAAGTCGTCGCGCGCTGGTCGTTTGCGAGACAGCTTGCCTTCGGTGCCGCACTCGGCGCGCTGGCGCGACGCTTGCCGTTGCCGCAGCGGCGCGTCGTGCGGCGCAATCTCGAGCTTTGTTTCCCGGAGAAAACCGCCGCCGAGCGCGAGGCGATCTTGCGCACCCACTTCGAAGACGCCGGGATCACCTTGCCCGAGACCGCGCTCGTCTGGTTCGCGAGCGGAGAGCGTCTGCGCGCGCTCGTGCAGTTCGAGGGGCTCGAGGAACTCGATCGCGTCACGGCGTCGGGGCGCGGCGCGATTCTGCTGGCGGCGCATTTCACGACGCTCGAAATCGGTGCGCGCTTTGCGACCGCGACGCGTGCGGTGCATGCGGTCTACAAGCCGTCGAAGAATGCGCTGCTGAGCGAGTTTTTCGTGCGCTACCGCAGCGCGATTTCCGCCGGCACGATCGCGAGCGACGACATAAAACGCATGGTGCGCGTGCTGCGCGCGGGGGGCGTCGTCTGGTATGCGCCGGATCAAGCCTATCGCGGCAAAGGCGCGGTGATGGCGCCGTTTTTCGGCATCGACGCCGCCTCCAATCCGGCGACTTCGCGACTCGCGGCGCTCACCGGTGCCGCCGTGCTGCCGTATTTCGTCGAGCGCTTGCCCGGCACCGCGGGCTATCGGGCGCGCATCGGCGCGCCGCTCGAAGATTTTCCGAGCGGCGACCCGCTCGCCGATCTGCGTCGATTCCATGCCTTGATCGAGCGCGAGGCACGACGCAACCCCGGCCAATATCTTTGGCTGCACAAACGTTTCAAAGGTTTGGATTCACGATATCCGGAGGTTTACCGATGAACGCAGAGATCGAACGGTATCTCGCAGAAGTGCGCACCGCCTTGCCCGCGCTCGATCTGCGTGCGGTGAAAGTGCGCACCTTCGGCGGCAGCAAGGCGATGGCCGACGTGATCGTGCCGCTGATCGCGAGCGGCGAAAAAACCGGCACCTTCGCGCTCGAGTGGGAGTTCGCGGACGATCCCGCGCGCGCCCCGAAGCAGGACGAGTTGTACGTCGTCACCGACTTCGAAGGGCACCCGGTGCTGCTGTATCGCATCAGCCACGTCGAAACCGTGGCTTTCGAGGAGATCGGTCCGCGGCACGTGGCGGTCGAGGGCCCGAACGCCCGCGACGTCGGTGTGTGGCGCAACATCCATTGGCCCTACTGGGGTGGCATGCTGAAGGCGCGCGGCGAGGAGCCCTCGATGCGCATGCCGGTGATCTTCCAGCAGTTCACGGTCCTGCATCGGCGCGCGGCCGGTTGAACGCCCATTTGTTGCAAAAAAAACACAACGTATTGCCTTCAGTACGACTTCACTGAAATTGCCCTACAATAGCGGGCAGAATGAGTGCCAATCCGACGCCCGTCGACCTTCGTTGACGAGTCGTCGCAACATCGGGGAGCCATCTTTATATGTCTATCAAACACAAATCTCTGGCGGCCTTGCTCGCCATGGGTGCGACCAGCCTTTCGGGGCCGGTGGCGTTCGCGCAGGGCACGGCCTCGGCCGGACCGACGCTGGAAGAAATCGTCGTCACGGCGCGTAAGCGCGAAGAGTCGTTGCAGGACATCCCGGTCTCCGTGACCGCGATCTCCTCCGCCGAAATCGCCAACCGCCAGGTCAACTCGCTCGACGACCTCGCGAAGTTCGCGCCCGGTCTCGTGTTCTCCAAATCGTTCGGCCGCTCGAACGAGCGTCCGGTCATGCGCGGTTTGGCGAGCGTGCTCGCCGGCACCAACGCCACCGTGGAAACGGGCGTCGCCTACTTCGTCGACGGCGTGTACTACCCGGGCGACATCCAGACCCTCGACATGGCCGAAGTGGCGCGCGTCGAAGTGATCCGTGGTCCGCAGAGTGCGCTCTACGGTCGCAACACCTACTCGGGCGCGATCAACTTCATCATGAAGAAGCCGACCGACGCGCTCTCGGGTGGCGCGAACATGGCCGTCGACGCCGATGAGCGTCTGGTGACCGGTCGTCTCTCCGGCAGCTTCTCCGACAAGGTCGCCGGCAGCCTTTCGGTGCGCTACAACAAATTCGACGGTCAATGGAAAAACCAGCTGACCGGCAAAACGATCGGTGACGAAGAGAGCCGCTCCTTCGGCGGGTCCTTGCGCATCACGCCGACCGAGAACACCGAGCTGAATCTGCGCTTTTCGCACAATCGCGATCGCGACGGAACGCGTCCGTTGTTCTTCCAGGGCGCAGGCGACAACAACTGCGCACCGGGTACGCGTTCGTTCGCTTCGTACTCGACCACCAACATCGCCAACCCGAACCAGTACTTCTGCGGCGAGATCAAGGCGCGTCCGATTTATTTGAACGACGCACCGGTCACGCAGCCGATCGTGCAGCTCGCGGGCATCCCGTCGACCTTCGTCGGCGGCGTCACCGCGACCGGCGGCGTGTACGACACGCGTCAGGGCGTGGCGTTCTCGGGCGTCAACCGTGACCTCGACCTGCTGCTCGCCTCGTATCGTTGGGACGTGATGGGCTCGGGTTATGCGGTGTCGCTCAACGGCGGCAAGCGCAAGGACGACCGCAAGACCGGTTCCGACAGCGATCACTCGGCCGTCAACATCATCGGTCCGAACGTGAACGGCGTGCAGGACGTCGCCACCGGTGCCTCCTCGGGCGTCGACAAATATCGCGACTGGTCGTTCGAAGCCAAACTCGAATCGCCGCGCGAGCGTGCGGTGCGCTGGATGGTCGGCGCATACCACTTCGAGTGGGAGCAGCGCGGCTACCGCATCGACTTCGTGAGTCTCGACGGCCAGGATCGTCCCGAGAACGTCTACGACATCAACAACAGCGCGTTGTTCGGTGCCCTCGAAGCCGACTTCACGGACCGTTTCTCCGGCTCGCTCGAACTGCGCAAAGCCAAAGAGCGCAAAGGCCAGATCAACCTGGCGTCGGTGAAGAATCTGCAGATCGGTCCGTCGGTCACCACGTACGACTCGCGTCTGCGTGGCAAAGATCGCTGGACGTCGACCACGCCGCGCGCGACCTTGAACTACAAAGTCTCGCCGGATCTCACGCTGTACACGAACTACGCCAAGGGCTACAAGCCGGGCGGGTTCAACGGCGCCGTGGCGATCAGCAACGGTCGTCCGCAGGACGAGTCGTTCCTCGAAGAAGAGTCGGTGAACTACGAAATCGGCGCGAAGTCGGTGTTGTTCGATCGCCGTCTCTCGTTGAACGTCGCGCTCTTCAAGACCGACGTCACCAACATGCAGTTGACGACGCCGATCCAGAACAGCTCGACGGGTGCGGTCACTTCGATCTCCACCAACCAGGGTGACGGCGAAGTGAAGGGCGTGGAAGTCGAAGCGCGCTTTGCCGCGACCGACAATCTCACGCTCGCGATCAACTACGCGCTGGCGGACACGAAGTTCACCAAAGGTTGCGACGACTTCCAGTTCCAGCTGACGAGCGGTGGCGGCATCTTCAACCCGAACGATCCGACCAACGCCGCGCGCAACTTGAACGGCAAGGGCGACTGCTCGATCGTGGGCAAGGCGTTCCCGCTCGCCGCCAAGAACTCCGGTTCGTTCACGGCCGACTTCAACCGCCCGCTCTCGGACGGTTACCGCTTGTACGTCAACTCGGACCTCTCCTACACGGACAAGAAGTACGTGCAGGTGCACAATCTCGCGTGGAGCGGTTCGGCCGTGTTGCTCGGTGCGCGCATCGGCGTCGAGACCGATCAATGGAAGGTCGGTCTCTATGGCCGCAACCTCACCAACGAAGACTCGTCACCGGGCGTGACCCGCTGGTTGCACAGCTACATGCTCGGCATCCCGGGTGTCACCTTGAAGACGGGCCTGCCGTCGACGGCGGTCGCATCGTACTCGTTGCCGCGCGGCTTCTTCGGCGTGGCACGTCGCGAGCGCCAAGTCGGCCTCGAGGCGAGCTACAAGTTCTGACCCCGAGGCGCGGCGCGGCAGCGCCGTGCGCATGACACGGGCCCGGTGGAGCGATCCACCGGGCCTTTTTCTTTGGGTGACGGAACGAGCGTCAGCGCCCGAGTGCGGCGAGCGCTGTATCGGGGAAATCGCTGAACACCGCATCGACGCCGAGCGCCGCGTAGGCCGCATATTCGGCGCGCGGGTCGCCCTGGTAGTCGGCGGCGAGATACTGCGATTCGTTGCGGAACGTCCAGGGGTGCACCGCGAGCCCGGCGGCATGCGCGAGCTCGACGAACCGCGTCGGTGCGGTCACGCGTCGCGTGCGTTCGCTCGCGTCGCGCGGATCGGTTTCGCGCGAGCCGATCAAATGCCGCTTCCATGGCCCCACTGCATCCGCGTAGCTCGCGATGATCGCGAAGCTGCGCGGATCGGTGAAATCTTCGGGCAGCGCGGTGTCGGCCGTCGGCCCTTGCGGATATCGCGTGCAGCGTCCTTCACCTTGCCAGCGTTTGGCAGGGTGGACGCGACCGTCCGCGCTCTGTCCGTCGCCGTCGATCAGTTGCACGAGCCGCACGCCGGTACGGGCGCGCAACCAGCGCAAATTGCCCGCTTCGAAAGATTGCAGGAACACGGGCGCATCGCGCGTCGTCCAGCCCGCTCGCTCGAGCGCGGCGAGCAGCGCGTCTTCGAGGGGCAAGCCGCGATCGCAATGCCAGGTCGGATGTTTGGTTTCGGGGTAGATGCCGATCGTGCGTTGGCGGCGCTGCGATTCGGTTTTCGCGAGCGCGATGATTTCGTCGAGCGTCGGAATTTCGAACTTGCCGTCGAATTCTTTGGAGCGATCGGGTCGCGGCTGGATGGCGCGCAGCGTCTTCAGTTCCTCGAGCGTGAAGTCGACCGTGAACCAGCCGGTCTGCGCGCTGCCGTCGACGACGACCGTGCGTTTGCGATCCGCGAATTGCGGCCGCGTCGCCACGTCGGTGGTATCGGTGATGTTCGGTTCATGGCGCGCGACCAGCACGCCGTCGCGGGTGGACACGAGATCGGGCTCGATGAAATCCGCGCCGAGTTCGATCGCCAATCGATACGACTCGAGGGTGTGCTCGGGGCGATAGCCGGAGGCACCACGATGCGCGATCACGAGTGGACGTACGCTATGCGGAGTTTTCACGGCAACCTCTTGCGAAGCACGACGAAACGCAGATCGGGACGTTTGGGCTCGCCGAAACGTGCATCGCCGTACGGGAAGGGGGCGGTCGCGCCCGTAGGCGCGTAGCCGCGCCGCTCGTACCAGGCGATGAGTTCGCCGCGCTGCTCGATCACCGTCATGGTGACCGTGCGCGCTTGCCAGGTGCGGGCGACGAACGTCTCGGCACCGGCGAGCAAATATTTGCCGAGCCCGGCGCCTTGCAGCGACGGCGCGACGGTGAGCATGCCGAGATAGGCATCGTCACCGCGTCGCTCGAGTTGCACGCAGGCGAGCAACGAGGCGGGCTCGGCGTCGAGGCGCGGCATGACCAACATGGCGCGATCGTCCTGCGCCACGCCCCGCGCGATGAACTCCGCGAGTGCCGCGGCGTCGGTGCGTTGTCCGCCGAGCAAGTCCGCCTCGGTCGTCCAGCCTGCGCGACTCGAATCGCCGCGGTAGGCCGAATTGACCAGCGCGTGCAAGGCGGCGACGTCTGCATCGGTGGCACGACGCAAGACCGGCGGCGGTGCGGGAACCTCGGACTTCATGTCGACCATTGTATGCGGGCGAGGTGGATGTATTCGCACCGCCGAGGCACTAGACTCGCAAGCGCAATGAAATTCGTCGCTCGGGAGGGGATCATGTCGTTCGATCGTCGGCAGTTTTTGATCGCGGCCGGCAGCGTCGCCGCCGCACCTGCATTGCTGTCCTGTTCCCGCTCGGGCGAGCCGCGACCGCCGGGCGTGCCGCTCAGTGCCTTCGGCTCCGACAGCACCGCCGAGGCGGTCACCGCGGGTCTCGATCTCGCAGGACGCACGATTCTCGTCACCGGTGCGACGTCGGGGCTCGGCCTCGAAACCATGCGCGTGCTCGCGCTGCGCGGCGCGCACGTGATCGGCACGGGGCGTACGCTGGAAAAAGCCAAAGAAGCCTGTGCCTCGGTCGGCGGTCGCACGACCCCGGTCGCGCTCGAGCTCGAGCGCTTCGACACCATCGTCACCGCGACGGATCTCGTGCGCACGCTCGGCATGCCGCTCGATGGCGTGATCTGCAACGCCGGCATCATGGCTTTGCCGAAACTCGAACAGGTGTACGGTCTCGAAAAGCATTTCGTGGTCAACCATCTCGGCCACTTCATTCTGGTCAATCGGTTGTTGCCGCAAATCCAGGCAGCGCAGCAAGGCCGGGTGGTCGTCGTCTCCAGCCTCGGCTATCAATGGGCGCCCGAAGCGGGCATCGAATTCGACAACCTCGACGGTCGCCGCGGTTATGAACCGAATCGCATGTACGGTCAATCGAAACTCGCCAACGCCTTGTTCTCGCTCGAGCTCGCGCGACGCTGGCGTGCCGAGGGCAGCGCCGCGACGGCGAATTCTTTGCACCCCGGCATCATCAACACCAACCTCGGCCGCCACTTCGCCGAATGGAAACACGTGGCGACCAAGCTCATCGGCTGGACGTTCATGAAGTCGATCCCGGAAGGGGCGGCCACCTCCTGCTATCTCGCCACTGCACCCGCGCTCGCGCGCAGCAGCGGCCACTATTTCGAAAACTGCAATCCCGTGATCCCGAAAGCGGGCAAGCACATGGAAGATCTCGCCATGGCCGCAGCGCTGTGGCAAAAGTCGACGGAACTGACCTCGAGGTATCTCGCGTGACGCAGCGTACTTTTGCATTCGGGACGCGCACTTTGGCGCAAGGCATGGCCGCATTGAGCTTGCTGCTCGCGCCGTTCGCGCATGCCGAGGGGTCGGCGCCGACGATCGCCGGCGTGTCGGCGGCTGCGCAAGCCGCCTATTTCGCGGGCAATGCCGCCGAGCTCGACAAACTTGCGAGCGCGACGATCACGTGGGCGAAATCGTCCAACGCGCGCGAGCAGTATGCCCATGCGTACGTGCAATTTCGCAAACTGCAGCTCGCGATCGGCGCGAAGCGCAAAGACGCCGCTTCGCAGGCGGGCGACGCCTGCGTCGAGACGCTCGATGCGGTGCTGCGTCGCGAGCCGAAATTCGCCGAAGCGCACGCTTTGCAGTCCGCCTGCTACGGCTACATGACCAATCTCGGCGGCATGGCGGCGATCCGCAACGGTTCGAAGAGCGGCAAGAGCATCGAGGCCGCGCTCGCACTCGAGCCGCGCAATCCGCGCATCGTGCTGGTCGAGGGCTTCGGCGTGTACTTCCGGCCGAAGTTCGTCGGCGGTGACAAAGCCAAAGGCTGTACGCGCTTTCGCGAGGCCGCGACCGGGTTCGATGCGGCGGGCAACGGACCTGCGCCGGCAAGCGGTGGCGGCATCGAATGGGGCGCCGCCGAAGCGCACTACTGGGTCGCCCGTTGCGCGCAGGAGGCCGGTGACACGCCGAGCGCGCGTCGCGAATACGAACGCGCCCTCGCACTCGCACCGGATTTTCTCGCCGCCAAACGTGCCCTTGCGCGCTGACGCGTGATCGCGCGGGTCGGCTTGTCCGTCGCGTTGTGCGTCTGCGCCTGGCCGGCGTTGGCGCAGACGACGTTCGTGCCGAAGCGCGTCACCGTGCCGCGCATCGAGGGCAAGGTGCGCATCGACGGCAAGCTGGACGATGCCGCGTGGTCACAAGCGGTCGTGATCCGCGACGTCGTGCAATACAACCCGGGAGACGGTGATCCGCCGAGCGAGCCGACCGAATTTTTGTTGATGAGCGATGCCGAGAATCTTTACATCGGCGCACGATTCGGCGACTCCGACCCTGCCGCCATCAAGCGCTCGCAGATGGTGCAGGGGCAAGGCGTCACCAACGACGACTATCTGCAAGTGGTGCTCGACACTTACAACAATCGTCGCACCGGATATCTCTTCTACGTCAATCCCAACGGCGTGCAACGCGATGGTCTGCTGCTCGGCGGCACGACGTTCAACATGGACTGGGACGGCATCTGGGAAGGCGATGCCGCGGTCGATCAGCACGGCTGGACGGCCGAAGTCGCGCTGCCGTTCAAAACGTTGGCGTTCGATCCGCGTGCGGACGTGTGGGGCATCAATCTCATCCGCTCGATTCGTCGCAAGCGCGAGGACCTCGCGTGGTCGCAGCGAGATCGACGCATCACCCTCGACTTGGACGGCGAAATCGCCGGCATGGCGGGCCGTGATCAAGGCACGGGCCTCGACGTCGTGCCCTCGATGAACATCACCCAGCGCAGCGACTTCGCCGGCGATCGTCGCCGCTTGGTGTCGTCGCCGTCGCTCGACGCGTTCTACCGCATCACGCCATCGCTCGCGGCGGCGCTGACGGTCAACACCGACTTCTCCGCGACGGACGTCGACGATCGACAAGTGAATCTCACGCGGTTTTCGTTGTTCTTCCCGGAGAAGCGCGATTTCTTTCTCGAAGACACCGAGGTGTTCGAGTTCGGCGGTCTGACGCAGAACGGACGACCGTTCTTCTCGCGCACCATCGGCTTGTCGGCGCAAGGCCAACCGATCGATCTCGACGTCGGGACGCGCATCTCGGGCAAGATCGGGCGCTACACCGTCGGCGCGCTGGCCGTGCGGCAGGGCGACACGCCGGGACTCGCCGCGCAGGATCTGTTCGTCGGTCGCGCCTATGCGAGTTTCGGCGAGCAATCGACGATCGGCGTGATCGCGACTTCGGGCGATCCCGCCTTCGGCAAACGCAACAGCGTGCTCGGCGCTGATCTGTTGTTGCGCACGCAGACGTTGGACGCGGATGCGCTGCTGCCCCGCGGCGTGCTCGAAGCGCGGGCGTGGATGCAGCAATCGAGCGGCGCCGGATCGGTCGGCGAAGACGGTGCGCGCGGTGTTTCGCTCGCGTATCCGAACGACCGCATCGATGCGTTGCTCGGCTACACCGAGATCGACCGCAATTTCAAACCCGCACTCGGATTCGTCAACCGCACCGACATCGCCGAATCGTTTGCGCGTACGAAGTTCCGGCATCGATTCGAACGCGGCAGCCGCTTGCGCAGTTGGTTGTACGGCTTCGATCTCAGACAGGTGGAGGATCGCGCCGGACGTCTGCAATCGCGCCAGATGACCGTCACGCCGTTTTCGCTCGAAGATCAGCCGGGCGACACCATCGCCGTGGACCTTGCGCGCTACACCGAAGTGCTGGCGAAGCCGTTCGTGTTGCCGGGGAGTCTGTCGGTGCCGCTCGGCCGTTACGACTACGATCGCGTGCGGCTCTATGGCGCGTCGGCCGGCTTTCGCAGCGTCGCGATGACCTGGGATCTCGAGGGTGGCGATTTTTACGACGGGCGGCGTCGCGATGCGAAGTTGGGTCTGACGTGGAAGCCCCAATCGCGGCTGCTGCTCGGTGCGGCGGTGCAGAATTCGCAAATCGAATTGCCGCGTTCGCGTTTCACCGCGCGGGTGTACACGGTGAACGCCAATTATTCCTTCGGCGTGCGTTGGGCGTGGCTCAACATCGCGCAATACGACAACGTGTCGCGTCGGCTCGGCCTCAACAGTCGGTTGCGATGGTGGCCCACGATGGGCCAGATGGCCTATCTGGTGGTGAACTACGACTGGCGCGAGGACGTGGCGGGCAACTTCCGGCCGTTCCTCGCCGAAACCACCGTGAAGTTCAACTACACCTTCCGATATTGACGGCGCTGCGCGCTCAATTCTTTTCGAGGGTGTAGACGATGTCGGCGCTGGCGTTCTTGCCGGCTTCGGTTTTGAGCGTCCAGCGATCGTTCAAGGTATAGCGCAGCTTGATGGTGTTGATCGCTTCGGCGAGCGCGATGCCGTAGCTCACGTACAAGCGCGACGAGAGATATTTGCCGAGCACCAGCGATGTTTCGTTGGCGAGATTCTGCTCGATCCCCACGTCTTCGATGCCGATCTTCGAGCCGAGTTGCTGCGCGAGCAGGGCGCTGCCCTGCGCGATCAGCGCGCTGCGACCCGAGGTGGCCACGTCGCCGCTGCGCGCGCCTTCGAGCGTGCCGCCGGCGATGATCAGCGACACGATCTGCGATTGCGGCAAGGAGGGCTCGGCGAAGAACGTCATGCGCGGCGAGCGCAGAGTGCCGCGCACGTTGACGCCGGCTTTGACGTCCGGAAATTCTTTGGTGGCGCGCAGATCGACACCGGGGTCATTGAGCAGGCCGCCCGAGAAAATCAATCGACCGCGATCGATGTCGAGGCGTCGACCGAGCGCGACGTATTTGCCCTCGGTGATGCCGAGCTCGCCCGAGCCTCGATTCGTGCCGCCCGGGCTCGTTTGCACGGCGAGGCTGCCGGTGAGTCGGCCGCTCAAACCGAAGCTGTCGAGCGTGACTTTGTCGCCGAGCAAAAGTTTGAGATCGCTCGTGACGCGGAACGTTCCGGCCGGATCGGGCGGCGCTTCGCCGGCGCGCCGCTCGTCCACCGAGGGCAGCACGGCGCCGGTGAGATCGGCCGGCACGATGCGCGCAAACGGAATGGTGACCGTGCCGCTCGCCTGCAGATCGCGGCCATCGACTTTGAAGGTCAGATCCGGCGTGGCGTGAATGCGCGCTTCGGGCACGTCCACCAATTTCAGATCGTTGCCGGTGATGCGCAATTGGCCGTAGGGAAGACGGTTGCGCCACACGAGTTCGCCGGCCGCGCTCAAGCGACCCGCCCCGGCGGATCCGGTGGCGGCGAATTTGAAACCGTTGTCGAGCATGCGCGCTTCGGCGTTCACGCCGCGCAGCGCGAGATTCACTTGATAGAGATCGAGCTCGCCGTTTTCGACGCGTATCGAGCCGTTCACGAGCGGCGCGCCGAGTGAACCGCCGAACTCGAGGTCGGCGCGCAATTGACCGGCGGCGCGATCGATTTCCGGCACGTACAGATGCACGAAGGCCAGCGCGTTCGAGTCGATGCGCAATGCGGCGGTGAGCGGCGCTTCGCGCCAGCGGGCGCCGAGCGCGCCGGTGCGCAAGCTGCCGTCCGCGCGACCGGCTTCGCCGGCGCTGATGCGCAATTCGCCGTTCAAACCTGCGGCCGTGGCCTCGAGATGAACGGTGCCCGAGCCGAGCGGAATCAGATCTTCCTTGCCGCCGACGCGTTGCCACCGCAATCGCGCCTGGGTGATGTCGGCGTGCGCCTTGCCGAGGATCGGTTCGTCGCCTTGCGCACCGAATTCGGCGCTCAAGTCGACCAAGCCCTCGTAACTCGCACGCTGATTGGGTTTGGCGAGCAGACTGCCGAGCGGCAACCGACGAATATCGAGCGCCGCATTCCAGCCCGTGCCGTTCAAGCCACCCGCCGCACACAAGGTGCCGTCACCGGTGAGTTCTTCGCCGCCACGGCCACGCAGACAAAAGCGCGTGGCGTCGAGCAGACGCGGCGCGATGCGCAGGTTGAAGGCATCGACCAGCCCCAATTCGGCATCGCTCGCCAGATCGAGATCGAACTTCGTCCAACGCGTGCTCCAGATGTCGTCACGCAAGTCACCCGAGCCGCGCGCCACGAGACGCAAGTCCGTGCCTTGCACATCGAGCGCGAAGTCGTGCGCGAGCGCGCGACCGTCGAGGCGAAACTCCGCGCGCTCGAGCTTTCGACCCGGCAGCGTGATGTTGCGCAGGGCGATGCGACCGCGCGCCGCATCGGCCATGTCGACGTCGACCTCGAGTCGCTGCGCTTGCACGCCGAACAGATCGAGAGCTTCGCCACTGCCGCGCAATTGCAGCTGCGGCGCCTGTGCCGTGCCGCGGATCGTGCCGTCGAGTTGCAGGCGTCCGCGACCTTGCGGCGTGATCACGCCGAGATCCTCGGCGAGGATGCGGAATCGCAAATCGCGCGCCCGCGGCGCGAGCGCGCCATCGGCGAAGACGCGCAGACCGCCCGCGCGCAGGTCGAGTCGTTCGAAGGCGAGCGTATCGCCGGCCAGTTTGATCGTGCCACTGCCCTGCGCGGGCAGGCCGCGCAAACGACCACCGAGATCGCGCAGCGTGATCGCGAGTGCGCTGCCATCGCCGCGCCCTCGACCTTCGACGGCATACGCGAACGCGAGCGCGCCCGGCAGCGTGGGCTGGATCTTTGCCGGATCGAGATTGCGGGCATTGCCTGCGAACGCCCAGCGCAGCGTCGGCCGCCATTGCAGTTCGCCACGCGTTTCGGCGCTGCCGCCCAGCACCTCGAGTGCGCCGCGTGCGACGCGCAAGGTGCCGCGATCGAGCGTGCCGCTCGCGCGTGCGTAGGCGGCGGGCAGTGTGCCGAGGCGCAGGTCACCGTCGTAGTTGTAGGCATACGGCCAGACGCCCTCGAGCGTCGCGCGGCCGCGTTCACTCGCGAAAGTTTTGCTCATGCCGTTCAACGGCCAACGCAGTCGTGCCCAATCGCTGCGCAGTTCGAGTCGCGGGCCATTCTCCGGAAAGGCGATGCGACCGTCGATCCGCACGTCGGCGTCGGAGCCCGGGTGATGCAGGGCGAGTCGTTGCACTTCGAGCGTGCCGCGTGCATAGCGCCCGAAGAAATCGACGTCGACGCGCCCGGCGCGCAGACCGGTCGGTGTCAGCGCGCCGCGCGCACGGTAACCGTCGCGATCGATGCGCAACGCAAGTTCGCCGACGATGGGGCCGAACACGTCGCTCGCGCCCCAGCGCTCGAGCGCAAGATCTCTCACCAGCGCGCGGCCGTCGATGCCCCAGGGCGCGAACGAGCGCAACGTCGCATCGCGCAGATCGGCGCGGAACGGTTCGACGAGCCCGCCGGTGAGCGTCATGGAATTCAAATCGCCGCGCCCTTCGACTGCCGCCACCCAGCGCGGCGCATTGCGCGGCGTTGCCGTGGCGCGCGCCGTGACGTCGAAGCGCAGCGGATCGGCAGCGGTCATCAGACCGTTGGCCTGCAACTCGAAGACGCCGAGTCGGCTGCGCGATTCGGTCACGCGCAGCGTGCGCGGGCGCAAGGTGGCATCGGCCACGATGTCGTCGAATTCGACGGGCGCGCCGGTGACCGGATGAATGGTCAGCTTGTCGATGCGCACCGGCGTCGCGGTGATCGACAACAATTCCGGCAAAAATCGCGGTACGCGGCGGATCGGCGGCGTGCGCCGCGGGTGCAGCGCGATATCGACGTCAGCCAGTTTGAACTCGGTGGTCCTGACCGACTGCCACAGCAGAGGCAATACGCGTACCGTCGCATCGAGGTCGCGCACCGTGACCGTGACGAGTTCGTGTTCGACGCGCACCAGGTTCACGTGTACGCCCCGCGCGAGCGAGCCGCGGATGCCCTCGATCTGCAGACGCACTCCGGCGATTTCTTTGGGCACACGCGAGACCGCCAGCTGCAGCGCGCTCTGCGAATTCACGAGCCACAGCAGGGTCGCCAGCGGCACGCTGACGAGCAGCAGGGCGGCGACGCCACTCCACAACGATCGGCGTGTCATGCGCAGCATCACAATTTGGGCGAGAAGTTCAGATGCAGCCGCGGGCCAGGCAGTGCATCGAAGCCGCGCAGCGTGCCGCAGCGCGGATCGGGTTTGACGTTGCGGCAGGAAGGGTTGCTCAGCGGTTGCGCGATGTCGATGCCGAGCGTGACCACCGGCAGACGCACGCGCAAACCGATGCCGGCGGAATACTGCAAAGGATCACCGAAACGATCGAACGCGCTGCCGGTGTCGACGAATGCCGCCAGACCGAAATTGCGCGGCAAATCGCGGATCACTTCGGCCGTGCCCGTGAACAGATGTCGTCCGCCGATCTTCGCGCCACCGGCGTCGGTCGGTGACAAATCGTTGTAGCCGAAGCCGCGCACGCTGCGATCGCCGCCGGCGAAGAAGCGCTCCGTGCCCGGCAAATCGGCGGCGCTCGAACCGGCCGTGATGCCGAGTTGTCCGCGCAGGAACACGTGCCACTTCGGTGCGAGGTCGAGCACGCGCTCGGCATCGAGGCGCAATTGCAGATAATCGCTGTTGGCGCCGAGCGTGCGCGCGGAGCCGCGCACTTCGACCGACAAGGTGCGCGAGAACAAGGCCTCGCCGAGATAGCCGCGCGGCACCGAGGCGTAACTCACGCCCGGAATGACCAAGGTCGTCGATTGGGCGATCGAGGTGGAGAGTGCCGTTTCGGTGGTGATGGTGCGCGTGCGGGCGAGGGATGCGAAAAACACGCGCTGCCACGCGCCGAGTACTTGCGTCACCGCCGGTCTGAAACGTGTCGTTCGCGTTTCGAGATCGCCGAGGTCGTCGCGCGATTGGCGAAATTCGAGCTCGAGTTTTTCGAGTGCCGGATCACCGATGGGCAGCAGATAACGCGCTTCGAGCGATTGCTCGAGTTGCGCGGCTTTCAGGTCGGCGCGGAAGCGGTGCCCGCGATCGTTGAGCCGGCGATTTTCCCAGCCGAGCGTGCCGCGCGCTTTGGTGTCGGTGGCGAAGCCTGCGCCGACGGTATAGCGATTGCGCCGATTCGGTTCGGTGCGAATGTCGACCGGGATGGTGTGCGTGTCGGGGTCCGGCGTGCCGGAGATCACCTCGACCGAAGAAAAATACTGGCTGTCGTCGAGCGCGAACTGCGTACGCAGCAGTTCGCCCGCATCGTACGGCGCGCCTTGTGCAAAGCGCAGATAGCGGCGCACGAAATCTTCGTCGAGCCCGACTTCTTCGACGCGCGTCTTGCCGAAGGAATAACGCGGGCCGGTGTCGAGCACCAGCGCGATCTGCGCGCGGCGGTTCTGCGCATCGACTTCGAGTTCGCTGCGCGCGAACGTCGCTTCGGCGTAACCGAGCGTCGCGGCGGTGCGTCGCAGTTCGTCTTTGATGCCGTCGTAGAGCGCGTGCTGCAGACGCGCACCGGTCCGCAAGCTGCGTGCCTCGAGGATGCGCCGGAAGGCGGGGTTGGTGGCGCCGGGGCCGCGCACGTCGAGCAACACTTCGGCGAGCACCACCGGCGCGCGCGGGTCGATGTCGATGCGCGCTCGCCAGCGTCCGGGCCCGACGGCGTCGATCGTGGTCGTTACTTTGGGATCGTAGTAGCCGAAGGGGCGCAGCGCGGCGCTCGCTTCGCGCTCGGTACGTTCCTGCAGGCGCGCGATGAGTGCTTCGTCGAGATCGTCGCGGTTCCGATAGCGCTCGAGGCTGAGCAGGATGAGTACGTTGCGGCGCAGGTCTCCGTCGACGCCCTGGATCTGGATGTCGACGTCCGCGCGGGACGGCACGGCGCCGAGCAGCCCGAGCAGCGCGGCCGCGAAGATCCGGACGGAGACGGCTGTGCGTTGCATCGAGCCGCGATTTTATAGGTTTTCAGTGGGTCGCGTGTGGCCACTCGCCCGGTGCGGCATGCCACCGAGCGCAGCCGGATTGCAGCCCTGCGGCGTCGAACGAACGCTCTTCGAAATCCACGCTGCCGTCGCGGCCGAGCAGCAACACGCTCGAGCAACGGGTGCCGTATTCGGCGTGCATGACGAACGGTGCGGAGAGGATGTGCTCCCACTCGGCGCCGATGCCCGTGTTCGGCAGCGAGCCGGGATCGGCGCGACGTCGATCATCGAGCGCGCGCCACAAGGGAGCCGGGTCGTCGGCCGCCGCCGTCACCCAGTCCTGCAGCGTATCGCGCAGCCGTGCCAGCTTCGGCCACGGGGTATCGAGCGTGTGGTTGCTGAGTCCGTGCACGCCGCGCTCGAGCGCCCGTGCATAGCGGTCGCTGCGGTTGGAGGCGTACCAAAGCTCGTGTTCATCGGCGAGCAAAAGATTGAAGCCGGCATAACCCGGCGTGTCGTCGGCCAAATCCGCGAGGAACCGCTCGGGCCCGCTTGCGCTCGCGAGATAGTCGACGATCAAGCGGCCGCGGGTGGGCGCGCTGCGGCGCGGGCGCGCGCGTTCGCGATAGTTGGTGATCAAGCCGAAGCGTCGTTGCCGATCGAGGGCGAACCACGTGCCGCCGGCCTGCAGATCACGCCCGGCGAGCAGATGCGGCGCATCGGGCCACGGCGCGACGGGGGCCGCCGTGCGCGCGTGGTATTCGTCGCGATTCGCCACGACGATGGCGCGATAGCGAGGATGGATATCCCAGGCGAGGGCGACCAGGCACATCAGCGGCGCGTGGCGTCTTGCGGCCGCAACCAGCGCTCGATGAGACGCCGCGAAATCGAGGTCGCAGGCGGCAGGATGGCCGCGCCGGCGAGCAGCTCTTCGCGCGTGAACCAGCGGGCATCTTCGAGCTCGCTGCCGGCGCGCGCGATCGAGCCGGGGGCCGCCGTGGCTTCGAAGCCGAGCATCAGTGAGGCGGGGAACGGCCAGGGCTGCGACGAGTGATAGCGCGCGTGCGCGACGCTCACGCCGGTTTCTTCGAGCACTTCGCGGGCGACCGCATCTTCGAGGCTCTCGCCCGGCTCGACGAAGCCCGCGATCGTCGAGTAGCGCCCCGGCGCCCAGCTCGCTTGACGACCGAGCAAGGCGCGTTCGCCATCGCTCACCAGCACGATGATCGCCGGATCGATGCGCGGAAAAAATTCGGTGCCGCAGGTGCTCGACGTGCAGCACATCACGTGTCCCGCGCGCGTCGGCACGCTGGGTGCGCCGCAGATTCCGCAATGACGGTGGCGTCGTTGCCAGTGCACGATGGCGCGCGCATAGGCGAGCAGGCCCGCTTCGGTCGCATCGATTTGCGGCGCGAGTGGTCGCAAATCTTCGAAGCGCGCATCGTCGTTGGCCGCCACGGCAAGCGCGGCGGCTGCATCGTCCGCCTCGTCGAGTTGCAGCAGCAGACATTGCGCGTCGCGATACCAGCCGAGCAGCACGAGATCCTGGTCGGTGGCCCGCCGCACGAGCGGATGCGTCGCATCGACGAAGACGATCGAAGGTTGCGCGCCCGCGATCAGCTGTGCCGTGCCGCGCGCGACCATGAAGCGCGCTTGCGGATCGTTGCGCGCCTGCTCGGGCCAATCGTGACGTTCACGCCATTCGGCGCGCCGGTCGATGTACGGCCCGGCGAGAAAGTTCGGATCCGGAATGGGTGGACTTGGCATGTTCGGGGGTCGTCGCACGACCGGCACTGCGTTGGGCGGCGGCGGTCGAGGTCGGGATTCTAACAGTGTCTTCGCGCAGCGGCTCGGTGCAGGCGCTGCAAGGCGGTCTTTGAATCGCGGCCAATTCGATGATGTTGAGTGCGCCGCAGCCGCGGCACTGGCCGGTGCGGATTTCGTCGCCGCGGGCGAGCGTGTCGGCGAGCAGTGCGGCGTGCTCGAATTCGATGTGCGGTGCGGTGACGACGTGGCGGTAGCTTTCGTAGGCGTCGCAGAGCCGGTGACCTTCGTCGAGGGTCGGCGCCATCCGACCACTCGGTTGCAGGCGGATCGCGGCGAACAGCGTCAGCGTCGCGGCGAGCGTGCGCGTATCGGCTTCGACGGCGCCGGGATTGAGGAAATAGGTCCATTGTCGCGGTGACTTGCCGCGGCGACGACGGACCGGATGTTCGTCGCGCACGTACGAGCGATACAGCTTGCGGACGCGATCCTGCGTGAGGCCCGTCCAATTGCAGATCGTGCGCGTGCGCGCCTCGAGCCCGATGAGGCGGAACGCCAGGTCGTGACGCAAGCGGTCGCGGCTGTAGCGTGATTCGGTGATGCGCATGGTTCGGTGCTCCCTGACTGCCGATGGTCATTTCCGTGAAAACGATCGCGAAATGCAGCGCTGCGCGCAGCGTGTGCTGCGTCACGATGCAAGGCAGGATTACGGAGCTCGCGCATGTGGCCGGACAAACCTCGAATCGCAGGCATACCGCAGTACGTCGACCGTGAATTGCTGCGCCAGATCGC
Source organism: Steroidobacteraceae bacterium (assembly GCA_017853555.1). Taxonomy (GTDB): domain Bacteria; phylum Pseudomonadota; class Gammaproteobacteria; order Steroidobacterales; family Steroidobacteraceae; genus UBA964. The sequence goes on from JAFMJH010000002.1 coordinate 150,954, forward strand.
GGGGCTCAATCTGCGCGGCCTGCAAGTGATCTGCGAACTGTACGGCACGGCCGCGACCGCCGAACGCTCGGATGACTTTCCGTTGACGGCCGACGACTGGCGCGCGCTCGACGAGGCCGCTCGAGAGCGCATCGCCGACGCGCCGTACCTGCTGTTCGAAATCTCGGTCGATGCCGCGCTCGCCGAAACCGGCGCCGCCGAACGCAGCGCCGCGTCGGCGTTGCCCGCGGTGGCGGACGCGCCGGCACGCTACTCGCCGTGGTCCGCCGCACATCCGCGCGCCTTCGCGGGCGCCGTGCTGCATTTTGCGTGGCACGTCGCGCATACGCGCCCCGTCGCCGCGCCGTTCGTGCTCGGCTTGCCGCCGCAGGCCTGCGCCGCGTTGCAGCGCAGCAGTCCGCACGGGCTAGACTGGCTCGCCGATGCCGCGCCGCACTGGTTGCGACTGCGCTGGCACGACGACGAATCGCACTGGCGTCGGCGTCTGGTGGCCGCGCGCGACAACGACCTCAAAGGCCTGCGTGCCCATACGCTCGTCGGTTTGCAACGCCTTGCTGGCAGGGCACCGCGCCGCTAGCATGTCGGCGCCATGAAAGCCCTGTCGATTCGCGGTCTCGTCAAGCAATACCGTACCGGTGTCCAAGCCCTGAAGGGCGTAGATCTCGACGTCGAAGAGGGCGACTTCTTCGCGCTGCTCGGCCCGAACGGCGCCGGCAAGAGCACGCTGATCGGCATCTGCACGACGCTCGTCAACAAGACCGCCGGCAGCGTGCACATCTTCGGTCACGACATGGATCGGGACCTCGAAGCCGCCAAGGCCTGCATCGGCGTCGTGCCCCAGGAACTGAACCTCAACCAATTCGAGACCTGCGAGACCATCGTCGTCAACCAGGCCGGCTTCTACGGCATCCCGCGCGATGTCGCGCGCGAGCGCGCCGAAAAATACCTCACCAAGCTGCAGCTCTGGGAGAAGCGCCACTCGATGGCGCGCTCGCTCTCGGGCGGCATGAAGCGTCGCCTGATGATCGCGCGGGCGCTGATGCACGAGCCGAAACTGCTGATCCTCGACGAACCGACTGCGGGCGTCGACATCGAAATCCGGCGCACCATGTGGGATTTCCTGCGCGAGCTGAACGCCTCGGGCACGACCATCATTCTCACCACGCACTATCTCGAAGAAGCCGAGACGCTGTGCCGCAACATCGCCATCATCGATCGCGGTCGCATCGCCGAGAGCGATCGCATGGATCGTCTGCTGCTCAAATTGCACACCGAGTCGTTCGTGTTCAGTCTGCGCGCGCCGGTCGCCGTCGCGCCGCAGCTGGCCGGTTACGACATCAGCAGGCTCAACGATCACACCCTCGAGGTCGAAGTGAGCAAAGACCGTGACCTCAACGAATTGTTCGCGCGCCTGTCGGCCGATGGCATCCACGTGATTTCGATGCGCAACAAAGTGAATCGACTCGAAGAAATCTTCATGCGTCTGGTCGACAAGTCGGGTGCCGCATGACGCGCGAATTTTCCCGCAGCCGCGCGAGCGTGCGCTGGATCGGCTTCAAAACCATCGTCATGCGCGAGATGGGTCGCATCCTGCGCATCTGGGGCCAGACCATCGTGCCGTCGGCGGTCACGGCCACGCTCTACTTCGTGATCTTCGGCAGCCTGATCGGTCGTCGCGTCGGCACGATGGGCGGTGTCGATTACATGCAGTACATCGCGCCCGGCTTGATCATGATGTCGGTCATCACGAACGCCTACGCGAACGTGTCATCGTCCTTCTTCGGCGCGAAGTTCCAGCGGTTTCTGGAAGAAATTTCGGTCTCGCCGCAGCCGAACTGGGTGATCGTGTTCGGTTACGTCGGCGGCGGGGTGTTGCGCGGTTTGCTGGTCGGCGCGGTCGTGACGGTCGTTTCGCTGCTGTTCACGCACCTGTCGATCCATCACCTGTTGGCGACGCTCGCCGCAGCGTTTCTCACCGCCATGGTGTTTTCTTTGGCTGGCTTCATCAACGGCGTATTCGCCAAAAATTTCGATCAGGTGAACTGGATACCGACGTTCATCCTGACGCCACTCACGTATTTCGGCGGCGTGTTCTACTCGATCGATCTGTTGCCCGACTGGGCGCGCGCCGCGTCGTTCGTGAACCCGGTGCTGCACATGGTCAGCGCGTTCCGTTACGGTTTCCTGGGCACCGCCGACGTGCACGTGGGCGTCGCATTCTCGATCATGACGCTGGCGGTGGTGGTGCTGTTCGCGATCGCACTCACCTTGATGAATCGGGGGACGGGGCTGCGGGATTGACGTTCTCGCGCCAGGCGTAGCGGTAGAGCGCGAGACAGATTCCCCAGGCGATGAACGCCGACCAAAGGTCGTGCGACAAAAAATGCGCGCCGCGCGCCTGTTGGGCGAAGCTGAACAGCGAGCCTACCCCGATGCCGATCGCGAGCCCCGTCAATGCGTGGCGGCGACTGCGCGCCAACCCCAAGAAATACAGGCCTAGCAGCGCGAAGCCGGACGAGGAGTGCGCCCCCGGAAAACACGCCGCGCGCGGCAGGTCGTCCGGACGATCTTCGAAGATGTGCACGAAGGGGCGCTCGCCGCCGTAGTGGGCGAGATCCCACGGACAGTCGACGTTGGTGACCTGTTTGAGACTGCCGACGACCAGCGGCACGATCGCCACGCAGGCGACGAAAAAACCCAGCGGCCGGCGCTGGCGCACCAATGCCGGCCAGCGGCGTGCGAGCGGGGCGACGTACGACGCGCCAAGCGCGAGCAGACCGAAGATGCCGGCGGCACGCATCACGTTGCGTCCGCCGGTGTGCAGCACGTTGCGTGCCCACCATGTGTCTTTGCCCACCCAGCGAGCGGCCTCGAAGTCGTAAAAGAAATGATCGGCGATGCGCAGATCGAGGTCGGTGGTCGACAGCAGAATCGCGAGCGCGGCAAACGCCGCGAACGGGATCCATGCATGCCACAACATGAAACGGTTCGGATTGGCGGACATGCGACGATTCTGCGCTACACTCGCCTCCGCTCTCAAGCGACCCATGGCTGAAAACGTGCAAAAAATAGCGGATTTCGCTCCGCATCCCTGGTTGCGCGGCGCACATCTGCAATCGGTGCTGCCGAGCCTGCCGCTGCGCAGGCCGTTCGTCGAACGGCGCGCGCGATCGTTGCTGGCATCGAGCCGCGAGTTGCTGCTCGACTGCGGCGACGGCGTGCGTCTGCAAGGATTTCACACGCCGGTGTCGCCGCGCTTTGCGGCGACGACGGGTGCGGCGCAGCGTCTGCTCGTCGTGCTGGTGCACGGTTGGGAAGGCAGCGCGCGTTCGCTGTACGTTTTGTCGCTCGCGCAATCTTTGCACGAGGCGGGACACGAGATCGTGCGACTGAATCTGCGCGATCACGGTGATACCCATCATCTGAATCGCGAGTTGTTCCACTCCTGCCGGCTGCCCGAAGTCATCGGCGCGTTGCGCCGCCTGCAATGGCTGTTTCCCGGTCGGCGGCTCGCGCTGGCGGGGTTTTCGCTCGGCGGAAATTTCATGTTGCGCGCCGCCGCCGCGGCGCCTGCCGAGGGACTCGACGTCGCCTGTGCCGTCGGCGTGTCGCCGGTGCTCGATCCGGCGACGTCGTTGCGTGCACTCGACGAAGGGCCCGCCTTGTATCGCCGCTATTTCATCGCCAAATGGACGCGCTCGCTCGCGCGCAAGCACGTGTTGTGGCCCGGCGAGTTCGACTTCGCCGAACTGCGCACCGCGCGGGATCTGCGCAGCATGACCGAGCGATTGCTGTTGCGGTACGCGGGCTACCCCGATCTCGAGTCGTACTTTCGCGGCTACGCGATCACCGAAGATCGGCTGGCCAAGCTCGCCGTGCCCGCAACCATCGTCACGGCGCTCGACGATCCGATCATCCCCGCGGTCGATCTCGTGCGACTCGCGCGGCCTTCGACCTTGCGCGTGATCGCCACGGAGACGGGCGGCCACTGCGGATTCTTCGAATCACCCTGGCGAGGCGGCTGGATCGACCGCTTCGTGCGCCACGAGTTCGAGCTCGTGCGACAGCGCGGGGCTTGACCTAGAATCGGGGCATGCGCCCCGTTCGATCCTGGCGAGTTTTTGCCGCAGCCGTGCTGCTCGCCGCACTCGGGGCTTGCACCGAACGCAACGATTGGGATACCGCGCAGGCCGCCGATACCCACGAAGCCTACGCGGCTTTTGCGGCCAAACATCCGGGCGGGCCGTACTCCGCCGAAGCGCAGCGCCGCGCCGCCGAACGTCGCGAACAGCGTGATTGGCGACTTGCCTCGACCACCGATACGCCGATGGCCTATCGCGCATTTCTCGGCGCGCATCCGGATGGCCGATGGTCGAATGAGGCGCGACTCCGGCTCGAGACCTTCGAGCAAGGGGCCAACGTGGCAGCGCCGCCGCCCGTGGCCGAAGCCGCGACGGTCGAGCCGCAGGCCGATCTGCCGCCGGCGGAGTCGGCGAGCGCCGCGCCGCCGCCCGAGTTGCCCGCAGCGCCGGTCGTCAAAGATGAATTCGCCGGCAAGACCGTGATGCACCGCATCCAGCTCGGCGCGTTCTCGTCGCGCGAGAAAGCGCTCGCGGGTTGGCAAGAGGCGCGCACCCAGCACGTGGAACTGCAAGGCCTGGTGCCGCAGGTGCTGGAAGTCAAAGTCGGCGCGAACCTCATGTATCGCCTGCAGGCGAGCGTGCTCAGCGAGCAGCGCGCGCGCGAAGCCTGCAAAGTTTTGACCAGCGCCGGACAGCCCTGCCTGTACGTACTGCCCGGCCAGTGATGTACGAGCGTTTCTTCGGTCTCGACGAGCCGCCGTTCGCGATCACGCCCGACCCACGCTATCTCTTCATGAGTGCGCGCCACGCCGAGGCGCTCGCGCATCTCGTCTACGGCCTGCGCGAAGCGGGCGGGTTCATCCAGCTGACCGGCGAAGTCGGCACCGGCAAGACGACGCTGGTGCGTTCGGTGCTCGCGCGGGCGCCGCGCGACGTCGAGGTGGCGCTGATCCTGAATCCTTGCGTCACCGTGCCGGAATTCCTGCAGACGATTTGCGAGGAGCTCGGCATCGCCTTGCCAGACGGCGCGAGCGGCAGCGTCAAACGTCTGGTCGATGCGCTCAATGCGCATCTGCTGCAGGCGCATGCGCGCGAGCGACGCGTCGCGCTGGTGATCGACGAGGCGCATCTGTTGTCCCGCGAGTTGCTCGAGCAGGTGCGCCTGCTCACCAATCTCGAAACGGCCACGCGCAAATTGCTGCAGATCATTCTCGTCGGGCAGCCGGAGTTGCGCGATCTGTTGTCGCAACACGAGCTGCGGCCGCTGGCGCAGCGCATCACCGGGCGCTATCACCTCGGACCTTTGAGTCGCGAGGAGACTGCGGCCTACGTGCGGCACCGCTTGCGGGTCGCCGGCGCGATGCGCGAGATCTTCACTGCTGCGGCACTGCGAGCCCTGCATCAACGGTCCGACGGCGTGCCGCGGCTCGTCAACGTGCTCGCCGACCGCGCCATGCTGGGCGCGTTCGCGCGCGATCGGCACCAGGTGTCGACGACGCTCGTGCACCTTGCGGCCGCCGAAGTGTCCGGATCGAGTCTGGCCGAGGGTCGCGTGCGACACTGGGTCATCATCATCGCGCTGATGCTGTGCGCCGCGAGCGGCGCCGCGGCGTGGTGGCTGCTCGCGCATTGATCACGATGTTCGAATTCGGGGGAGACGTCATGAAACGATATTGGCTCGTCGCACTCGCGGCTCTGTGCACTTCGTTCGCCGTGCCCGACGCCGGCGCCGCCGAAGGCGCGGACTGGGCGTCGTTCGGTCGCGACCCGGGCGGCAGTCAGCATTCGCCGCTCGATCAGATCAACCTCAAGAACGTCAAACAATTGCGTCGCGTCTGGACACACCGCAGCGGCGATTTCATCGATGCGTCGTACCCCAAAGGCACGGTCCTGCAAACCATCGCGCTGCACGCGAACGGCACGCTCTACATCTGCACGCCCTTCGGACGGGTGTTTGCGCTCGACCCGGCGACGGGGCGCGAGCGTTGGGTGTTCGATCCGCACAAGCCGGATCCCAAAACGGGCCGCGCGGCTTTCAGTCCGCCGCTCGCGATGCCGTCGCGATGCCGCGGTGTCGCGTACTGGGCGCCGAGCGCTGCCGAAGGGGCGGCCGCGAACGACGCGACCCATGGCGCGCCATGCCGCAAGCGCATCTTCAAAAATGGCGATGCCGCACGCGTGTATGCGATCGATGCCGACACGGGTCAGGCCTGCGCCGATTTCGGCGCGAGCAAAGGGCACCCGGGTTACGTGACGCACAACGATTTCGAAAACTACGGCGACGGTTTCGCCGGTTCCGCCACGGCACCGCCCGCCATCATCAACGATCTGGTGATCTCCGCGATGTCCGTGAACGACGGTCTCTCGAACGCCAAAGACGGCATCGTGCGCGCCTTCGACGTGCACAGCGGCGAGCTGCGCTGGGAATTCAATCCGATCCCGGCCGACCAGCGCAATCTGAGCGGTGCGGCGAACGTGTGGTCGACCATCAGCGTCGATCCGCTGCGCAACCTGGTGTTTTTGCCGACCACCAGCCCGTCGACCGATTACTACGGTGGCGGCCGGCGGTTCGACATTCCGCTCGCCAACTCCATCGTCGCGCTCGACGGCGCGAGCGGCAAAGTCGTCTGGTCGAAGCAGGTCGTGCATCACGATTTGTTCGACTACGACCTCGTCGGGCATCCGTTGCTGGTCGACATCGTGCGCGGCGGCACGCGCGTGCCCGCCGCGTTGCTGCAAACCAAAATGGGTTGGTTGTACGGCTTCGAGCGCGACACCGGCAAACCTTTGTGGCCCATCGTCGAGCGCGCGGTGCCGAAGACCGACGTGCCCGGTGACGTCGCGTCGGAAACGCAGCCGGTGCCGACCGACATGGCCCCCTTCGCCCATCAAACACTCACGCGCGACACGCTGTTCGGTCTCACGCCGATCGATCGTTATGCCTGTCAGCGAAAGTTCGATGCCTTGCGTTACGACGGCATGTACACGCCGCCTTCGGTACGCGGTTCGATCCTCTTCCCGTCGGCGCTCGGCGGCGGCAACTGGGGTGGTGCCGCGTACGACCCCGCCAGCAATCTTTTGATCATCAAAGCCGAGAATCTCGCCACCATCCTCAAAGTCATCCCGAAAAAAGATCTCGCCGGCGAAGACAAGACGCCGGGCATCGATTATCTGACCCGGCCTTTGGTCGGCACGCCGTATCGCATCGAAGGCGAGTTGTTCCAATCGCCGCTCGGCATTCCCTGCACGCCGCCGCCCTGGGGCACGCTCACCGCGATCGATCTGGCCACCGGCAAAGTACGCTGGCACATGCCGCTCGGCCAAATACGCCGCGCGGGCGTCACGTTGCCCAAAGGCGTCGGACTCGGTTCGCCGAACGTCGGGGGTCCGATCACGACCGGCGGCGGGCTGACCTTCGTCGCCGCAACGATGGATGCGAAGTTGCGCGCGCTCGAAACCACCACGGGCAAAGAATTGTGGAGCGCCGATCTGCCCGTGCCGGGCATGGCACTGCCGGTCACCTACATGGCCGGTGGCAAGCAGTACGTGGTGATCGCCGCCGGTGGCAATGCCCAGGTCGGCACGCCGATCGGCGATTACCTGGTCGCTTACGCCTTGCCCTGAGCGCTCAGCGCAGGCGTTCTTCGAGCAACGCGAAGACGCGCGCCGCGTCGGCACGCACGCCCCAGCGCGCGTGCATGACGCGTCCCGGCTGCGGCCGGAACTCGACGGCGGTGTGACCGAGCGTCAGTTTCGATTGGGTTTCGATGTCGATATGACAAGCGCGGAACTCGAACGCCTCGGGCGCGAGCAACCAGGCGATCGGGCAGGGATCGTGCAACGGCGCGCCTTGTTCGCGCGGCCCGTTCTCCGGCAGATCGGTCGAGAACTGCAGCAATTGCGCGGCGGCCAACGCGCGCGACGAGCCGAGCGCGCGCAGCGCCGCGATGCGCGCGGGCGTGGCGCGCACCTGATGCGTCACGTCCAGCCCGAACATCACGAGTGGGCAACCGGATTCCACCACCACCTTGGCGGCATGCGGATCGGCGTAAATGTTGTATTCGGCCGAGGCGGTGATGTTGCCGCCTTCGCTGCGCGCCCCGCCCATGACGACGATCTCGCGGATCGCCACGGCGATGCCGGGCTGACTCTGCAGGGCGGCCGCGACGTTGGTCATCGGTCCGGTGACGACGAGCGTGATCTCGCCCGGTGCCGCCTCGCGCAGCGTCTCGATCAGAAATTCGACCGCATGACCGATCTCGGCGCCGCGCTGCGGCGTGAATACCGGCAAGGAGCCGAGCCCGGAGACGCCGTGGAAGTGGCCCGCTTCGACCGGTTCGCGCACCAAAGGTTTGGTGCAGCCGGCGATCACCGGCACCCCCGTCGCGCCGGCGATTTCGCGCACGATGCAGGCGTTGCGCGCGGTGAGCGCGGCGCTGACATTGCCCGCGACCGTGGTGACGCCGAGGAGGTCGAGTTCGGGCGAGGAGAAGGCGAGCAACAAGGCGACGGCGTCGTCGACGCCCGGGTCGCAGTCGAAGATCAGTTTGCGCGGCGACGAAGTCACGATGGAATTCGTCGCCGCGCGCACGTCATTCGCAGAGGCTCTCGAGATAGCCCTGCGCCACCGGCGACAGTCGCTTCATGGCGAGCGCGCGGGCTTTGGGGGCATCGATGAGGTGCTCGAGCGGCCCGGAGACCAGCATGCGACGCACCGAGGGGTCTTTGCGCGACACGCGTGCCATTTTGTTGAGCACGGTGAAACCGCGGTAGATCTTCGAGCGGGGCGCTTTGCGCTGCTCGATGGAACGGGCCAGATACTGACCGAAACGCGAGTAGAGGAAGTAATCGTCATCCCCCACGTGAAACCGCGCTTCAGCGAAGAAGTCGGGGAAATTCCGCTCCAGGTATTCGTTTACCTTGTTGAGACGGGGTCCAGGGTCGTTGTCTTGCGACGCCAGTTGCTTCTTCATTTCAGTCTTGCCACACCTCCAAGGGTTCCGGAGCACCATCTCTGGACGTCACGACCGGTACCTGCTCCCGCGACGCGCGCGAAAAGTAAGGCACAACGACCCAAGGTGCAATACCTTGAGCGAAATTTTTTTCGTGCGCGAGGACACCATGACGGAGGCAGCGACGAACGCGGCGGCCGCGGACACGCGGCTCGCGAGTTTTCCGCCCGGTTTGCGCGCGCTCGTCTGCGGCGCGAGCGGCGGCATCGGCAGCGCTCTGGTGCGTGCGCTCGCGGCCGATTCCCGCGTCGCGCAGGTGTATGCGGCAGCGCGCGACCCGGACGCGTTGGTCGGGAGATTCCCCGCGGCGCGCGTGACCGTGCTGCCCTGCGAGCTGCACGACGAAGCGAGCATCGCCGCGCTCCTGCGTGGCGCCACGGCCGCAGGTCCGCTGCACATGGTGCTGGTGGCGAGCGGGCTTTTGCACGCCGGTGCCGCGTTGCAGCCGGAGAAGAGCTGGCGCGCGCTCGATGCGAACGCCCTCGCGCAGGCCTTCGCGGTGAACACCATCGGGCCGGCGCTGATCGCCAAGCACGCGCTCGGTGCGCTCGCGCGCGACGGCAAATCGGTCTACGCCGCGTTGTCGGCCCGCGTCGGCTCCATCGAGGACAATCGGCTCGGCGGTTGGCACGCGTATCGCGCCTCGAAAGCGGCGCTCAACATGTTGATCCGCACCTTCTCGATCGAGTTGCGCCAACGCAATCCGCAGGCGCTGTGCGTCGGTTTGCATCCGGGCACGGTCGACACCGCGCTCTCCAAACCGTTTCAAGCGGGCGTCGATCCTTCGAAGTTGTTCTCGCCGACGCAGTCCGCCGAAGCGTTGCTCGAGGTGCTCGACCGTTTGACGCCTGCCGACACGGGGCGGCTCTGGGCGTGGGACGGCGAGCCGATCCCGTTCTGAGGCGCGCGGGACCTACCGCAGTCGGGTGAGACCCGGTATGCGGTCATAGGCGGCATCGAAGCTGAGCACCGTCTCGATGCCGTGACGCTGCATGGCAGCGACGTGCAAGGCCGCTCGCACCGGCAGCGACGGGTACTGCAACACCAGTTGCTTGGCGCGCTCGACGGTGTCGCGGTCCATGGGCAGCACTTCGTCGACGACCCCGAGCAAGGCATCGAGCGCCGGCTGGATGCTGCCGCGTCGTTCGAGCGTCGTGTAGCGATGCAGGATTTCCGTGAACACTTCCGCGTCGGTCACGAGCCGCACGCGCTCGGTCACGAGACCCTCGAGGCGTCGCTGGGCGTCCGCCTTGTTCGGGTGCGCGGTGCCGACGAGATACATCGGCACGTTCGAGTCGATGAACACCACGGGTCAGCGCTGCCGCAAGATCAGTAGCCGCCCGGATCGGCGGCCGAGAGATAACCGCGCTCGGTTTCCGTGCCGAGGCGTTCGATGGGGCCGGTCGGCCCGGCGTGACGTACCGCGCTGCGGATCGCGGCGAGCTTGCGATCCACATCGGCGGTCGAGGCCTCGCGCCGCGCTGCAGTGAGCGCCTGGCGCACCCACTCGGCCACTGTCATGCCGCGACTCGCCGCCGCTGCCTGCAAGGCCGCGTACTCGGCGTCATCGAACAGCACCTGCAAACGCTTTGTCATATTAGTGAGTCTGTATGACTCATGCATATGAGTCAATTAAGGCTAATCTCTTTATATGGCGCAAACCCCGTAGGTATAGTCGCGAAATCCAAGGAGAAACCATGAACGACCCCACCTCGGGCGCGCCTGTCCGCGTCACTCGCCCCGGCAAGCAAGGGCTCTACGATCCCGCCAACGAGCGGGATGCCTGCGGCTTCGGCTTCGTCGTCGACATCAAGGGTCGCAAATCGAACAAGGTCTTGCGGGATGCGATCCAGGTGTTGAAAAACCTCGACCACCGCGGTGCCTGCGGTTGCGAGACGAACACCGGTGACGGCGCCGGCGTGCTCATGCAGATGCCGCACGCATTCCTGAAGCAGGCCGCCCGCGAAGCGCACATCGAACTGCCCGAAGCCGGCGAGTACGCCTGCGGTCTCATCTTCATGCCGCGCAACCCCACGCAGCGTCGCAAGCTCGAAGAAGTGTTCGCGCGCGTCGTGCAAGCCGAGGGACAGATCTATCTCGGTGGTCGCACCGTGCCGACCGACAACTCCATGCTCGGTGAAACGGCGAAGGGCAGCGAGCCGTTCATGCGGCAGGTGTTCATCCAGCGCGGACCCGACACCGCGACGCCCGAAGATTTCGAACGCAAGCTCTACGTGATCAGAAAGCGCGCGTACAACGACATTCGCGTCTCGACCAAAGGTGGCGCCGAATACTGGTACGTCGCGAGCCTGTCGCACAAGACGCTGGTCTACAAGGGAATGCTGCTCACCATGCAGCTCGACGAATACTTCCCGGACCTGCGCAATCCTTTGATCGAAACCGCGATCGCGCTCGTGCACTCGCGGTTCAGCACCAACACCTTCCCGAGCTGGGATCGTGCGCACCCGTATCGCTACATCGCCCACAACGGCGAAATCAACACGCTGCGCGGCAACATCAACTGGATGCGCGCACGCGAAGCGTTGCTCGAATCGGAGCTCTTCGGCGACGACATCGAAAAATTGACGCCGATCGTCAACGTCAACGGCAGCGACTCGTCGATGTTCGACAACGTGCTCGAGCTGATGGTGCTCGCGGGTCGCTCGTTGCCGCACGCGGTGATGATGATGATCCCCGAGCCGTGGTCGAAGCACGAATCCATGGATCCGGCGCGCCGCGCGTTCTATCAATTCCATTCGAGTTTGATGGAGCCCTGGGACGGCCCCGCGGCGATCGCGTTCACCGACGGCGTGCGCATGGGTGCGCTGCTCGATCGCAACGGTCTGCGTCCGGGTCGTTACTACGTCACCAAAGACGATCTGGCGATCGTGGCGTCGGAAGCCGGCGTGCTCGACATTGCGCCCGAGAACATCTTGCGCAAGGGGCGTTTGCAGCCGGGACGCATGTTCATGGTCGACACCGAGCAGGGCCGCATCATTCCGGACGAAGAAATCAAGGCCGCGGTCGTCAACGAACGGCCCTACGCCGAGTGGCTCAAAGCCCATCTCGTGCATTTGAAGGATTTGCCGGCCGCGCCGCAATTGCCGCAACCCGAACCCGAGACGCTGCGTGCGCGGCAGATCGCATTCGGCTACACCTTCGAAGATCAAAGAATTCTGATGGCGCCGATGGCGCGCGACGGCGTCGAAGCCGTCGGCTCGATGGGCAACGACACGCCGCTCGCCGTGCTGTCGCAGCGGCCGCGGTTGCTCTACGACTACTTCAAGCAATTGTTCGCGCAGGTCACGAATCCGCCGATCGACTGCATCCGCGAGGAGATCGTCACCTCGTCCGACGTCTGGCTGGGTTCGGAAGGCAATCTGCTCGAACCGAAGCCCGGTGATTGTCGTCGCGTCGAATTGAAGGGGCCGGTGATCACCAACGAGGATCTCGGCAAAATCCGTCGCATCGCGCTGCCCGGTCTCAAAGTCGGCACGCTGTCGATGCTGTTCCGCGCCGCGCGCGGCGCGGCCGGATTGGACAAGGCACTCGAGCACATGCGCGAAGAGGCGCGCCGGCTGATCGAGCAGGAAGAGGTCAACATCCTCATCCTGAGCGACCGCGGCGTCACGCGCGACGAAGCGGCGATTCCGTCGCTGCTCGCGGTGTCGAGCCTGCACCATTATCTGATCCGCGAAGGGCTGCGCATGCGCGTCTCGCTGGTGCTCGAAACCGGCGAAGCGCGCGAGATCCACCACTTCGCGTTGTTGATCGGTTACGGCGTGAGCGTCATCAACCCGTGGCTCGCCTTCGAAACCCTCGACGGCATGATCCGCGAGCAGATGCTGCCGAACGTCGATCACAAACTCGCCTGCGCGAATTTCGCCAAGGCGGCCGTGAAAGGCGTCGTGAAAGTGATGTCCAAGATGGGCATCTCGGCCGTGCAGAGCTATCACGGCGCGCAGGTGTTCGAAGCGATCGGCTTGCGCCAGGACGTCATCGACGAATACTTCACCGGCACGGCCTCGCGCATCGGCGGCATCGGTCTCGACACGATCGCCGAAGAAGTGTTGATGCGGCATCACGCCGCGTTCCCCGAGCGCACCGTCAGCGATCACGTGTTGCCGACCGGCGGTCAGTATCAATGGCGCGCCGACGGTGAATTCCACGTCTTCAATCCCGAGAGCATCCATCGCCTGCAGAAGGCGGTGCGCACGGGTTCCTACCAGACCTACAAATCCTACGCCGAGCTCATCGACGATCGCGCCAAGAATCTCTCGACGCTGCGCGGCTTGCTGGAATTCAGCAAAGCCAAGCCGATTCCGATCGAGGAAGTCGAGCCCATCGAAAGCATCATGAAGCGCTTCAAGACCGGCGCCATGAGCTACGGCTCGATCAGCAAAGAGGCGCACGAGACGCTTGCGATCGCCATGAATCGCATCGGCGGCAAGAGCAACACGGGCGAGGGTGGCGAAGACCCCGAACGTTACGTGCCGTTGCCGAACGGCGATTCGAAAAATTCCGCGATCAAGCAGGTGGCCTCGGGTCGCTTCGGCGTGACGAGCGAATACCTCACCAACGCCAAAGAAATCCAGATCAAGATGGCGCAGGGCGCGAAGCCCGGCGAGGGCGGGCAGTTGCCCGGCACCAAGGTGTATCCGTGGATCGCCAAGGCGCGTCACACGACGCCCGGAGTCGGTCTCATTTCGCCGCCGCCGCACCACGACATCTATTCGATCGAAGATCTCGCCGAGCTCATCCACGACCTCAAGAACGCGAATCGCGCGGCACGCATCAGCGTGAAGCTGGTCGCCGAAGTCGGCGTAGGGACGATCGCCGCGGGCGTTGCCAAAGCCCATGCCGACGTGGTGCTCGTCAGCGGTTACGACGGCGGTACGGGCGCATCGCCGCTCACTTCGACGACGCACGCCGGTTTGCCCTGGGAATTGGGGCTCGCCGAGACGCATCAGACGCTGGTGCTCAACAATTTGCGCAGCCGCGTGGTCGTCGAGACCGACGGACAACTGAAGACCGGTCGCGACGTGGCGATCGCCGCGCTGCTCGGTGCCGAAGAATTCGGCTTCGCCACCGCGCCGCTCGTGTCGGTCGGCTGCATCATGATGCGCGTCTGCCATTTGAACACCTGCCCTGCGGGCGTGGCGACGCAGGATCCGCGACTGCGCGAGAAGTTCGCCGGCAAGCCCGAGCACGTCGTGCATTTCATGCGCTTCGTCGCCCAGCATCTGCGCGAAATCATGGCCGAACTCGGTTTCCGTACCGTGCAGGAGATGGTCGGTCGCGTCGATCGACTCGAAGCGAAGGCCGCCGTCGATCACTGGAAGGCGCACGGCTTCGATTTCAGCAACATTCTCTATCGTCCCGATCTCGGTCCCGAGGTGGGTCGATTCCAGACCCAGTTCCAGGATCACGGTCTCGAGAAGTCGCTCGATCTCACGCAGCTGCTCGATCTTTGCAAGCCGGCGATCGAGCACGGCGCGAAAGTCGAAGCGAGCCTGCCGATCCGCAACGTCAATCGCGTGGTCGGCACCATCACCGGCAGCGAGGTCACCAAAAAGTGGGGTGCGCAGGGCTTGCCCGACGACACCATCAAAATCCACTTCACGGGATCCGCCGGCCAAAGCTTCGGTGCCTTCATGCCGCGCGGCATGAGCTTCACGCTCGAAGGTGACGCCAACGATTACGTCGGCAAAGGCCTCTCGGGCGGTCGACTGGTCGTGTTCCCGCCGAAGAAATCCACCTTCGCACCGGAAGAGAACATCATCATCGGCAACGTCGCGCTCTACGGCGCCACCGGCGGCGAAGTGTTCGTGCGCGGCATGGCGGGCGAGCGCTTCGCGGTGCGCAACAGCGGCGTCGATACGGTGGTCGAGGCCGTGGGCGACCACGGTTGCGAATACATGACCGGCGGTCGCGTGGTCGTGCTCGGACCGACGGGCCGCAATTTCGGCGCGGGCATGTCCGGCGGCGTCGCCTATCTGCTCGACGACGCCGGCACCGGCCAGGCGCGCATCAATGCGCAAATGGTCGAGATCGGACGCGTCGAAGACGCCGATGAGGCCGAGGCTTTGCGTGCGCTGATCGCGCGACACGTGCACCACACCGGCAGTACGCACGCGCAACGCATCCTCGATGCGTGGCCGACGACCTTGCCGAAATTCCTGCGGGTCATTCCGAAGGACTACAAACGCGTGCTCGCCTGTCTCAAACGCGCGCACGACCAGGGGCTCTCGGGCGACGAGGCCATCATGGCCGCGTTCGAGGAAAACTCGCGTGACCTGTCGCGCGTAGGTGGTAACTGATCATGGGCAAGCCGACCGGATTCATCGAATACCTGCGCGAGATGCCGCTCGACCGCTCGCCGAAGGAGCGCATCAAAGATTGGGATGAGTTTCATCACCATCTCGACGACAAGAGCTTGCGCACGCAGGCGGCGCGCTGCATGGACTGCGGCGTCCCGTTCTGTCACACCGGCAAGCTCATCAACGGCGGTGCGGCCGGTTGTCCGGTCAACAATCTGATCCCCGAGTGGAACGATCTCGTCTATCGCGGCTTGTGGCGCGAAGCGCTCGATCGACTGCACAAGACCAACAATTTCCCCGAGTTCACCGGTCGCGTGTGCCCGGCGCCGTGCGAAGGTTCGTGCGTGCTCGGCATCAACAATCCGCCGGTGACCATCAAGAACATCGAGAACAGCATCATCGAGCACGGCTTCGAAGAGGGTTGGGTGATCGCGGAGCCGCCGGCAGCGCGCACCGGCAAGAAGGTGGCCGTCGTGGGCTCGGGCCCCGCGGGCCTCGCCGCCGCCGCGCAACTCAATCGTGCCGGTCATGAAGTGACCGTGATCGAACGCGCCGACCGTCCCGGCGGACTTTTGATGTACGGCATCCCGAACATGAAGCTCGCCAAAGAAGAAGTCGTGCTGCGGCGCATCCGCCTGCTCGAAGAAGAGGGCGTGCGTTTTCGCTGCAACACCGAAGTCGCCGATGCGGCAGCCGCCAAGCAATTGCGGGGCGAGTTCGACGCCGTCGTGCTCTGCACCGGCGCGACGCAGCCGCGCGATCTGCCGGTCGAAGGACGCCAGCTCGCCGGCGTGCATTTCGCGATGGACTATCTCACCGATGCCACCAAGGCCGTGCTCGGCAAAGGCCCGAAGAGCGCGACCGTCACCGCCAAGGGTCTCGACGTCGTGGTCATCGGCGGCGGCGATACCGGCACCGATTGCGTCGGTTCGTCGATGCGCCAGGGTTGTCGCACGTTGACGCAGTTCGAGATCATGGAAAAGCCGCCGCTCGAGCGCGCCGACGCGAATCCGTGGCCCGAGTGGCCGCGCGTCTACAAGATGGATTACGGCCAGGAAGAGGCCGCCGCCAAATTCGGCAAGGATCCGCGCGCCTACCTCACGACCGTCAAAAAATTCGTCGGTGACGAGTCCGGTCACGTCAAAGAGATCGTCACCGTCGAAGTGCATTGGGAGCAGAACGGCCAAGGGCAATTCGTCCCCGTCGAGCGTCCCGGTACCGAAAAGACTCAGCCCGCGCAGCTCGTGCTGCTTGCCATGGGCTTCACCGGCCCGGAGGCGGCGTTGCCGGCTGCGCTCGGGCTCGAGCTCGACGCGCGCAAGAACGTGAAAGCCGAGTACGGCCAGTACGCGACCAGCGTGCAAGGCGTGTTCGCGGCGGGCGACTGCCGTCGCGGTCAGAGTCTCGTCGTGTGGGCGATCAACGAAGGACGCGGCGCCGCGCGCGAGTGCGATCGATTTTTGATGGGACGCACCGAGCTGCCGTAGGCCCGGGGTTCAGATCAAACCCAGCTCGGCATCGCTCGCTTCGGGCGCGCTCCATTTGTCGCGCGGCGGCATCGGCCGCTTCGACCAGTGCGGCGACAAGGTCATGGTCGAGACCGTGCGTCCGGGCGGCAACGAACCGCCGCCGGCGCCGCGCGAATAGTCGTAATAGAGGCGGACGATTTCCGCGACCGTGTGATCCTGCGTCGCCGGATGCGCGAGGCAGGCTTCGTGCCACGCGCGCACGCGCGTGAGCGTCGACGGAATCTCGTAGCCTTCGTAGTAATTCAAAAATTCGAGTCGCTTGGCGAGCGGCGCGAGGGCGACTTCCGCCCAGCCGAGACGCTCGAACAGGAACTCGCGACCGCGCCCGTAGTCGCGCAGGAATCGATCGAGCTTCGCATACTGCGCATCGACGGCCGCTTTCAGTTCTTCACGCTTGGCAGCGTCGCGGTTGCGGATCATCGCGTAGCCCGCGCCGGCGAACGGCCCGCCGAGCTCGACGAACATGCATTCGATCGCATGCAGCAACGGGTCGCGCTGCGCGACCGCCGGCTCCGGAAAGCGCATTTCGAGATAACGCATGATCGCGAGGCTTTCTTTGATCGTCCGACCGTCGACTTCGAGCGCCGGCAGCGCCGTGGTGCCGCAGGTTTTCTCGAGCAGCCATGCCGGTCTCGGCGCCGAGATGTCGAGGTCGACGACTTGCACCGCACTGGCGAGATTCTTTGCCGCGATCATCACCTCGATGCGCTCGCAATACGGACAGCCCGGAAACGTGTAGAAAATCATCGTGTCGCCTCGTCGTCGAGTTGCATGAGTACGTAGCGCGCATCGTTGAACGACCAGGTCAGCTCGACGAACAGCGCTTGCGGTCCGTGTGTCCACACGTGGGCCTCGGGCCATTCCGGCCGCCAGCGCAGCGCATGATGTTCGACCTCGAATTCGCCCGCGGGGACGCGGCGCCGCTCGCACCCGAGGTACGCAACCGCGATGCTGGAAGGCACGGCGAGCAAACCCTCGTTGCCATCGGGAGAGCTCGAGTTGGTGAAACTCGAGATGGTGCGAAATTCGCCGGGCGCATCCGTGCCGCGCGCAAGAGTGATGAGCGCATCGCCTACGAGCGGATGCAATCCCAGATAGACGAGCGGCGCAGGCAGCGCATGCCGTTGCCGTATTTGTCCGTGATCGAGCAGTCGCCCGTCGCAAACGAGTTCATCGGGATACACGCTGAACAGCGACGAGCCGCGCACCCGGCCATGCTGCACCACGCGCACGAACGCGTCGACGGGGCGCGACTGCGCATCGAGATTCATCGACACGTCGCGCGTGAGATCGACGTCGTACATCTCGCACAGGGCGCGCAAAGTCCGGCCGCCGTCGGCGCGCGGCAGCATCTCGAAGCGTTCGCAGCCGGTGCGTACGCCGCGCGTGACGTAGTCGATGTGACCGGAAATTTTGCTGGCCATGAGTCGTGTCGCGAGGTTTTGCGCCGAATGCGGCGCGCGACAGGGTACACGCAAAAAAAACCCCGCACGAGGCGGGGTTTTCAGTTTCTCTGCGCGCTTCGGTCCATCGTTTCAGCCGCCACGAAGGGACGGCTACGCGGGCAAAATCCGTTTCGGGTGGGACGTCGGAGCTTGCGCCCCGGCTGTCTTGCAGCCCGCGTGTTGTCACGCGCCGCTCGTCCCGCGCAGCACCCAAAAAGAGGGCGCCACGGCCACCGTGCCCGCGTCGATCGCCGGAGTTCTGCGTGTCTGCTTCCCGCCCCAAACGATGTTGCCATCAGTTCAACGCGTGATGCGTGTACACTTCACTTCCGCGATTAGCGTTTCAAATCAACGAGTTACCCGTTGTTGAAGCGCAACGCGTGTCGGGATTATACGACGAATTTCGCTTTTGGGAAGTGGGGGGCTTGCCACAACGTGGACCGGCCACCCCTGATGATCGTCACTTGCCCCAATGCGGCCCGCGCGACAGCTCCACCAGCTCGTAATACGTTTGCATGTAGCCGGCGACCTGCCCTTTCAGAAACAGATAGTCGCCGTCGGCCGTGCACCACACGTCGTAGGGCGGATGTTCCTGCGGCAATTCTGGGTTGCTGACGAATTGGTAGTGCAGCGCATCGAACGTGCCTGCGCCCACGGTGACTTTTTCCGGCCCGACGAACACGAGATTGAGACCAATCGAAAACAGCATCGGGCCCGTGGCGCCGCGATGGTCGGGTGACGACAACAGCATCTGGTTGATGCGTTGCACCTGACCCGGCTTGTTCTGGTCGATGAGCCGCAGATGCCAGGCATCGCATGCGATCGCGTGATTCTGGAACGTGACGAGCGGCGTGGCGACATCCATGCGCTGCGACACACGACCTTCGAGCGATGTCCAGGTTTCACACTCGGCATATTGCGGATGAAAGCGGAACCAGCCCGAGCCCATGAATTTGCTGCCGACCGACAGACGTACGAAGCAGTCGGTGGGCATCCAGTCGGCATCGAGCGAATAAGTGATGTCGCGCATCACCGACGGACGATCGTCGATTTCGCAATGCGCGGTGCAGGTCCGCGTGCCGTCGGCGTGTACGTCCATGCGGAAATACTCGCGGCCGCGTTCCTGCCCCATGCGATCGGGCTTGCGCGAGGTGTAGAGCACTTTGCCCATGATGCTGCGATGGTCGCGCTGCAGGATGGGGAGTTTCGGATCGGCGGGCGATTGGGACATGACGTACTTCCTCTGGATGAATCGGTTCCGGTTCGACGACGTGAATTGTCCGCTCACGCCGCCGGCGCTGCATTGGCCTTCGCTTCGCGCGCCGCAGCGCGGAAATGCGGCAAGTTGTAGATGAGCAGCATGAAGCACACGATCGAAACGCCCACCGCCACGATCAGCATCGAATAGCGCAGCATCGCTTCGTCGCGGAAATAGTAGTCGGTCAAGATGGCGACCGAGGACGGCCCTATGAAAAAGCCCACCGCGTTCAGAATGAAGTAATAGATGGCCACGCATTGCGAGCGCATGGTCGCCGGCGCGATCGACACCACGGCTGCGGCGCCGGCTGCCGTCGGCGCAGCGGCACCCAAGGTCGCCGGGATCAGGAACGCGATCGCGAGTTCCGGCGTCGGCATCAGCACGAAGCCGCAGTAACCGATCGCCATCACCACGAACGACACGATGCACACGCGCACGTAGCCGTCTTCGTAGCGCTTCTGGAAGATGTCGCACATCCAGCCGCCCGTCACGACGCCGATCAGACCGAAGATGATCGACACGATGCCGCGCCACTTGAGCCAGTAACCGAGTTGCTCGGGGTTGAGGCCATAGGTGCGACGCAGAAATTCCGGGATCCAGAAGCCGATGCCGTAGGCCATGATCGCGAGCCCCGCGAGCGCGAAGAACAGCACCAAAAATGCGCGCCAACGCGTCACCACGAACGCCAAAGTTTTGCCGATCGGGCTCGCGACCGCTTTCGTCGCGGCGTCGGCGAGTTCGCGACGCATCGGTTCGCGCACGGTGAGCAGCAAGAGCGCGATCAGCAAGCCCGGCGCGCCGACGTAGATGAACATCTGCTGCCAGGGTTCGACCACGCCCAGGATCGGCCAATGCGCGGGTCCTGCCGCCTGGATCGCCGGGTAGAACGTGCCGCCGATGATGAAGGCGATGCCGCTGCCGCTCGAGACGCCCGCGGTGTACAAGCCGATCGCGCGACCGATGCGGTCGGGCGGAAAATAATCTTTGAGCATCGACAGGGCGCAGGGGTTGAGCGTCGCCTCGCCCGCGCCGACTCCGACGCGCGCAATGAACAACAGCGGGAACGTCATCGCGACGCCGCACATCATCGTCATCAGACTCCAGAACACGATGCCCGCGAAGAGCAGATTGCGGCGGTTGCCGCGATCGGCGAACGAGGCGATCAACACGCCGAAGAACGTGTAGAAAATCGCGAAGGCAGCACCGAGCAACAGGCTCATCTGCGTATCGCTGATATGCAGCGAGGCTTTGATGCCCGGCACGAGCTGCGCAATGATCTCGCGATCGACGAAGGCGAGGATGTAGGCGGCGAGCAGGACGCATACGACGTACCAGGAGTACGCTTGCGACGGATAGGGGCGGGTTTCTTTGTCCATGGTAGTCCTCAGCCTGCGAAGGCGTGTTGTGCCTTCAGGTTGGTGGCCAGATCGTCGAACATGATCATTTGCGCCAGCGGGTTTTTCTTGATCGCGGCACCGGCGTCGCGATCGATCAGCACGTTGACGACGCTCGGGCCGTCATGCGCGAAGGCGCGCTGCAGCGCGGGGCCGAGCTCCGCGAGGCGCTCGACGCGCTCACCGCGACAACCGAACCCCTCGGCGACTTTTTCATAGTGCAGATACCCGAGTTCCGTGTTCACCGTGCGCGCCAGCGCGTGCATTTGACCATGCAGTTCAGTGCCCCACGCACCATCGTTGCCGATGACGCAGACGAGTTTGAGTCCCGCACGCGCCGCCGCATGCAGTTCAGCCGGATAAAAACCGAAAGAACCGTCGCCCGTCGTCAGCACCACCGTGCGCGGTGTGCCGCCGTTCGCCAGTTCGCGCGCCGCTGCGGCCGCGCCGACGGCAAGCGGTGTCCCCGTGCCCATCGCGCCCATCGGATAATGATCGAGGAAGCCCGGCGCTTGTCGCACGCGCAACGCACCGTACATCCACGTCTGGATGTCGGCACCGTCGCCGACGAAGATCGCGTCGTCCGGCGCGCATTGCGCAATGCGACGCCCGAGTGCGAGCGGGTGGATCGCATCGTTCGCCAGCGGTGTGTTCGCCAGCGCATCGAGATACGCAAAGCGTTCGCGCAGCGCATCGCGGATCCAGAAGGAACGCTCGAGCGGACGACGCGGCAACGCCGCCAGCAGTTGCGCGCAGGCAAGCCCTGCATCGGCGGCGATCGGAACGTCGATGCGTCGGTTGCGTGAGAGCTCTTCGGCTTCGACGTCGATCTGGATGAATTTGGCATCGGCCGCGAAGCGCGGCGGCAGTCCGTAACCGAGTCTTTGCTTCAAGCGCGCGCCGATCACGCACACGACGTCGGCTTCTTTGGCGACGAGCTGCATGATCGGCCAGTTGAACGAGCGCTCCCAGTCTTCGGCCACGAGGCCGCGGCCGAGTCCGTTGCCCGCGATCGGCAGATCGCAGGCGTCGACCAACGTACGCAGCGTGGCGCCGGCTGCGCCGTAACAGGCACCGGCGCCGACGATCAAAAGTGGTCGGCGCGCGGCGGCGAGCAATGCCGCGGCGGCTTCGATCGCGGCAGGATCCGCCGCGGCACGCGACAACTGCGGCGCCGCTTGCGCAGCCGACCCCGCGTTCGGCAACGTCGCTTGCAAATATTCCTGCGGAACCTGCAGCACCGTCGGTCCGCGTCGACCCGCGAGTGCACGCTTGGCTGCGGTGTCGACGTATTCGGCCAGACGCTCGGCCGCAGGGACCGTACGCGCCCATTTCGTGATCGAGTCGACGAGCGGATGTTTGGCCGAGTCGTATTCGGATTCGGCTTCGGTCCAGGAATTCGGCAAGCGCGCGATCAATACCAGCACCGGCGCGCACGCATGAAACGCGGTGGCGATGCCGTTGATCGCGTTCGGCGTGCCTTGATCGGCGATGATGAGCGCGACGCCGAGTTTGCCCGTGACGCGCGCATAGCCATCGGCCGCGCCCACGCACCCCGATTCGTGACGACTGCTGATGATTTCGAAACCGTCACGCTCGAGTGCATCGAGCAAAAACGAATGCGAGGCGCCGGCGACGGCGAATACGGTGCGCACGCCATAGCGTGCGAGGGCGCGACTGACGACCATCCCGCCGGTCAAATTTGCAGACATGGGAAATCCCCCGAAAGCGGCCTTCTTTCTAGCCGATTCGGAGGCAACAGGAAAGCAAGAAAGGAAAACCGCGCGTTAGGCGGTTTCGAGCATCGCGCTACGCAATTTCTTGATGGCGTTGGCTTCGAGCTGACGGATGCGTTCCGCCGACACGCCGTATTTGGCCGCCAGATCGTGCAGCGTCGCCTTCGCGGCATCGCCGGCCATCCAGCGACTTTCGAGGATGTCGCGGCTGCGGGCGTCGAGCTCGCCGAGCGCACGCGCCAGTGCCGCATGCGATTCGTCTTCCCACTCCGCATCTTCGACTTGCGTGGCGGGGTCCGCATCGGGGGCGGGCAGATAGGCCGCGGGAGTATGGACTTCGTCTTCTTCCGATTCGAGCGGCATAGGATCGAACGCGACGTCGCGCGCCGACAAGCGCTGTTCCATCTCGGTGACTTCGGCAGGCGAGACCCCGAGATCGCGCGCGACCGCCGCGGTCTCCTCGGCCGACAGCCACGTGAGGTTCTTCTTCATGCGACGCAAATTGAAGAACAACTTGCGCTGCGCTTTGGTGGTGGCCACTTTGACGAGCCGCCAGTTGCGCAACACGTATTCGTGAATCTCCGCCCGAATCCAGTGCACGGCGAACGATACGAGACGCACGCCCAAGTTCGGATCGAAGCGTTTGACCGCCTTCATGAGGCCGACGTTGCCTTCCTGCACCAGATCACCGACCGGCAATCCGTAGCCCGTATAGCCGCGGGCGATGTGCACCACGAAGCGCAGATGCGAAAGCACCAGTGCGCGCGCCGCATCGACGTCGCCGTCTTCGCGAAAGCGCAGCGCAAGCGCATGCTCGTCTTCGCGCGACAACACCGGCACGCGGGAGACGCGTTCGAGATACGCCTCGAGACTGCCGATCGGGCCGGCAATCGAGAGATCCGAATATCGTGCGACGAGCGCTTGGGTGGTCATGCGGTGCTTCCTCGCGACAAGTTTAGCAGTCCTCGGATTCGAGTGCTAAATTCGCCATGAGTTCAATATAAAACCCTTTTCAGAACAGAGGGTTAGCGGATTTCCGAGGGCGGGTCGAGGTTAATCCCGAGGTTCGATGCGCGCCAGATGCCGGGCCGCGCCGACCCAGGCGCCGAACAGGCCGAGCAGCCCGCCCGACAGCAACAGCAGGAGCGTCTCGTCCGCGTTCAAACCCTCGATGCCGAGCCGTCCGCCGTACAACGCCGATACCCCGGCGATCGGCTCCTGCAGGGCGGCCAGGACCAGCGTGCCCAAGCCGAGCGCGAGCAGGCCGCCGAACAAACCGTAGAGAAAGCCTTCGTAGAGGAACGGGCGACGCACGAACGCGTTCGAGCCGCCGACGAGTTTCGTGACCTCGATTTCCGCGCGACGCGATCCGATCTCCAGACGCACGCTGTTGCCGATCACCGCGACGACGCCGGCGCCGAGCACGGAGGCGAGCGCGATGAACGCGACTTGCAGAAAATAGAGGATGGCTTCGAGGCGGCGTACCCATTCGGTGTCGACTTGCACCGCATCCACGTCGGGCTGTGCACTCAAATATTTGCGCAGCTCGCTCATGCTGCGCGCGTCGGTGGCCGATTCGCGCGGTTGCACCGTGAGCACATGCGGCAAGGGGTTCGATTCCAGCGCCTCGATGGCCGCGCCGAAACCCGATTGGCGACGAAACTGTTCGAGTCCCGCGTCCGCCGGTACGAGCACGACCTTCGCGACTTCTTTGCGTCGCCGCGCCTCGCTCGCGAGCTTCTCGGCCGCCGTCAGCGCCGTGCCGGGCTGCAGATACACCGAAATCTCCAGCGTTTCAGTCACCTTGCTCGTCAGCGCGCGCACGTTCGAGGTGAACACCCAGAGACCCGCAGGCAAGGCAAGTGCGATCGCGATCGCGACGGTCGTCAGCAGCGTGCCGAGCGGTCGCCGCAGCAGACGACCGAGTGCCGCGACGGCCGCTTGTGCGTGGCGCGAAAACCAGCTCGAAGCCGCGCTCATTTGGTCACCTGCCCGTCGTTCAGTTTGATCTCGTGCTGCGCGAACTCGCGCACCAGCGACTCGTCGTGCGAGGCGATCAGCACCGTCACGCCCACTTCCTGAAATCTTTTGAACAAACGCATCACGTCGCGGGCGAGCGCGTGGTCGAGATTGCCCGTGGGCTCATCGGCCACGAGTATCGTCGGCTTGCCCACCACCGCACGCGCGATGCCGACGCGTTGTTGTTCGCCGATCGACAGTTCCGACGGCGAAGATTTTTCTTTGCCGAGCAACCCGACCTGATCGAGCGCCGCGCGCACGCGACGATCGATTTCGCGAAACGGCGTGTCGGCGACGATCAGCGGCAGCGCGACGTTGTCGTACACCGGTCGATCAACGAGCAATTGATGATCCTGGAACACCACACCCATGCGGCGCCGATAGGCGGGGATCGCCCGCGAGGGCAGAGTGCTCGTCATCTGCCCGTTCACCGTGACCGTGCCGGTGGTCGGTCGCTCGAGCAGCGTCACGAGCTTCAGAATCGAGCTTTTCCCGGCGCCCGAGCGCCCCGTCAAAAAGGCCATCTGGCCTTGCGCCACGCGCAGCGACACGTCGCGCAAGGCCTCGCGTCCGTTCGGATAACGTTTGTGAACTCGGTCGAAGACGATCATGGCGTCAAGTATCGCGCGCGTCGCCCGAGCCGTCGACCAGCGCGCGCGCAAAAGCGGCCGCGTCGAACTCGCCGAAATCGTCCGCGCCCTCGCCGATGCCGATGAAGCGGATCGGCAACGCGAGTTGCCGCGCGATGGCGAGCACGATGCCGCCCTTGGCAGTACCGTCGAGCTTCGTGAGCACGAGGCCCGTGACGCCCACCGCCTCGTGAAATTGCTTCGCTTGCGCGAGCGCGTTCTGGCCCTGGTTCGCATCGAGCACCAGCAACACTTCGTGCGGTGCGCCGGGCGCCGCCTTGCCGAGCACGCGGCGCACTTTGCGCAACTCTTCCATCAAGTGCGCCTGCGCCTGCAGTCGACCCGCCGTGTCGGCGATGAGCACGTCCGCTTCGCGACTGCGTGCCGCGGCGAGTGCATCGAAGGCGACCGCCGCCGGATCCGCGCCCGTCGCCTGCGCGACCAGTTCCGCGCCCGTACGCTGCGCCCATATGCCGATCTGCTCGACCGCCGCGGCGCGAAACGTATCGCCGGCCGCGAGCACCACGCGCAAGCCTTCGCGACCATAACGTTGCGCGAGCTTGCCGATCGTCGTCGTCTTGCCCGAACCGTTGACGCCGACGACCAGAATCGCGAACGGCTTTTGCGAGCGATCGATCACGAGCGGTTGCGCCACCGGCGCAAGCAGGGCCGTCACGTCGTCGCGCAGCGCGGTCAGCAAGGCATCCACGTCGCCGAGTTGCTGGCGGGCGACGCGCTTGCGCAAACCTTCCAGCAGCTCCGTCGTCACCTCGACGCCGACATCGGCGGCGAGCAGCCGCGTTTCGAGTTCGTCGAGGATCGCCGCATCGATTTTCCGCGCGCCGAAGAGACGCGCGAGATTTGCACCGAGACTTCCGCCCGCAGGCGTGAGCTTGGCGCGCAAGCGCTGGAAAAAACCGGTTTTCTGTTCGCCCGACATGAGGCGAATATTCTAGCAGGCAACATCGTCGCCGCTTTTGCGAATCCGACTTGAAGATCGCGCGGCGAAGTTTCGGCGCGCCGCATGCGAGTCGCTCCGCATACGACCGATTCGTCGATGTTGTACCCTCCACCCCAATGACCCGCTCCGCCGCCCCGAGAAACGAGCTGCGCATCATCGCCGGACAATGGCGAGGTCGGCGCATCCGCTTTCCGGCCGACACGACCATACGACCGACGCCCGATCGCGTACGTGAAACCTTGTTCAACTGGCTCGCGCCCGTGATTCGCGGTGCGCATGTCGCCGATCTCTATGCGGGCAGTGGCGCGCTAGGTCTCGAGGCGTTGTCACGCGGCGCGGCGAGCGCGCTGTTCGTCGAAACCGATGCGCGTTGCGCCGCGGCCTTGCAGGCGCATTGCACAACCTTTGGCGCGACGCAGTGCGAGATCGTGCGCGGCGATGCGCTCGCGGTGCTGCGCGGTGCACGCGCACCGAAGCGATCACCGTTCGATGTGGTGTTTGTCGACCCGCCGTTCGATGCCGGGCTTTGGAGCGCGACCGCACAGGCGTTGGCGCACGGCGGGTGGCTATCGCCCGCGGCGTACATCTACCTCGAAATGCCGGTCGGGCACGCCTTGAGCGGGTTGCCCGCAGACTGGCATCCGTGGCGCGAGGGCAAGGCGGGTGAGGTGGGGTATCATTTGCTACGGCGCGAACCGGCGCCGCCGATTTCGGATACGACGTCCGCATGAGCCGCAACGCCATCTATCCCGGCACCTTCGACCCGATCACCAACGGGCATCACGATCTCGTGCGTCGCGCATCGCGCATCTTCGATCGCGTCGTGATCGCGATCGCCTCGAACCCGAACAAAGCGCCGCTCTTGCCGCTCGACAAGCGGGTCGAGTTGGCGCGTGCGGTGGTCGTGGAATTGCCGAACGTCGAAGTGATGGGTTACACCGGCCTCACCGTCGATTTCGCACGCGAGCAAGGTTTGAACATCATCATCCGCGGCTTGCGTGCCGTGTCCGATTTCGAATTCGAATTTCAGCTCGCCAACATGACGCGACATCTCGCGGTCGACATCGAAACGGTGTTCATGACGCCGCAGGAGCAGTTCACCTTCATCTCCTCGACGTTGGTGCGTGAAATCAGCTTGCTCGGCGGCGACGTGAGCGGTTTCGTGCACCCGGCCGTTGCCGCCGAATTGAAGCACCATCGTCGCAAGCCGTAGCATCGAATCGACGGCCGATTTCCACCGCGCGCCACAAATACCACGACGCTGCCGACCGATAGGGTGCCCAGCGCTCTCCGTGGCGCGCCAGCTCGGCAGGCTTCGGCAAATCCCGCAAGCCATAGGCGATGCGAAAGCCGTTGCGTACGCCGTAATCGTCTTTCGGCAAGACGTCCTCGCGTCCGAGTTGGAACATCAACATCATCTGCACCGTCCACGGTCCGACGCCGCGGACGCGCGTCAGCCGCTCGATGATCGCGGCATCGTCCAAAGATTCCAGCGTGCGCGTGTCGGGGACGACGCCTTCGAGAGTGTGACGGGCCAGATCTTTGAGCGCGACGGCCTTCGCGAGCGAAAAGCCGACTGCGCGCAGCGACGCCTCGCTGGTCGCGATGATGCGCTCGGGCGCGGGAAAGAGCCGTGCATTGCGTAGGCCTCGTCCCGATGTGCCGAAGGCGTCGACGAATTTCGCGAGGATGGATTTGGCCGCGGCACCGCTGATCTGCTGCGAGGCGATCGCGCGTGCCAGATGCTCGAACGGCGAATCGCAATGCACCGGATGCAGTCGATACGGCCCTGCGGCTTCGATCAATGCGGCCATGACCGGATCCGCCGCGCGAAAGTGCGGCCGCAGTCGGCGTCGCGTCAGACCTGGCATCGGCTGCACCAATACGTGGATCGTTGGCCTTGCACGCGCTGCCGCACGGACACCTGGCACACGCGGCAGGGTTCGCCGGCACGCTCGTACACGAACAACTTCTGCCGAAAATATCCGGGAGTACCGTCCGCCCCGACATAATCGCGCAACGTCGTGCCGCCGACGTTCACCGCCATGGCGAGGATTTCTTTGATTGCCGCGACGAGTGCGGCGACTTCGCCGCGCTTCAGACTGCCCGCGGCACGCCCCGGGCGGATGCGTGCGCGAAACAGTGCTTCGCTCGCATAGATGTTGCCGACGCCGACCACGACCTGCGCGTTCATGATCAGCTGTTTGACCGCCACGCGCCGCCGACGGGTGCGGCGCCAAAGATGCTCGGCGTCGAACGCGGGTTCGAGCGGCTCCGGTCCGAGCGTGCGGAGCAACGGATGCTCCTGCGGGTCGCCGTCGATCAGATGCAGAGAGCCGAAGCGGCGCGGATCGTTGAAACGCAGCGTCGCGCCGGAGTCGAGTTCGAGATCGAAGTGATCGTGTTTGCGGCGGGGCGTGTCGCTCGGCAGCACGCGCAAATTGCCGGACATGCCGAGATGCACCAGCAGCGTCCGGTCGCCGTCGAGACGGAACAGCAAATATTTGGCACGGCGTTCGGCAGCCTCGATCGCGGCACCGCGCACGCGTCGCGCAAGTTCGGGCGCGACCGGCCAGCGCAGTCGCGCCTCGTGGATGCGCAACGCGACGACGCGACGCGCCACCACGTGCGGCTCGACGCCGCGGCGGGTGGTTTCGACTTCGGGAAGTTCGGGCATGACGGGTCTCCGTCATGGCGCGTCATGACGACGCGCGGGCTGCCGAGCGGCAGCCGTTACTTGATTTTGGTTTCCTTGTACGCCACGTGCTTGCGCA
Organism: Steroidobacteraceae bacterium; assembly: GCA_017853555.1. Lineage (GTDB taxonomy): Bacteria > Pseudomonadota > Gammaproteobacteria > Steroidobacterales > Steroidobacteraceae > UBA964. The sequence continues at coordinate 180,113 of JAFMJH010000002.1, forward strand.
CGACCGGATCGTACTTCTTCACGTCCATCTTCTCGGGATGCAGACGCTTGTTCTTCATCGCGACGTAGAAGTGGCCGGTGCCGGCGGAGGAGAGCAGCTTCACTTTTTCACGCATGATCGTTGTCTCCCGAGGCTCAGATCTTCATGCCTTTGGCACGCAAGTCGGCGACCACCGCATCGAGACCGTTCTTCTCGATGGTGCGCAGCGCATTGGTGCTGACACGCAGGGACACCCAGCGCTGCTCGCCTTCGAGCCAGAAACGCTGCGTATGCAAATTCGGCAGGAAGCGACGACGCTTCTTGTTGTTCGCGTGCGAGACGCGGTTGCCGACCGTGGGGCGCTTGCCAGTGAGTTCGCAGACGCGGGACATGGTAGGAAGCCTTTGTAAATCAGTTGGTTACGATATCCCGGACGCATTTGCGGCCGGGAAAAGGGCGGCATTTATACCAGCCTCGGGGGCCGGCGTCAAAGTATCCCCCGCTCGGCGAGGGAGATGGTGTGGGGCCCGGCCACGATGATGTGGTCGAGGACCCGGATGTCGACCAGCGCGAGCGCGTCGCGCAGGCGGCGCGTGATGATCTCGTCGGCGCGACTCGGCTCGGCGATCCCGGAGGGGTGGTTGTGCGCGAGGATGACCGCGGCCGCGTTGTGGGCGAGCGCCTGACGCAGCACTTCGCGCGGGTGCACGGCCGCGCCGTCGATGGTGCCGCGAAACAGCTCTTCGCAGACGATGAGGTGGTGGCGGTTGTCGAGATAGAGGCAGCAGAACACCTCGTAGGGGCGGTCGCGCAGCTGCGCGACGAGAAAGCGCCGGGTCTCGTGCGGCGAGCCGAGCAGGGGCCGTTCACGCAAATCGGCGTGATAGTGACGGCGTGCGAGTTCGAGCGCCGCCTGCAGCACCGCGACCCTCGCGGGCCCGAGTCCGGGCAGGGCGAGCACGCGGGTCGCCGGGGCGCACATCAACCCGCGCAAATCGCCGAATACGCCGACCAGGTGACGCGAAAGCTCGAGCGCATTGCGACCGCGGGTGCCGGTGCCGAGCAACAGCGCGAGCAACTCGGCGTCCGACAGCGCGGGGGCGCCGCGACGCAGCAGCTTTTCGCGAGGGCGGTCGTCTTCGGGCCAGGTGTTGATCGGCGTGTCGCGGTTCCCGTCCATGCCGAGAGTGTCGAGTCGGCTCCGATCGGGTGCGAGCGACGATCGCGGCGCGATTGGCCCGAAACAGGCCGGTCACGGATAATGTCCCGATGTCGAGTTTGTACGGCAGCAAGATTTTGCTCGGGGTGAGTGGTGGCATCGCCGCCTACAAATCGCCCGACCTCGTGCGTCGCTTGCGCGAGCGCGGTGCCGAGGTGCAAGTGGTGATGACGGCCGGGGCGCAGCGCTTCGTCACGCCGACCACCTTTCAGGCCGTCTCGGGTCGCGAAGTGCGTGCCGACGTTTGGGATCCGGCGGCCGAGGCGGCGATGGGGCACATCGAACTCGCGCGCTGGGCTGATCTCGTGCTCGTTGCGCCGGCGACCGCCGACGTGATCGCACGCATCGCCAGCGGCCGCGCCGACGATCTGCTCACCACGCTCGTGCTTGCCACCGAAGCGCCGGTGGCGATCGCGCCGGCGATGAATCGCGTGATGTGGGCCAAACCGGCGACACAGGAAAACGTCGCGGTGTTGCGCGCGCGCGGGATCGAGATCGTCGGGCCTGAAGCGGGCGAGCAAGCCTGCGGCGAAACCGGCAGCGGACGCATGCAGGAGCCGACACTGATCGCCGATGCGGTCGCGCGTTGTCTCGATGAGCGCGGCGTCGGACCGATCGATGCCGCAACACGCGCGAAGCTCTCGGGTCGGCGCGTGCTCGTCACCGCAGGGCCGACGCGCGAGCGGATCGATCCGGTGCGTTATCTCACCAATCGCAGCAGCGGCAAGATGGGCTTCGCCATCGCGGCGGCGGCGCGTGCGGCCGGTGCCGAAGTGATTCTGGTTGCAGGGCCCGTGCAACTGGCCACCCCTGCAGGCGTGCGACGCATCGACGTCGAGAGCGCGGCCGACATGCTCGCGGCGGTGGAACGCGAAGTAGCCGGCATCGACGTATTCGTCGCGGCGGCTGCCGTCGCCGACTACCGACCCGTCACTCCCTCGCCGCGCAAAATCAAAAAATCGGCCGCACGGATCGACCTCGCGCTCGAACGCACCACCGACATACTCGCCAGCGTCGCCGCGCGGGATGATCGACCGTTCGTGGTCGGCTTCGCGGCCGAGACCGACGACGTCGAGGGCTATGCGCGCGCGAAGTTGCAAGCGAAGCGTCTCGATCTCATTGCGGCGAACGAAGTCGGTGACGGCAAAGCCTTCGATCAGGACGACAACGCGCTCATCGTCTTGTCGCAGGACGAGCGCATCGAGATTCCGCACGCGAGCAAAATCGAAGTGGCGCGGCGTCTCGTCGCATTGATCGCTGCACGCATGAGGCCCGCATGAACCGTCGCCCGCTGAAAGTTCGCATCCTCGATTCGCGCATCGGCAACGAGTATCCATTGCCGGCTTATGCGACCGAAGGTTCCGCAGGTCTGGATCTGCGCGCCTGCATCGATGCGCCGCTCGAACTGCCACCCGGGAAAGCCGAGCTTTTGCCGACCGGACTTGCGATCTGGGTCGAAGATCCGGCGCTCGCGGCCGTCATCCTGCCGCGCTCGGGGCTCGGCCACAAACACGGCATCGTGCTCGGCAATCTCGTCGGTCTCATCGACTCCGACTATCAAGGGCAGTTGATGGTGTCGTGCTGGAATCGCGGCACGAGCGCATATACCGTCCAACCCGGCGAACGCATCGCGCAGCTCGTGCTCGTTCCCGTCGTGCAGGTCGAGCTCGAGGTGGTCGAAGATTTTGCGGCGACTCGCCGTGGCGGCGGCGGCTTCGGCAGTTCGGGGCGCGACTGACGAATCAGGCGCGCTCGAGGATCGCGGTGACGCCCATGCCGCCCGCCGTGCACACCGAGACGAGTCCGCGCTTGGACTTCGGATGTTCGGCCAACAATTTCGCGAGCGTCGCCACGATGCGCGCGCCCGTCGCGGCGAACGGGTGACCGATCGCCACGCTGCTGCCGACCACGTTCAATTTCGCACGCTCGATCGCGCCGAGCGGGGCCTCGAGACCGAGCCGCTCGCGGCAAAACTGCGGCGACTCCCATGCGGCGAGCGTGCACAGCACCTGCGCCGCGAACGCTTCGTGTATTTCATAGAAGTCGAAGTCGCCGAGTTCGAGCTCGGCATCGCGCAGCATCGCAGGCACGGCATATGCCGGCGCCATCAGCAGACCTTCTTCCGCATTGGTGAAGTCCACGGCCGCCGCTTTGCCGAAGCGCAGCCACGCGAGAATCGGCAGACCGCGCGCCCGCGCCCACGACTCGCTGGCGAGCAACACGGCCGATGCGCCGTCGGTCAACGGCGTGCTGTTGCCGGCGGTGAGCGTGCCGCGATCCGAGCGCTCGAAACTCGTGCGCAGCGAGCCGAGTTTCGCGAGCGACACGTCGGCGCGCACGTTGTCGTCGCGCTCGAGACCGTTGCAGGGCACGACGAGATCGTCGAAAAAACCGCGCTCCCAGGCCGACGCAGCGCGCTTGTGACTCTCGAAGGCGAGTGCATCCTGCGCCGCGCGCGTGATCTGCCAGCGCTGGGCCATGAGTTCGCAGCTCTGGCCCATGGACAAACGCGTCCGCGGTTCGTTGGCGCTCGGAAACTGCGGCACGAAATGCTTCGGCCGCAACCCCAAAAACGGCTGCAATCGCCCGAGCGCGGAACGCGCCCGGTACGCGCGCAGCAGCAATTGTTGGTACGAGCGCGGATAGACGATCGGCGTGTCGCTCACCGTATCGACGCCGGCGGCGATGCCGCTGTCGATTTGACCGAGCGCGATTTTGTTCGCGATCAGGATCGCCGCTTCGAGACTCGTGCCGCAGGCGCGCTGCAAATCGACGCCCGGCGTGCGCGGGTCCAGTGTGGTGCCGAGCACGCTTTCGCGCACCAGGTTGAAGTCGCGCGAATGCTTCATCACCGCGCCTGCCGCGACTTCGCCGAGCAACGCGCGCTCGAGACCGAAACGCTCGACCACGCCCTGCAAAGCGGCAGTGAGCATCTGCTGGTTGCCGAGCCGCGCGTAGGCGCCGTGCGCCCGCGCAAACGGAATGCGGCTGCCTCCCACGATGGCGACTTTGCGAATTTGCGTTCCGACCAGCATCGACTCGACTCCTAAGAACGGGTGCGTCGCATTCAGCGTGCGGCGTTGCGTTGCAGGCGTTCGTAGTATCGATCGCGCAGCGCCGTGTGGCGCGACGCCAAAGATTGCTCGCGCCCGCCCGCGACCACGAGCTCGGGCAAGCTCGACACGTCGAGCGGATCACCATTCCACAACACGAGATCCGCGACCCGACCCTTTTCGATGCTGCCGTAGCGATCCGCGACGCCGAAGAGTTCGGCAGGCGTACGCGTGATCGCCGCGAGCCCCGCAGCCCAAGGCAGACCGTGCGCCACCGCATTGCCGGCCGCTTGGCGCAATTTGCCGGCATCGTAGACGTCGGGGCTGCGCATCGAGAACGCCACCGTCACCCCCGCGGCACGCAAGCGTGCGGCATTCTCGAGCGTCGCGCCGATCGCATCGAAATTGCTCGGCAGATTTTGCAGCGGGTCGACGAGCACCGGAATCTTCGCCGCCGCGAGCTCGGCGGCGACGCGCCACGCTTCCGCTCCGCCGCGAATGATCGCGCGTACGTTTTCGCGCTGCGCGAAGGCGATGGTTTGGCGGATATCGGCGGCACGATCGACATCGAACACGAACGGCCCCGCGCCCTTCAGAAAATCGAGCAAGGTCTGCCGCCCCGAAGGCGTGAGCAGGCGATCGTCGTGCACCATCACCAGATTCGGTGCGCGCGCTTCGGTGACGGCCTGGCGCAGCAACATGAATTGCGCCGCGCGACTGCCGCCAGCCAAAGAATTCGAGTTCGCGCCGAGATCGACGAACAAGGCCCGCGCATTCGCCGGAGCCGTGCCGTCGAGCCCGATCGCCGCACCGAGTCCGGCGACGATGCTGCTACCGGTCGTGGTCGACGGCGCGATCACCGCGAAGGTGATGCCGTTGCTGCGATGCACCGGCAATGCCATCGACTCCGAGTTGTAGGCGAGCGTCACGTCGAACTCGGGACGCATCTGGTTCAAGCGCTGCGCATAGTCGCCGGTCGTCGGTTCGAGCCCGATCTCCTCGATGCCGATGCGGCCCAAGCCGCCGAAGAGTCCGGGCGTGAGCGGTTTGCCGCGCGCTTCGACGATGCGCGCTCCGGCGGGCGCCGGCAGTTTGCGGCCGACGGCCGCGATGCGTCCGTCTTGCACCAGCACATCGGTATCCGCGAGCGGCGCGGCGTCGTTGCCCGTCAGGGTGTAGACGGTTGCACCGCGCACCAGAAGCGCCGTGCTCGCGTTCTCGGCGGTCGCGACCGAAATCGGCAGCGCGAGCATGGCGATGCTCGCGAGCGTGGTGAATCTGCGCGTGATCATGGCGTCACCCCCATCGTGGCCGGTTGCCCGAGCAAAAAGTCGGACTCGGGTTGCGCGCGCGGCGCGCCGCGATCGAAACGCACGGCGCCGTCGATGAATACCTGTTCGGCGAGCGCCCGCACGCTGAAAGGATTGCCGTTCCACACCACGACGTCGGCCATCTTGCCGACCTCCAGCGTGCCCGTGCGCGCCTCGATGCCGAGCGATTTGGCCGGATTGGCCGTCAGCCAAAGAATGGCATGCTCGGGCGCGATAGCGCGGCCCATGCGCGCGCCATACGCCATGCCTTTGGCGGCTTCCTGATTCAATCTTTGAATGCCCTCTTCCGAATCCGAGTGCACGATCGCGCAACCGCCCGGCGCCGCATCGACCAGCGCGAGGTTCTCCGGTATGCCGTCGTAGGATTCCATCTTGAACGCCCACCAATCCGCCCAGATCGCGGCGCATACGCCGTTATCCGCCAGCAGATTGGAAATCTTGTAGGCCTCGACGGCATGGTGGAAGGCCGTCACCTTGTATCCGAACTCGCGCGCCACATCGAGCACCGTGGCCATCTCGTCGGCGCGATAGCAGTGGTGATGCACGCGCAGCTCGCCGCGCAACACGCCCGCAAGCGTTTCGAGACGCAGATCGCGCTTCGGCGGCTTCGCATCTTTGGCGCCGGCGGCGACTTTCGCGCGATAAGCGTCTTGCTCGCGCACGTAGTCTTGCGCCTCGATCCATTGCGCACGCCAACCGGCGACATTGCCCATGCGCGTCGAGGGCGCGAGGCGCCGCGATCCGTACACGCGCTTCGGGTTTTCTCCGCAGGCCATCTTCACGCCTTGCGGTGCGCCCGGAAATTTCATGCCCTGATATGTCGTCGAATGGACGTTCTTCACGACTACCGAGCGTCCGCCGATGAGGTTGGCGGAGCCCGGCAGAATCTGCAGCGTCGTCACGCCGCCCTCGAGTGCGGTGCCGAAGCCGGGGTCTTGCGGCCAGATCGAATGTTCGGCCCACACGTTGGCCGTCGATGGTGCGGTCGCTTCGTTGCCGTCTTCGTGGGCTTGCACGCCGGGCGAGGGATACACGCCGAGATGCGAGTGCACGTCGATCAAACCCGGCGTGACCCATTTGCCGCGCGCGTCGATCACGCGTGCGCCGGCGTCGGCGACCAAATCTTTGCCGATCGCGACGATCTTGCCGCCGCGCAATGCGACGTCGGTGTTGTCGCGTCGCTCACCCGTGCCGGTCAGCACCGTGGCGCCGCGAATGAGCGTCGGCGCACTGTCCGGCGACACATAGGTCGAGGGGAAGGGTGTCGCCGTCGAGGGTGCGGCCGGTTGCGTCACGGCCGATTTGGTTGCGGCGCTGCGTGTCGGTGCGCTTGCGCAGCCGGTCAGCGTCAAAAGCGCGCCGAGCGCCGTGATGCACCAAGCAGTGGTGGCGTCGAATCGATGTCTCACAGGTTACCCTCCCGACGGTTGCGCCCGTCACGTCCCAGACGGCAAGATGCCGAGTCTCGAAGCCGAGGGCAACCCTCAGGAAGCGCATGTACTCGAGTTTCGCGCAGTTCTACCCGTACTACCTCTCCGAGCACGCCGACCGGACCTCGCGCCGTCTGCACGTGGTCGGCACGGGCTGTGCGCTCGCCCAGCTCGTCGCTGCGGCGGCGTTGGCGGAGCCGCGGCTGCTCGCGAGCGCGCTCGTCAGCGGCTATGCCTTCGCCTGGGTCGGCCATTTCGTGTTCGAGAAGAACAAACCCGCCACGTTCAAATACCCGCTCTACAGCTTGCGCGGCGACTTCACCATGGCGTTGGACGTCCTGCGCGGCCGGATCCGCTGGTAACGCTTATGCCCGTCTCCCGCATTGACCGCGCTTTCGAGCGGCGTCTGTCCGCGCTCGTGAATGCGAATGCCCCGACCGTGTTGCAGGGCGGGCGGCGCGGCGTCGAGAAAGAATCCTTGCGCGTCACGCCGGAAGGACGGGTGGCGACGACGATGCATCCTTCGGCCCTCGGCTCGGCGCTCACCAACGATCACATCACCACCGACTATTCGGAAGCGTTGATCGAGCTCGTCACGCCGACCTTCGACACCAACTGGGAACTTTTGCAATATCTTTGCGATCTGCATCAGTTCGTCTATCGGCATCTCGGCGACGAACTGCTGTGGGCGACCAGCATGCCCTGCGTGGTCGACGGCGATGCGAGCATACCGATCGCCCAGTATGGTCCGTCGAACATCGGACGCTTGAAGACGATCTACCGCGAAGGCCTCGGCATACGCTACGGGCGCGTGATGCAAGCCATCTCGGGCGTGCATTTCAACTATTCATTCCCGCAGCGCTTGTGGGAGGCGTGGGCGGCGGTGCGCGAGTCGCACGATACCGGTCAACATTTCGTCTCGGCGTGTTACTTCGACTTGCTGCGCAACTATCGTCGTCACGGCTGGATCGTGCTGTATCTGTTCGGCGTTTCGCCGACGGTGTGCAATTCCTTCCTGCGCGCACGCGGCGAGACGTTGCCCGCGTTCACGCGCGGCACGGCGTGGGAGCCGTATGCCACGTCGCTGCGCATGAGCGATCTCGGCTATCGCAACCGCAACCAATCCGGCGTCGAAGTTTCGGTCAACAGTCTCGAAGAATACGTGCGCGATCTTGGCGCGGCGGTCAGCACGCCACATCCCGAATACGAGCGGCTCGGCGTCAAAGTCGACGGCCAATATCGACAGCTGAACGCCAACTTGCTGCAAATCGAAAACGAGTACTACGCCTTCATCCGCCCCAAGCGCGTCGCGCGTTCCGGCGAGCGTCCGACCAAGGCGTTGCTGCGCGCCGGCGTCGAGTACGTCGAAGTGCGCGCGCTCGACGTCAGTGCGTTCGACCCCGTGGGCGTCAACCAGCACAAGCTGCGCTTCCTCGAAGCGTTCCTTGCCTTGTGCCTGATGCGCGAGAGCGCCTTGATCGATACGGACGAGCAGGCCGTCCTCGATCGCAATCACGTGACCGTCGCGCGTCGCGGGCGCGAGCCGGGTTTGATGTTGCAGCACGACGGACGTGCGCATTCGATGCTCGACTGGGGGCGCGAAATTCTCGATCAGATGCAGGGTATCTGCGAGTTGCTCGATGCCGACGATCCGAAGAAGCCCTACACGAGCTCGCTGGCCGTGCAGCGCGCCAAATTCGACGACGTGGCACTGACGCCGTCGGCGCGCTTGATCAAAGAATTGCGTGACACGGGCGAATCGTTCTTCGATCTCGCGTTGCGCACCTCGGCCGTGCACAAGAACTATTTCCTGGATTTGTACGCTCCCGATCAGCGCCGTCTAGGCGAGTTCGCGGCGCAGGCCGAAGAGTCGCTGCAGGCCGCCGCGGCGCTGGCACGCGCGCCGCGCGGCGACTTCGACGCGTATCTCGCCGATTATTTGTCGTAAATCGCGATTTCGCGTCGACCTTTCGAGTCGCGCACGCCGCGAAACATCCCCGGGCTGTTGAATTCGAGCGCGGCATTGCCTTTGGCATCGACCGCGATGATGCCGCCTTCGCCGCCGAATTCTTTGAGTTTCGTCTGCACGACTTCGCGCGCGGCGCGTTCGAGCGACCAGCCTTTGTACTGCATCATCGCGCAGACGTCGTACGCGACCACTTTGCGCATGAAAAACTCGCCGTGACCGGTGGCCGACACCGCGCAGCTGGCATTGTCGGCGTAGGTGCCGGCGCCGATGATCGGCGAGTCGCCGATGCGCGACCAGCGTTTGTCCGCCATGCCGCCGGTCGAGGTGGCCGCGGCGACGTTGCCGGCGCGATCCACGGCCACGGCGCCGACGGTGCCGAGCGCCGCGAGTTCATTCTTGGGTTGCGCCTGACCGCGCAGAATGCGCTCGAGTTGCGCTTTGCGCGCCGGCGTACGGAAGTAATCGTTGGGGACCAGCGTGTAGCCCTGCTGCAACGCGAATTCTTCGGCGCCACTGCCGTGCAACAGCACGTGCGGCGAGTGCTCCATCACGCGCCTTGCCAGATCGATGGGATTGCGCACGTGCTTCACGCCGGCGATCGCACCGGCGCGCAAGTCGCGACCGTCCATGATCGAGGCGTCGAGCTCCGCCTCGCCTTCGTGGTTGAGTACCGCGCCGCGCCCGGCATTGAACAGCGGATTGTCTTCGAGCAGACGCACGGCTGCGGAGACCGCATCGAGACTGCTGCCGCCGTTTTCGAGCACTGCATAACCGGCATCGAGCGCCGCGGCGAGTCCGTCGCGATAGGCCTGACCGCCATCGGGTCCGAGTTGCTCCCGGGCGATCACGCCCGCACCGCCATGTATCGCGATCGTGATCACCGGGGTCTCCTTGGCCTGCACCACGCTCATGGTCAGCCAAATGGATGCGATCCATACGGATGTGCGAGGCAGCATGCAGGACTCCTTGTTGTTTGGCCGGCACGACAGGATATGATCGGCCACGCGAACCGATTGTAACGGCTCGCACGGGGGGTTGATGCACGGTGATTCCACGGCGGCGCCTCGCGCCGCATTGCGCTTCGACGCGCGCTTCATGGTGGCTGCCGCCGCCATCCTCATCGGCGCGTTTCTGGTGCCGCCACTGTTTCGCGGCGCGATGATCGCCTTGTCGGTGGTGGCAATCGTGCTCGCGCCGCTGCCTGCCGGCACCCGCGGGGTGACGTTCGCCGCGATGATCGGTCTTGCCACCGGCATCGCCTCGGTCAATTTGTTTGCGGTCGGCATCTTCCAGGGTCCGATCACCAAGGAATTCGGCTGGACCCAAACCCAATATTCGGTCGTCACTCTGGTCGGCACCATCGTCACGGTCGCCAGCTCTCTCTACATCGGCAAACTCTTCGACCGGCAAGGCGTCCGGCGCTGGGCGCTGGTGTCGATTTTGTTGTTCGGCGGTGCGTTGATCTCGCTGTACTGGCTGACGCCCAATCTTTGGCATTTCTACGCCGTGTTCGCGCTGATGCCCCTGATCGGAGCCGGCACGTCTTCGATCGCCTACTCGCGCGTCATCGCCGCATGGTTCGATCAGCGTCGTGGTCAGGCGTTCGGCGCCGCGCTGGCCGGAATCGGCATCGGCGGAGCATTGCTGTCCACCGTGTCGCAATTTTTGATCGGCAACTATGGCTGGCGAACGGCCTACGCCGGCATCGGACTGCTGTCGATTCTGGCGACGTTCCCGTTGGTATTCTCGAAACTGTACGACTCTCCGGGCGACGTGGGTCTGGGGCTCGACGGTCGCAAGCCCGACGAATCGGCGACGACCGCCGCCGCGCCGACTGTGCCCGCGCTCGTCGGTTTCAGCGCGCACCAATCGCGTCGCATGCCGCGCTTCTGGATGATGTTCGGTTCGTTTCTGTTGCTCGCCTTCGGCATCGGCGGCGTGCTGATCCCGCTCGTGCCGATCTTGCGCGCGCGCGGCATCGAGCCCGAACAAGCCGCCGCCGTGCAGGGCGCGCTCGGCATCGCCTTGATCGTCGGGCGTGCGTTCGCCGGATTCCTGATGGATCGCTTTTTCGCGCCGCGTGTCGCCGTCATCATTCTGATCTTTCCGATGATCGGCATCTCGATGCTCGCCCTCGATGCTACCGGTTTCACGGCGCTGATTGCGGCGGTGTGCATCGGTTTGGCGGCCGGCGCGGAGCTCGACGTCATCGCGGTGCTGGTGACGCGTTACTTCGGCAACGTCGCGTACGGCGAGAACTACGGTTGGCAGTACGCCGCGTGGACGTTCGGCTCGGGCAGTGCCGTCGTGGTCACGAATCGCGTCTACGACGCGCTCGGCACGCACACTCCCGTGTTGTGGGCGTACGTCGGTTTCTTTGCGCTGTCCTGCGTCTTGATCTTGCGGCTCGGGCGCTATCCCGAATTGCCGCCCGCCGTCAAAGACAATCTTTGAGTGCGATTTTCGGGTCGGCGAGTTTCGCAGGGTCAGGACGCATGCGTGCCGCGACGAGTTTGCGCGCTGCCATTTGATCGCGCGGCTGATTGACCGTGTCGACGGCGATCAATTCGCCATCGCGCAGATAGCACACCGAGAACGCCGCGTCGGCGGGTGACCCGCGCAACACTTGTCGATCGTGGTCCTGCGACAAACCCACGATCAGCATCTTGTGGTGATATTGGTCGGACCAGAACCACGGGACGCGATCGTGTCGCGTGACCGTGCCGGTGAGATTGGCCGCGACGGTATTCGCCTGTTCGACGGCGTTGTCCACCGATTCGAGTCGTATGCGCCGTCCGTAGTGCAACGACGGATGATTGCTGCAGTCGCCGATCGCATAAATCGCGGGGTCCGCCGTTCGGCAGAATTCGTCGACCAAAATTCCGTTCGCGCACTCGAGTCCCGCATCGCGCGCGAGCTCGTCGTTGGGCAGCACGCCGACCCCGACCACGACGACATCGGCGCGCCATTCGCGTCCGTCCGCGCCGAGTACGGCACGCACGCGACCCTGCGAGTCGCCCTGGATCGCGGTGATGCCCGCGCCGAGTTCGATGTCCACGCCGTGACGCCGGTGTTCGGCTTCGTAAAAACGCGATACGACTTCGGCGACGGCGCGGTTCATCGTCCGCGCGGCCAGCTCGAGAACTCGCACCTCGACACCGAGATGTCGCAGCGTCGCCGCCGTTTCGAGACCGATATAGCCGCCGCCGATCACCACCGCGTGCGCGCCGGGACGCAGGTCCGCCCGCAGACGCTGCGCGTCGCGCATGTCGCGCAGATAATGGACGCCGGCGAGGTCAGCGCCGGGCAGTTCGAGGCGGCGCGGTCGGCTGCCCGTCGCGATCACCAAGGCGTCGTACTGCAGGCTCGATCCGTCGGCGAGGTGCACGCTGCGGCGCGCGCGATCGATCGCCTCGACGCGCTGGTCCAACCGCAGCGCGATGCGATGCTCGTCGTAATGCATGCGCGAGCGCAGCATCAGTCGATCGTGTTCCAGATCACCGGCGAGATATTTCTTCGACAACGGCGGGCGCTGGTAGGGCAGTTCGCCTTCGTCACCGATCAGCGTGATGTGCCCCGCATGGCCTTTGCGGCGCAACGTCTCGGCGGTGTGGGCGGCGGCCTGGCCAGCCCCCACGATGACGACGTGATCGATCATGCAAGCAAGAATACGGGTCGGCTTCGGTCTGCACCACCTGCGGGCGCAACTTGCTGCGTTCTGCGCCATAATGGTGCCCGCGACCACACCGTCGGGCTTGTTTAGGGGCTGCGCGGCATGGCACGGAAGGTGCAGTGCTTGATCGCCCCCGTATCGGCCCTAGTACCGGAGAATCCGCCATGAAACTCGTAACTGCCATCATCAAGCCCTTCAAGCTGGACGACGTTCGTGCCGCCCTGTCCGAAATCGGCGTCTCCGGCATGACCGTCACCGAGGTCAAAGGCTTCGGTCGTCAGCGCGGTCACACCGAGCTGTACCGCGGCGCGGAATACGTCGTCGACTTCGTGCCGAAGACGCGCATCGAAGTCGCCGTGCGCAGCGATCTCGTCGACCAAGTGGTCGACGCCGTCGTCAAAGCCGCCAAAACCGGCAAAGTCGGTGACGGCAAAATTTTCATCACCGACATCGATCGCGTCATCCGAATTCGAACGGGCGAGACCGACGATTCGGCACTCTGACCATCTGACCCGAGGACCGTCGCGCATGCCCAAGGCAATCCGCATCCACCAGACCGGCGGAGCCGAGGTCATGCGTTACGAAGACTTCGACCCGGGTGCGCCGGGCGAAGGAGAAGTGCAGGTGCGTCACACTGCCATCGGTCTCAACTACATCGACGTCTACGATCGCAGCGGGCTCTACGCCATGCCCTTGCCGGGCGGTCTCGGGCGCGAGGCGGCGGGCGTCGTCGTTGCGCTCGGACGCAAGGTCAAAGGTTTCCGCAAGGGCGATCGCGTCGCTTACGTGCACACCCAGCCCGGCAGTTATTGCGAAGTGCGCAACCTCCCGGCCTCGCGCCTCGTGAAGTTGCCGAAATCGATCAGCGACGAACAGGCGGCCGCCCTGATGCTCAAAGGGCTCACCGCCCAATATTTGTTGCGCCGCACCTATCGCGTGAAGCGCGGCGATTTCATTCTCGTGCACGCCGCCGTCGGGGGCGTCGGGCTCATTCTTTGTCAGTGGGCCAAGGTGCTCGGTGCAAAAGTGATCGGCGTCGTCGGCAGCGCGGCCAAAGCGGCAATCGCCCGCAAAAACGGCTGCGCGCACGTGCTCGTCCAGGGGCGCGACCCCATCGTCGATGCCGTCAAAAAAATAACGAAAGGGAAGGGCGTCGCCGTCGTGTACGACTCGCTGGGCAAAGACACGTTCTTCGAATCGCTCGACTGTCTCGCACCGCTCGGCATGATGGTGTCCTACGGCAACGCCACCGGCCCTGCGCCGTCGTTTTCGCCGCTCGAACTTTCGAAGCGCGGGTCGCTGTTCATCACGCGCCCGTCGCTGTTCGCCTACATCGCCACGCGCAGCGATCTCGATGCGGCTGCACGTGAAACGTTCCGCGTGATCGCCTCGGGCAAAGTGAAGCTGCGCATCAACCAGAAATACGCCCTGAAAGACGCCGCGCAGGCCCATCGCGACCTCGAAGCGCGCAAGACCACGGGCTCCACGGTCCTCATTCCACCTTCAGCCTGATCCACTCCGTCGGGTCGCTTGCGACCTTGTCCCGGCCGCCCGCCGCCGGGTAATTGTTGTCGTTGACCACCTCGAGCGTGTGCGCACCGATGGGCCATACGGCCTCGGTCGTCAGAAACGGAAAGCGGAACACCGGCTTGCCTTGCGCAAGTTTTCGCGGATTGTCGATGTCGAGCAAATCGATGCGCAGCGTTTTGCGTAACCTGGGTGCATCGTCGAGCGCCACGCGAAAAATCCGCTTGAACGTCGCCGCATCGCCTTCGCGGTCATCGCGTTCGATGACGAGATAGTCGGTGCCGTCGCGCACGATCTCGCTCGCCGAATGTTTCGGGTCGTCGAGCGGGTAGAGCCAGTAGCGACCGGTCCATTGCCGTTGCTGCAGGTCGAACTCGAAGATGCGCAGCATGTCGGGCGGGTCGCCCGGAACCGCGCCTTCGAGCATCGCGAGCAAGGTGTGCGGGCGGGCGCCGCGCGCCAGTCCTTCGAAGCCGCGCGAGGCGCGCAGCGTGGCGTTGATCGGATCGGGGTGCGATACGGAGCGCAACTCCGTGCCGTCCGGCAGTTGCAGCCGCACGGGCGCTTCGATCAACTCTCCGCGCCTCGAAAAATGCAGCAACCACGGCCCGTGTTCATCGCCGATCCAGAAGCTGCCGTCCTCCATCACGACCATCGATTCCGGGTCGGCATCCGCGCCGGTCAAGGTGCGCGTCGGGTCATCGGTTCGCGTGAGCGCCCACGGGAAATGACGCTGCGGGTCGCGCAACTCGATGCGTTCGAGCAGCCGAACGCCGCGATCGACCTTGAAGAGATAAATGCAGAGCACATAGCCCGCGCTGTTGTCGCGCGTGCCGTAGCCGTTGTCTGACAGCGCCCACCAAAGATTTCGGCCCGGCCCCGGTGCGATCGAGCTCACGCCCTGCACCGGCTGATCGGCGGCGAAGGTCGCTGCAGGCAAGACGTCGAAGCGTTCGAGCGTGACCTTGGGCGGGCTAGCCTGCGCGAACGTCGCGGCGCAGAGCAGCCCCCAAAGAAAAACGCCGGGCGATGCAGACCTGTGCTGCAACACCCGGCGTTTCATCGAGTCGCGGATCTCAGACCGGCTTCAATACGCCGAGCAGCGCCGAGATCGCCACGCCCGCCCAGATGAGCAGCACGTAGGGGCGACAGGCGGCCATGCCGTCGATCATCTTCTGATCGCTCTCGGGCGTCGCGCCCGTGGCGGCCAGAACTTTGAAGCCTTCGATGAACGGCGGAATGTTCACGCGGATCATGAAGCCGCAGAAGATGAGACCGGCGAAGATGAGCAACTTCGCCGCGATCCACGGGTAGGGCTGCAACGGTCCGGTCACCCAGTGATAAATCACCGAAGCGATGATCGCGAAGATCATGAACACGCGGAACATTTTGTCCCAGTGCGCGAGCTTCTTCGAGAACTCCGTCCCTTCGCGCGCGTGGATCGTGTGTACCACCCAGACCCAGATGGGGCCGAGCGCGACGATGGCGATCGTTTGCCACAACGGATGCTCGTAGCCGACGAACTCGGCCAGCACCCCGCCGACGGTGAGCATCAGCGCCAGGCAGTACCGCGGCAGCATGTCGAGGTTGATGAAAATCTTGAAGGCCGTCAGACGCGCTTCGCGCGACAACTTCGTGTTCGTGACGAAAGAACTCGAATAGAACACGCCTGCATCGCCGCCGAGCCAATAGACGAACAGCAGGATGTGCAGGTATTTGACGAGCCCGTGGGCAAAAATCATCTCTTCCATGTGAACCCCCTGAGTGACCGCGAGAGACTAGCAAATGAGCCTCGGCAGGCCGCCGCCGCGCATCGCGCTTGCCGCAGACCGGACAGCGCGGTGCGTACGACGATACACTGCGGGCACATGAATCCCGCGCACGCCCCGACCGTCGGACCGTTGCTCGTCGCTTGGCAGGCGCGGGCGGGGCGTCACGATCTGCCGTGGCAGCGCGATCGCAGTCCCTACCGCGTCTGGGTCAGCGAAATCATGTTGCAGCAGACCCAGGTGAGTGCCGTGGTGCCGTATTTCGAGCGCTTCATGGCACGCTTCCCGGACCTGCCAAGTCTCGCCGCTGCGCCCATCGACGAAGTGCTGCATCTTTGGACCGGTCTCGGCTACTACGCCCGTGCGCGCAACTTGCACCGCGCCGCGCAACGCATTCGCGACGAGCATCGAGGCGTGTTTCCGCAAACATTCGATGAAGTTGCCGCGCTGCCGGGCATCGGGCGCTCGACCGCCGGTGCGATCCTCGCGCTCGCGCTCGATCAGCGGCATCCGATCCTCGACGGCAACGTGAAGCGGGTGTTGCAACGCGCGTTCGGCATCGAAGGCAATGCGACCGTGCGCGCGACCGAGCAGCGCTTGTGGGCGCTCGCCGATGCGTGCACGCCCGCCGAAAACGTCGCGACCTATACGCAGGCCATCATGGATCTCGGCGCCACGCTCTGCACGCGTCGCAAGCCCGCCTGCGTGCTGTGTCCCTTGCACGACGCCTGCAGCGCGCGACGCAGCGGGCGGCAACACGAGATTCCCGCACCCAAGCAGCGCGCCGCGGGACGCTCGCGCGTCTCGAAGTTCTGTTACATGTTGTTGATGCGCGATTCGAGCGGCGCGGTATTTCTCGAGCGTCGTCCCGAGCGCGGCATTTGGGGCGGCTTGTGGTGTTTGCCGGAATTCGCGTCGGACTCCGCCGCGCTCGCCTATGCCCGCAATCATTTCAGCGAGGTGACGGAGCCGCGGCCGCTCGGATCGATCGCCCACGCGTTCACGCATTTCGACCTCGAGATACGTCCGCTCGCGATCGAATGCCGGCGCGCGCGTGATGCGGTGATGGAGACCGGCGCCACCCTCTGGTATAACGCGGGCGCCGCAGCAGGCGCGGCACGCATCGGGCTGCCGGCGCCCGTGAAGCAACTGCTCGACGACATCGGCCAAGGAATTCTTTGATATGAGCGATCAAGTCAGAATGGTGCAGTGCGTCGTGCTGAAGCGCGAAGCCCCGGGTCTCGACCGTTTGCCGTATCCGGGTGATCTCGGTGCGCGCATCTGGCGCAGCGTCTCCAAAGAGGGCTGGCAGCGCTGGGTCGCGCACCAAACCATGCTCATCAACGAATACCGTCTCACGCCCGTCGAGCCCAAGGCGCGCAAGTTCCTCGAAGCGGAAATGGAAAAATTTCTGTTCGGCGAAGGTGCCGTGAAGCCCGAAGGCTACGTGGATCCGGGCGCGAAGTGAGCGTCGATCGTTACCCGCCGTGCCCCGTATGCACGGCCGAGAACACCTATCCCGACGGCGCCCATCTCGTGTGTGCCGATTGCGGCCATGAATGGTCCGCCACGGCGCGCGGGCCTGCAGCGGCGACGAGCGGTGAAGACGCCGTGGTGGTGCGCGACGTCAACGGCACGCCGCTTGCGGACGGGGACGCCGTGATTCTGGTCAAAGATCTGAAGGTCAAAGGCTCGACCAGCACCCTCAAGAAAGGCACCAAGATCAAAAGCATTCGTCTGCCCGAGGCGGCCGACGGTCACGACGTCGAGTGCCGGCTCGACATCGGTACCATCATGCTCAAGTCCGAATTTTTGAAGAAGGCCTGAATGTTCGACCTTGCGTGGCTGCCGTTCGTCGCGACCACGCTGATTGCCGGTGTCCTGCGCGGGTTCACGGGTTTCGGCGGTGCGCTCGTCATGGCGCCGGTGTTCATGACGCTCGTCGATCCGATCACCGCGACCACCATCATCCTTATCGTCAACACCGTCGTCGGTCTCGCCAACTTGCGTGAAGTCGGCGCCGAGACCGATTGGGCGATCGCCAAACCGCTCTCCATTGCCGGCTGCGTCGCTTCGCCGATCGGTTTGTGGCTCGTCACCAGCGTCGACGTCGATCTCGTCCGGCGCGTCGTCGCGCTGATCGTGCTCGCCGCTTCGGTCGGCCTTGCGTTGCGTTGGACGTTTCCGTTTTCGATCCGTCACCGCATCGGCAACGCGGTCATCGGAGCGTCGAGCGGCTCATTGTTCGGTCTTGGCGGCGTCGGCGGGCCGCCCGTGATCATCGGCATGCTGGCCGAAGATTTGCCCGCGCGCGTGACGCGTGCCACGTTGCTGACGTATTTCGCGATCGTGCAGACCTGCACGTTCGCCCTGATGCTTGCCGAAGGCGTCGTCGCCTCCGAAGGGCTGCGATACGGCGTCGCGATGATCGTGCCGTACTATTTGGGCAGCGCGCTCGGGTTGCGATTGCTCACACCCGAGCGCGCCCGCATTTTTCGCGGCATCTCGATCACCGTGCTGGTGGCCGTTGCCGCCTACGGTTTGCTACCGCATTAAGGCTTCTTCGGCGGCGCCGGCTTCGCGTCGCGCGCATAGACCTCGAGGCTCGAGAGGTTGGGCTTGTTCCAATACTCTTTCGGCGGCGCCTCGAGCATGTGCGGGTACAGTTTCTCCGCATGCGCGAGCACTTTCGGTTTGAAGCCCGCGAGCGAATCGAACGACTGCACCGTCGAGTGATAGACGATGTGTCCTTGCGCCTGGTCCATCAGCATCCACGGCAGCCACGGCGTCACACGCATCCACGAGCCCGTGTGCAACACCGAGGTCTTGTCCGGGTTCTGCAAGTCGTCGAGTTTGGCCGTCATGGTGAAGAATTCGCTGACGCGATTCTTGCGACCCGGGCTCTCGCGAGGCCATTTTTCAGGCTGCAGTGCCGACGTATAGAAGAGGTTGATGTGCGTGCGATTCTGGACGATGCCGTTGCCGGCGTCGTACCAGCCCATGTCGTAGGGTTTTTCCGGCACGTCCGCCTGCTTGTTGAGACCGCCGTAGTCCGGTCCCTGCAGTTTGATCTTTTCGGCGAAGAAGTGGTTCCACGGATCGTTGATCACGTCGAATACTTTGACCGTCTCGTCGGTATAAGGGTTGCGCCACTCGCGCAGAATGTCGCCCGTGGCGAGATCGGAGTAGAAGATCGCCTCGCGATGCAACACGCGATAGCTGCCGTCCGGTTGCTTCCAGGCGCGGGCGACCGAGACCACTTCGAAGCCGAACAGGTCACGCAGTGCCTCGCCGTCGCGTACGCCGCAGACGACTCCGCTCACGCTGCCCCATTTCTGTTTGCTCTCGTCGAGGTTGGCATCGATGCGCACCCCGGCGAGCATGTTGCCCTTGCCGGTCGTGAGGTCGATGTAAGGCCCTTTCATGTTCGCCGGCACCGTCGCCGCCGCCGCGCGGGGCGTGTGGCTGGCTGCGAGCACCGTGGCCATTGAACCCGTCAACATCAAAAGTTCGCGTCGATCCATGTTCGTCCGTCCGAGAATGAAGCCGCACCGTGCGACCGCCTGCAGAGTGCGTTGGCCGGGCGGCGGGGGTCAACGCCGACCGTATGAGGCGACCATGCCGTAGCCTGAACCCGCCTCGATGGACAGCGGATTGCTGGAAAAACAAGGGCTTGCGTCATACCGCGCTTGACGACGTCGCGGCTCGCGGGTTTAATGGCCGCCCCTCGTTCGAGGGCGCGTTTCACGCGTGGCCGGATAGCTCAGTTGGTAGAGCAGCGGATTGAAAATCCGCGTGTCGTTGGTTCGATTCCGACTCCGGCCACCACTTTCTTCCGTCCTTCAATCACTTAGCGTGCCAAACACGGTTAGTGGAGCAGCCCCCATTTCGACCGGACAGTGCTGTCGTAAATAGGCGTTAGGCGTGAAGTCACGAGGCCCCGCGCTCCAGTATTGAGCAGTTCGAAAAACGGACCAACGTCATCAGTGTATCTGCCTTGTACTGTTCTGCTTTGCGTATTCCGTTAGCGTTAGTCCGTCGAGCGCTGTCTTCGGTCTCCAAATCGATTAGATGTGGATGTTCGTGCTGGCACTGTGTGGATTAATAGTCACTCTATGTACGACGCAAGCCTGCTAATCGGCGGTGTGAGGCGGTAGGGTTAGGGCAGGGATAGCGGACACCAAGCGGTCGAGAATTACTTGGAAGCTAAAACCGCTTGCCCTGTGGTTAGTCAGCGAGACGGCTACGGTGGGTGTCCGGAAGAAACAGCAGCCCAATCAAGGTAGTCACGAGTGCAACGGTGATGGGGTACCAGAGGCCTGCGTAGATATCTCCCGTCGCCGCAACGATCGCGAATGATGTGACGGGCAGAAAGCCGCCAAACCAACCGTTACCGAGATGGTAGGGCAGTGACATCGAGGTATAGCGGATGCGGGTCGGAAACAACTCCACGAGCCAAGCGGCGATCGGTCCATAAACCATCGTGACAAGCAGGACTAGCCAGGCGCAGAGCAAGATGACCATCGGGTAGTTGAGCTGCGACATGTCGGCTCGTGCAGGGTAGCCGACGGCATCGAGGGCACCGCGAAGGGTGGCGTTGAATGCACCAGCTGATAATTTGAACTCCGATTCCGTGAGTTTCTCGCCGTCAAAGCTTGCGACAAGGATTTGATTGTCACCTTCGCCAATCATAACAACGGCGCGGGTCCCGACTGGGGCGGGCGCATTGCTATAAGGCACGCCGGCTCGAGAAAGCGCCGTTTTTGTGATGTCACAGGAAGTTCGGAACGCGCTCTTACCGATCGGATCGAATTGCAGATTGCAGTCGGCAGGATCCGCAACGACTCGCACGGGCGCGTTGGCAACCGCGTGCTCGAGTGCCGGGTTGGCAAAATGTGTGATGGCTTTGAATGTCGGAAAGTAGGTCAGCGCAGCAAGAAGACAGCCACCTAGAACCAGCGTTTTGCGCCCGATACGATCTGACAATGCACCGAAGAAAATAAAAAAGGGTGTGCCAATCAAAAGCGCGGTCGCGATGATGAGATTGGCAGCTGCGGAATCCACTTGTAAGGTCTTCTCGAGAAAGAATAGCGCGTAGAACTGACCGCCGTACCAAACGACGGCCTGGCCAGCGGTCGCGCCAAAGAGCGCGAGCAGGACGAGCCGCAGATTGGTCCGATCCGAGAAGGCTTCTTTAAGGGGTTGTTTGGCGAGTTTGCCCTCGGCGCGAATCTGCACAAACGCAGGTGATTCTTTGAGTTGCAGGCGGATATACACCGAGATGCCAAGCAACACGATCGAAAGCAGGAACGGCACGCGCCAACCCCATTCCTCAAACTGCGAACCTAAAAGCAACCGACAGCCGAGGATCACCAACAGCGAGAGAAAGAGACCGAGTGTTGCCGTCGTTTGTATCCAGCTCGTATACAGGCCGCGCCGCCCCTCTGGCGCGTGTTCGGCGACATAGGTCGCCGCACCACCGTATTCGCCACCAAGCGCGAGGCCTTGTAATAAGCGCAAAACGATCAGCAGGATCGGTGCGGTGACCCCTATAGACTCGTAGGACGGCAGCAGACCCACGCCCGCAGTGGCAGCGCCCATAAGAACGATGGTGACGAGGAAGGTGTGCTTACGGCCAACGAGATCACCTAACCGCCCGAATACGAGAGCGCCAAACGGGCGTACGAAAAACCCAGCTGCAAATGCAAATAGTGCAAAAATGAAGCCGGTGGTTTCATTCACACCCGAGAAGAACTGACGCGAGATGATTGCCGACAGTGCGCCGTAAAGATAAAAGTCATACCACTCAAAAACAGTCCCGAGAGACGAAGCAAGAATGACCCGTCGATGGGTCGGCTCGACTCCGGTATTCCGTGATTTCTTGGTGGTAGCCATCGATCGATCCTACGTCATTTTCGACAGAACGAGATATTCTGCACGCAAGACGAGCTTTCGCGATCTCATGCTCGGTACCTAATGTAGTTCAGCTCGATTCGCCGGTCTGAAGACGTCGAACCAGCGGTTGGATCGACGCAAAATAGGGCGCTTTTAAGTAAATCACGCGACTAAAAAGCCACAGCCCTGCAGCGCAGTGGCCGAGTTTTTCTCATGCTATCGATACTTTGTTGCCCATTGGTTCTAACGTTGACGGATGGCCCAAATATAGTCGAAATTCCGCGGATGACTCGTCGCATCTCAATTGTGAATTATTGGCTTTTCGGTAGATGGCCTGGTTGGTGTACTGGGTACGGTTGGTTTGGTTAAATCCGCTAGGGGCTAAGCCCGCACAACCGTTGGTTTAGACAGCAAAAATCCGTGCATTTTTGGTCCGCATGACGATCTTTTCGCTTACATACTTGCTTACACACCGGCTCTGACTGTGAAAAAACCCGCCGAAAATGGCTAATTAGAAACGGTGAAAACTACTCTTAACCAAACCTAATGTTGCTCGCAAGATAATTTTCTTTGACGGCCGCGGGAAAGCCTCAAGATCAAAAGTGCGGCCATGCAAGGCAACATCGTCGCGCAGGCGGACTGCGACGGTATCGTGAACGCACCGAACGAATGACCGATCGCAGGTGGCGGCGTTAGCAGCGCGATTTACGCGGCCGCTGATCCTTAAGGATGAGCGCTGCAATGGCGCGGCATCACGGGATCAGAGGTATAAGCCGTCCGATCCCGGTACGGCTGGGCGAGTAGGATGGCAACGGGGGCTTATTTGGTACCGGTGATCGGGCTGGTTGCGATCAACGCAACATCGGATAAGCTTCAAAGATGATCGAAAAATCACTCCGGTACGTAATCACCTGTCTTGCCCTGGCTTGGATCGGCCTAAGTTCAGCCTCCGCTGCCCCGATACCGGAGTCCGAGCGCATTCCTGTCGATCTACGACGTACGACGCTCGTGGTGCGCGATATCGAGAAATCGATCCCGCTCTACCGTGATGCACTTGGCATGAAGGTCATCTACGATCAGGTCATCGGAGGCACGACGCGGCTTGTGCTGCTGCGAGCAAATGATGATTTCGTTGGCGTGCTTGGTTTAATGCAACGATTGAATCTGACCGAGCCGTCGCCCGCGCCGACCTTTCACAAAGCGAAGCCCGGTGAGCATATTCTCGTATTCAACCTGAAGGATCTGGACATTCGCTTCGAAAAAATCCGGACGACGCCCAACGTGACGGTCTCTGAAGCACCGAAGCGAATCGACTATCCTGGCGTCAACGGAAGCGTGATTCCGGTGTTGTTCAGTGCTATTTGGGATGCGGACGGCAATTTCATCGAGCTGAATCGAATCATCGGAACGCCCGCTGGCACTGAGCCGGGGCGATAACGACGGTTCTTCGGCGCGAAGGACAACTCCAAGTCTTGGTCGCCATAGCGTCGATAGCGCGCTTTGCGCCGACTTCTTGCGACGAGTTCACGAGTATGTTCGCGTGACAATCGTGTCTTAGTACAACGATTTTTCCAAAAGGTGCGCTTACTTGATCGGTACCGTGGTCTCGAACGTCGATTTGTCGTAGTCCGTGACAAACGTTTCAACGCTGACGCTCCAGTCTCCCGGAATGAGCATTTCCTCGATCATCAAGTGCCACATTCCGCCACCGACGTCCTGACCTTTGAGCCGAATGTCTGAAATTCCCGCTGCCGGCAGCGAAACGACGACGTCGAGCGCTGCGGCGTTGGTGATTGGTTTTCCGCTTGGGTCCTTGATGGTCACCATCAACATATTCTGACCGGGCTTGGCCGGCGAAAGCTCCAGATCGACTGCGTAGCCGGAATTATTGGAAATCGTCTTGCGGTATGTATCTCCAGCCGAGGCTGATGTTCGGGCGTCGCTTGTTGATCCGGCGATGAGTGCGCGCGGCGGAGTGGTGAGTGTCAAGCCTGCGGCTGCCGATAATACGAGCAGATAAATAAGCAACTCGACCCCGATGGTTCGGCGAATACGCGTGTCGGCATCCGCCGTCGCGACACGAAGTTGCGGTGTGAGCGATCTTTTGTTGTAGATGGCGATCGCCAGTATGCAAACGAACAGGGCCAGCTTGGCGGCAAGAATCAGGCCGTACGGGTTGTCGATGAGGCGCGTCGGGTCGCCGAGTTGACGCCAGGAAATCGCGATTCCTGACAGAAGCACGATGCCGACCGCGGGGACGGCGTAGCGCGAAAATCGCTCCATCAGTTCGCCAGCCTCGCTCGCAGGCAGTACGCGTGCGGCATGACGCAGCGGCATCAGCGACGCGAGCCAAAATGCGGTCGCGACCAGATGCAGACCGACGACCGGTGCCATGAGCCACGCGGGCGGGGCGGTCGCAGCGTGCCCCGTGACGAGGAAGGACCCGATCCCGAGCGCAGCTCCAATCACTGCGAGGCCGGTTTTGGGGCGATCTGCGGCAGATAGGGCAGCCAACAACATCAGCATGCCAGGAACTCCAAGCGCCGCGCTGGCGGCGAGCGTGCTGCCGAGACCGGTACGCCACGTTTCTGCCGAAAAAAGACCGTCAAAACCCGCCAGACGCATGTCTGCGCCGCCAAGTCCGATGGCCAGTACGAACGTGGCGGCACTCAACAGTGCAGCAAGCCGCCCGGAGCGCAAGCTACTCGCAGCGACTGCCGACGGTGGCGAAAGTGCGAGGAGGAACAACACCGAACCCGCGGCCCACAACATGCTCGCATACAGCATCCAACGATTGATGCCGACGAGCGTCGACCACTTCGATCGCGTATCCGACGCGGCAGCGGTCGTGCTTGTCGGACGCATTGGTTCGCCAATCGAAAACCCGAAGGTCGTGCCGACCGGATGCGTGTCGGCGGAGATGACGCGATAGGTCAGCAGGTAGGTACCGTTCGCCAAGGTTTCGTTCAACGGCAAAATCATGCGCGCACCGTCAAGTCGAATTTCGCCGGGCTTGCCGACTTCCTGCCCCGTGGTGTCGAGGATGCGGAAGAAGATGGGCCCGACGCTTTCGTTGAAGGTGGCTGTCACTTCCTTCGGCGATGTCGCAAGCATTTCACCCGACTTCGGCGACGACTCGAGAAGTACGGCATGGGCTTGAGCGAGCACGGGCAGCAAACAGGCGAATGCTGCAACGAACATTGAACGACATCGCATGGCAAGAACCTCGGATTATTTCTTGGGTGCCATCGAGGCGAACGGATACTGCGGTCGCGTCGGCTTTTCGATGATGACGAAGGCAGACGGAGTCGGCGTTGCCATCATGAACTTCAGAAGCTTTTCCGGCAAATTGGGCGTCGATGCATCGAGTTGTTCGGTCGGCAAGTCGACATAGCGCTCTTCACCCTTCTCGCAAACGTTGATCGAACGGAAGAAAATAATCTGTCCTGGGGTATCAGGGATCGCGGCACGAAAGTGAAAGCCCTCGTATACGCCGGCTGCCGGCATCGGGCTTTTGGGATTCTTCCAGATGATTTCGTCGACGGTCTCCGTGATCATGTTTCCGCCATCGCCAGGCACAGGCTTCGCAAGCTTGCGCATACGCTTTTCGACCGTCCAATCCCGTGTGTACTGAGTTTGAACGCGCACGACTCCTTCGGGGATTTTCACGCGGAATTCCTTGACCGGGCTGTCCTTGCAACCATGGGTTACGCGGATTTCTAGATCCTGCATGTAGCCTGCCGGGACGTAGTACGACGTCAATGTGTTGTGCGTACTCGCCGCCGTGCAGCCGATCGCCGCTGCAACCCCCACCAGCCATTTCTTATGATTGTTCATGTCAATCCTCCTTCATGATTTTCAGGTACTCGTTCTCGAGAGATACGTGGTCGATCTCGCTCGCCACGAATTCCGCGCGCAGCACCCCATCGCGCATGATGCCGATGTGGGTGCCGGTCTCGCGGGCGCGAAACAGGTCGTGCGTCGCCATCAGAATGGCTGCGCCATCGCGGGCCATGCCCGCGATCAATTCGGAAAACTCGTTGCTCGCCTTCGGATCCAGGCCGGAGGTTGGTTCATCGAGCAACAGTGCGCGGGCATTGCGTGCGAGTGCAATCGCGACGCCGACTTTCTGTCGCATGCCCTTCGAATAGGTTTTGAGTGGCCGATCGTGCGCTGCGGGCGCTAGTCCTGCACGTTGCAGAAAGCCGCGCAGCGCGCGTTGATCGTGTCTGCACCCGGAGAGTTTGGCGAAGTAGTCGAGATTTTCGACGCCACTCAGCATGCCGTAGAGCATGACCGTTTCCGGAATGTAGGCGACTTGTCGACGCGCCGCCACCGGATCGTCTCGTACCACGACGCCCGAGATGGCTGCCATGCCGCTCGTCGGCTGGATGAAGCCGAGAAACAGATTCAAGGTGGTGGTTTTGCCGGCGCCGTTCGCGCCAAGCAGGCAATAGATTCCGCCTGCCCGCACCTCTAGGTCGAGTTCGTGCAACGCCTGCACGCTGCCGTATGACTTCGACAATCCTTTGGCCTCGATCATGTCAACCACCTTCCTCTTGCGGCAGAATGGCGTCGAGCCGCACAAGTCGTACACCGCAATAAAGACACAGCAAAACTCCGATGCAGAACAGCACGATGACGTTCGTGGCCGCGCGCTGCAGAGCCAGCAGCGACGACGTCGACGGCGATTCGAACTTCGGCAGGCGTGCGTAGTCTTCGTGCGTGAGAGCTCGGTCACCGTCGATACGTTCAAAGAAGAATGCCTGCCAGCGCGCATGAAACTGCAGCGCGGCGTCACGAAATGCTGCCTGCGACGCACCATCGGTGTGCGAGAGGACCGTCAATGCATCGTGCGTGGTGGCGGCGGGCGAAAGCCATTGCAAGCGACGCGTGAGTTCGCGTCGTTCCGCGGCGCGGGTTTCGAAAGCCGACAACTGCGGCGTGATGGCGGCGGTGATGACGCGCTCGGATGCGGCGACGCTGCGGTAATAGGCGACACGTTCTGCTTCGCCGCTGCGCAGGTCGGGGTGGTCGAAAAACCAGCGATCACGATCCTTGGCGGCGGCGCGGTCTGCGGACTCGGTTGCCTCGCGCAGCTGCGCCGCCAATTCGACACGCGATGGCGCCGGAAAAACGTTGCTGACGATCAGATTGATCGCTGCCGGTAGCAGTATGACGAGCGTGAGCCATGCGGCTGCGAGCACAGCGGCGTGTCGCTCGGAGTTGCCGCGACCGACGTTGCAGGCGAGCGCGAGTGCTGCCCAAAAAAAGACGTAGGCCGACAAGACTGTCCCCCAGGCGAGAAGCGCGATTGCGGTATCCCCTGTCCAGGTCTGCTCGCCAACGACGATTGCAAGCGCGACCGCGAGCCAGGTGACGACTATGCTCGCAAGCGTACGGGTCAACCACTTGGTCCAAAGATATCGGGAGGCGGCGGCACCGGCGACGACCGCCAGGGCGAGTACGCCGCGCTCGCGTTCACCGGCGACGATGTCGAAGAACGCGGCGATCACGAGCAGCGGTACGAGCCAGACGAGCACGAATGCGACATCGAAGTTGCCGACGGCAAGTCGCAGCGCATTGTCCGGTGCACTTGCCGCAAATGATGCATAGGGGTTGCGAGCCGTGAGTGTTTGAAAGTTCGCTTCGAGGTCCGTTTGTCCGATCGCCAGAGACTCGCCTGTCGCGATGTGGCGCACGATCGTCGCGCTGACCGCGCCGAACGCCGCCGCACCGGGCGAGGTTGCGGTTGGATTGCCATTGCCGGCTTGCTTCGCGAGCGCTTCGATAGTGTCGCGCGACTCCTGCAGCGCGAGCGTGGCGTCGGCAGTGCGCGACTCGAGCAGCATACGGCCGTTCCACGCCGCGATCGCGACCAGCATCAGCAGCGCGAGCGCACCCCATTTGAGATGCGGTTCGCGTCTCAGCAGCGACAATTCGGCGCCGATCACGGATTGCTCCCGAGCCGTCGTGCCGCGATCAGTCCGCCGCCGATCGTGAGCAGCGTCCAAAGCAACAACACCATCGCCGCCGCGCCGCAGCGTCGCAAAGAGTCGCGCAGCGGTTCGTAGTCGAAGCGGTATTCGCCCGCAGCCCGCCAAAGATCGGCGCCCGCGCGGTAGGCGGGATCGTCGCTACGCGAGTGCAGGGTGATGTCGGTGTTGAGCGTCGTCATCAACCGACGCCGGAAGCGTTCGGCGCCGTCTGCGAAGCGACGTTGTGCGCCGATGCTGGTGCCTGACAATTCCTGCGATACGAGCATCAATGCCATGCGCGGCGAGAGCAGCGATATCGCCTCGTAAAGATCGACTTGCGCATCGACGGCTGCCTGCAATCTCCCGAAATGTTTGTCGTAGACGGCGTTCGATATCTCGTCCTGGATGCCGAAGATGATGCCCTGCATGTTGATGGGCAGGGCGTGGTCGTCATCGACTTTGTAGAGTCGGTAGAGTTGTTGACGGCGCTTCTCGATTTTCGATGCCGGAGATTCGCCATCGATACCTTCCGCCAGATCTCGCTCGATCGCCGCCTGCAGGCGTTGCGCGCCGGGCACCGGTGCGACCACGCGCCCGAGGTCGCCGGCGATGCGCGGCAACACGAACACCGCAACGGCCCAGATCGCGAGCAGCACGAGCAGCGCACTGCGTGCCGACGACGAGACGGCGGACACCCAGAGAGAGGCGGCGAGGACGATTGCTGCGAACCATGCGTAGAACATGAGCAGCAGTGCCGCGTGCGCGAGCCAGCGCGTACCGGTTGCCAACAGCAGCGCGAACGTGGCGAGGATCGTCACGGGCGCCGCGAGCACGAGAACTGCGGCACCGATACCGACGAATTTGCCGACGAACAAAAGTCGACCATCGATGCCCGTCGCCATGAGTTGCCGCAGGGTGCCCGTGTCGCGCTCGGCTGCAAATGCGGGATAGGCGAGCAGCAGAATTCCGAGTGGCAACAGTGCCTGATAAATGAACGCGAGCGATAGTTCGCCGAATCGCGCCAGCGGCGCTGCATCGTCGGCGGGCCGGCCGGTCGCGAAGTTGCGTTTATGAGCCTCGAGCCAGATCGAAACGCCTTCGAACGCTTGCACCCCGGGATCGAAGAACGCGAGCGGCAACGCCGGACGAAAGGCGTACTGGCCGTAGTGCGCGGCGGAGTGCGGATTCTTTTCGCCCTGCGCGCGCCATTGTTCGGCGACGTGCTCCTGCGCCCGCAGCCGCTCGGCGTCGAGCTCTGAATACCGTATCGAACCGGTCACCAATGCGAGCACGCCGAGCAGTGCGAATACGATCGCCCCGTAGAGGGCACGGCCGTCGCGCAGGATCGCGCGGAATTCTTTGTTGGCGATCGTCAGGATCATCGCCTTTCATACACCTCGACGAGCAAGCCGTTTGGCGCGAGCAGGCTGGCCATGCGTACGCGGCCGAAACGCGGATCGTCGACCACGACCGGCATCGATTGGATGGCTGCGCCGCGCTGCTTTGCCCGGGTGAGCACGGTAGCAAGCGAGCGCACCGGGAAACTCCACGCGGCGATGCCGCGATTCGGCGGTCGCGGCGCGATGCCGGTCCCGGGCTTGCGATCGGCGGGTGCATACTCGACCAAACCGAGGTTGCCGGTCCGCGCGCCACGCGCGTGCAGCGTCACGTATCGAAAGCGGGGTGCGAAGATAGTCCAGTCACGACTCGTGCGCCGCTCGAAGTCGAGTACGTTGCAGAAGAAATCCTCCATCGCCGCGGCGTCCTCGACGATCAGGCTCGAATAGGCCGGACCGCCGAGACCTGTTCGCGTATCGACGCTGCCGTTCTGCGGCAAGCCGCCGCCCCGGGACAGCAATACGAGGCGCGTCGCATCCGGAATTTCATAGCTCGCTTCCGTGATCGGATAGGGTGTACCGTCGCGCAATTGCAGTTCGTAATGATTGACGGCCGGCAGCGTGCGGCGCAGCCCGAGTCCGATCATGCGTCGGTCGACGGCGTCGACATCGAGCAGAGGAAACCCGAGCGCATAGGGGCCGGTTTCCTCGCGATCCCAGGTTTTGCGCATCACCGGCGTATCGCGCGTCGGCACGATCACCAGAACTTTGATAGCGTCCGGCAGATTGGCGCGTTGCAGGGTGTAGAGGTCATAGGGCAGATCGTCGGGCCAGCCCCAAAGTTTTCGCTGTCGGCGGGCCTGCGTCGGCGCTTGCGGCAGCGGGCCGCGCATCTGCAGACCGACTCCGTCGATGTAGGCGCGCCGCAGGCCGTCCAGGTCGCGCGATACCACGATGGCACCGGACAGGGGGCCGGCCAACGCGCCGCGAGCGTTGGCAATCGGCTCCATCGGATCGTTCGGCAACGGCGCCGCAGCGACCCGGCCCGAACAAAAAAGGGCGATCGCCACCCACGCCCAAATGAATCGTGCTTTGCCCACGTGACCCCCCGTCTCGTCGGATTTCGTCATGCTTACATGATGTTTGGGTATGATCAACCCATGACGCGACGTTGGCTGGCGATTTTTTTGTTGGGTCTGTGTGGCTGCGCTGCGGCCGGTTTTTCTGACGCCGCAGGACGGTCGCACCCGCGCGTGTTGGTGCTGGGTGGCACGGGTCAGCTGGGAGGGCTCGTTGTCCGTGAGTTGCTGGCAAGCGGTGCACGCGTCGTGGTCTTGGTGAGACCGAGTTCCGATCGCAGCACGCTTGCGGGATTGACGGTCGATTTCGTCACCGGCGATCTTTTGGTGGCCGATGACGTTGCGCGCGCTTTGCGCGGTCGACGCGTCGACGTCGTGGTGAGTGCCGTGCGGGTTGACGACGGTGATTTCCACTTCTATGCGAAGATGATGCCGCCGTTGCTGAAAGCCGCGCGTGCTGCCGGCGTGCAGCAGTTTATCCATCACGGGGCAGTCGGAGCCGGCGACAACGTGAAGAAATTTTCCGGTCTAGGTTGGGAGCGCGTACCGGGAATCTTCGAGCGACTCAAAGATCAAGGCGAGGGCGAGCGATTATTGAGAGAGAGCGGCATTCACTACACCATCATCCGCAATGCGCGTTTGTATCCCGTCGAGCAGCCTCCGACCGGTGTCGCGCGGCTGACCGAAGATGACACGGTGTTGACGCCGATGACGCGGGCAGATCTTGCGCGACTGACCCGAGAGTGTCTGCTTGCTGATGCTTGTCGCGACAAGACTTATCACGTACGCGATGACTCACTCGCTTGGCCAGCGACTGGACGGTAAAAGCGGTGACGCTGTCAACGTCTAGCGCATCCAAGCGAGATAGCCAGCCGTGATGAAGTTTTCGAAGCGCGGCAGTCAGGATCAAAATTTGAGCTAGCCGACTGGTAAGATTTTTGCCATGGAAGAAAAAAAGCAGAGACAAGAAAGAGTCGTTCTGTCGGACGATCTACTCACTTCCGATGAGTCCCCTGTCGGAGGGTGGACGGCCCGTTCGGACGATTGGGTCGAGCCAACCATGGAAGAGCGACTTGCGCGTGACTTCAACTCGGATGCGGACTTCTACTTAGTCGATGGCCGGCCGTGTGTCGTATGGACGGATCTGGATCTTGCCTACGACTATAGCGTTGCACCACCCAAGGAAATTCACCCGTTCATCGTGATTGGTGGTGAAAAGATCGACTTCGAGACCTTCAAGACCCAGGTTCGGCGAATCCATGGCTTGTGATCGGCAAACTGTTTTGTAATCGCGCCGCGTATGAGGTCCGCTTATCGGGTGATTCTGACGTCGTTCTGACCCTGGGTGATCGATACGTCGAGATTGGCGCGCAGAGACGCGAGCAATGAGTCCATGTTGTCCGTGCGATATACGCCGGCGATGCGCATTGAGCGCAGACTCGGGTCTTCGATCGTAAAGCGCTTGTCGGAGTATCGGGATACTTCTGCAAGGGCCTGCTCGAGGGTTTCACCCTGAAAGACGATGCTGCCGTGGTGCCAGGCAAGCGCCTCGTCGATCGCATTCTTCGAGACCGCGCTGACTTTGTAATCCGAGTTGATCGAATCGAGGCGTTCGCCGGCGACAATATAGGTTACGTCTTCCTGTGGCGATCCGAAGGCGACCTTGCCCTCCGTCACGATCACGGAGACCGAGTTGTCCGCATGTCGCCGGACGTTGAACTTGGTGCCTACCGCCCGGATTTCTCGTCCTGCGGCGACGACGATGAACGGATGCGTCGGGTCGTGTGCAACGGAAAAAGTGGCTTCACCTTGAAGCAGATCCACGTGGCGAGTTCCACTGACGGTCGCAGCACGAATCTTCGTTCGGGTATTGAGGGTGATGAGCGAGCCATCGGGCAAGTTGGCGGTTTGCCGTTCACCCACCGAGGTCGCGAGCGTCGTGGTCCACGCGCCCGCTGCGGGTCGTGAGGAGGCAGCGGGTGGCGATGTCTGCCTCGACTCGGCGTTGGAAGTCGCAAGCTTGAACGGCGCGATCCATGCGGATACGGCGACGGCGGCAACCGCAACCGCCCCGATGGCCACGGAGCGGAAACGTCGATCATTGTTTCGGCGGTCCTGAATTTGTCGCAGCTCGATCAATCCCGAAAGCGCTCGAAGCGACTCCATGCTGTCCCACGCCTGCGCCAATGAAACCAAGGCAGTTCCATTCCGTGCATCTTGCGCGAACCACGCGGCAAGTTGCTCGCGCTCCGCAGGCGTCAGTCCTCGATCGAGCTTGCTGAGCCACTGGCTCGCCTGCTCTTCGATTTCCGCGACCGAGAAAAGTCGCACGACATCACCCATGAGACACCTGCCCATCGGATTGGTGCCGGCGCGAGTCAGCCTCGTCTATTTCACTCATTTTTCGCGTACACACCAAAATTCCCTTGGCGATATGTTTCTCGACCGTGTTCTCGCTGATGTTCAGAAACTTGGCGATATCACGTTGACTCAAGCCATATACTTTTTTGAGTATGAAGGCGCGACGACACTGCGAAGGCAGCTCGGAGACGATGCCGCAGTAAAGTGCGAGCCGCTCTCGCGAGATAGACTGCGCCTCCACATCAAGCTCGCCCGAAAGCTGAATAGTCGCATCCAAGGCTTCTAGAGACGTCGTAAGCCTGTTTTCCGCGCGTGTCGAATGATTGATGGCAAGGTTGATGGCAGTGCGATACAAATACGATTGGTGATGCGTGATCGTGGTCTCGTCCTTCGATTCATAGCAGCGCAAAAACGCTTCCTGGAGGATATCCTCGACGTCGGCCGGCCTGACCAGCGAGCGGATTGCAGCAGCGATGTGCCGCCTGGCCCGCTCGTAAACTTCCAAAAGTCCGAATTGATCACTGCTCATCGGCTGCAAAGATCGACCGGAATCGGTCCCCCGTCAATAGACTGCCGAAGGAGCCGTGATTTGGCGGACGGCAGATGGCGGAAAGCGCTCGCTGGACTGTCTAAGTTGGGTTAGGGGGAAAAATGAAGCTGAATTGGCTCTCGTTGACGATTGGTGCGCTGCTCCTGCAGCCAGTCCAGTTGCACGCCCAAGCGCCTTCATCCGACGCAGTCATCGAAAAATTCGATTTTCATATTCCGGCGCAGCGCGCCGACAAGGCCCTGACGTCTTTGGCGCAGCAGGCCGGGGTGACGCTGATCTTCAATCTCGAGAAAGTCTGGCTTCGGCGTACCAATTCCGTCGACGGGGTGTACAGCCTGCCCGACGCGCTCGAGGCGCTGCTCAAGGGGTCGGGCCTTGAAGGCGTGGTTGAACCAGGCAAAAAAATCGTCATCCGTGAACAGAAAAACTCCAACTCAGATGGAAAAAAAGGGGAAGCTCCAGTGAAAGCGGTTACAAAAGCAGGCATTTTTGGTTCGTTGGTCACGCTATTCGTAGGTGCGCCAGGTGCGATCGCCCAAACGACTACGACGGCAGATAAGGCAGATAAAGTCGAGCTCGAGGAAATCGTCGTCACGGCACGCAAACGCAGCGAGTCGATTCAGGACGCGCCGGTCACGATCGTCGCGTTCAACGACGCGCAGATCCAAGAGCGCGGCGTACACGGTCTCGCGGATCTGGCGAAGTTCACGCCCGGCTTGACCTTTTTCACGGGCACCTCGCGCGCATCGTCCAATTTTTCGGTTCGCGGCATGACGCAGATCTCCGCGGTCGGCGATAATCGACGCGATCTCGTGACGGTATTCGTCGATGGTGTTCCGCTCGTCGGGCCACCGGGTACGTTCGATACCGAAGATCTGCAACGGGTGGAGGTCGTCAAAGGCCCTCAATCCGCTCTGTTCGGCCGCGCGACGTTCGGCGGGGCGATCAACATGATCACCACCGTCCCGGGTAACGAATTCAAGGCAGGGGTGTCCGCGACCGCCGCCAGTTATGGCGATTACCGCCTGAGTGCTTCGCTCGAGGGTCCCATCGCCGAGAACTTGCTGTCCGGCCGGTTGGTCGTCGACGGCCGTCAGTTCGACGGCTTTTACAAAAACGCGTTGGGCGGAAAACTCGGCGATACGAAAAATCAACATTACGTCGCGACGTTGAATCTCACGCCGACGGAAAATCTCTCGTTGCGACTGCGTCACACAGATCGGCATGACGAAGACGGCGAACAGCCGACCCCGCTGATCGCCCGGTACCAAACCCACAACTGCGGGCCGTTCCCCGGGTTTTTGACTCGGGCGCTCGCCGGGCTTCCGGCGGGCTTCACGGTCGAGCAGTCGAGAAAGGCCTATTGTGGCGAGTTGAAAGCACCGTCCGGTCCGATCTCGATCAACAACGTAATCCCGACGGCATCGATCGGAAAAACGAAGTTCGATGACCATAAAGTCGAGCTCGACCACACCTTGAGTTCGGCCAACCTCGAATGGTCGTTTCTCGATGGGCATACGCTGACGGCCATCGCGAGTACGCAAGAGCAGGAGGTTGCGACGCTTCTTGATTTCGAGCGTGCACCCGAGGATCGCTATCAAGCGTTCAGCGATACTTTGCAGAAACAAGATTCCTATGAATTGCGGGTGTCGTCTCCCGCGTCGAGTGGTTTGAATTGGATGCTCGGCGTCGCGCAACTCAAAGCGACGTTCAGTTCCACGGCCGCCTTCATCAACGGCACGCTCTTCGGCCCGACCGCAGGGGGACCCGCTGCGGCATCTCTCGTCCCGGCGGTCAGCGGCTCGAAAACCGATTCCGTGTTCGGAAGTCTCGGTTACAACCTGACCGACGCGTTGAACGTGGGCGTGGAAGTGCGGCGTCAAAAGGACATCATCACGAGCGGTATTGGCTTGCCCACCAAGTTCGACGTGCAAACCACGGCGACGTTGCCGCGCTTTTTGGTGCGTTACGCGTTGAGTGGCGAGACGAACCTGTACGCCAACTACGCAAAGGGCAACCAGCCTACCCAAGGGTATGCAACGTTCTTCCAGTTGTCGCCTGCGCAGCAGGCGGTCGCGTTGAAGAATGGCGTCAGTTCCACTGCCCCTGAGGCCGTCGTCAAAAATTATGAAGTCGGCATCAAACATCGTGCGGACGACAACAGTTGGTATCTGAACGCGTCGGTCTATTACCTCGAATGGATCGGGCGGCAGGGTGTTCGCACGATTCAGGTCGACTTGAACGGTGACGGCGTGATCACGAACTTGCCGGCCCCGGCGGGCGAAAACTTCAATGCCGTGCCGTTTGCCGCGGGAGACAGCAATACGCGGGGCGTCGAACTCGATGGCGCAGTGTCGCTGACTCGAAATCTCACGTTGGGTGGCAACATCGCCTATGCGGATACGAAGATCACCAAGGCGTTGAACGAGTCGCTGCCGTTGCGATTCTTCGGCCTGGCCGATGCGAAGGGGTTCAAGTTCCCGTTGGCACCGGATTTCAGCGGTGCGATGTTCTTGCAGTATGAAAATGCGCTGTCGGCGGATCGCAAATGGTTCGCCCGCGGTGATATGACTTACATCGGCAAGCGCTATGACAGCATCGTCAATTTTGCCTACGTCCCCGTCCAGATCCGTACCAACGTTCGCGTCGGCTTGAAGGCGAGCAACTGGGAGGCGGCGGTGTTCGTCAACAATCTGTTCGACGATCGCACGCTTGAGTCCGCCCGCTACAACAGCGACAGCGCGGCAGATCCGTTCTTCTTCCAGTTGGCGGCCTCCGAGGCGGTGCTGGCAAACAAACGACAGATCGGCATCACCGCGTCATACAAGTTCTGAAGTTCAATTGACTGTAGGATGGGGAGGGGTACCTCCCCATCCCTGCACGCTCAATTGGAAGGTCACAACGGTGGAATTCGATCGTAGAACTTTGCTTGGCGGATTCGGGCTGGCGGCGTTGCTCGATACACCGACGCTCGTTGCCGCAGGGCGTGACACGGCCCCGAAATCGAGCTTCGACTTGGGCACTGCGTCGGCAAACGTCATCGCAATGGCCAAGATCACCGCCACGCTCGAGCCAGAAGGCTTCAAGCACGGCTGGTACTCGGGCGTGTTGATGGGCGTGGTTCCCGGAGAGGCCGTGCGCGAACTCGTTGGCGTGATCGGCATGAGCACCCAACGGCTACGCGCCGTTCCCGAGCAGGGCGGTTATCAGCTTCTGCAAAAAGAGTGCGGCTTCTTCACCGATCTTGCGACCGGCGAGGTGCTCGATCGTTGGACCAATCCCTACATCAACGAAACGGTCGAGCCGTTTCATATCGCCAACCCTGCGGTGAACCGTTGGATTTTGCCGACCGTCAAAGAAGAGCGCTTCTACGATCGTGCCGACGGCAAAGATCCGCCGGAGCGGCCCTTCATCCTGCCGTGGCAACGGGCGGGCGATCGGCTGTTGCTCGAGCAACGGACGCACTTCTGGGCCAACAATCCGCTCGACCCGAGCGTTTGGAAGCGCGAGAGCAGCGGCGCACGCATTCAGGTCTCGGATTGCATGAGCTACAACCTGCGGTTCTCCGAGTTGGCGGACCCAAAGCGCAGCAGTGTTGATTACGACGGTCACTGGGTCCACGTGCGCCCCTGGCAACCGTGGATGTTGCTGGGATCGATGTCGGGGCATTGTCTCTATAGCGCGATGACCGGATGCGCGATGACGGAGTCGGCGATTCCGGAAAAAATCCTGCGTATCGTGAAAGAGCGGTTACCGGATTTCTTGGTACCACCGAATGAGGTTCGAAAAAGCGAACCCAGCATGGTTCGGTATATGAGGGAGCGGAAACCCAAATAGGTCAATCCCGCTCACCCTGCCGCCCGGCTTTACGCCGATCCGCACCGCGGCGGTCGGCGCCGCGCGTCCCGAAGCGGGTTTCGCTCGCGTGGGTGGCGATCCGATGACGCGAACCATCATCGGCAGGCGTGGATACGATGGCTTGTTCTTTCAACGTTCGACGTCGGAATTCGCTCGGCGCTTTCCGAGATTTGATCGGCGTGAATTTCTCGCTCATGGGTCTGTGCTCCCGTTCCCATCGTCGGCCTGCTCCGATTGAGCATGTAGGCGGAGCGCATGACGCGACATCAGATGAAGTACGGAGTCTCGACTGGACAGGTAGACCGGCTTCGTCCGAAACCCGTGCATATCCGCAGAGTGTCAGCCCACGCGGTCGTGAACGATGTGATCCAGCGCACGCACCCCGTCGGATATAACCGACCGGTATGCATACCTGCCGACTCGTCAGTCGTGTCGTTCCACGCGATCGGTATTCTTCACTCACGGTGGCGGACGGGATTCGCGTTTCGAATAAACCAGGTTGGAGTTGTCCCCCCTTTGTAGCCGATCGAACGAGCGCGAACCCGTCCGTTGCCACAAAAAACTCCTCAGCCGCGGCCTCCTTGCGCCACGTTGCGCGCCAGTACATCGAGCGGCACATTGCCGCCGCGTAGCACGACATCGTTGAAATCGCGGACGTCGAAGCGCTCGCCGAGATTGCGCTTTGCGAGTTCGCGTTGGCGGTTGATTTCGCTGTGGCCGACTTTGTAGCCGCAGGCTTGACCGGGCCACGAGCAATAACGATCGATTTCACTCGCCACCTCGAGCGGATTGGAGCCGTTCTTCTCGACGAAGAAGCGCACGCCTTGTTCGCGGCTCCAGCGCTTCGCGTGTATGCCGGTGTCGACGACCAGTCGACAGGCGCGAAAGGCGATGGCTTGCAGGTAACCAAGCCGGCCCACCGGGTCGTTCTCGTACGCGCCGAGCTCGTCGGCGAGCTGTTGTGCATAGAGAGCCCAACCTTCGGAGTACGCATTGAAGGCGAGCAATTGCCGGATGCGTGGCATGTCGTGGGTGAACTCGCCTTGCCAGATATGTCCCGGGATCGATTCGTGAAAGGCGAGATCCGCCAATGCAAATCGACTGTGCAAACTCGTGGTACGAAGATTGATCCAGAATCGACCGGGAATGCGCCCGTCGATGGAGCCTGCGCCGCCATAGGCGGTGGGTGCACCGGGCTCTTCTTCGGGCGGAAGACGTTTGACCTCCATGTGCGGGTCGACCAACGTTCGAAACGCGCGCGGCAATTGCTGGCGAACCCAGCGCAAGCGTTCGTCGATGAACGCCAGAATCTCCGCGCGGCCAACATCCCCTTCAGAAAACTGGTAGCGCGGATCTTTGGCGAGGGCCTGCATCCGCTCCCCGACGGTGCCCGCCGTGAGCCCGAGCGTACGCATGATCGTGTCCATCTGTGCGTGCAGACGTTCGAGTTCGTCGAAGCCGAGCGCATGCACTTCATCGGGGGTCATGGTCGTCGTCGTCGACGCCTTCAGTGCCCAGCGATAGAACTCATCGCCATGCGGCCGTGCCCACATGCCTGCGTCATCCGTCGCCGATTTTCTCGCCCGCTCGAGTTCGTCGATCTGACGCTGCAGCGCCGCGACGACGTCACGCGAGGCGATGGCACGGGCCTCGCGGTCCCAGTCACCGGGTATGTTTTTCGTCCGTCGCACGAGCGATTCGACCAGCGTGCCGCCCTCGTTCGCGCTTTTCGCGGAAAGACGCAACTGCGCCAAGGCCTTGTCGATCAGGAATGCGGGAGGAACGAGTCCGGTCTCGCGCGCCGCGCGTAGACGTTCGAGTTCTCCGTCGAGTTGGCGTGGATAGGATCGCAGACGTTCGACGTAGGCATGCGCATCGAGTGGCGAGTCGATCTGATGGTCGCTATCGAGAAAGCGTGGTACGTCGAGATAGGCGCCCACGTTTTGAATGACGACGTAAGGCGTGTTTCGCCACCCGCCTACGGCGACATCACCATAGGGCAATGCCAACCCTTCGAGCGCCGTGGAGTAGGCGCTGCGAACGACATCGACACTGGTGCGCACCGCATGGGATAGCGGGGCGAGGTCGATCGTCTGAACCTTGGCAAGGTCCTGTCGCAAGCGTGCGGCGACCGCGCGTTGACCTGCCGCCGAACGATCGGTCAGTCGCGATCGCAACCGTGCGTCGGCGCCGCGATCGACACCGAGCGAGGTCGCGCTCTCGGGAAACAGCTGCAGAAGGTGGCGCGCCGTTTGATCCAGGATTTTCAACGCCGCGGCGTCGGCCGACGTGGTTGCGCCAGGCGTGGTGGTTGTCGACCACAGTGGCGTCGTGGCTGATGCGGCGAGTATCGAAACGGCGGTGCGGCGATTGATCGGGTTGGACATGT
>JAFMJH010000042.1 GCA_017853555.1 Steroidobacteraceae bacterium
CCGGCGAGCATGCGCTCGGCATCGGGCTTCAGATCAAGAAACAATTCGAAGGCGAGCGCGGCTTGAAATACCGCCATGCCGTTGCCTGCGAGAATGCGACAGCCGTTGCGACGCGCTATCTCCAGAAGTTCCGTCTCGAGCGGCACGTAGACGATGTCGGCGACCCAAATCGGAGGGTGCAGGTAGGCGGCAGGCACGGGTAGCCCTGGCAGTTTGAGCATCCCGGTTGGCGTGGCATGGATTACGCCGTCGGTGTCTTGCAATGCCATGTCGACCGATACTTCAGCGTCGATCGTTCGATCTGGAAACAGCGTGGCCAGGCGCCTGACGAGGGCCGCTGCACGTTGTTGGTTCGCATCGAAGATTCGCAGCTGTCGTGCGCCGAGTTCGAGTGCAGCGAAGCCCACCGCTGCACCGGCGCCACCGGCGCCGATCAGCGTGACACGATTCATCTCGACCCCCGGCAGCCCGCGACGAAAGCTTTCGGCGAAACCCCACCAGTCGGTGTTGTAGCCATAACGCTTGCCGTTTCGAAATACGACGGTGTTTACGGCATTGAGTGCGCGCGCCTCGCGCGACAAGTCGTCGAGCAGGGGGATGACCGCTTGCTTAACGGGGAACGTGATGTTGACGCCGGCAAAACCACGCGCTTGCACGCTTGTCAGTACCTGCGGCAAAGCGGCGGCGGCGCCGTCGATGTAATCGAGATCCAGCAGTTCGTAGTCGAGGTCTATGCCGAGAGCTTTCGCTTCGTTGACGTGTAGCGACGGGCTCGACGACAGCTGTATTCCCGAGCCGATCAGTCCGGTGCGAACTTTGGGGCGTTGTGTGGGGTTCATGCGGTTTGCCGCTAACCCCGGAGGCAGGGGTCGGCCTGCGTCCGGGGAGCGGCGTTTCCAGAGATCAGAGCTTGGCGCGGACTCCGACCGTGATCACGCGACCGATGGGGCTCGCGTTGATGTTGTCGTAGCCATTGGCCGAGTTGTAGAAGGGCGGGTCTTTGTCGAATACGTTGGTGCCGTCGAGGAATATGCTCGAGCCCTTGAACCGACCATCGAGTTCGTACGACAGATTGATGTCGACCGTCGTGTTGGATTTCACCGGGTCGCCACCGCTGGTCGGTACGCCGTTGGTGCGCAACACCGGATTCAAGGCTCCGCCGCTCCAGTTGATGTAGCCGCCCGTGTAGTTCACGAACACGTTGGCGTTCGCGGCACCCCGTTTCCAGCCGACGTTTACGCGACCCTCGGTCTTGAGCGAGGGGAAGGTCGTGTTGAAGCCGGCAGTGCCGAGCACATCGAAGACCTGACCGCCCGCACCTACCGATTGATCAAACTTCAACTTGCGCGACACGCCGGCGCCGGCAGAGATCTTGCCGAGATCGGTGTCGAACGCGTATCGCACGTCGAGATCGACGCCGGTGATATCGAGATTCAACACGTTGCGCTGTTGGTAGTTGTAGATGAAATAGATGTTGGTCGGTAATGCGCTGCCGATCGGCAAGGTGCCGCGTGCTGCAGCGATCTGGGCAGCCGACGCTCCGCCCGGATAGATGGTCAACAGATTGGACAAGGCCGCCGTATTCAGCGCGAAGGCCGGCACCGGCGCGGTGACACCGCCCGTCAATTTGTTGTTCCAGTAGGTTGCGCTGATGGCGAGGCCACGTACGGCTTCAGGCGTCCAATCGAAACCGACGCCATAGGTTTTGCCTTTCTGTGCTACGAGCGTGCCGTTACCGCCGTTGATCTGCGCGCCTGTGAGTACCCCGCTACCGAGCGTGCAGGTGGCGAGCCCGGCGCAACCCGGCAATTGCGCCACGAGCGGGAAAGTCGCCACGGGGACGTTGATTGCCCCGAGACCGTAGTTGCCGAAGCTCGATTCGCCGGTCGTTCCTGCGCCGTCCGAGCCCGTGGACGTGAGCGCCGGAGCGACGAAGGACTTGCCCCAGTTTGCGCGGAATTTCAGGCCGCCGAGCGGTTCCCAGTTGAGCGCCACTTTCGGATTGCTGGTGTTGCCGAAATCACTGTAGCGATCGGTACGAGCGGACAGATTTGCCTCGAGGCGATTGACGCCTGCCATCGCATTTTGCGGTCCGATGAAGGGCAGCAGTACTTCGACGAAGGCGGACTTGACGTCGCGGTTGTACGCGAGATTGATTTGTTGCGAAGCAACCGAGGCAGGACCCGAGTTGGTCGGACGCGAGATGTGTTGATCGAGTGAGTATTTGATGTACTCGACGCCGAGCGCGACTTTCGCATCACCGCCACCGAGCGATCCGATCGAGCCGGTGACGGTGCCGAACAGGTTCGTCATCGATTGGTCGCCAACCTGCAATTGAGCGCTGTCGGTGAGTGCCGCCCGTACGGCTGCCGAAGTGCGGTTGGATGCGAGCAGGTTGAAGACGTCGAGCGCGTTGGCCGCAGAGAGCGGCAACTGCAGCACGGGTGTCGTCGTACCCGGGATCGACGGGGTGGTCACGTTGCCACCGCCGTTCGTTGTGCCGTTGAGCGCCAAGTAGGCGCAACTCACGCACAGCTGCCCGAAGTTTTGTTGCGTAGCATGGTCGCGACCGAGCACCGCGCCGACTTCGGCATTCCACGCGTCATTGAAGGCATAGTTGCCTTTGATGAGCGTGTAGAACGTCTCGGCGCCGCTATCGATGTGAGCGCCAGGGCCGAGCAAATCGTCCGCCTGAAAGCGTACCGTCGCCGAAGTGGCCGTCGTGCCTGCCGGCAACTGGAAGAAGGGGTTGATCTGCGCGGCGTTCGAGTAGCCGGGACCGAAGATCGTCGCCTGCACGCTGCCGCGCGCCACGTTCTGACGATTATTGCGTCGCGAGTAGATGAAATCACCGGATACCTTGAGTTGGTCGCTCATGGCTTGCTCGACCGAGACGAACACGTTGTGACGTTTCTCTTGCGGCAGCAGATCGGTATTGCCGGAGAAATCGCAACTCGCATTCGCCGTGGTGTTGGCGATTCCCGCGGTGTTGTACGGCGCGAAAAAGACGAGCGACGAGCCGGCCGGCGTGACCGTGGCCGGAGCGCAGGCGAAACTCGCGAAATTCGTGCCACCCTGGCCGCGATGATCTGCGCGGGTGAAGGCGCGATCGCCTGCATTCAGGTTGCTGCGATCGGAATGGCTGTACGAGAGCAGTACCGAGCCGCCATCCCAGCGCTTGCCGCCGAGCACGCCGGCCGAGAACGTGTCGTAGTTATCGGCGAAGCCCTTTTGAGCCGTGAACTCGAGCCCTTCGTAACGCCGCCGGGTTGTGAAGTTGATGACGCCTGCAACCGCGTCGGAGCCGTACACCGACGAGGCGCCGTCGGCGAGCACCTCGACGCGCTCAAGTGCGAGCGGCGCGAGAATGTTCGGATCGGCGAGGGTGTGGTTCAGGCCCGAGAGCGGCAGACGATGGCCGTTGATCAGAATCAAAGTGCTGTTCGACGCGCTCGCGCCCAGGCCGTGAATGGTCGGCGCGTTGGTGCCGGCGCCGTCGAAGCTGCCGTATGAACCTTGGCCGGCGCTGTTGAGGCCGACGACCGCAGGTACGGTCTTAAGCACTTGCTGCACGGTCTGCGCCCCGATCTCTTCGAGTTCGTTGCGGCCGACGGTGATGATCGCTGAACCGACCGGCTGCGCACCTTTGATGCGCGATCCCGTGACGACAACTTCTGCGAGGTCGTCTCCAGCGGCAGCCTGCTGCGCGAAGCCCTGCGTGGCAGCCGCTGTGGTCGCGACGGCGGCGGCGATGAGGGGAAGCGTTTTCCCCCGCGTTTTCTTTGTGAAAATCATTCGGTCGTTCCCCCGGTGGGATTGGAGTTTTGGATGTACGGGCGTATCATTAATGTACTAACCGGTTAGTGTCAAGAATCGTGAGGCGCGATGGGTCGGTCTGCAATCAAAGTTTTCGGTGTCCTCGCGCTCGTTGCGGCGGCAGGTCTGGCGGGCGCTGATGGAACCGATTGGCCGACCTACGGGCATGACGCCGGTGGCGCCCGACATTCGCCGTTGAATGAAATCACTCCGGCGAACGTGCGGCAGTTGCGGGAAACGTGGGTGTATCACATGCGCCCGACAAGCGCGGTCCCGCCGCCGGATGCGCAATCGGCGGCGGTCGAAGAGGCGCAGCGGCGAGCCGAGAACGTCGCGCCGCGACGACGCACGACCGGACGCTACAGCGCCTCGCAGGCGACCCCGCTGGTCGTCGGCGGACGCATGTACGTCAGTACTCCATATCGACGCGTCGTGGCGCTCGAGCCCGAAACCGGGCGAGAACTTTGGGTCTACGACGTGCCGGGTCCGGGACAGCCGTCGTTGCGCGGGGTCGAATATTGGCCGGGCAACGCGCGTCATGCGCCGCGCATTCTGTTCGGGACGCGGGATGGTCGGCTGATCGCGCTCGATGCGGCGAGCGGCGTCCCCATCAAAGATTTCGGCGAGGAGGGGGTGGTGAATCTCGCGACTCCCGACATCGTTCGTGCGGCACCGAGCAGCCAGTTTGCGCAATACGGCATGACCTCGCCGCCGATCGTCTATCGCGATCTGGTGATCACGGGTGCTGCGGTGCAGGAGTTTCCACAGCGCGGCGCCGCCGGGGATGTGCGTGCGTGGGACGTGGTGACCGGTCGGTTACGATGGACGTTCCACACCGTGCCGCGCGCGGGTGAGTTTGGCAACGATACCTGGGAGGCCGAAAGTTGGCGCGATCGGTCCGGTACCAACGTGTGGGGCTTCATGACCGTCGACGTCAAGCGCGGCATGGTGTTCCTGCCTGTCGCGGCGCCCGCCTGGGATCGCTACGGCGGCGATCGCAAAGGCGATAATCTGTTCGGGTCGAGCGTCGTTGCGCTCGCTGCCGACACCGGGCGTCGTTTGTGGCACTTCCAGCTGGTACGTCACGATATCTGGGACTTCGATACCGAGTCGCCGCCGTTGTTGATCGAGGTGCGGCGCGGGTCGCGACGTATTCCCGCCGTTGCCGTGGTCGCCAAGAGCGGCATGCTTTACATCCTCGATCGCAAGACCGGCAAATCTTTGTTCCCGGTCGACGAGCGCCGGGTCCCGAAAAGCGATGTTCCGGGCGAAGTGGCCGCATCCACGCAGCCCTTCAGCAGCATCGAGCCGTTCGCCAGGCAAAGTTTTTCGCTCGAGGAGGTGGCTGCCGTGACGCCGGAACTCGAGGCGTTTTGCAAAGACTTCATCGCGCGGTATGAGATGCATGGCGCCGAGCCCTTTA
The DNA here is from genome assembly GCA_017853555.1 of Steroidobacteraceae bacterium. Taxonomy (GTDB): domain Bacteria; phylum Pseudomonadota; class Gammaproteobacteria; order Steroidobacterales; family Steroidobacteraceae; genus UBA964. The sequence continues at coordinate 5,240 of JAFMJH010000042.1, forward strand.
CGCCCATCGGTTTCGGCAAGCCGACCATCCATTTTCCCGGGCGGCTCGGTGGTGCGAATTGGGGCGGTGCGACCTTCGATCCCGGACGACGATTGTTGTTCGTCAATGCGAGCAATCTCGGTCACGTAGAGGTGTTGTCGCAGCGCGAGGACGGCGCGATGACCAATGCGTCACCTGCATCGGGCCGATTTTCGGATCGTGAGCGACGATTGATGTGTCAGCGACCGCCCTGGGGTACGCTCACGGCATACGACGTAGACGGCGGAAAAATCGTTTGGCAAGTGCCGCTCGGCGTGACGGATGCGCTGCCGGAGGCGGCGCGCGCGACCGGGCGTCCCAACATCGGCGGCGCGATCACCACCGCCGGCGGCTTGGTATTCATCGGCGCGACCGACGATGCGCGGTTCAGGGCCTTCGATGCCGCGAGTGGCCGTGAACTTTGGAGCGTCAAGCTGGCCGCTTCTGCACATGCGACTCCCATCACCTATCGTGGCAAGGACGGAAAACAATATGTGGCGATCATCGGCACCGGTGGCAGTTTCCTCGACAGCCCGGTCGATAGCGATGCACTCACGGTATTCGCGCTACCGTGAGTTCGGTCTGCTCGCACTGGTCCTCGTCGTTGCGAGTCTTGGTGCGGCAACGGCGGTGCAGGCGCAGGGGTTTCGCGATCAGTACGAGGGTCGGAAGAAAATATTGATCGTTGGCGACTTGCGCACCGGAAACCAGATTGCACACGATGGCGTCGGGCATGCCATGGGAGTTCTCGAGCAACTCGGCCGCAAGAGCGGCGCATACGTGTCATTCCTTCGCTCCGATACCGATCTCGTTACCAAGGGTGAGGTGTGGGGCAAGGGCGATTACGCCAAAGGCGGGCGCAAGCAAGCTCCGGGACGCAATCTGGATTACTTCGACGCGGTAGTGTTCTATACCAACGGCGATCTCGAGATGAGCGATCAGCAGAAACAAGATCTGCTCGATTTCGTGCGCAAGGATGGCAAGGGATTCGTGGCCATTCATACCGCCGCGGTCACCATGACCAACTTTCCCGAGTACGGCGAGATGATCGGTGGATTTTTCGTAAATCATCCGTGGAACGTGTTTGATGCGCCCGTGGTGAACGAGCGGCCGGACTCGCCGATTGCCAAGCATCTACCGAAAGAATTCCTGATGCGCGACGAGATGTATCAGTACAAGGATCCTTATTCGCGCGACAAGGTGGACGTCTTGTTGCGTCTCGATGCGCGACATCTGGATCTCGACAACAAGAACGTGCAGCGTACCGATGGCGATTTCCCGATCGCATGGACCAAGACGTACGGCAAGGGGCGCGTATTCACATCCTCGCTAGGTCACTCCGATGCGTCGTGGGACGATCCGCGCGTGCAGACGCTGTATCTCGAGGCGATCAAGTGGGTACTGCGTCAGACCGACGACGCGGTCAAACCGCATCCCGGCGCACCGCTCGCCAAGACCGGTAACTACGTGCAGCCATCCACGCCGCAAGGGTCCGGACGGTATCCCGCGATTTTCGAAGTCGCTACCAACTTGAAGACGCACACCGTATATCGACCGGCGGACATCAAGGCGCTAGGCAAGCGACGAATGCCGATCGTGGTATGGGCAAATGGCGCGTGTCTCAATTTGGGCAATCGCTTCCGGTATTTTTTGACTGAGATCGCCTCGCACGGCTATCTCGCCATTGCGATTGGCCCGCCAGGTTCGCCGGCGGTCGAGGCGACGTCCGAGGCGCCGCTCGATGTCGGTGAGCCGATCGATCCCGCGGCGCGCAAGCCCAAGACGCGCTCGGAGCAACTCATTGACGCGATCGACTGGGCCATCGCCGAGAACACGCGCGAGGGCGGCGCATTACGCGCGCGCCTGGACACCGAGCACATTGCCGTGATGGGACAGTCGTGCGGCGGTTTGCAGGCGATCGTCGCATCGGCCGATCCGCGCGTGACGACGACGGTGGTCTGGAACAGCGGCACGTTCGGCGAGGGGGCCAATGCGCAACAGGGGTTGCCTGGCGCGTCGGCCACCAAAAATAGCCTTGCCAAATTGCACGCGCCTATCGCCTATATCAGCGGGGACGCCAGCGATATCGCGCATGCGAACGCGAATGACGATTTCGCGCGCTTGCCTGCGATTCCGGCATTTCGCGGCTATCCGACCGGCGTCGGACATACGGGTACCTATCGTGAGCCAAACGGCGGCGAGTTCGCAAAGGTCGCAGTCGATTGGCTGGATTGGCAGTTGCGCGGAGACGAACGCGCGGCACGCAGCTTCGTCGGATCCGATTGCAGGCTGTGTCGCGACACGCGATGGAAGGTTGAGCAAAAAAACCTGCGCTGAAATTTACTGTGAGCGTTTGGCGTAGTGCGTGACCAGATACTCGTAGATCTGGTCCTGCTCCGCCTCGGTCGCTTTTGCTCCGCGTTCGACCATCTTGGCGATCATGGCGTCCCATTCTTCGGCGCTGCGTGCTTGCGCGAGGACGCGCTCGATCGGGTGACATTGTCCGCAGGTTCGCAATACTACGTCGCGATGTGCTCCGGCGACGGGTGCGGGAATCGATGCGGGCACGGGCTCGCCGGCCACGGCCTCTGCGCGTACGCTGCCCGCCAGTGACGCAAGTTCGAGCGCAACGGCTGCGATCGCGAGGCGTCGATTCATGCGAATGGATTTTCCGGATGGTATTCGACGCGCTTCACTTCGCCGACGATGAATACGTAGGAGATGACACCCATGAAAGCCACCGCGCCGATGAATGCGAGAGCCCAAAAAAATGATCCGGTACTGGCAACGACGAAGCCGACCACGAGCGGCGTGATGATGCCGGCGAGGTTGGCACAAAGATTGAACACGCCTCCGGTAAGACCCATCAGTTGACGTGGTGCCACGTCCGTAAGCAGCGTCCAGCCCAGATTCACCATTCCTTGGCCGAAAAACGCCACCGACATGACCGTGATAACCAAGGCATCGCTATCGACGAAATTGGCAATCACGATGCAGGAGGCGAGCAGCAAGCCCGTGATCACGGGCGTTTTGCGTGCGACGCTCGCGGAACCCGTGCTCTTCAACAGGCGGTCCGACCAGAGGCCGCCGATCACCACGCCGATGCAGGCGGCGATGAAAGGCAACACTGCGAAAAATCCCACTTTGATCCAGCCCATATGGCGCTCGGTTGCCAGATAGGTTGGAAACCAGGTCAGAAAAAATACCAGCGTAGAGTTGCCGCAGAATTGCCCGATCGAGGCGCCGAGAATCTGCCGCTGCCGCAGCAAAAACCCGATGTGCTTCCACTCGAAGCGCGTGTTCTCGGCTGCCTGCAGGGCGAGACCGCCACCGGCAGCGATATGGTCGAGTTCCGCCTGATTGGCGCCGCTGTCTTTGGGGTCGCGATACAGAGCGTACCAAACCACGCCGAAACCTATGCCGATGGCACCTACGATGATAAGCAGCGCGCGCCAGCCGAAAGTTCCGGCAGTCCAGAACAACACCGGACTCAAAAACGCGAGCCCGAAATACTGGCCGACCGAATACACGCCCGTTGCGCGAGCGCGTTCGGCTTGCGGGAACCACGTGCCGAGTACGCGACTATTCGACGGATATGCCGGTGCTTCGGCGATGCCGAGCCCCATGCGACATGCGATCAGCGACGTGAGCCCGGTGGCGAACCCCTGCAGCAAGGTGAACGCCGACCAAATGGTGACGGAGAGAAAATAGGTGAGTCGTACTCCCAACCGGTCCAATACGATGCCGCCGGGAATCTGCGCTGCAGCGTAAGTCCATGAAAATGCGGAGAACACGATGCCCATCACGGCTGCATCAAGCCCGAGTTCGCTGCTCATGAGCGGTGCAGCCACGCTGATCACGGTTCGGTCTAGGTAGTTGATCATCGTCCCTACGGTCACGAGGGCGAGGATCAGCAAGCGTGTGCGGGTCGCCCGGTGCTGCTCTTTTGTGTTCATGACTAAACTTGACCCCGTCGGACTTGAGTTAACCGTTTGGTACATGGGATAGTAACCCAAGCGTCAGGGGTCACCAAGGCGGACGTCGTGCCCATTCAAAAATTTGTCGCACTTCTGTTGTGGTGCATCCCTTTGCTTGCCGGGGCGGCGTCGGACGACGCCGCGGGGCTGCAGATCGCGCCGCGGCCTGTTCTTGACGATCACTACCCGCCCCGCAGTACCGCGTTTGAAGGTGGCGTGACGAGTCTCGCCGACGTCAACTACGCCGTAGTACCGGGCTTTCGCCCGTTGACGCTTGATCTGTATCTGCCTCCCGCTCCCAATGCGCAACGCGGTGGCTTCCCCGTTTTGGTGTTCGTGCATGGTGGCGGATGGAGCGCAGGTCACTCGCGTCAATCGGCGGCGTTCGGCGATTGGCCGGCCGTGCTCGCCTCTATGGCGTCGCGCGGCTACGTCGTTGCTTCGCTGAACTATCGGTTGAGTGGCGAGGCATCCGCTCCGGCGGCGATCCACGACGTCAAAAATGCGGTGCGCTGGTTGCGCGATCATGCGGCTCGCTATCGAATCGATGCCGAGCGCATCGGCGTGTTCGGTGGCTCGGCGGGCGGTCAGCTCGCTGCGTTGCTCGGTACGAGTTGCGGTGTCGCCTCGCTCGCGGCACCGCGCTACGCTGATCAAAATGGGATGGCGAGTCCGACGGGGCCCGCCGCATCAGACTGCGTACAAAGCGTAGTAACGTGGTACGGCATTTTTGACTTCTCCTCGATGTTGCCTGCCAATCAAAAAACGGCGGCACACATCTACCTGGGTTGTGAGCCCGGCAACTGCTCGCAGGCACAGATCGAAGCGCAAAGCGCGATCACGCATGTGGATCGCAGCGATCCTCCATTTCTGCTGATTCATGGCGAGGCTGATCGCACCGTGCCCGTCGCCCAATCGCGCGACTTTGCGGCGGCGTTGCGCCGCGCTGGTGGGCGTGTCGAACTGCTCGTGATTCCCGGCGTCGATCACAGTTTCATAGGCACTGACGCCGCGTCGACGGCCTCAGCCAACACGCTCGCGCTGCGCAAGACCATCGAATTCTTCGATGCGACGCTGCGAGCGTCATCGCGCTGATCATCCCCCGCAGATCAACTAGAAATTCTCCAATCAATCCGAGAAACCACAGATGTTAAATCGTTCAGTGCATCGCTGGATCAGCTTGCCGGTCGTCATTTTCATGTTTTTCGTGACCGTGACCGGTATCGTCTTGTCGGTACAGGAAATACAGGGCGAGGGTGGGCGCCCTGAGCAGCGCTCCAGTGCGTTGCGGCCGGACGATCGAGTCCTCCTCGGGGCCGCTCTCGAGGCGTTTCCGGCGGCGCAAGCCGCATTGCCCGAATTGAAGTTGCAGCGCGTCGAGTTGAGCGTAACGGCTGCCGGTCCGGTGGCAAAATACTTCTCCTCGAATCGTCGTGCGGCATCGGTGGAAGCCGATCTCGTGCGCAACGTCGTGAAAGTCGTGCCGCCCCCTCAGCCGAGCATGCATGGCCTGTTCGTGACGCTCCATTCCGGGAAATGGTTTGGTATGGCGGGGCTCGTGGTCGTATTGCTCTGTGGCGTGGCGCTCGCCGCGCTCAGCGTGACCGGTCTTTTGGTTTATATCGACATGTATCGACGCCGCAATCACGCCGGCAAGAGCGGACTGTTCTGGTCTTGAAGCGATCCGAGCGTTCCGTCTCTCTAGCCTCGATCGAAGATCAATTCCACTCCGTTGCCGGCGGGATCTTGAAAGAATAATTGCGGCTCGCCCGTGCCGGGCACGCAGGTTTTTCGGTAGACGATCCCGAGTCGCTGCAGCCGCATCTCGGCGGCGGCGAGGTCTCTGCAATCGAAGGCGGCGTGGGCGAACGTGCTCGCCACGTGCGCCGGGGTCTGCTCCGATGCGCGCGCCTCGGTAAGATGCAGAACCGCGCGATCGGCGGCATAGAGCCAGTAGCCGTTTACTTCGAATGGGGGTCTTGCGCCAATGCGCAGGCCGACTACGTGTACGTAGAATTGGCACAACTGATCGAGCAACGCTTTTTGTGCGCGCAGGTTGTAGTGGCTGAAGCCTGTCACTTGCATGCGATTCGGTCCGATCAGGTATCTTGATGTTAGTGAAACCGACCTCGAACCTGAAAGCAATCGCGCTCGCGCTGGCGTTCTACCTGCGTTTCCTG
>JAFMJH010000018.1 GCA_017853555.1 Steroidobacteraceae bacterium
GTCCGAGGGAATCGCTTCGACCGTGTACGTGGGACGCTTCGAATCGGTGGCCATGATCGCGCTCCGCAGTTGTCTTGCCTGATCAACCGAACATAGCCCGGGGCGCTCGCAGCCGGACACATCACGGCAGCGCTTGACCGTAGGCCGGTGGGCGGCAAGCAGGCCCGGTGTATGATTTTCGGATGAGTACACCCGTCGTCGAATCGGTTTTGACCGAACAGCGCAGTTTTCCGCCAGCACCGGCCTTTGCCGCCACCGCCCGGGTGCGGCCGGATGATCTTGCGGTGCTGCACGCCGAGGCGGCGGCCGATCCGCAGGCATTCTGGGCCGGACTCGCGCGCGCGGAAATCGCGTGGCGCAAACCGTTCACCGAGGTGCTCGACGAGTCGCGGGCGCCGAACTATCGCTGGTTCGCTGATGGCGAGCTGAACGTTTCGTGGAATTGTCTCGACGTGCACTTGGCCGACCGCGGCGACAAGACCGCGATCGTGTTCGAGGGTGAACCGGGCGACGTACGAACGCTGTCGTATCGGGAGCTGCATGCCGAGGTATGCCGCTTCGCCAATGCGCTCAAGGCGCGCGGCGTTGAGCGGGGCGATCGCGTGGTCATCTACATGCCGATGGTGCCCGAGGCCGTCGTCGCTATGCAGGCCTGTGCGCGGATCGGCGCGATCCATTCGGTCGTCTTCGGCGGATTTTCGGCGATTTCTTTGAAAGAACGCATCGAAGATGCCGGCGCGCGCTGTCTCGTGACGGCGGACGGTGGCCGACGCGGCGGTCAGGTGATCGAGTTGAAAGCGGCGGCGGACAAAGCGCTCGCCGAAGGATGCGCGAGCATCGACACGGTATTCGTGCTGCGGCGTACCGGTGAGCCGGTGAACATGCGGCAGGATCGGGATGTCTGGTGGCACGACGCCGTCGCGGTACAGGGCGCTCACTGCGATCCCGAGTGGGTCGACGCCGAGCACCCCTTGTTTCTGCTTTACACCTCGGGATCCACCGGGCGCCCCAAAGGAATCCAGCACTCGAGCGCAGGCTATCTGCTCGGCGCGAAACTCAGCAGTCGCTGGGTGTTCGATCTGCGCGACGACGACGTGTTCTTTTGCACGGCGGACGTGGGCTGGGTCACGGGGCACAGCTATGTCGCCTACGGGCCGCTCGCGGCGGGCGCAACGATCGTGATGTACGAAGGCGCTCCGACGTATCCCGACGGCGGACGCTTTTGGCAGCTCTGCGTGCGGCATGGCGTGACGATCTTTTATACCGCGCCGACCGCGATCCGTGCGTTGATGAAACTCGGCGAAGAAATACCGGCTCGATACGATTTGTCGAAGTTGCGATTGTTGGGCAGCGTCGGCGAGCCGATCAATCCCGAGGCGTGGATGTGGTACCACCGGGTCATCGGGCGCGAGCGTTGTCCGATCGTCGATACCTGGTGGCAGACCGAAACCGGCGCAATCATGATTTCACCCTTGCCGGGCGTCACGGCGACCAAGCCGGGCTCGTGCACGCGGCCTCTGCCGGGAATTTTTGCAGACATCGTCGACGATGAAGGCCATAGCGTGAATACCCCTGATGCCGGCGGGTATCTCGTGATTCGCAAACCGTGGCCGTCGATGTTGCGCACCATCTGGGGAGACAACGCGCGCTACCTCTCCACCTATTGGGACAAGTTCCGTCACCGCTACTACGTGGCCGGCGACAGCGCCCACCGCGACCAGGATGGATACTTCTGGATCATGGGTCGGATCGACGACGTGCTCAACGTCGCCGGACATCGTCTCGGCACTATGGAAATCGAATCCGCACTCGTCGCGCATCCGCGCATCGCCGAAGCGGCCGTGGTCGGTCGCCAGCACGAAATCAAAGGCGAGTCGGTGTTCGCGTACGTGGTGTGTCGCGGCGCGCGGCCCGTCGGCGAGGAGGCTGCGGCGCTCACCAAAGAATTGCGCGATTGGGTGACCGAACAGCTGGGCGCGATCGCCAAGCCCGAAGACATACGCTATGCGGACAATCTGCCGAAGACCCGTTCGGGAAAAATCATGCGTCGTTTGCTGCGCGCGGTGGCGCGCGGCGAGCCGATCACCCAGGACATCTCGACCCTCGAGAACCCGGCCATCATCGACCAGTTGCGTGGCTGACAAAAAAAGAGCGGGCCTTGCGGCCCGCTCTTTCGGTCAGGTCGATGCCTGGCGGCGTCAGAACTTGTAGTTCGCCGAGATGCCGACTTGTCGCGGACGCGGCAAGGTGATCGCGAACGCACGGGTCGTCAACGCCGTCGCCGCAGTCGTGCCGCGCGAGTCCACGTAACGCAGGATGTCGAGCGGCGTGTCGTCGTCGGTGAGGTTCTTGCCCCACAGCGTGACGTTCCAGCGGTCGTTTTCCACGCCGATGCGGGCGCCGAGATAGGCACGCGAGCCTGTCTCGATCAGGTTGTGTACCTGCGCGTACTTCGAGCCTTCATAGGTCACGTCGCCGCCGATCACGAGGCGCATATCGTCCGCGAGCGGCTTGGTGTACTTGCCGACGACGAAACCGTTGAGCTTCGGTGCGCGCGGGGTGCGCTTGCCCGCCACGTCGCCGAACTGCTGGTTGTCGAGCAGACGCAGCGCCGCGCACGCCGCCGTGTTCGCCGCGACGCTCGCGCCGAGCGTGCCGCAACCGCCTGGATTGGCGGCCGAGATCACGGTGAACGCCGTCGAGGGACGGTTGCTGTACAGATCGGCTTGGTCGGAGTTCAGGTACTGCTTGATCTTCGCGTCGACGTAGGCGCCGCCGAAGGAGAGATCGAAGTTCTCGGTCACGCGGGCAGTGACTTCGAGTTCGAGTCCCTTCGAATTCGTCTTGCCGACGTTTTCGATGAACGACCCTTGAGCCACGGAGCCGGTGGCCGAGGTGTAGACGATGTTCTGCGTCAGCTGCTGGTTCGACAGTTCGGTGTCGAAAGCCGTCAGCGAGACGAACGCGCGTCCCTCGAGCAACTTGAACTTGGCGCCGAGTTCGTAGTTCTTCGATTCTTCTTCGGAGTAGGCCACCGGCTTGCCCAAAGATTGCAATCCGAACACGATCGAACCGGAGTTGAAGCCGCCCGGCTTGTTGCCTTCGGCCACGTTGGCGAACAGCGTCAGATCCGGGTTGGCTTTGTAACGCAGCGTGAAGCGCGGTTTCTTGCTCTTGAACGTTCCGGCGAACGAGTCGGCCGGCACGCGCACCGTCGGGCTTGCCGTGGTGTATTGATTGCTGGTTTGCGACTTTTCTTCGCTGGCCGAGCGATATTCCGCCGTTGCCGTGAGCGACTCCAGAATGTCGTATTCGATGCCGGCGAATACGGCCGTGTTCTTGATGTCGCGGAAGGTGAGCGTCGCCGAGCCGTTCGGCACGATCCTGCCGTCCGGATACGCTTTGTCGTCGGCCAGCAAATCGTCGCCACCTTTGAAGCGATAGCCGCCGACGGTCCAGCGGAATGCGCGATCGGACGGCGAGCGCAGCCGCAATTCGAGCGATACGTCGTCGCGACCTTCACGCTGTATGCGCCAGAAGCTGCCGGCGTTGCGGAATTGTCGCGTGACGTCGCCAGCGGCGCCGGCGGCGACCGGCGTTGCCGGGTCGAGCACCGCATACGGATCGTAGCCGGCGTAACTCACGTCCAGGTTGTTGCCGTACTTTTCTTTGCTGTAGGCGGCCGATGCAGCCAGTTCGTATCCCGCGCCGAAGCCGTACTTGCCCGACAGCACGACGCGATCGCGTTCACGACGCACGCCGCCTCCGTCCGGAAAGAGGTCGGTGCGTTGCCCGACCACCAGTTTGTCCAGAGAAATCACTTCGCCGCAGTAGTAGCCGCGCGATCGCGGCAGAGCGGTGCTGCGCAGCTGGCAGTTGTTGTACTCGCGACCTTGCAGGCCGATCGGGATGCCGCCGTCGCGATCTTTGGAGTGCGTAGCGAGCAGACCGATCTCGAAATTCTCGTTCGGCGTCAACAAGAACTTGATCGTGCCGGAGTCGGTACGCTCTTCGCCGAGATCGGCGCGCGAGTCGTACGGATTCTTGGCAACGCCGCCGTAGTTGGAGCGACTGATCGCGGCGTAATAGAACAGGCGATCAGCGATCAGCGGCCCCGATACGAACGCTGATGCGTCGAGCGCATCGCGCTGGCCGATGCTGACGCTCGCTTTGCCTTCAAATTCTTTGGAGGGGCGCTTGGTCACGTAGTTGATGGCACCGGCGAAGGTCGCGCGACCGTAGAGCGCAGCCTGCGGGCCTTTGATGACTTCGATGCGCTCGAGGTTCGCGGTTTCGGTGTTGGTGGCGCTGCCCGAAATGTACACGCCGTCGATGAAGTACGAGGCGTTCGGGTCACCGAGGATGTTGGACTGGCCGCGGATGACCGGGCGCTCGGAGCTCGAGCGACCGAATGAAGAGACGTTCGAGAAGCCCGGCGTATAGAGAGCGAGATCGCGCGAGTCGCGGATCGCGAGTTCCTCGATCTTGGCGGCCGACACGGCCGTCACCGTCAGCGGCACGTCCTGCAGCGACTCTTCCTTTTTGCGCGCCGTCACCACGATTTCTTCGAGGGCGAGCGATTCGCCCGCACCGCCTGCGCCTTGCGCATGGGCGTATTGCCCCGCGATGGCCGTCATCACGGCGATCGCCACCGTCCTGCCGAGCAGGCTCGTCGTCGAGTGTTTCATCTCGTATCCCCCGTATCGTTGTTCGAGTTCAGTCCAGTGCCAAACGTATTGGTCTTATGACCATTAAAAACCATCCGGACGCGTATGCAAAGCCTTCCGTCGGCTGCGCAATAAAATCTTATCCGAACCTAAAGCGGGCTGCTGCTGCGCCGACTGTGAGATTCATGGACCTCAAGATTTTCAACCACGTCGTGCCGACGCGGCGTTCGCTGCCGGAGGGCGCTGCCGAGGTGTGGAAATGCAGCCGCTGCAGCCGCCCGGTGCGTCGTGATTCGCGTGCCGTGGCCGCCACGCTGTATTGCCCCGCCTGCGAGGCGAGCGTCCGGGCACCGGCCGCCGAGCCTCGGCCTGCCGGCAAGCGCGAGTGGGTCGCCTGAGGGGCGACCGCGGTCAAACTTTCGGATAGTCGGCCGGATAGGGCAGCAGCGCGACGCCCGACTCGACGGCCGCGCGCGCCACGGCGCTCGCAACCCGCATGCGCAGGCGCGGATCCATGGGCTTCGGCAGGATGTACTCCGGCCCGAAGTGCAAGCTCGTGACGCCCGGGTAGGCGGCGAGAATCTCCGCGGGGACCGGTTCGCGCGCGAGCGTGGCGATCGCGTGGGCGGCGGCGACTTTCATGCCGTCGTCGATCGTGCGTGCGCGCACGTCGAGTGCGCCGCGAAAAATGAACGGAAAGCACAGCACGTTGTTCACCTGGTTGGCGAAATCCGAACGTCCCGTCGCCACGATCACGTCGTTGCGCACGGCGCGCGCCGCTTCGGGGCGAATCTCCGGGTCCGGATTCGCGAGGGCAAAGATCACGGGTTTCGCCGCCATCGAGGCGAGCAATTCCGGCGCGAGCAGATTCGCTCCGGACACGCCGAGGAACACGTCGGCGCCACGCAAGGCGTCGGCGAGCGTGCGGTGCGGCGTCTTGCGTGCGAACTCCGCCTTGTAAGGGGGCAGAGCGCCGCGATCGGCATGGATGACGCCTTGTCGATCGACGGCCGTCAAATGTTCGTTCGGTGCACCCATCGCCTGCAGCAGGCGCAGGGTCGCGGTCCCGGCTGCGCCGCTGCCGAGACACACGACTCGAACGTCCGACAATTTTTTCCCTTGAATGTCGAGGGCATTCAGCAAGCCGGCGACGACGCAGATCGCCGTACCGTGCTGATCGTCGTGGAATACGGGCACTTTGCAGCGCTCGCGCAGTGCCGCTTCGATTTCGAAACACTGGGGTGCAGCGACGTCTTCGATGTTGATGCCGCCGAAACTGTCCGCGATACGCGCCACCGTGTCGATGAACTCGGTCGAGTCGGCGCAGTCGACTTCGATGTCCACGCAATCGAGGTCGGCGAAACGTTTGAACAACAACGCCTTGCCTTCCATCACGGGTTTGCTCGCGAGGGGGCCTAGATTGCCGAGCCCGAGAATCGCCGAACCGTCGGTCACGATGCCGATCAGATTGCCTTTGTTCGTGTAGCGATACGCGGCCGCCGGATCTTTGGCGATTGCGAGCACGGGTTCCGCGACGCCGGGGCTGTAAGCCAGCGAAAGGTCGCGGCTCGATTCGGCTGCCTTGAAAACATGCGTGCCGATTTTTCCCGGGCGCGGCGACTCGTGATACGCGAGTGCAGCTTCGCGCAGTGCTTCGTCTGACATGTCATTCCCCCAAGTTGGCGGGAACGACTATAACGCGTCAGGCGTTGTCGGCGATGTTCTTCTCCATGTCGGAGACCGCCTGGATCGCCTTTGCGTTCGCGGAGAAGTTGCGTTGCGTGGAGACGAGCGCGATCAACTCTTCCGTCATATCCACGTTGGAGCGTTCGAGTGCGCCGCCGCGTATGGAACCGTATCCCGCCGCGCCCGGTGTCCCGGACGTGGCTGCACCGGAATCCGAGGTGGCGATGAACATGCCGTCACCCTGCGGCTCGAGCGCCGAGGGATTGCGGAAGCGCGCCGTTTTGAGGGTGGCGACGTCGACCGAGCGGCCGTTGGTCAGCGCCGCTTGCACGACGCCGTTGTCGTCGATGGACAGTTGCTGCACGAGTCCCGGACCGTAGCCGTCTTGTGCGGCGCCGCGGATGCTGAAGCCTTGAGCGAACTGCGACGTTTTTCGGTCGAGCTCGATCGTCAGCACGAGCGGATCGATTTTGTCCTTCGCATTGCCCAATTCCAGAGGCTTGAATTTCAACGTGCCGTTCGGCGGCAGCAATCGACCCACGCTGTCGAAGGACAAGGTGTTGCCGTCGGCGGGCTCGAGTTTCTTGCCGTCGACGACCAGGTAGGTTTCCCAGCGGTTGCGCGGATCTTCGGGCGTGCCGAGCGCGGTTTTGCGGAAGTAGATGGCTGCCGTGCGCGGAGTGCCGAGCGAGTCGTAGACCGAAACCGAAGTCGAGTGATTGAAACTCGCCGGATCGAGCGGATCGAAGGGCGTCTTGTCTGTCAGCGGTTTCACCGTCGCATCGGCAGGCAGATTCACGTCGAGTGCGATCTTCGACGACGCGCGCGGCAGTCCGACTGCGCTCGGGATGCGAATGAGACCTTGATTGGCGAGCGTTCCGGCGGCGGTTTTGAGCGGACGTCCGCTGCCGTCGACGACGTAGCCGTCGCCATTCACGCGGAACGAACCGTTGCGCGTGTACAAGTCCTGCAGTCGTTTCGGGTCGTCGGGCGAAGCGGCATTCGATTGCACGACGAAGAATCCGTCACCTTCGATCGCCAGATCCAATGCATTGCCCGTGGTCTGCAGCGAGCCTTGCGAAAAGTTGCGCGAATAATGCGTCAGCGCGGCGCCGCGTCCGACGGAAGCCGAGGACTCGGCGCCGATCGAGTCGGCTACCAACGCGGCGAAATGCGCCGACGATTTTTTGTAACCGCTGGTTGCCGAGTTGGCGATGTTGTTGCTGCGTACGCCGAGTTCGGCGAGCGCGGCATTCATGCCCGTCAAAGATACCTTGAACGACATGCGCGTGACTCTCCCGCGGGGTGATCCTTTGGCGGATTACCAAGCAAGTTCGATGCCAGCGGTTCTCATCATCGTCGCGCCGAAATCCCACGCCTTTCAAAGAGTTAGGCTTGGGGTGGAGTGTCGGATCCCCGACGTCGTGCGTTCATTCCGCGTAAAGTTGCAGGTAGCGTTGCGCCGACGACGACCAGTCGTGCTCGCGCCCCATCGCCTCCACCATCATCGTTTGCCAGCGGTCCGGGTCGCGGTGGAGGGTGACGGCGCGTTTGATGGTTTCATGGATTGCGGTTTCCGGTGGCCCGCAGAAGAAACCCACGCGCTCATCGACCGAATCGGCGAGTCCGCCGGTACGTCGCACGAACGGCAGCGTGCCGTAGCGCAAGCCGTACAGTTGCGTGAGTCCGCAGGGTTCGAAGCGTGACGGCACCATGATCGAGTCGGCACCGGCCACGATGCGATGCGCGAGACCTTCGTCGTAGCCGATGCGCACGCCGATGCGCGACGCGTGCGCTTGTGCGGCGCTGCGAAATCCGTGTTCGAGTTGCGGGTCGCCGGCGCCGAGCATCACCAATTGCGCGCCGCTCGCGAGCAGGGTCGGCAGCGCACCGAGCAGCAGATCGAGGCCTTTCTGGTGCGAGAGTCGCGTGACCACCCCGAACAACAACGCATCCTTGCGCTCTTCCAGACCGAACTCGCGCTGCAGTGCGAGTTTGCAGGCGTGTTTGCCCGCGAGGTTCGTTCGATCGTAGGCCGCCGCGCAATGCGGATCGTTGACAGGATTCCACAGGTCCGTGTCGATGCCGTTCAGGATGCCGCGCAAATCCGCCGCACGTTCGCGCAGCACGCTGTCGAGGCTGCAGCCGAATTCCGCCGTGGTGATTTCACGTGCGTAGGTCGGACTGACCGTGCCGATGCGTCGACCGAACACGATGCCGGCTTTCATGAATGAAACCTGACGCCAAAACTCCATGCCGCCGTAGGGTCGCATGAACGCGTCGGGCAGCCCGAGTTTGTGGAACTCGCCCTCCCAGAAATTGCCCTGGTAGGCGAGGTTGTGGATCGTGAATACCGATTTGGCAGTGTTCGCGGGGTCGGCGGCCATGTAAGCGGGCGCGAGTCCGGCATGCCAATCGTGGGCATGCACGACATCGGGACGCCAGAGCGGGTCCGCACCGGCGCCGAGTTTGGCGGCGGCGTAGCCGAGCAACGCGAACCGCTGCAGATTGTCGCCGTAGGCCCAGCCGTCCGCGGCATCGTATGGACCGCCGGCGCGATCGTAGAGCGCCGGCGCATCGATGACGTACGCGCCGACCGCCACGCCCTCGAGACGACCGTAGCGCAGCGTCACCTGCGGCGCATTGAACCTCGGACCGAACTCCGTGACGGCGTGCGCAGCGTGCAGTGCACGCATGATCGCCGGATATCCCGGCACGATGACGCGTGCGTCCGCACCGGCTCGCAGCAGTGCGGGCGGCAGCGCCGCGACGACGTCCGCGAGACCACCCGTTTTGACGAGCGGGTGTATCTCGGCGGCGGCATGGACGATATTCATGATCGCCTATTCTCGCCGATCACGACGGGGTCCACGAGCGTTTATGATGCGACTCGTGCCAACTCCGCGCGCATTGCACCGAGATGTCGAACACGATCATGGACGATAACTTTCCGCTGGAGGCACGTCTGCTTGCCGAAGTGGGCGTCGATCCTGCAGGCGCGACGACGCACGATCTTTGGCAAGCCTGTGCCGGCGTGCTGCGTGCCGAGTTGTCGCGTCGCTGGGTGCGTGCGCAGGCACGCGAGCGTGCAACCCAAGCGCGGCGCGTCCATTACCTCTCGATGGAGTTCTTGTTGGGACGGGCACTCGGCAATGCGATCGCCGCCCTCGATGTCGAAGCCGACATCCAGCGCTCGCTCGCGGCGCAGGCACGTGCGCTGGAGGATCTGCGCGCGGCCGAACCCGACCCGGGGCTCGGCAACGGTGGCCTCGGACGGCTCGCTGCGTGTTTTCTCGACTCGCTGGCGACGCTCGGCATACCCGCGATCGGCTACGGCATCCGTTACGAGTACGGCATGTTCAAGCAGCAGATCGAAGCCGGAGTGCAAGTCGAATATCCCGATCCATGGCTCGCCAACGGCACGCCGTGGGAATTTCCGCGTCCGGCACTCGATTGTCGCGTGGGGTTCGCCGGTCGGGTCGAGTGGCGCGACGGCCGGGCAGAGTGGTTGCCCGATTCGGTCGTGCTCGCCAAAGCTTACGATCACGTGGTGCCGGGTCACGGCAGCGACGACGTCGCCACGTTGCGATTGTGGCGCGCAGCAGCACCCGAACATCTCGATCTCGCCGCGACTGCGGTCGGCGACTTCGCGCGTGCGGCAGCCGCGAAAAACAAATACGAGGAAATCTCCTGGGTGCTGTATCCGAACGACAGCACGCCGAGCGGTCGGGAGTTGCGTCTGCGACAGGAATATTTCTTCGTCGCCGCATCGCTGCACGACATTTTCGCCAGACATCTGGGCGAGCACGGCACCCTCGCGAATCTCGCCGAGCACGTCGTCATCCACCTGAACGACACCCACCCTGCGATCGCGGTCGCCGAGGCGATGCGTCTGCTGTGCGATCAACACGGCTATTCGTGGGACGACGCGTGGTCGCTGACCGCGCGTTTGTTTTCGTACACCAACCACACGCTGATGCAGGAGGCGCTGGAAACCTGGTCGCTCGAACTTCTGCAGCAGGTGCTGCCGCGCCATGCGGAAATCGTGTTGCGCATCGACGAGGATCTGCATGCGCTGGTGTCTGCTCGCAAGCCTGGCGACGCAGAGTTCTGGGCGCGGGTGTCGTTGATCGACCGACGCGAGGCGCCACGCGTCCGCATGGCGCACCTTGCGGTGATCGGCAGTCGCAAAGTCAACGGCGTGTCCGCCTTGCACTCCGAGCTCATGGTGCAGACCGTGTTTGCGGATTTGGCCGAGTTGTTTCCCGCACGGTTTTTGAACGTCACGAACGGCATCACGCCACGACGCTGGCTGGCCGGCGCGAATGCGCCGCTCGCCGCTTTGGTGGACGAACGATTGGGGCGTGAATGGCGTGCCGATCTCGGGCGCCTTGCCGTACTCTCGGATTTTGCGCAGGACGAGTCCCTGTTGCGCGGCGTGATCGCTGCCAAAAACGCCAACAAGATCGCGCTCGCGCGCCACTTGCAGCAGACCCAAGGCGTGACGGTGGACCCGGGCAGTCTGTTCGACGTGCAGGTCAAGCGCATCCACGAGTACAAGCGCCAACTGTTGAACGTGCTGCACGTCGTCACGCGCTATCAGGCGATGCTGTCCGATCCCGATGCGGACTGGGTGCCGCGCACGGTGATTTTCGCGGGCAAAGCGGCATCGTCGTACGTGATGGCCAAGGCCATCATCCGTCTGATCAACGACGTCGCGACCACGATCAACGCCGATGTGCGTCTCCGCGAGCGTCTCAAAGTGGTGTTCGTACCGAACTACGGCGTGTCGGTCGCCGAACTCGTCATTCCGGCGGCCGATCTTTCGCAACAGATTTCGACGGCCGGGACCGAGGCATCGGGTACGGGCAACATGAAGCTTGCGTTGAATGGTGCGCTCACCATCGGCACGCTCGATGGCGCAAACATCGAAATGCGCGAGCACATGGGTCACGAGCACATGTTCGTCTTCGGTCTCGGTGCCGACGAAGTGGTCGCGACGCGCGCAGCCGGTTATCGACCCGAGTCGATCTGCGAAGCCGACCCGATGTTGCGCGCCGCGCTCGATGCGATCGCCGGTGGCATGTTCTCGCCGCTCGAGCCCGCGCGGCATGAGCCGATCGTCGCGTCACTGCTCGCTGGCGGCGATCGGTATCTGTTGCTTGCCGACTATGCGTCGTACATGCGCGCGCAACAGCGTGTCGACGCCCGCTATCGAGACCGGACCGGTTGGGCTTCGTCGGCGTTGCGCAACATTGCGGCGATGGCCGCATTCTCGTCGGATCGCGCGATACGCGAGTACGCGAGTCGCGTCTGGCAGGTCACGCCGCGTCGCTGAGATCGCGACGTCTGCAATCGCCGTTCAGGCGAGATTTTGCAGCATCGGCCGCGTGACGAGCGTGATGCCCGATTCGGTGCGGTGAAAGCGCGCGGCGTCGGCCTGCGCATCCTCGCCGATCACCATGCCGGGCGGGATCACGCAGCCGCGGTCGATCACGGCGCGGCTCACCCGCGCGCCGCGACCGATCTGCACATCGGGCAGGACGACGCTCCAGTCCGTATGGGCGTGCGAGTGCACGCGTACGCCCGAAAAAAGCACCGAACGCTCCGCATGTCCGGAGATGATGCAACCGCCGGCCACCAAAGATTCAATCGCGATACCGCGACGATCGTCCTGGTTGTGCACGAATTTCGCCGGCGGCAGTTGCGGTTGATGGGTCCAGATCGGCCACCGATCGTCGTACAGATCGAGCAACGGCAGTGTCGCCGTCAAATCGATGTTGGCATCCCAGTACGCGTCGATCGTGCCGACGTCGCGCCAATATGGTGCCGAGGCTTCGCGCGAGCCGACCGCGCTGACGTGGAAGCGGTGCGCACCGGCGTGACGGTTGCGCACCGCATGCGGAATGATGTCCTTGCCGAAATCGTGACTCGACGACGCGTCGGCGGCGTCGCGCTCGAGCTCGGCGAGCAGATAGTCGGTGTCAAAGATATACAGCCCCATGCTCGCCAGTGATCGCTCCGGATCATGCGCCATGGCCGGCGGATCGTCGGGTTTTTCGACGAAATCCGTGATGAGCCCTTGGTCGTCGACCGCCATCACGCCGAAGGCGCGGGCCTCGTGACGCGGCACTTCGATGCAGGCAACCGTGCAGGGCAGCCCGCGCTCGACGTGTTCGGCCAGTGCGAGCGCGTAATTCATTTTGTAAACGTGATCGCCCGCGAGCACGATCACGTATTTCGAGCGCACGGAACGGATGATTTCGGCGTTGTGGTGCACCGCATCCGCCGTGCCCTGATACCACACGTCCCAGTTCGGACGCTGATGGGCGGGCATCACCTCGATGAATTCGTTCAACTCGCCGCGCAGAAATCCCCAGCCGCGCTGAATATGGCGCATCAGGCTGTGACTGCGATATTGGGTCAACACGCCGACGCGGCGTATCCCGGAGTTGATGCAGTTGGACAACGCGAAGTCGACGATGCGGAATTTGCCGCCGAAATATACGGCCGGTTTTGCGCGCCGCTCGGTCAGTTGCAAAAGGCGACTGCCACGGCCGCCGGCGAGCACCAACGCGAGAGCGCGCTTCGGCAGATCGATCCCGCTCGACAAGTCGATCGTTGACACGTCGCGTCCCCCCGCCAGCCTCCGACCCTTATGATAGGCGCGCGCCGTCCGTCGGGTACGGTTTCTTGCGCTAGGGTGGATTGATTTGAAGTCGGGTCGGCACAACAAACTCCTTGCAGGCCTCGCGGCCGCGGACTGCGCGGCGATCGTCGCAGGTCGGCATGGACAGCCGTTCGACGTGCTCGGGCCGCATTCCGACGGCGCCGACGGATGCTGGGTACGCGTCTTTTTGCCCGGTGCGGCCGAGGTTCGCGCGGTCGATGCGGCGGGGGGCGCGATCGGCGAGGCCTTCGTGCTGCGCCATCACGAGGGCTTGTTCGAAGGACGACTGCCGCGCGCGGCCGCGCGTTCCTATCGTCTCGCGGTCCTCTGGCAGAGCGGAACGAGCGACACGATCCACGATCCCTACCGTTTCTTTTCGACCGTGACCGCCTTCGATCTTTGGTTGCTCGGGCAGGGTACCCATGCTCGACCGTACCAGGTTCTGGGCGCCGAGCCCTGCGAGCAAGACGACGTTGCAGGGACGCGCTTCACGGTGTGGGCGCCGCGCGCGCGCCGCGTATCGGTGGTCGGCGACTTCAATTTTTGGGATACGCGTCGGCATCCGATGCGCGCGCTCGGCACGTCCGGGTTTTGGGAGCTTTTCCTGCCCGGCGTCGGCGACGGCGCGTTGTACAAGTACGCGATCTTGTCCGGGGACGGTCGGGAGATCGAACCGAAAGCCGACCCTTACGCGCGTCGCGCCGAGCTGCGGCCCGGCACGGCGAGCATCGTGATGCGCTTGCCGCCCCCGGTGCCCTTCGTCGAGTCGCGCCGTGCAGCCAACGCGCTCGATCGACCCATGTCGGTCTACGAGGTGCATCTGGCGTCGTGGCAACGGCCTGCTGACGATGCGCACGGATTTTTGAGTTGGGATGAGTTGGGCGAGCGTCTCGCGCGCTACGTCGCCGAGCTCGGTTTCACGCATGTTGAACTGCTGCCCGTGAACGAGCATCCGTTCGACGGTTCGTGGGGTTATCAGCCGACCGCGATGTATGCGCCTACGGCACGCTTCGGCGATCCGGCCGGTTTCAGGCGGTTCGTGGCGCGTTTGCATGCGGCCGGTGTCGGCGTGATCGTCGATTGGGTGCCGGCCCATTTTCCGGCCGATGCGCATGGGCTGGCGCAATTCGACGGCGCGCCGTTGTACGAATACGCGGATCCGCGCGAAGGCGTGCATCGCGATTGGCATACGCTGATCTACGATTTGCGGCGTCCGCAGGTGCGGAATTTTTTGATCGGCAGTGCGCTGTATTTCATCGAGCGATTCGGCGTCGACGGGTTGCGCGTCGATGCGGTCGCGTCGATGTTGTATCGCGATTACAGTCGCAGGCCCGGCGAGTGGTTGCCGAACGAACATGGCGGTCGGGAAAATCTCGAAGCGATCGGGTTCCTGCGCGAACTGAACACGTTGATCGGCACGACGTTTCCGGGTGCGATCATGATCGCCGAGGAGTCGACGGCATTTCCGCTGGTGTCGAAGCCGCCGTCGGTCGATGGTCTCGGATTCCATTACAAGTGGAACATCGGCTGGATGAACGACACGCTGCGTTACGTGTCGCGGCCGGTCGAGCATCGCGGCGCTCATCGCGAAGAGATCAGCTTCGGATTGATGTATACGCACAGCGAAAACTACGTGCTGCCGGTGTCGCACGACGAAGTGGTGCACGGCAAGCGATCTTTGCTCGGACGGATGCCGGGCTCGCGCGGCGAACAATTCGCGCATCTGCGCGCCTATCTGGGGTTCATGTATGCGCACCCGGGTCGCAAGCTGCTGTTCATGGGCTGCGAGTTCGCGCAGCAACGCGAATGGAATCACGACGGGACTCTGGATTGGGATCTGCTCTCGGACGACGATCACGCCGGCGTGCAGTCGCTGGTGCGCGAACTGAATCTGCTGTTGCGCACGCAGCCGGCGTTGCATGCCTGGGACGATGAGCCGCGCGGATTCACGTGGCTGGACGTCGCGCAACAACATCCGGCCGTGTTCGCTTTTCTGCGGTCGGCACCGACGGGCGAGACCGCATTGGTCGTCGTGAATTTCGGCGCCGAAACGCTGCGCAATTACCAAGTCGGCGTCCCCCAGGCCGGGCCCTGGCGGATCGTCCTCGATACCGCAGGTGTCCCTGCGCGCCGGCAAAAGCGAGAGTTCGTTGCGCGTCGATCACCGGCCGGTGGTCAGGCCTTTTCGCTGGCGCTCGATTGCGGTCCGCTGCGAGCCATTTTTCTGCAACAGACGCCGTCCCAGGTCGCATAAACCCAACCTAGCCCTGCTAGGATCAGTCCCGAGCCTTAAGGGGAGGGGACATGGCTAACTCGGCAGAGCATTTGCGTCTGAGAGAGACGCGTGAAGGCAAAGAAAAGTGGTATCAGTGGGGGCCCTATCTGAGCGAGCGCTCGTGGGGTTCGGTGCGCGAGGACTACAGTCCGGACGGCGCCGCCTGGAATCACCTCACGCACGACATGGCGCGCAGCAAGGCGTACCGCTGGGGCGAGGACGGTCTCGCCGGAGTCAGCGATCGTTACCAGCTGTTGTGCTTTTCTCTGGCGCTGTGGAACGGCCGTGACCCGATTCTAAAGGAGCGTCCTTTCGGATTGATCCCCGCCGAAGGCAACCACGGCGAAGATCTCAAAGA
This sequence comes from Steroidobacteraceae bacterium, assembly GCA_017853555.1. Classification (GTDB taxonomy): domain Bacteria; phylum Pseudomonadota; class Gammaproteobacteria; order Steroidobacterales; family Steroidobacteraceae; genus UBA964. The sequence continues at coordinate 15,657 of JAFMJH010000018.1, forward strand.
ATATTACTTCTACGTCGACAGCACGCCGACGCACAGTTACATGAAGTATTTGTACAAGTACCCGCAAGCCGAGTACCCGTACAAATGGCTCATCGACGAAAACGCGAGCCGTCACGGTCGCGGCCCCGAGTTCGAGCTGCTCGATACGGGAACCTTCGACCAGGATCGCTACTACGACGTGTTCGTCGAATACGCGAAAGCCGGCCCGGAAGACTTGTGCGTACGCATCGAGATCTGCAATCGCGGTCCCGAAGACGCGGAGTTGCACGTGTTGCCGCAGCTTTGGTTCCGCAACATCTGGGCCTGGGGTCCGGAGCGCAAGCGCGCGCCGAGCATACGCATGGGCAAGGCGGGCAAAGGCCAAGTCTGCCTCGTCGCCGACGATTCCGAAGCGGACGGCCTCGACAATTTGCCGTTCAAGTATTCGCTCGGCCAACGCAATCTGGTCGCGGACGGCGACTGCGAGCCGCTGTTCACCGACAACGAAACCAACGTCGCGCGTTTGTACGGCGCCGCCGCCGACGACGGTCGGCGTTACGTCAAAGATGCGTTCCATCGCTACGTCGTCCACGGCGAGCACGATGCGGTGAACCACGAGCAAGTAGGCACCAAGGCCGCGTTGCACTATCGACGGGTCGTGCCGGCACGCGGTTCGACGGTGATCAATCTGCGCTTGTCGCCGGCCGGCGTGAAGATCGTCGGTGACGTCGAGAAAGTCGTCACCCAGCGCCGCAAGGAAGCCGACGAGTTCTACGCCACCATTCACCCGAAGGGTGCGAGCGAGGACGAGCGTCGCGTACAGCGCCAGGCGTTCGCCGGCATGATGTGGTCGAAGCAGAATTACATCTTCGACGTCGACAAATGGTTGAACGGCGACGACCCGAACAACCCGCCGCCGCAGTCACGCCTCAACATCCGCAACAAGCACTGGCGCCATCTGAATTCGATGCGCGTGCTGTCGATGCCGGACAAATGGGAGTACCCGTGGTTCGCGGCCTGGGACCTCGCGTTCCACACCGTCGCGATCGCGATCATCGATCCGGATTTCGCCAAGGAACAGCTGTGGTTCATGCTGTTCGAGCAGTTCCAGCACCCGAACGGACAGATTCCGGCTTACGAGTGGGAATTCTCGGATCTGAACCCGCCCGTGCACCCGTGGGCGGTCTGGCGCGTGTACAACATGGACCGTGTCCGTTCGGGTACGGCGGATCGCGCCTTCCTCGAGCGTTGCTTCCACAAACTTTTGATCAACTTCGCCTGGTGGGTGAACAAGGTCGACAGCAGCGGCAACAACGTGTTCGAAGGCGGGTTTCTGGGGCTGGACAACATCACCTTGTTCGACCGCTCGGAGAAGTTGCCGGGTGGTGCGGTACTCGAGCAGTCCGATGCGACGGGCTGGATGGGATTGTTCTGTCTCAACATGATGCGCATCGCGCTCGAGCTCTCGAAAGAGAACCGAACCTACGAGAGTCTGGCCACCAAATTCTTCCAGCACTACATCTACATCGGTGCGGCGATGAAGCGCATGGGTGGCAAGGCGCACGATCTGTGGGACGAGGAGGACGGCTTCTTCTACGACGTGCTGCGTTATCCCGACGGGCACTTCGAGAAGTTGCGCGTGCGTTCGATGGTGGGACTCATTCCGCTGTACGCGGTCGAGCGTCTCGAGATGTCCTGGGTGTCCAAGTTCGAGGAATTCACGGGCAACCTCAACTGGTTCCTCGACAACCGCAAGGACATCGTGTCGCGTTGCGTGAGTCGCATTCCGGGCAAGAAAGGCGACACGCTCGCGCTCACGATCGTCGATCGGCATCAGTTGCAACGCGTGCTCGAGCGGCTCGTCGATCCCGACGAGTTCCTCTCGGACTTCGGTTTGCGCAGTCTCTCGCGCGTGCATTTGCATGCGCCGTTCGTGCTCGGCGGCAGTTCGGTCAATTACGAACCGGGCGAGGCCGACTGCAAGATCAAGGGCGGCAACTCGAACTGGCGCGGACCGATCTGGTTCCCGACGGCGTTCCTGATGATCGAGTCCTTGCGCAAGCTCGCCAAAGCCTACGGCGACGACTTCACCGTCATCGACAAGGCGGGCAAGAGCTGGACGCTGGGCGAGATCGCGCGCACGCATGCGGAGCGTCTGATCGCCGTGTTCGTGCGCGATGCGCACGGCCGCAGGCCCGAATACGGCGACATCGCGAAGTTCCAGAACGATCCGCATTGGCGTGACTACATCACGTTCCACGAGTACTTCCACGGCGACACGGGCGTCGGTCTCGGTGCCTCGCACCAAACCGGCTGGACGGGTCTCGTGGCGTCGCTGATCGACGAATGGCGCGCCGATTGACGGTGCGCATGCCGAACGCAATCAACAGGAGGGTCTCATGTCATATCAACCTTTGAAGGGCCAAACGGCCCTGGTCACCGGCGCGAGTTCCGGTATCGGTGCGGGTGTTGCGCTCGCGCTCGCGGCCGCCGGTGCGGACGTGGTGGTCAATTACGCCTCGAATTCGGCGGCTGCCGACGAAATCGCCGGCAAGATCGTCGCCGGCGGCACGCGCGCGCTGGCCATCAAGGCCGATGCGGGCGACGAAACGCAGGTCGAGGCGATGTTCGATCAGATGATCGCGGCGTGGGGTCGTTGCGATATTCTGGTCAACAACGCGGGCCTGCAGCAGGACGCGGCGTTCACGGACATGACGCTTGCGCAATGGAACCGGGTCATCAACACCAATCTGACGGGCATGTTTCTGTGTTCGCGACGCGCAGTCAAAGAAATGTTGCGCGTCGGGCCGCGTCCCGGCGTGTCGGCCGCGACCGGCAAGATCGTGTGCATGTCTTCGGTGCACGAAATCATCCCGTGGGCAGGGCACGTGAACTACGCCGCTTCGAAGGGCGGCGTGAAACTGTTCATGCAGAGTCTTTCGCAGGAACTTGCGCCGCAGAAGATCCGCGTGAACTCGATCGGTCCGGGCGCGATCCAGACGCCGATCAACCGGGCCGCGTGGGATACGCCCGAGGCACTCGAGAAGTTGCTCGAGTTGATTCCGTACGGCCGCATCGGCCAACCGGCCGACATCGGCAAGGCTGCGGTTTGGCTCGCGTCGGACGATTCGGACTACGTGAACGGCCAGACGATCTTCGTTTGCGGCGGCATGACGCTCTATCCGGAGTTCGCCGACGGCGGTTGATCCCGAGGGGCAGCCGATGAGTGCACGCCGGATTCCTGCCGGCATCTGGGTGCTCGGCTTCGTCAGCATGCTCATGGACATCTCTTCGGAGATGATCCATGGGCTGCTGCCGATGTTCATGATGACGACGTTGGGCGCGAGCGCCTTGCTCGTCGGTTTGCTCGAAGGACTCGCCGAATCGACGGCGCTGATCGTCAAAGTATTCTCCGGCGTCCTGAGCGATGCCATCGGACGCCGCAAGCCGCTCGCGGTGTTCGGTTACGGTCTCGGCGCCGCGACCAAGCCGCTGTTCGCCATCGCCACGGGGCCCGCACTCGTTTTCACCGCACGCTTGCTCGATCGAGTCGGCAAAGGCGTGCGCGGTGCGCCGCGCGATGCGCTGGTCGCCGATCTTGCGCCGGCGGAGTTGCGCGGTGCGGCATTCGGTTTGCGACAATCGCTCGATACGGTCGGTGCATTTCTCGGGCCGTTCCTGGCCGTCGCGTTGATGCTGCTCACCGCCGACGATTTCCGCGTCGTGTTCTGGGTCGCGGTGATTCCGGCGGTGCTCGCGGTGGCGCTGCTCGTGATGGGGGTGCGTGAACCCGTCACCGCGACCGGTGTGCCGCGCATCAATCCGCTCGCGCGCGCCAATCTGCAGCGCCTGAGTCCCGCATTGCGGCAAGTCGTGATGCTTGGCGCGGTCGTGTCGCTGGCGCGGTTCAGTGAAGCGTTTCTCGTGTTGCGCGCTCAATCGACGGGGATCGCGATGGCGTTCGTGCCGCTCGTGATGGTGGGCATGAACATCGTCTATGCAGCCTGCGCCTATCCGTTCGGCAAGTGGTCCGATCGGATGTCATCGCGCAGCTTGCTAGCCGGCAGTCTCGTGTTTTTGATCGTCGCCGATGTCGTGTTGGCGCTTGCGCGCGGACCGCTTTGGATCGCAGGCGGCGTGTTGTTCTGGGGCTTGCACATGGCCATGTCGCAAGGTTTGCTCGCCCGCATGGTTGCCGACCATGCACCGGCCGATTTGCGCGGCACGGCTTTCGGCGTTTTCAACCTCGCGTGCGGCATCGCCTTGCTGCTGGCGAGCGTGCTCGCCGGGTTTCTTTGGGAAGCATACGGTCCGGCGGCGACCTTCTGGATCGGCGCCGCACTCGCGACCCTCGCGCTCGCGCTGACGTTGCGGCGCGAAGCCGTGATCAGCGTCGCCTAGATCAGCTTGACCGTCACCTTGCCGTCGGCGCCGATGTCCGACACGTCGATCGGTACGCCCATCGATTCGGCATAGCCTAGCAAGCGCGGCTTCAGCCAGATGGCGTGCAACTCGTCGTCGGTCAGATCGAACTGTCCGATCCGGCGCGAGATGTCGAGTACGTGCTTGAACGGAAACGTGAACCGGCGTTGGCCCGGCGTGCTCTCGAGATCGAGACACAGTTGGTACAGGCAGGCCGTGCGCTCGAAGATCGCGACCAGCGCGATTTCCTTTTCGCCGGATTTTTCGATCATGCCCTTCATGCGTTGCAGCATGGGTTGCATGGTCTTGATGTCGTGCTCGACGTATTGCTGTGCGAGTCCGTGATTCTTCGCGAACTGCACCGAGTTCAGATGCATCTTCACCAGCGCATCGTTCATCTCGTGCTGATAGGGGATGTTGTCTTTGAGCGTGCGAATCGCAAGCGCGACCGCTTGACCGAGCGTCGCTTCACGACCTTCGAAGCCGCTGCTGGTGGCAAGTGCTGCGGCCATGCTGCCGCCGCCCGCGCCCGGCGGTCCGCCGCCGGCCATCATCGCGCGTACCCAAGGCGGCGGGCCGCCACCCGCACCGGGCGCACCGCCCGCACCCGACATCATTTTTTTCATCGCCCAAGCGATGAACTTTGCTTTCAGACCACCGTTCGACTGTGACATTGCACCCCTCCGCTCGCGGCAGTCACAGGTTATACCCCGACCGTCGTCGTCGCGACGCAAAGAAAGGCGTGCGCAACCGTATACTGGACCTCCGATTCGCGATGGATGCGGCCGAATGACCGAAGATCCGCTTGCCCTGGTGCTGGTGCTGCTCGCCGCCGCGGTGCTCGTCGTGACGCTCGCGCGGCGCGTCAATCTGCCCGCCATACTCGGCTATCTGGCCGTCGGCACCGCGCTCGGGCCGTATGCCTTGGGCGCAGTCGCCAGTACCGAGACCACCGAGCTGCTGTCGGAACTCGGGGTGGTGTTCCTGTTGTTCACGCTGGGGCTCGAGTTCTCCTGGCCGCGGATGGTTGCGATGCGGCGCGACGTGTTCGGCCTCGGTACGGGGCAGGTGCTTGCGACGTCGCTGCTCGTGATGCTGATCGCCGTCGCGGCAGGCACGGCCTGGCTGCCCGCAATCGCGGTAGGTGGCGCGATCGCGATGAGTTCGACAGCGATCATATTGCAGCAGCTGACCGAGCAATCCGAAATCAACCGCACCCACGGCCGCGTGGCCTTCGGCGTGTTGCTGTTCCAGGACTTGGCGTTCGTGCCCTTTCTGGTGCTTGCCGGTGCATTGACGGCGGGCGACATGCAGTTCTCGCTGGCACGCATTGCGGCATCGGTCGGTGCCGGCGTGTTCGCGGTGGGCATCGTCGTTTTTGCCGGTCGGTTTCTGCTGCGGCCTTTGTTGTATGAAATCGCGCACAGCCAATTGCGCGAGCTGTTCACGCTCGCGGTGCTGCTGGTCGCGCTCGGTGCCGCGTGGATATCCCACGCCGCCGGGGTCTCGATGGCCACGGGAGCGTTTCTGGCCGGCATGATGCTGGCCGAAACCGAATACCGTCACCAAGTCGAATCGGTGATCAGGCCCTTCCGCGACATTCTGCTCGGGCTGTTTTTCGTCTCCGTCGGCATGCTGCTCGATATCGCGGTACTGATCCGCGAGTTTTGGTTGGTGCTGACATTGCTGGCGGGCACGACGCTCGTCAAAGCGGCGACGATGGCGTGCGTCGCGCGCGTGTCGGGTTTGCCGCCGTTCAAGGCGGTGCGCAGCGGCATCGTGCTCGCCGCCGGCGGCGAATTCGGGATCGCGATTCTCACGATCCTCATCCAGGGGCGCATCCTGGATCCGGAGTTCGCGCAACCTTTGCTCGTGGCGGTGGTGCTCAGCATGGTGGCGAGCCCGTTCCTGTTGCGCAACAACCGGCGAATCGCACGCTGGGTGCTGCGCGAACAAGGACCGGGCGGCGGCGTCACCGAGACCATCAAAGATTTCGCGGTGGATGCCGCAGATCGCGAGCACGTGATTCTGTGCGGCTTCGGGCGCGTCGGCCAGAACATGGGCCGCGTGCTGGTCGAGCAGGGCCATGAATACGTGGCCATCGATCTCGATCCCGCCCGCGTTCGTGCGGCCCGCAGCGCGGGATTGCCCGTGATCTTCGGCGACTCGTCGGACGAAGAAGTGTTGCAAAAGGTGGGTGTCGGGCAGGCGAGCGTGGTCGTGATCACGTTTGCCGATCCGGCGACATCCATCGGGATCGTACGCGCCGTGCGCGCGCAACGTCCCGACGTGCCGGTGCTGGTGCGCACCCAGGACGACGCGCGGCTCGCGGATCTGATGGCGGCGGGTGCGACCGAAGTCGTTCCCGAAACGTTCGAGGCGAGCATCATGCTGGTTGCGCACGCCTTGCTGTTGCTCGATCAGCCCATGTCGCGCGTGATGCGCATGGCCAGCGGCATCCGGCGCGAGCGTTACGCCGCGTTGCGCGGATTGTTGCGGGGTGACAGCGACCTGCCGTCGGGCGAGGACGAGTTCACCGAAGAATTGCAGACCATCGTGCTGCCGCCGGGCGCCTGGGCGGTCGGTCGATCGCTGGCCGAAGTGCGTGCGCACGGTGCGAAAGTCGCGTTCACGGCGATCCGGCGTGCGGGGATCGTCGGTCGCGAGCCCGGTATCGAGACGATCTTCCGCGAGGGTGACGCCGTGATCGTATTCGGAACGCCAGAAGCGCTTGAGCATGCCGAGGCCGTGTTGCTCGTCGGCTGAGCAAATCCGGCCTTGCGGCCGGTGCGATCGAAAAATGCTACAGTCCGCGCCCCTTTGCGTTCGGTGCCGTCGCTTGAATCAACCGGCCGTTCGAAAATTCTATGCTGGCATCGCGCTCGTCGCGATCGCGGGTGCCGGCCTGATGGCGTCGCCGACTGCGTCGGCCGAGACGGTTTCGGGCGGTGATTTCGCCTCTGCCGAGGCGGCGGCATTCGTCGGCGATCAGTGGGCCGCTCCTTCGGTCGCCGAACGGCTGATCGACAAGGCGATGGGTTTGCTCGGCACGCCGTATCGCTACGGCGGGCGTCGGCGAGAATCGGGTCTCGACTGCAGCGGGCTGCTGCACGTGGTGTTCCTCGAGACGCTGGGCGTTTCTTTGCCCCGCAGTGCTGCGGAAATCGGCAAGCTCGGCGAGCCCGTCGCCACCGAAGAATTGCGCCCCGGCGATCTGGTGTTCTTCAATACTTTGGGTCGTTCGTTGTCGCATGTCGGCATTTACATCGGCAACAACGAATTCATCCACGCCGGATCTCGCGGCACGCCGCGGGCGGTGCGCATCAACCGTCTCGACCAAAACTATTTTTCAAAAAGATTCGAGGGTGCGCGCCGGTTGTTGCCCTGAGCATCGCGGTGCACGAACGATAGCCAGGCGAGTCCCGCCAGCGCCGAACAGGTCGAGCCGATCACGACACCGAAGCGCACTGCATCCGCATGGTCGTCGGCCGGAAAGGCGAGCGAGCCGATGAACAGGCTCATGGTGAAGCCGATGCCGGTCAGGATCGCGACGCCATGCAGGCTGCGCCAATCGGCACCCGTGGGCAGCGAGGCGACGCCGCAACGAACCGCCAACCAGCAGGCGATGAGCACGCCCACCTGTTTGCCGATGAACAAACCGCTGGCGACCCCCAGCGTCACCGGTTGCAGCAAAAGTTCCGCTCCTGCGCCCGCGAGGTTCGCCCCCGCGTTCGCGAATGCGAACAGCGGCAGGATGCCCCAGGTGACGATCGGGTGCAGTGCGTGTTCGAGCGTTCGGCGCGGTTCGCCGCCCGGTATGCAAAGCCCCAAGATCACGCCGGCGAGCGTCGCGTGCACGCCCGACTTCAATACGAGCAGCCACAAGGCAGCGCCGATGCAGAGGTACGGCGCAAGGCGCCGTATTCCGCTGCGACGGGCGACGATCAAGGCGATGACGCAGGTGCCGGCGCCGAGCAAGGCGGGTGCCGACAGGTCGTTGGTGAACAGCAAAGCGATCAGGACGATCGCGCCGAGATCGTCGATCACCGCGAGTCCGAGCAGAAAGATTCTCAAGCCTGGTGCGAGCCTGTGCTGCAGTAGTGCGAACACGCCGAGTGCGAATGCGATGTCGGTCGCAGTGGGAATCGCCGCGCCGCGCGCGACATCCGGCTCGCCCGAGGTGACGAACCAAAACACGACGGCCGGCATCACCATGCCGCCGATCGCACCGGCGATGGGCAGTGCGGCGCGACGACGATCGGTCAATTCGCCTTCCTGCCATTCGCGTGCGATTTCGAGCCCGACGGCGAGGAAGAAGACGCTCATGAAGCCGTCGTTGATCCAATGCAGTACCGTCTTGCCGAGCGCCAACTCGCCGATCCCGATCGAGATCGATTGCGTGAGCGTCCCGGTGTAGAGACTTGCGAATGGCCCGTTCGCCGCCCACATCGCGAGGGCGGCGGCGAGCACGAGTGCCAGTCCCGGCAAAGAATCTTTCACGACTGGAATTTCAGGTGGACTTGGGGGTGCCGCTCAATGCGAGCCGACGCCCCACAAGATAGCTGAGCAGCACGACGCCCGCTACCGCGGCGCCAAAGAAAACTTCCTTGCCTTCGGCCCAGGCGCCGACCGTAGGCAGCGTGAGCTTGGCGACCGCGAATCCCGCGACCAGAAGACTGACGCCGCCGACGGCGAGACCCATCACCCGCGCGGCGACGCGCGCCAAATCGTCGGCGCGCGCGATCAGTCGCGAAATCCACAGCCCGTTGATGCCGTCGGTGACCAGCATGCCGATGGTGAACAGGCCGCCGAGCATGAGCGCCGGGGCAAGCCCGCCGAATTGTTGCGCGGTGAGCGAAAACAGCGCCGCCTGGCTCACGGTGTCGAACGAGAGCGCGAACAAAGCGCCGACCAGTGCGACGACCCAGGGCGAGCGCGCCTCGCCGAGCCGGCCTAACCAGCGACTTTTGATGCCGACCAGCGGCACGAGCTCGTCAGGCGCCGCCGTGACTGCCGCGCGCACGTTGACGATGCCGAGCGCGGTCAGAAAGAAAATCGAGATCCAGGTGCCGCTCGCTTCGAGCCACGCGGGCGTTTGCCAATGCGTCGTGACGAGACTGACGAGCACGGCGATCAACATCACCACGGCGCCGTGCCCGAGCGAAAACAATGCGCCGCAATATCGGGCGTGGGGGCTTCGCAGTCGGGTGTTGAGCCGGGTCAGACCGTCTATGGTCGCCAGATGATCCGCATCGAAGCCGTGTTTCAGACCGAGCAGAAAAACGACGGTCGCGAGACCCGTCCAGTCGGAGGGCAGGGTGTCCATGGCGCGTCAGCGTGTGGTCAGTGCGTCGCTCGTCTTGCGCAGCGCAGCATTGAATTCTTCGGGCGAGTCGATGAACAGGGCATGACCCGCGCCTTCGAACACTTGCACGCTCGCGTTCGACATCTTCGCGGCGACCGAGCGAATCACGTCGTTCGGCTGCGACATGTCGCGCGAGCCGACCATGAAAAACGTCGGCGCGGCGATTTTGGTGGTCAGATCGTCGTTCGTGAGCGCAAGCGACGACATCGCTCGCCGCGCGTACGGCGGCATCATCTGGTTGGTCGCGAACATGATGTCGGCCATGTCCTGCGGTGCGGGTTTCGCAGTCATCAAGGAAACGAATTGCCGACCGTTCCTCAATTGCAGTTCGATGTCCGGCGGCAAGGCGCGGTTCGCGTCGCGTTGCGCGTTCAGGCGCGCAATGGCGGCGGGGTCGGTCGGTGCCGGCGGCAGTCCGGCATTGGAGCCGACCAGCACGAGCCCGGCGACGTCTTTGACGCCGTAGTGGCGCACGTAGTCGATGGTCACGTAGCCGCCGAAACTCCAGCCGACGATCAGCGGCTGCTTCAGTTTGCGCGCCTTGATGACGGCAGCGACATCGTCGGCCCACACCTTCGTTCCGGTATACGCGGCTTCGGCCCAGGGCTTGCCGGAGCAGCCGTGACCGCGCAGGTCGAAGGCGACGATGCGGAAATCTTTCGCGAGGTCGGAATCGAATTGACGCTTGAACACCGCGTAGCTTTGCGAAAAGCCGTGAATGAACAGCAACTCGCGACCTTGCGGGTTGCCGGTTTCGTACACGCACAACGGAGTACCGTCGGCCGACTTGAGGTAATCGAACGAGGCCGCGTGCGCGTCCTTCGCGGTCCAGAGCAACGCTGCGCAGAGCAGGGCACGTAACAGGGTGTTCATGGCGGCAAGCATAGCGGATCGACCCTGCCCGGTATGTGCGCAGTGTGGTCGTTGCAGCGTTCGACGCAGGCATTCCTTGCCTCATCGATGCACCGCCGGTTACAAGGTTCAATCCTAGAGGAGGGTCGACGATGCAAGAGCGCAAGATTTCGCGACGTGATGCCTTGGCTGCCACGGCGGCCGTGGGATCCTTGGGGGTATTGGCCGGTGGTGCCGAGGATGCGGCAGCCGCGGTGGCGACGCCCCGACTGGACTTCGAAGACCCGCGTTCACGTGCCCGGATTCTCGCCAAGATCAAAGGGTCCATCGCCGAGGAGACGGTGTACACATTCTGCCGCCTGCATCTTTATCTTTGGCTCAACGACGGCAACCTCAAGCCGATGCTGTCGATGCAGAATCTGAACGCCGCAACCTGGAAGCCGTTGCCCAACGGCAACTACCAGGGCTCCGTGCGCGAAGTCGGCGCATACACCGCGTTCGACACCGACGATCTGGTCGATCATTGGGTGAATCCCGTCACCGGCGAGAAGCGCGAGATCTGGAGTTTCTTCGGCGGCCCGTTGTCGGTCGAGATCGGTCCGGACGGCATCGTCACGGGGCCCGAGGCGACGCTGAAGCCCAAAGAAATGCGCATCGACGTGATCGGCGACAAAGTGCTGGTCGCGAATCAATCGGCATTTTCCTTTCCGAATCCGTTCCGGGAAGACAAATGGCCCAAGGAAGCCGGCGCGCCGATGTTCTTCTGGGATTCCCACTATTTTTTCTCGGCGAGCGTCGCCGACGTCGCCGACCCGAAACTCACCAGCGTCCCGGCGACCGTGCAATTCCAGAATATGGTGAGCTTCCATCCGTGGCTCGGCATGGGCAAAACCCCCGGCCGCACCTACGGCAAGGCGCTCGGCACGAAGTTGCGCAAGCTGGACGATTTGCCGCGCGGCGCACGCCTGGCGCTCGAAAAGCGCACGCCGGAGATTTTCGATTTGGCGTCGTGGACCAAACCGCGCATCGACTTCGCCGAGTACATGCAGCAGCGCGCGCCCAAGTAGGCGCGCGCCGCATCCCGATCAGCGGGCGGTCTGACTGCGACCGAGGTCGTCCGGCAGCCGGTAGAAATACAGGAACAGCAAGCCGAGGCCGTAGGCGAGGGCGGGGATGCCGACCAGGCTCAAGGTCACGGCGAGTTCTGCGCTCGCCGGTTGTTTCTCGAGCGGCAGATTTTTGTCGAAGTGCATCATCTGCAACAGTTCGCCGAGCAGCAGCGGCCCCATGGAGTATCCCAGTCGCTCGATGAAGACGTAGATCGAGGTGTACATGCCTTCGCGCCGCAGGCCCGTGCGTTCGCGATCGTAGTCGATGGTGTCGAGCCACATCGCTTGGCCGTAGAGCAGGATCGCCGAAGAGAAAATGCCGGCGAGGATGCCTCGCGCGATGAAGAAGGCGTCCGAATCTTCCGGTGTGGCCAGCAACCAGGTCAGCGTGGCGAACACTTCGCCGATGATGCCGACCGCGAGGCCGGTGCGTTTGGTGATGTATTGGCCGAGCCAGCGAAACACCGGAATGAACAGCACGGTGCTGATGATCGTCGCCGATGCGAGTTTCGACATCAGCGAGAAGTCGTGTTTGAGCACCATCACCACGAAGAATGCCGTGGTCGCGCCGGACGCCGACAACGCCACGAACTGCAGGACCTTGATGCCGACCATCATCATGAAGGGCTTGTTCGCGAGCACGGCGGCAAGCTGTTCGCGTATCGGCGTGTGTTGCGAAGTTTCGTCGACCTCGGTCATGCGCGCCGCGCTCGTGCCCACGAACGTCGTCATCATGATCAAAAACACGAACGCGCCGTAGATCGCACCGAGCGTCTGATACGACGCTGCGTCCTGTCGACCGAGCTTCTCGACGATCAGCGGCGCGATGGCGCTGCCGATGACCGAGCCGATCATCATGAACACGGAGCGATAACCCATGATGCCGAGACGCTGCATGCGATCGGCGGTCATTTCGACCGGCATGGTGAGATAGGGGACGTTGAAGATCGTGAAGCCGAGCGAATAGAGCATCAGCGCGACGAGCGCGACGAGCGCCGGATCGAAGGTGCCGATCAGAAGGTGTTGCGAGTACACGAGCGGCAACGACACGGCGCAAACCACGGCGCCGAGCAGCAGGTAGGGTCGTCGCCGACCCCAGCGGGTGCGGGTGCGATCGGTCAGCCAACCCATCAGCGGATCGCAGATCGCGTCGAAAATCCGCGCGACGAAGACCAAAAGTCCTGCGACGCCCGGTTCGATCTTCATCACGGTGGTGAGGTAGACGAGCACCAGCGCGGTGACGACGTTCAGATAGGCGATGGTGCCGAGGGAGCCGAGTCCCCACGACAGTCGCAACTTGAGCGGAATTTCCTGATGTGTGGTCATGTGGCGAAGATAGCGGATCGGACGCGTCTCGCGGAAGTTTTCGTGCGAAATTTCATGCTATAAAAGTGCGCTGCGAACACCACTCAACCGAGGCGAAGACATGACCGACGAACCCATCGACGCCGCGCGTCGTGCCACCACCCTCGGTCTCGGTTTGAGCGCGCTCGCGTTCGCCGCGCCGCCGATCGTGCATGCGCAGAACTCAGCCGGCGATGCCGCCGACCTGCTGCGCGATTTCCTGCGGCTGCGCACGGCGCCGGGTGGCGAGGCGGTGATGTGGCGCTACGCGGGCATATTGGTCGGCAAGCCCGAGGGTGAGATGGCGCGTCCGCTGACGCGCATCGAGGGCGTGAGCTACACGCAGGCGGCGCCGCGTACCGACGGCAGCGTCGATTGGCAGCTTGAGGAAGTCGGTTATTACTGCGATTTGGAGAACGGGCGTCCGCTCGATCGTTTCGCCAACCCGTTCACGCAGGCGACGGTGCGCGTCGCGCACTATCGCTCGCCGCAAAAATTGCGGTTCATCGGCAATCGCATCGAGCCTGCGCAAGCGATGCCTCCGGGCGTCGAGTTTCGCGGTGAAATACGGCGCCTCGCCGCGGTCGCCGGCCGCGTCGCAGTGACCGAAGATTTGTACGTGCGGATGCCGGCGGTGCCGGCGACCGAAACGCGACCGGCGCGAGCCGTGCGGTACGCGAACTCGCTCGCTACCTTCCACGGTGCCGAGCGCGATCTTTCCAGACCCGCGCGCGTCTGGCTGCCCTGCGAGTTTTCCTACACGACGCTCAACTCGTTCGCGTCCTGGCTCGAGATGGACGGCGTCGCCGGCGTGCAGGACATGCGCATCACCGGGGCCAAGTGTCGCGTCGACCAGCGCGAGACGATTCCGGCGTGGTTGCGCGAGCGGATCGCGCTCGACCACCCCGGTTTTCTGCGTTGATTCGTCTTCGCGTCGATCAACCGATCTCGGCCTGCTTGGCGAGCGTTTCGAAGTCGTAACTTTTGGCGTGCGGAGCGCCGGCCACGCGGTTCACCAGCGCGCTGCGTTCACGCTCGAGCTCTTTGGCGAGTTCGCCTTGCGGCACGAAATCCGACAGCGCCTTGCGATCGACGACTTTCTTTTCTTCGAGCATGTGCTCGAGCACCGTCACCCGATCGCGCAAGATCCACAGTTCAGCCAGCAGTTCGGTGTTCATGCGCATCACGTCGTCCAGTTCCATCTGGCCGAGGTAGGGGCGAGCCGGTCGTTCTACGGTACGTGACATGGTATGTCCTCAGCTCGGCTTGCGGCCGCGCGTGACCCAGGGGTAACCGCGCTTCTCGAGCGCGTATTCTTCGACGTCGACGAAGCCGATCTCGCGCATCATTTTCGCCAGATTGATGCTCGCCGCCGCACTGAAGTACGGTTCGGCGCGATTGTCCGTATCCCAATCGAGCACCACCGCCTGCAGCGGGTTCACGGCGCGGAACGGCGGCGGATCATTGATCACCATTTCGCCGCCGGGCGTGAGGATGCGGAACATCTCGCGCAGGGTTTTTTCGGTGACCGCGGGCGGCATTTCGTGGTGCAGCGCGTACGAGATCACGCCGTCGACGCTGTTGTCGCGCTCGGCGACCTTGGTGCAGTCCTCTTGGCGGAAAGTGATGTCGAGACCGAGCATCTCGCTGATGAAATGTCCGCCGCGCAGCAAAGCCGGCGACAAATCGCCGCCGATGAGTTCGGCATCCGGAAACTGCTGGCGACACACGCCGAGCGTCGTCGCGCCACCGCAGCCGGGTTCGTAAATGCGCTTCATGTCGCGCTTGCGAAATTGCTCGACGACGCGCGCGCGTTGCTCGCGAATGTTGCAGTCGACGTCGACTGCCGCATAGCCGCCGAGCGCGAACACGTGCGGCCCGATGCCGGCCATGAACATCGGCTGCGTGAGGTCATACCCGTCCCAGCCGCCCGGCTCGAGGTGCCATTCGACGCCGTCGTACCAGGAGGGCATTTCCAGGTTCGGGTCGAGCTGCAGTCGGCTGTGATCTTTGGGCGCTTTGGCCGCCACCAAAGATTGCCACTCCGCGCGGCGCGCTTCGGTGGCCGGGATGGCACGGATGTAGTTCTGTTCGCCGACCCAGCGCTGGTAGAAGCGGTTGTAGCGATAGGCCTTCGAGCGCTCGACGACTTCGCGTGCGCGACCGAGACGTTCGCGCCAGACGCTCGGACCGACATCGGAGTTGAATTCTTCGGCGAGATTCGCGGCCTCGGGTTGCGCGGCGAAATCGGCTTCGGCCTGATCTCGCAGTACGGAGCTCGAGTAGTGCTGCAGCGAACCCAGAAATTGCAGGCCTGCGCGGCCGCGTTGCTTGAGCGTGATCATGGTTTCTTGCCTCCGTTGTCGAGTTCCTGCCAAAACTTCGCCAGTGCGTTGTTGAGTTCGTTGGGCGCTTCGAGCGGCAGCAGCCGTCCGACCGAGTCGAGTTGCACCACGCGCCCGGCCGGGAACGTGGCGGCGATCTTGGTCGCCATCGCTGGCGTCAGGACCGTGTCGCCCTGACCGACGGGGATCAGGACCGGCATCGTCAACTTGGCGGCGAGCTCGCCGCTCGTCGGCGTGTCGGTGGTGGTCAAAAACGCCACCAGCGTTTCGTACGGCGTCTGCGCCAGCATGGTTTTGTAGCGTGCTCGTGCGCCGAGCGAGGCGCCCGGGGCGACGATGTATTCGTTGAAGCGGCGGAAGAGGGTGTCTTTGCCTTCGATGACGACGGTTCGCGCATTTTCGGCGCGATAGCGCACGCCGGCCGCATCGAGCGCGCCGCCGCCGAGCACGGTGCTGATCAGCGTCAACGAGCGACAGCGCTGCGGTTGCCTCGCGCAGGCGATGGCGACGATGTTTCCGCCCGCGCTCAGGCCGACGAAGTCCGCTTCGCGAACTTTGGTGGCATCGAGGAAGGCCAGCAGCTCGTCAGCGTAGCGCTGCATGTCGATTTTCGACTGCGTCGACGGCGATGAGTAGCCATGGCCCGAAAAGTCGGGCGCGAGACAGCGACGTGACTCGCACAGGCCATCGAGCTGATCGAGCCACAGACGCGAGTCGAGCAGCAGCGCATGCACGAACACGACGGGCCGACCTTGCCCGCGTTCGCGATACGAGATCTGCACGCGATCAAGATCGACGCTGCGTTGCACGACGGGAGCACCGTGCGCGGGCGCCGGGGCGCCGAGGGCGAGCCAGAGCGAGCTGAGCAGTGCGAGAAAGCGCGGGTATCGTTCCATGCCGCGATCGTAGCGCGGTCTGCGACGCCTGTGATGCCCTTGACCGGCCCGGGTCCACGCCTCGGGTCATCGGGTGACATACGCGGCCTGTATGGATGCTTAAATCGAAGGTATTGCGGTATGTTCGGGTCGCGGGCGAGTATGCTCGTTCACAAGATTGCAATGAATTTTTCATTGCGGGTTTTCGTTGGGAGGAAGGGACCATGGTCGATCGTAAGTCGAAGCGTGTGATGACGCTCGTGGCCGCCGCCGTCGCGGCGACGGTTTCGGGGCTGGTGTCTGCCCAGGCACTCGAAGAGGTGACGGTCACGGCGCGCAAGCGTGCCGAGTCCTTGCAGGAAATCCCGATGTCGGTCACGGCGTTCACCGCCGAGTCGATCGAGAGTCGCGGCATTCGCAACGTGCAGGACGTGATCAAGTACACGCCCGGTTTGAGCTTCGACAAAGGTTTCGCGCCGCAGGATACGCGCCCGAACATTCGCGGCTTGCCGACGACGCGCGGTCGCCCGCCGGTGGGCGTGCTGCTTGACGGCATCGACATTTCCTCCGAGTCGATCGCAACGGCAGGCGGCAGCAGCTTGATGAATCTCAAGCTGGTCGACGTCGAGCGCATCGAAGTGGTCAAGGGTCCGCAGAGCGCGCTCTATGGTCGTGTCGCCTTTGGCGGCGCCATCAACTATGTCTCGAAGAAGCCGAATTTCGCCAACGAGGAAGGCACGGCCTCGCTCGACGTGGCGACCGACGGTCTCTACGAGGCGCGCGGTGCCGTCAACATTCCGGTCTCGGACACGGCCGCGTGGCGCATCAACGGCATCTACAGCAAATTCGACGGCTATTTCAAAAATGAAATCTCCGGCGAAAAGCTCGGTGGCTGGGATACCAAAGGGATCGCTGCGGCATTGCGCCTGAAGCCGACCGACAATTCCGACTACACGTTGCGGATGTCGTACTCCGACGACCGCGCGGAGCCGCGTCCGTCGTACTACTTCGGTCAGGCCGTTGCCGGGCGCAACACCTCGCTCGCTTTGCCTGCCAACGCGGTCGGCTTGCGGCTCGGCGTGAATGCGTCACTCGCGCCGTTGCCGGCGTCCATTCGATATCCGCAACTCGGCGAAGCGCAGAGCGGTGGTCAGGTTTTCCTGAGCGTCGATCCGCTGACGGGCAAAGATTACGAAGGCGGCAAGCTGAAGGCCTCGATCGCGAGCCTCGTGGGTGATGTCGACTTCGGTTACGCGAAGCTCTCGACGTGGACGGGTTACACCCACGCCACCGCTTTGAGCCGCGCCGATGCGGATTTCTACGCCCAACCGGCGACGGCCGTGAAGATTCCGCTCGCGGGTCTGTACGATCCGCTCTACGCCGCGCAGGTCACCGACATCGCCACCACGGCGAACCAGTTGAGCCAGGAAATTCGACTGAGTCATCTCGACGGCGAAGGACTGCGTTGGGCGGTCGGCGCGCTCTATTGGAAAGAAGACTACACGAGCGTGAACGCCTCGCTGTTCATCAGCGGGTTCTCGCGCAATGCGCCGATTCCGGGTCCGGCCTTCCCGACCGGTTGGTCGGCGGCTGCGGAAATCGCCGCGCGCGGCACCATCCCGGGTGATCTCAACTATCGCAACACGCGCCATACCTCGGGCTACGTGATGCTCGAGTACGACATCACCTCGCAGATCGAGGCGAGCGCCGAAGTCCGTTACGGCAAGGAAAAATTCTCCTACCTGTTCGGACGTGCCGTCACGGCCGGGGTCTCGGCGACGGGTGCGGTGTTGCCGGCGACGCTGCCGGGCGTGACGTTCTCGCCGAGTTCGTCGACGACCTACAGCGCACCGAAGTTCACCCTCAACTAC
Organism: Steroidobacteraceae bacterium; assembly: GCA_017853555.1. Lineage (GTDB taxonomy): Bacteria > Pseudomonadota > Gammaproteobacteria > Steroidobacterales > Steroidobacteraceae > UBA964. Next base: position 33,819 of record JAFMJH010000018.1, read on the forward strand.
AAGCCTGCGCAGGACATGCTGTTCTACGGAACGGTGTCGAAGGGCGTGAAGCCCGCGGGTTTCTTGAACGTGGGCGTGGTGCTCGACGTCAACGACGCCAAGTACAACCCCGAAATTCTTTGGAACTACGAAGCCGGCTTCAAGACGTCGTGGATGGACAACCGCGTGCGCTTCAACGGCGCGTACTTCCAGATGATCTACAACAATCGCATCAATCAGTTGCTGGTGCCCGATTCGCGTAGTCCGCAGGGCACTTCGACGCTGGTCGTGAACACCGGTGAAGCGAAGGTCGACGGGTTCGAATTCGAAGTGGCAGCGAGCCTCTCCGAGCATCTGACGTTCTCCGGTGCATACACCTATCTGAACCCGCGTTTCACAGATTCGCGTATTCCGTCGGTCGCCGCGCTCACGATCGCGGGCTCCGGCAATTGCACGGTCGGTACGGTGGGTCCGCAGACGGTGTGCTTCACCGATACGAACGGCAAGCAACTCGAGCAGTCGGCCAAAAATGCGGTGGTGGCGACGCTCGCCTACAACACCGATTTGTCGGACGGCTGGCGCTTGAACGGCGAATTGTCGGCGCAGTACCGCAGCAAGCGCTTCATCTCGCCTGACAATCGCATCTGGTTGCCGTCGATCACCAACGTCGACGCGCAGGCGCGCTTCGAGAAGGATCGCTACGGCATCACGCTGTACGTCACGAACTTGCTCGATCAAGACAAGGTCAGTTCGGCGCAGAGCTACGGCGATCCGTTCATCGCTTTCCCGGTGTCCCCGCCGGTGCTGGCCTACACGACGTACCCGTCTGATCCGCGTCAGTTCGGCGTGCGCGTCAACTACAAGTTCTGAGTCAGGTAGTGCGTCCGACCCGGGGGGGTATTGGGCGACGCAGCAGGCTGGCGGCTTTGGCCGCCAGCCTGTTTTTTTGCGTGCTGTCCGCGCAGGCGGCCGACGCACCGTCGGCGAACGATCCGCGTCTGTTCGACGACGCCTATCTCGAGCACAAGTACGCGACCAAGCCTTCGAAGTTCGTCACCGTCGATGGGGTGCGCTTTCACGTGCGCGACGAGGGCAAGGGCCCGGTGCTCCTGTTGCTCAACGGGCACCTCGGCAGTCTGCATATGTGGGATGCGTGGGTGCGCATCCTCGCGCCGCATTTGCGCGTGATCCGCATCGACTACGCGCCCTACGGCTTGTCGGGCCCGGACCCCACCAACGATTATTCGACCGAGCGTGCCGTCACGCTGGTGCACGCGCTCGCCGGCAAACTCGGACTGCGCCGCTTCAGCATCGGCGGCACTTCGAATGGCGCGCTGGTTGCGCTGTTTTACGCGATCGCGCATCCGGAGCGCATCGAGCGCGTGGTGGTGTCGACCTTGCCGGCGAGTCGGCCGCCGCCGCGCCAACCGAGTGATGCGATGCGTGCCGCTGCGGCGGATCTCAAAACCCAGGCGCCGTTCCAGCCGCGCTCGTTCTGGGATGCGTTTTTGCACGACATCATGGTCAACGATGCGGTCATCGACGACGCGATGATCGATCGCTATTTCGAACTGAACAATCGTCGCGGCGCCAAAGCGTGGGTCGATGCCTACATCCAGACCCAATACAAACTCTGGGACACGCTCGACGTGAAGGCGAAGTACGCCGAGCTGAAGCGGCCGATTTTGTTGCAATGGGGCGCGGATGGCGTGGTGTTGCCGGAATACGTGGGTCGCGACGTCGCCGCGTTGCTCACCAACGCACCCGTCACGCTCAAGCAATATCGCGGCGCCGGGCACTTGCCGATGATCGAGCAGCCCGAAGCGACCGCGCGCGATGCGCTGGCGTTTTTGCGCCCTTAAGCGGGCGTCGCCGACGCCGCGTTCAACGCGGCGACTTCTTCCTGCGAAAGACTCAACGTGGCGCCGGGCAGAATCTGCTGCAGTTGCGCCACGCTGGTTGCGCTCGCGATCGGCGCCGTGACGCCGCGCGCGAGCAACCAGGCGATGGCTACGCAGGCTTGCGTCGTTTCGTGGTTCGCCGCGATCGCATCGAGAGCGGCGAGGATGCGCAGACCGCGCGCATCGAGTAAAGCCGCCATGCGTGCGCCGCGCACGCTCTTGCCGACGTCTTCGGCGCTGCGATATTTGCCGGTCAAAAATCCCGAGGCGAGTGCAAAGTAGGGGATCACGCCGATTTGCTCGCGCGCGCAGAGCGCGGCGAGTTGCGATTCGAATTCGCTGCGCACCACGAGGTTGTAGTGCGGTTGCAGCGATTCGTAACGCGCGAGGCCGAGTTTGGCGCTGACCTCGAGCGCCGCGGCGAGACGGTCGGCGCTGAAGTTCGACGCGCCGAGCACGCGCACTTTGCCCGCTTTGACGAGCGCATCGAAGGCGACGGCCGTTTCTTCGAGCGGCACGGACGGGTCGTCACGGTGTGCCTGATAAAGGTCGATGTAGTCCGTCTGCAGCCGTTGCAAAGAGCGATCGACCGCGCGCCGTATGTACTGCGCCGACAGGCCGATGTCGCCGGGCCCCATCTCGAGGCCGACTTTGGTGGCAAGCACGACGCGGGCGCGCATCGCGGGGCCGCGCGCCGCGAACCAGCGACCCAAGATGGTTTCGGATTCGCCGCCTACGTTTCCGGGGACGAACCGCGAATACGCGTCTGCGGTATCGATGAAGTTGAATCCTGCTTCGACGAACGCGTCGAGCAGCGCGAACGACGTTGTTTCGTCGGCCGTCCAGCCGAACACGTTGCCGCCGAAGGCGAGTGGCGAGACGCGCAAGGCGGAGCGTCCGAGCGGGCGCAGCACGGGTGTGTCGTTCATGGGTGAATCTCTTTACGGTGAGGGGGCTTGCAGCAATTCGACCAGATAACCATCGGGGTCCTGGACGTGGAACACTTTGCCGCGCATCGGCCGGCCGTCGTCGGTCGTGCGTCGCGAGACGTAGACCTGTGGAGGCTCGATGATCGCGGCGTTCGCCGCACGCAAACGTGCGTGGATGGCGTCGGCATCGGCGACGTCGAACACCAGCACGACGTCACCGCGGCCCACTTTGGACGTGTCACTGCGTACTTGCGGCGGCGTGGGCTGGCTGAATTCGACGAGGCCGATGCGCCCCCCTTCGCCGTTCGCACTCGTCATGATCACGAGGCGCGTCTGCGTCGCAGGGGCATTCAACGGAAACGGATTGTCGCGCGGATTACGCGCGCTGGTCGTATCGGAGTCGATGCGAAACCCGAGTTGGGAATAGAAATCGATCGATCGGGTCGCATCCTTGACGATCAGCGCGGCGCGCAGCAGCGTCGGCGCGGATTCCGCGTGTGCGCGAGGCAGCGCGAGCAGGCAGAGAACGACGAGCGTCGCGGCGTATCGCAGCAGTCGCGTGTGCCGTGTCGGAACGCAGGCATTGCACGAGTCGATCGAAATGTCTGCTTGTCGGGCGATGGGCATGGGTGCTCCCGTTGTTCGCTACGGTCTGCTTTAAGATGCTTGAGAATAACGTAACCGTCGTTGCGGCGAGAGTCTCGGAGAGTCGTCGATGACCGATGTCGCGTTTTGGTATCCGCTGGTGCGCTGGGCGCACGTGCTCGTGATGGGCTACTGGCTGGGGAGCGAGCTCGTCATCAATGCCTTGACGCATTACATCGCCCGCACGACCTCGTTGCCCGCCGACGAGCGCATGCGCTTGTGGGATTTTCTGCTCGACGTCGATCAGCACGTGCGCAACGCCATGATCATGTCCGTGCCGCTCGGCTTCACGCTCGCCTCGATGCTGGGCCTCGTGCCGCTCGCAGCGCCGGCGATGTGGGCGTTGTGGATCGTCTCGGCCCTGTGGTTCTGGTTCATGTGGATGGTGC
>JAFMJH010000008.1 GCA_017853555.1 Steroidobacteraceae bacterium
ATCCGGCCAAGATCGTGCAGACGGGTCAGGAAGTCGAAGTCATGGTGCTCGATTGTGACGAAGAGCGTCGCCGCATCAGCCTCGGCCTGAAGCAGTGTGCGTCGAATCCGTGGCGCGAGTTCTCCGAGAACTACAACCGCGGCGACAAGGTGTCCGGTCAGATCAAGTCGATCACCGACTTCGGCATCTTCATCGGCCTCTCGGGCAACATCGACGGTCTCGTGCACCTCTCCGACATCTCCTGGGACGTCGCCGGCGAAGAAGCCGTGCGCAATTTCCAGAAGGGTCAGACGGTCGAAGCGATGGTGCTTGCGATCGATCCGGAGCGCGAGCGCATCAGCCTCGGCATCAAGCAGCTCGCCAAGGATCCGTTTGCCGGTTACATCGCCGACAACCCGAAGGGCAGCGTCGTGCGTGGCGTCGTCAAAGAAGTCGATGCACGCGGTGCGATCATCGATCTCGGCAACGGCATCGAAGGTCAGTTGCGCGCCTCGGAGCTCGGCCGCGACCGCGTCGAAGACGCGCGTCAGTTCATCAAAGTCGGCGACGAGATCGACGCGAAGTTCATGGGTGTCGATCGCAAGACGCGCTCGATCTCGCTGTCCATCAAAGCCAAGGAAGTGTCCGAAGAAGCCGAAGCCGTGCAGAGCTATCGCTCTGAACAGGGCGGCAGCTCCTCGGGGACCAGCCTCGGCGAATTGCTCAAGGCGCAAATCAACCCGGATCGCGGTTGATTCGCAAGTGATCGCGGGCGGCGTGTGCGCGTCAACGCGCACGCCGCTCGTCGAGCCCGCGGGGGCCTGACATGACGAAGTCCGAACTCATCGAATTCATCACGGCCAAGCAGAAGCATCTGCCGGCCAAGGACGTCGAGCTTGCGCTCAAGCAAATGCTCGAGATCATGAGCGACGCGCTCGCCGCGGGTGAGCGTATCGAGATTCGCGGCTTCGGCAGTTTTTCTTTGCACTTCCGTCCGCCTCGTCAGGGCCGCAACCCGAAGACCGGCGAAGCCGTCGCGCTCGCCGGCAAATACGTCCCGCACTTCAAGCCGGGCAAAGATCTGCGCGAGCGGGTCAACGAGAGCATCGTCCACCCCATACGCGATTGACGCGTTGGACGCGGGTCACGTGACCGTCGCGTTTCGATGCGGAGACGGCACTTTTCGCGCTGGCGACTGACCCGGCGCAAACCTAGGCTGATCGCGCAGCATCCGGCTGCGTACGTTTGCCCGAGGTTCATCATGTTGCTGCCCATCCTCAGTCTGTTGCTCGTGCCGTTCGCCGAAGTCGCCGTCGCCGCACCGTCCGCCGCGCCCGTGGCCGCCGCGGCCCAAACCCTCGTCAACATCAACGCCGCGGATGCCGCGACTCTCGCGCGCGAGCTCGTGGGTATCGGGCCGGCCAAGGCCCAAGCGATCGTGGACCATCGCACCCGCAACGGTGCGTTTCGCAGCATCGACGATCTCGCCCTCGTCAAAGGCATCGGCCAGCGGCTGGTCGACCGCAATCGTGCGCGGCTGCGCATAGGGCCGGCGGCGGCTGCGGCACCGGTGCGCACCGCGCCACGCTGATCCCGAGACCGCTCGGCACGCGCCGCCAAACGCGAAACCGGTGACACGCCTTCGTCACCGGTTTCGTTTACCATTGCCAAATGGCGCGCAAATCACCCATCGAAACGGCGGTTTTCCCCGTCGCCGGTCGCGGCACGCGGTTCTTGCCGGCCACCAAGGCCAGCCCCAAGGAAATGCTGCCGGTGGTCGACAAGCCGCTGATTCAATACGCCGTCGAAGAAGCGCTCGCCGCCGGTGCGCGGCGTCTGGTGTTCATCACCGGTGCCTCAAAGCGCGCGATCGAAGATCACTTCGATTCCGATCGCGAACTCGAGAACATGCTGCAGGCGCAGGGCAAGTCCGAGTTGCTGAAGCAGCTGCGCGGCGTGTTGCCCTCGTATGCGACCTGCATCTACATCCGCCAGCCTGCGCCGCTCGGACTCGGTCACGCCGTCTTGTGTGCCGCGCCGGCGGTCGGCGATCAACCGTTTTTCGTGCACCTCGCCGACGACTTGATCGCGGCCGACGAGCCCGTGCTTGCGCAGATGGCGCAGGTCTACGCGACGCGACGCGCCAGCGTCATCGGTTGCGAAACGGTACCGCGACGCGACACCGACAAATACGGCATTGTCGCCACGCATGGCAAAGGTGACGTATTGCGCATCGAGAGCATCGTCGAGAAACCGAAGCCTGCGCTCGCACCGTCAAACCTCGCGGTGGTCGGTCGGTATCTGCTGTCGCCGACGATCTTCAATCATCTCTCGCGCATCGGCCGCGGCGCCGGTGGCGAGATCCAGCTCACCGACGGCATCGCGCGGTTGCTAGTCGAGGAGGCGGTCTACGCCTATCGCTTTCGTGGCGAGCGTTACGACTGCGGCAACAAGCTCGGTTATCTCGAAGCGACCGTCGCGTTCGCGCTCGCCCACCCGGAACTCGGTTCGGCGTTCCGCGCGCACCTGCAACAGATCGTCAAACCGAAGCGCGCCAAGCGTACATCGCGCTAGGGGATCAAACGACACGCTCGTCGGAGGCTGGATGCTACCTTACGAATCTCCCTGGATGGATGACGACCTGCGTGTGTTCCGCGAGACCGTCACGCGTTTCGTCGAGGCCGAGATGGTGCCGAACGATGCGCGCTGGCGAGCGCAGCATCGCGTCGGTACTGAAATCTGGCGCAAGGCCGGCGACATGGGTTTGCTGTGCCTCGATCTGCCGGTCGAATACGGCTGCGGTGGCGGCGATTTTCGTCACGAAGCGGTGCTCTACGAAGAACTCTCGCGCCGCGCGCTGTCGGGCTTCGGGCAGGGCGTGCACAGCATGTGTGCGCACTACGTCTTCAATTACGGCACCGAGGCGCAGAAGCAGCGCTGGCTGCCGCGGCTCGCCAAGGGTGAGTTGATCGGTGCGATCGCGATGACCGAGCCCGGTGCGGGTTCCGACTTGCAGGGGATCCGTACCCGCGCCGTGCGCGACGGTGATCACTACGTCCTCAACGGCTCCAAGATCTTCATCACCAACGGCGGCAGCGCCTCGCTGTTGATGCTCGTCACGCGCACCGACCCGACCGAGCGCAAGCGCGGCCTGTCGCTGATCATGGTCGAGACCGAAAATCTCGCCGGCTATCGCGTCGGGCGCGTGCTCGACAAGATGGGCATGCCGGCGCAGGACACGGCCGAGCTCTTTTTCGAAGACGTGCGCGTGCCGGCGGACTGCCTGCTCGGCAGCGAAGAAGGCCAGGGCATGTATCAGCTGATGGGTGATCTGCCTTACGAGCGGCTCGTGATCGCGCTCTGCGGCGTCGGGGCGATGGAAGGCGCGGTGGCGGCGACCTCGCAATACGTCAAAGAACGCAAGGCATTCGGTCAAGTCATCGGCACGATGCAGAACATCCGCTTCAAGCTCGCCGAATGTGCGACCGTGACTCGCATCGCGCGCGTCTTCGTCGACGACTGCATCCAGAAGCTGTTGGTCGGCAAGCTCGACAACGAGACCGCATCGATGGCGAAATACTGGGTCACCGACGCGCAGCAGCAGGTGATCGACGAGTGCGTGCAGATGCACGGCGGCTACGGCTACATGAACGAATACCTCGTCTGCCGCATGTTCGCCGACTCGCGCGTGCAGCGCATTTACGGCGGCACCAACGAAATCATGAAGGAACTGATATCGCGCTCGGTTTGAGCGTGTCGCAAAGGAGTGCGTGATGGGACTCGATCTGGTGCCGACCGGGCGCAACGTGCCCGAAGAAGTGAACGTCATCATCGAAATACCGAAGGATGCCGATCCGGTCAAATACGAGGTCGACAAGGCGACGGGCGCTATTTTCGTCGATCGCATCCTCTCGACCCCGATGCGCTACCCCTGCAACTACGGCTACGTGCCGCACACCTTGTGCGGTGATGGGGATCCGGCGGACGTGTTGGTGATCCTGCCGCTGCCGCTCGTGCCAGGATCGGTGATCCGCGTGCGTCCGGTGGGCGTGCTGATGATGCAGGACGAAGCCGGGTCGGACGAAAAGATCATCGCCGTGCCGGTGGCCAAGGTGTTCGACGGCTATGCGCACGTGCAGTCGATCGAGCAGGTGTCGAAGAACTGGCTCGATCGGATCGGCCACTTTTTCTCGCACTACAAGGATCTGGAAGCGGGCAAGTGGGTCAAGATCGCCGGCTGGGGCGATGCGTCGCAAGCGCGCGAGATCATCAGCGAGGCGGTGAAGCGCTTCAACGCCGAGCCGGAGAAACCGCATTTCTGAGGCGATGTAGGCAGGCTGCCGGAGTCGGCAGTATGTGGCTCCCCGGGTTGGACTCGAACCAACGACCTGCGGATTAACAGTCCGACGCTCTACCGACTGAGCTACCGGGGAACGGAAGGCCTACTTCGAAGGCCGCGCATTGTCGGTAAAGGGGCGGGGTCCGTCAAGCCGGGCTCAGGAACGCGCGCAACCGCTCGAGGGCGCGCTCGAGCGAGCCCAAATCGGTGGCGAATGAGAGGCGCATGTGGCCCTGTGCGCCGAAGCCGCTGCCGGGCACGACCGCCACCCCCTGTTGCTCGAGCAAGGCGTCGCAGAACGCGACGTCGTCGTGCAAGCCTTTGGCCTGCATCGCCGCGCTGATGTCGGCGAAGGCGTAGAACGTGCCTTCACCAGTACGACACTGCACTCCGGGCAACGCGTTCAAGCCGGCGACCACGAAATCGTGGCGCCGTTTGTATTGCTCATTCATCGTCGCGACGCAGAGCTGATCGCCATTGAGCGCGGTGACGGCGGCATGCTGCGAAATGCTCGACGGGTTCGACGTGCTTTGCCCCTGGATGGTCGCCATCGCGGAAACGATCGCGCGCGGTCCGCCGCAGTAACCGATGCGCCAGCCCGTCATCGCGTGGCTCTTCGAAACGCCGTTGATGGTGATCGTGCGCTCGTAGAGCGCCGGCACGACCTGCGCGATGGTGCTGAAGGGCTCTGGTGCCCACCAGATGTGCTCATACATGTCGTCCGTGCCGATGAGTACGCGCGGATGCGCGAGCAGCACTTCGCCCAACGCGGCGAGTTCGGCGCGCGTGTAGGCCGCGCCGGTGGGATTGCTCGGCGAATTGAGCAGCAGCAAACGGGTCTTCGGCGTGATGGCGCGTTCGAGTTGCAGCGGCGAGATCTTGTAGCCCTGCTCGGCGTCGGTGCGCAGGATCACCGGGTGCGCATCGGCGAGCATCACCATGTCGGGATAGCTGACCCAGTAGGGTGCCGGAATGATCGCTTCGTCCTCGGGGTCGAGTACCGCCATGCACAAATTGAACAGCGTCTGCTTCGCACCGCAGGAGACCAAAATTTGTGCGCGTTCGTACGCGAGTTCGTTGTCGCGAGCGAACTTCGCGATGATCGCGTCTTTGAGCGCCGGCGTGCCGCCGACGTCGGTATAGCGCGTCAAACCGGTGCGGATGGCTTCGATGCCGGCGGCGCCGATGTGATCCGGCGTATCGAAATCCGGCTCGCCGGCGGTGAGGCTGATGATGTCGCGCCCTTCGGCGCGCAAGCGCGCCGCGCGCGCCGTGGCCGCCATGGTGGGTGAGGGTTTGACGCGCTGCACGCGCCGCGCGATGGGTAGTGACACGTGGGTGGCCTTGGAGCCGAGCGGCGGACCGCGGGGACCGCTATATTAAGCGATCCCATGAGCACTGCCGACGCCACGCCGTTCCGTCTCGAATCCGCCTACGCTCCGGCCGGTGACCAGCCGGCGGCGATCGCCGCCTTGGTCGATGGTCTGCAGCAGGGGCTGGCTCACCAGACGCTGCTCGGGGTGACCGGCAGCGGCAAGACCTACACCGTCGCCAACATCATCCAGACGGTGCAGCGTCCGACGCTCGTGCTTGCGCACAACAAGACGCTGGCCGCGCAGCTGTACGGCGAGTTTCGCGAATTCTTTCCGCACAACGCCGTCGAATATTTCGTCTCTTACTACGATTACTACCAGCCGGAGGCCTACGTTCCCTCCAGCGACACCTTCATCGAGAAGGATGCCTCCATCAACGAACACATCGAGCAGATGCGCCTCTCGGCCACCAAAGCGCTGCTCGAACGCAAGGACGTGATCATCGTCGCCACCGTCTCGTCGATTTACGGTTTGGGCGATCCGCAGACGTATCTCGCGATGGTCTTGCATCTCGTGCGTGGCGAGATCCTCGATCAGCGCAAACTGCTGCGGCGTCTGGCCGACATGCAATACACGCGCAACGAGATCGAACTCACCCAAGGCACGTATCGCGTGCGGGGCGACGTCATCGACATCTTTCCGGCCGAAAGCGAGCGCGAAGCGGTGCGCCTCGAACTCTTCGACGAGACCATCGAGTCGATCGCGACCTTCGACCCCTTGACCGGCGAGATCCTGCGGCGCGTGCCGCGGTACACCGTGTATCCGGGTACGCACTTCGTCACGCCCAAGGAGCGGCTGATCGGCGCGATCGACGGTATCCGCGAAGAACTGCGGGACCGGATCGCCGCGCTGCGCGCCGCGGACAAACTCGTCGAGGCGCAACGTCTCGAGCAGCGCACCCTGTTCGACATGGAGATGATGAAAGAGGTCGGCTATTGCGCGGGGATCGAAAATTATTCGCGCTATCTCTCGGGGCGCGAGCCCGGTGAGCCGCCACCGTGCCTCTACGACTATCTGCCTGCGAACGCGCTGCTGATCGTCGACGAGAGCCACCAGACCTTGCCGCAGCTCGGCGCAATGTACAAAGGCGATCGGTCGCGCAAGGAGACGCTGGTGGAGTACGGCTTTCGTCTGCCGTCCGCGCTCGACAACCGGCCGCTGCGCTTCGAGGAGTGGGAGCAACTCGCGCCGCAGATGATTTTCGTCTCCGCGACGCCCGGCGACTACGAGGCGCGCCACGCCTCGCAAGTGGTCGAGCAGGTCGTGCGTCCCACGGGCCTCGTCGATCCGGAAGTCGAAGTGCGTCCGGTGCGTACGCAAGTCGATGACGTGTTGTCTGAAATCAAGCTGTGCGTCGAGCGCAAGGAGCGGGTGCTCATCACCACGCTCACCAAGCGCATGTCCGAAGATCTCACCGAATACCTCGACGAACACGGCGTGAAAGTGCGCTACCTGCACTCGGACATCGAGACGGTCGAACGCAGCGAAATCATCCGCGACCTGCGGCTCGGCGTGTTCGACGTGCTGGTCGGCATCAACCTTCTGCGCGAAGGTCTCGACATGCCGGAAGTCGCTCTGGTGGCGATTTTGGATGCCGACAAGGAAGGCTTCCTGCGCAGCGCCAATTCTTTGATTCAGACCATCGGTCGTGCGGCGCGCAATCTGCACGGACGCGCGATCCTGTATGCCGATCGCATCACCGGTTCGATGCAGCGGGCGATGGAGGAAACGGCGCGACGACGCGCGAAGCAACTCGAGTTCAATCGCGAGCACGGCATCGTGCCGCGCGGCATCGTCAAAGCCGTCACCGACGTGATGGAAGGCGCGCGAGCCGAGGGACCTGCAACCTTGGCGGGTGCCCTGGCCGCCGCGCGCGGCAAAGGCGGGCGCGGTACGGCTGCACAGCGCAAGGCGGCGGCCGAAGGTCAGGCCGCTGCGCTACGCGCCGCAGGCGGCGGCGAGGCCGCCATCGCCATCGCGCCCGAACAGGCGCTGCGCCGCGTGAAGCAACTGGAAGCGGAGATGTTCAAGCACGCGCGCAACCTCGAGTTCGAGGAAGCTGCACGCTTGCGTGATGAAATCGAACGTTTGAAGCGCGGCGCTTTCGGCTTGCCGCGTTCGAGGGCGGTATGAGCATGCGGCGTCGCACGGTCGTCTTGGCGGGACTCGGTGCGGCCGGCGCGCTGTTGGTCGGCTGGGCGGTCGCGCCGGTCGGGCAACGGCAACGCGGTGGCAAGCCGCTGCGTACCGCGGAGGGCGAGCTTGCGCCCAATGCATGGCTCAAAATCGACCGCGACGATCGCGTCACCATAATCGTGCCGCGCATCGAGATGGGTCAGGGCGCGCAAACGGGCCTTGCGATGTTGGTGGCCGAAGAACTCGACGCCGATTGGGCGCGCGTGCGCATCGAAGCCGCCCCCTTCGATCCGGTCTACAACAATCTCGCCGTCGTCTCCAACGGGTTGCCTTTTCAGCCGGATGATCGCAGTGCGTTGCCGCGCGCGGCGCGGCATCTTGCCGACAAAGCCGTGCGGCATGTCGGTGCGATGGTCACGGGCGGTTCGACCAGTCTCGAAGATCTATGGCTGCCGATGCGCGAGGCGGGCGCGTATGCGCGCGCGCTGTTGATCGCATTGGCGGCCGAACGCTGGCAGGTGCCGGTGGACGCATGCTCGGTCCGAGCGGGCGTCGTACAGCATCCGCAGCACGAGGGTCTGCGTTTCGGCGCGCTGGTCGATCGCTTGGGCGGACGCTCGCCCGAATCCGTCTTGCCGCGCGCGAGTTTCGACGTCGCGGCCGGACGGCTCAAAGATGCCGCGCAACGCGGGTTGCTCGGGCGCAGGCCGATGCGCCTCGATACGCCCTCGAAAGTCGATGGTAGCGCGGTGTTCGCTGCCGACGTGCACGAACCGGGCATGGCGTACGCGGCGCTCGAGTTCGCGCCGCAGCGTGATGCCATCTTGCGCAGCGTCGATGCGAGTGGCGCCTTGTTGCTGCGCGATGTGGAGCGCGTGTTTTCGATTCCCGCGATCGGTGGCGCGGCAGCCGCGGTCGTGGTGATCGCACGCTCGCGTCATGCGGCGTGGCGGGCGCGGGCCGCGCTGCGCATCGATTGGCAGCCCGGCGCAAGTGTCTCGCTCGATGACGGCGTGGTTGCGCAAACGCTCACGCGTGCACTGGCGGATCCGGACGAAGGTTATGCGTATCGCGACGACGGTGATGCGCTGCGCATCCTCGCCGATGCGTCGTCGCATGAGCGTACGCTCGAGGCCGAATACGAAGTACCGTATCTCGCGCACGCGGCAATGGAATCGCCGTGCTGCGCGATTCGTTTCGACGGCGATCGCGCCCGCGTGATCGCCGGCGTGCAGATTCCGGATCTATGCTGCAAGGCCGTGGCCACCGTGCTCGGCATCGCGCCCGAAGCCGTGCGTTTCGAGCAGGCCTATATCGGCGGCGCCTTCGGGCGTCGCCTCGAACACGACTTCGTGTTGCAGGCGGCTGCGATCGCGCGCGAAGTTCCGCAACGTCTCGTGCAACTGCAGTGGCGCCGCGAAGACGATCTGCGCCAGGATTTCTATCGCCCTGCGACGCGCGCGCGCTTGCGTGCGGCGCTCGATGCGCAAGGTCGCGTGATCGCATGGCATGGTCGATCGGTCGGTCAGTCCATCGTTGCGCAAGCGGCGCCGCGCGTGTTCGGCGTGCCCGTGGCGGGGCCCGACAAAACCACGGTCGAGGGCGCGTACGACATGCCCTATGAAATCGACGCCTTGCGCGTCGCGCACCGCAACGTCGAGTTGCCGGTACGGGTCGGTTTCTGGCGGTCGGTCGGACATTCGTTCCAGGGGTTCTTCGTCGAGACCTTCATGGACGAACTCGCCCAACGCGCCGGTATCGACCCGGTCGAGTTCCGCGCGCGCCACTTGGCCAAACACCCGAGGCAATTGGCCGTGCTGCGCAAAGTCGCCGCGGCGTCGTCCTGGGCAACGCCGCCCGCACCGGCGGCCGATGGCGCTCGCATCGCGCGCGGCGTGGCGCTCGTGTGTTCGTTCGGCAGCGTCGTGGCACAGGTGGCCGAGGTGTCGCTCGACCGCGACGGGCGCCCTCGCGTGCACCGCGTCGTCGTGGCGATCGACTGCGGGACGCCGGTGCACCCCGGACTCATCGCGCAGCAGATGGAAGGCGCCGTTGCGTACGGGCTCTCGGCGGCGCTGCGGGGCGAGATCAGCTTTGCGGGCGGGGCCGTCCAGCAAGGCAATTTCGACGGTTATCCGGCCCTGCGGCTCGCCGAGGCGCCGGCAGTCGAAACGCACATCATGCCGAGCGACGCGCCGCCGAGCGGGGTGGGGGAGCCGGGGTTGCCGCCCATTGCCCCGGCAGTGGCGAACGCGCTGGCCGTTTTGACGGGGCAAAGGGCGCGGAAGTTGCCGCTAGGCGGTGTCTCCGGTATCGTTCGCGGCCTTTCTGCAGGCGCGTAGCTCAGTGGTAGAGCACCACCTTGACATGGTGGTGGTCGGTGGTTCGATCCCACTCGCGCCTACCAATTCGATCGGGGGCGTTTTCGCGTCGCGGAAGCGCCCTTTTTTCGATCAGGACGGAGCGAAGACGACATGCCGGTGATCACGCTGCCCGACGGCAGTCAAAGAACCTACCCGAACGCGGTGACCGTGGCCGAGGTTGCCGCGAGCATCGGTGCGGGGCTCGCCAAAGCGGCGCTCGCCGGCAAGGTCGGCGGCAAACTGGTCGACACGTCGTTTGCGATCGCGAGCGATGCCGCGCTCGAAATCGTCACCGAAAAGCATCCCGATGCCCTCGAGGTCATCCGTCACTCGACGGCGCACTTGCTCGCGCAAGCCGTGCAGGCCCTGTTCCCCGATGCGCAGGTGACCATCGGCCCGGTGATCGAAGATGGTTTCTACTACGACTTCGCCTACAAGCGACCCTTCACGCCCGAAGATCTCGCCGCGATCGAAGCGAAGATGGCCGAGATCGTGCAAAGCAATCTCGCGGTGCTGCGCCGCGAGATGCCGCGCGACGAAGCGGTGAGCTTTTTCAAGAACCTCGGCGAGCACTACAAGGCCGAGATCATCGCCAGCATTCCCTCGAACGAGCCCATCAGCCTGTATGGCCAGGGCGAGTGGGTCGACTTGTGTCGCGGGCCGCATGTGCCGTCCACCGGCAAGCTCAAAGTATTCAAGCTCATGAAGGTGGCCGGCGCCTACTGGCGCGGCGATTCGCGCAACGAGATGTTGCAGCGCATCTACGGCACGGCCTGGGCGAACGAGAAAGATCTCAAAGATTATCTGCATCGTCTCGAAGAGGCCGAAAAACGCGATCATCGTCGCATCGGTCGCGAACTCGATTTCTTCCACATGCAGGAAGAGGCGCCGGGCGCGGTGTTCTGGCACCCGAAGGGCTGGCAGGTGTTCCAATCGCTGATCGCCTACATGCGCGAGAAGCAGGCGGCGGCGGGCTTCCAGGAAGTGAACGGTCCCGAACTCATGGACCGCAGCCTCTGGGAGGCGTCGGGGCACTGGGAAAAATTCGGCGAGAACATGTTCACCACGACGACGCCGGACGAGCGCGTCTATGCGATCAAGCCGATGAACTGCCCGGGGCACGTGCAGATCTTCAAACAGGGTCTGCGCAGCTATCGTGACCTGCCGCTGCGTTACGCAGAGTTCGGCAAGGTGCATCGCTACGAACCCTCAGGCGCGTTGCATGGCTTGATGCGCGTGCGCGCCTTCACGCAAGACGATGCGCACATCTTCGTGAGCCCCGAGCAGATCACCGCCGAGTCGGTGGCGGTCACGAAGTTGATCCTCGACATCTACCGCGACTTCGGCTTCGATGACCTGCGCATCAAGTTCTCCGACCGACCGCCCAAGCGGGTCGGCGCCGACGACATCTGGGACAAGGCCGAGGCGGCGCTCAAGGAAGCCGCACGCGAGGCGGGGATCGAGTTTTCGCTCAATCCGGGCGAGGGTGCGTTCTATGGCCCCAAACTCGAGTTCGTGCTGCGCGATGCCATCGGCCGAGATTGGCAGTGCGGCACTTTGCAGGTGGATCTGAACCTGCCGGGCCGCCTTGGCGCGCAATATGTCGACGAGCACAGCCAGAAGCAAACCCCGGTGATGCTGCACCGTGCGATCTTCGGCTCGCTCGAGCGCTTCCTCGGCATTCTGATCGAACATCACTCCGGGAAACTGCCGACTTGGCTCGCGCCGGTACAGGTGGTGCTCATGAACATCACCGATCGGCAGGACGAATACCTGCTCGAGACCGCTGAATTCCTTAAAAATCATGGGGTTCGGGTCGAAACCGACTTGCGCAACGAGAAAATTGGCTTTAAGATTCGCGAACATACGCTGCAACGCGTGCCATACCTATTGGTGGCGGGCGACAAGGAAGTAGCAGCGCAGCTTCTGTCCGTGCGTACCCGCAGCGGCAAGGATCTGGGCCAGATGTCTCCGCAGACTTTCGTCGAGCGGCTGCGCGTCGAGCTCGATAGCCGTGGGCGCCGAACTTTGGAGGATTGACGTATCTCGACTGCAACAAAGCGCATCCGGCGCAATGAGGAAATCACGGCGCCGCAGGTGCGAGTGATCGCGGCAGATGGGGCTCAGGCCGGCATCATGACCCGATTCGAAGCCCTTCAGATGGCGCAGAGCAGTGAGCTCGACCTCGTCGAAGTGTCACCGATGGCTGAGCCGCCGGTGGTTCGGATCATGGACTTCGGGAAGTTCCTCTTCGAACAGAAGAAGAAAACCCACTCCGCGCAAAAGAAGCAGAAGCAGCAGCAAGTCAAGGAAGTGAAGTTTCGCCCGGGTACGGAAGAGGCGGATTACCAAGTCAAACTGCGTAATCTCATCCGCTTCCTGACCGAAGGTGACAAGGCCAAGGTAACCCTGCGTTTCCGCGGCCGAGAGATGGCGCATCAAGAGGTCGGACGTCGGCTTCTCGATCGGTTGGTTCAAGACCTCGCCGCGCAGGCGATCGTCGAACAGAACCCGCTGATGGAAGGTCGGCAGATGGTCATGGTGTTTGCGCCGAAGAAGAAGTGATGTTTGCACGGCCGATTCGATCCATGGTGGGTCGAACGGCAGCGTAAACATCCGCACGTGAGCGGGTCTGCAAAGACCTTGCGAGCGAAGCCAGAAAAAGGAGTATCGAAAAATGCCCAAGTTGAAGACCAACCGGGCGGCAGCGAAGCGTTTTCGCAAAACGGCGAAGGGCTACAAGTCCTATTCCGCCGGCCGTCGCCACAACCTCGGTCACAAGTCGCGCAAGACCAAGCGTCAACTGCGCTCGGGCGGCTCGAGCCTCGTGCACGAGAGCGACGTCGGTCGTCTCGACCAGTTGCTCCCGAACGTCTGACCCACCGAGGTAATCGAACATGGCAAGAGTAAAGCGTGGCGTCACCGCCGGTCGTCGTCACAAAAAGGTCCTCGGCAAAGCCAAGGGTTATTACAACGCGCGTCGCAAGGTCTACCGCACCGCCAAGCAGGCGGTGATCAAGGCCGGGCAGTACGCCTACAAGGGTCGCCGTCTCAAGAAGCGCGACTACCGCGCGCTCTGGATCCAGCGCATCAATGCCGCCGCACGCGGCTTCGGTCTGTCCTACAGCCGAATGATGAACGGCTTGAAGGTCGCGCAGATCGAAATCGATCGCAAGATGCTCGCGGATATCGCGGTGCACGATGCGGATGCTTTCGGTGCGCTCGCAGCCAAGGTCAAGGCAGCTCTCGGCGTCGCCTAAGGCGCGTCCGTGAGCGATCTTTCGACCCTCACGCAGCAAGCTCTCGACGAAGTCGCGGCGAGCACCACGCTCGCCGCGCTCGGCGAGGTGCGCGTGCGTTGGCTCGGCAAAAAGGGACTGCTGACCGAGCAACTGAAGTCCCTCGGTGCGCTGCCGTCGGTTGAACGCCCGGCGGCAGGCGCACTCATCAACGTCGCCAAAGAAAAAGTGCAGGCCGCGATCGAGGCGGCCGAGTCGGCGCTCGCCCAGGCCGCCGTCGCCGCGGAGCTTGCCGCCGGCCGCATCGACGTCACACTGCCGGGTCGTGGCGAGGCGCGTGGCGCCATCCATCCGGTGACGCGCACGCGTTTGCGCATCGAGTCGATATTCCGCAATTCGGGTTTCGAGGTCGCCACCGGCCCCGAGATCGAAGACGACTTCCACAATTTCGAGGCGCTCAACATTCCGGCCGATCATCCGGCGCGCGCCATGCACGATACGTTCTATTTCGACGACGGTCGTTTGCTGCGCACGCACACGTCGCCGGTGCAGATCCGCGAACTGCGCAAAGGCCGTCTGCCGCTCGCGATGATCATGCCTGGCCGTGTCTACCGCTGCGATCACGACATGACGCACTCGCCGATGTTTCACCAGGTCGAGGGTCTGGTGGTCGACGAGAACGTCAGTTTCGCCAATCTGAAGGCGACGTTGCAGGGTTTCCTGCGCGCGTTTTTCGAGAAAGATCTGCGCACGCGTCTGCGTCCGTCCTACTTCCCGTTCACGGAGCCGTCGGCCGAGGTCGACATGTCCTGCGTGTTCTGTGATGGCGCGGGCTGCCGCGTTTGCAAGCACACCGGCTGGATCGAGATCGGCGGCTGCGGCATGGTGCATCCGAACGTCTTTCGCGCCGCCGGCGTCGATGCCGAGCGCTGGACCGGATATGCCTTCGGCATGGGCATCGAACGTCTGGCCATGTTGCGCGACGGCGTGAACGACCTGCGACTCTTCTTCGAAAGCGATCTGCGCTTCCTGCGCCAGTTCGGTGCCGCATGAAGATCGCGCTCGACTGGCTGCGTGAATTCGTCAGCGTCGAGGTCGCGCCGCGCGAGCTCGGCGATCGACTCACCATGGCGGGTTTCGAACTCGAGTCGGTGGGCCCGGCGGCGCCGCCGTTTTCGGGCGTGGTGGTCGTCGAAATCATCACCGCGGAGCGTCATCCACAAGCCGACAAGCTGCAGGTGTGCCGGGTGTCGCTCGGTCATGGCGAGCCGCTGCAAATCGTCTGCGGTGCGCCGAATGCACGCGCCGGTTTGCGCACCGCGCTCGCGACGGTCGGTGCGCAGTTGCCGGGTGACTTCACCATCAAGGCCGCGAAACTGCGCGGCGTCGAATCGGCCGGCATGTTGTGCTCGGCCAAAGAATTGGGGCTGTCGGAGGTGTCCGACGGCATCGTGGAGTTGCCGGCGGATGCGCCGCTCGGTCGCGACGTGCGCGAGTATCTCGCGCTCGATGAGTCGGTGCTCGAACTCGCCATCACGCCGAATCGCGGCGATGCGATGTCGGTGCTCGGCATCGCGCGCGAAGTGGCCGTGCTCACCGGGCAGGCGTTGCGTGGGCCCGACGTGCGCGCCGTGGCGGCCGATGCCGCGCTCGATGCGGCGACCGCGGCACGTACGCGCGTCGCGCTCGACGCCCCCGAGGCCTGCCCGCGCTTTCACGCGCGGATTCTCGCCGACGTCGACAATCGGGGCCCGAGCCCTGCGTGGTTGCGCGAGCGTTTGCGCCGCGCGGGTCAACGCAGCATCAGCCCGGTGGTCGACATCACCAATCTCATCGTGCTCGAGCTCGGCCAGCCGATGCACGCCTACGATCTCGACAAAGTGCAGGGCGCGTTGCGCGTGCGTCTGGCGCGCGCGGGCGAACAATGCGAGCTGCTCGATGGCCGCACCGTCGAATTCACGCCCGACGTCCTCGTGATCGCCGACGACGCAGGCGCGGTCGCGATGGCGGGCGTGATGGGCGGCCTGCGCACCTCGGTGACGCCCGAAACCCGGCGCGTCCTGTTCGAAGTGGCTTGGTTTGCGCCCCGCGCGATCGCAGGGCGCGGCCGTCGCTACGGTCTCGTCACCGATGCCAGCCAACGCTTCGAACGTGGCGTCGACCCCGAGCTCGGCGCCAAGGCAATCGAGCGTGCGACGCGCCTGTTGTGCGAAATCAGCGGTGCCAAAGCGGGTGAGCGACACACCAATGAGTCGTCCGCCCACTTGCGTGCCCCCGTCAAAGTTTCCTTGCGCCTCGCGCAACTGACGCGTCTGCTCGGCGTCGAGATCGAACCCGCCCGCGTCGCGAGCATCCTCGAGGCGCTCGGCCTGCGCTGCACATCGGTTGCCGACGGTTTCGACGTCATCGTGCCCACGCATCGCTTCGACCTCAACATCGAACGCGACCTCGTCGAAGAAGTGGCGCGTATCGTCGGTTATGACGCCGTGCCCATCACCCCGGCGAAGGTCGCGCAAGGCATCGCCCCGAGCCCGGGCGCGCGCATCGAAGAGAGCCGCGTGCTCGACACGCTCGCGGCGCGCGGTTATCACGAAGGGGTCCATTTCGCGTTCGTCGATCCGGCGCTGCAGGAACGTTTGTATCCGCACGTCGCCGCGCATCGCATCGTCAATCCGATCGCGAGCGATATGGCCGTCATGCGCCTGTCGCTGTGGCCGGGTCTGCTGAATGCGCTGCGCGAAAATCGTCGCCGCCAGCAGACGCGCGTACGTCTTTTTGAGCATGGCGTGGTGTTCCCGGTGGGCGCAGCCGAGAGCGATCGCATCGCCGGTCTTGCCGCGGGGTCGCGTTGGCCCGAGCAATGGGGCGCGCGCAGCGAGGCGGTCGACTTTCACGACGTGCGTGGCGACGTCGAGGCCTTGCTGTCGCTCACGGGCGACGTGTTCGAGTTCTGCGTCCCGCAGACGCCGCCTGCGTGCCTGCATCCGGGCCGCTGCGCCGAGATTCGTCGCGCGGGCGTCCTGGTGGGGCTGATCGGCGAGTTGCACCCGTCTCTGGTGCGTGAGCTCGATCTCGCGCCCGCACCGATCCTCTTCGAACTGGACGTGCAGCAGGCGTTGACGGCGCTGCGACCGCAGGTTGCCGAAGTGTCGCGCTATCCGCAGGTGCGGCGTGATTTGGCAGTGTTGGTGGAGGAGAACGTGGCCTTCGAGGCGCTGCGCGCCTGCGTCACCGAGGCGGCGGGAGCGCCGTTGCGCGAGCTCGTGTTGTTCGACCTCTATCGCGGATCGGGCATAGAATCAAGCAGAAAAAGCGTTGGGTTAGGCTTGATTTTACAAGAGAAAGATCGCACCCTCACTGACGAAGCCACCGATCGCGTCATCGCGGCGGTGCGCTCGGCCCTGACCGAGGGGTTCGGGGCGACATTCCGAGAATAAGAGCAGTCAGCATGGCATTGACGAAAGCAGAGATGGCGGAGGCGTTGTTCGACCAACTGGGTCTCAACAAACGCGAAGCCAGGGAACTCGTCGACCTGTTTTTCGAAGAAGTCCGGGCAGCGCTCTCCTCGGGGGCGCAAGTCAAGCTGTCCGGTTTCGGCAACTTCGATCTGCGCGACAAAAACCAGCGACCGGGTCGCAACCCCAAGACGGGTGAAGAAATCCCCATCAGCGCACGGCGCGTGGTGACCTTCCGTCCGGGACAAAAACTGAAGGCGCGAGTCGAAGCGTATGCTGGAAGCCAAGAATAACGACGAATTGCCGGTCATCCCCGGCAAGCGGTACTTCACCATCGGCGAGGTCGCGGAGCTCTGCGGCGTCAAGCCGCACGTGTTGCGCTATTGGGAGCAGGAATTCCCGCAGCTGAAGCCGGTCAAGCGCCGCGGCAACCGTCGCTATTACCAGCGGCAGGACGTGATCGTGATCCGCCAGATTCGGGCGCTGTTGTATGAACAGGGCTTCACCATCGGCGGGGCACGCAACAAGTTGCAGGGCGAGGAAGCACGCAGCGACGTGACGCACAGTCAGCAGATCGTGCGCCAGTTGCGCATGGAGCTCGAGGACGTGCTGCGCATTCTGCGCCGTTGACGTATTAGACTATCGACCGCGGGTCATCCCCACCCGCAAGAGTCGCTCGAATCAAGTCGGGACGTGGCGCAGCCTGGTAGCGCACTTGCATGGGGTGCAAGGGGTCGCGAGTTCGAATCTCGCCGTCCCGACCAATACTTACGCGACCGTCGCGCTGCCTCCGTCTCCGCACGCGTGTCCTCGCGACGGCGCGTTGATCAAGCGGAGGTCGTCATGGATCGTAGAGATTTCTTCGCCACTGCCGCGACATGCGCATTGGCAGGCTCGGCGCCGGCGAGCGATGCCTCGCCCAAAGGCGCCCGCAATCTCGTGCAACTCGATCGGCGTTACAACGACCCCGCCTTGGCGCGACCGATTCCGATCAACAAACCGCGCGCTTACGAGGTGATGGCCGCGCTCGGGATCGACGGGTTGGTCGCATTGCGGCCTCACAACGTGTTCTACATCGGCAACACGGTGCCGACCCTGACTCCCTTCGGTGAGGAATATCCGGGCTTTGCGACATTTCCACGCGACCCCGATCAACCGTCTTTCCTGATCACCAGCAGCGGCAATACCTGGGAGACGGCCAACGGCGAGCGGGACGTTCCCGAGATCATCACCTTCACCGGGGCCCGCAATTGGCGCGATTACCTCGACGCCACCCCCGAACAGCTGCGCATCGAGCCCGAGTCGGCCGGACGGAGTGCGGGTTTTGCGGTCAAAGACGGGGCCGAACTCACGCTGCGCGAGCGCGCTTGGAAGCATGCGCAGGAGACCTACAACCCCGATTCTGCGCCGACGGCAGCATGGGCGATCGCGCGAGCCTTGCGGCGTTCGGGCCTCGAGCGTGGCCGGATCGCCGTCGACGACATGCGCATCGGTCTGCTGCTCAAGAGCATCGGCTTCGACGGCGTCACGGTAGTCGACGGCGACAACATTTTTCGGAAAATTCGGCACGTGAAGACCGAGCACGAGATCGGTCTGATGCGCATCGCGCAACGGATCACGCGTGAGTCGGCGGTCGCCGCAGCGCGTGCGCTTGAGCCCGGCATGACCTACCAGGATTTTCGGCAGCGATTGTTCACCGAAGCGGTGGCGCGCGGCGGTGAGCCCGGTTTCGTACTGCTCGGGATCACGCAAGGTCTGTTGCCCGGGGGAATCGTGCGGCGCGGTGACTCTTATCTGCTCGATTGTTCGATTCACTACCAGATGTATCAAGGCGACTTCGCGCGTACCGTGACCATCGGCGAGCCGCGGGCCGAGTCGATGCGTCGGTTTCGTGCCCAGCAAGCCGGTCGCGAAGCGGCTTTCGAGATGATTCGGGCAGGCGTACCGTTTCGCAAAGTCGAGCAGGTCGCGTACGAGGCGATGGTCAAAGCCGGTATGCCGAAGAACGTGCCGGCGATCAGCCTGCATTCGGTGGGCTTGCAGCACGGTGATGACCCGCAGCGCGAGCGCCTGGCATTCAAGGTGCGTGACGATCACGTTCTCGCCGCCGACATGACGGTGACCCTCGATTTGCCTTATCTGGAAATCGGCGAGGGCGCCGGTCACAACGAGGACTTGCTGCGTATCACGTCCACGGGCTACGAGCTGCTCAACGACCCGGCCGATCCCCTGATCGTCGTCTGACCGATCGCCGGCCGGCGACGGGCAACCGGTCGCGGCTGCGGGCACCGAACGGGCATAATTCGCGGTGGAGATCCACCGCCGATGAAGCCCCGTACGCTGTTCGAAAAGCTCTGGTCCTCGCACGTCGTTCAAGAGCTCGAGGGCGGTGCGGCGCTACTCGCCATCGATCGCATCTTTCTGCACGAGCGCACGGGTTCGGTGGCGCTCAAGAGCCTGAAGGACGCGGGCCGAACCGTGGCAGACCCGGCGCGCGTGTTCTGCACCATGGACCATATCGTCGACACCCACCCCGGGCGCGGCGACGATACACGCATGAAGGGTGGTACCGCCTTCATTCTCGAAACCCGAGCCGCCGCCCTGGAAGCCGGCATCCGCCTCTTCGATGTGCGCGATCCGCTGCAAGGGATCGTGCACGTGATTTCGCCCGAGCTCGGCATCGTGCTGCCCGGTGCGACGGTGGTCTGTCCCGACAGTCACACCTGCACGCAGGGCGCGATGGGCGCGTTCGCCTGGGGCATCGGTTCGACCGAAGCCGAGCATGCGCTCGCCACCGGCACCTTGCGCGTCAATCGTCCGAAGACGATGCGCGTGCGTTTCGAAGGCAAGTTGCCGCGCGGGGTCACGGCCAAAGATTTGACCCTGGCCTTGATCGCCCGCTACGGCTCGGCGGGCGGCAACGGCTATGCCGTCGAGTACGCCGGCAGCGCGGTGCGCGAGCTCGACATCGAGGCGCGTCTGACGCTGTGCAACATGGCGACGGAATTTTCGGCGATGACCGGTTTCATCGCGCCGGACGAGCGCACGTTCGAGTACCTGCATGGCCGGGCGTATGCACCGCAAGGCGCCGACTGGGATCGCGCACTCGCGGCATGGCGCGAACTGTCGAGCGATGCCGATGCCGTGTTCGATCGCGACATCGAGATCGACGTCGGTACGCTGGCCCCGATGATCACCTGGGGCACGAGTCCGCAACACGCGGTCGCCATCGACGCGGCGGTGCCGGATCAGGCGAGCAGCGGCGCGAACCCCGAAGCCTATGCCCGTGCGTTGCAATACATGGACGTCGCGGCTGGCGTGCCGCTGCAGTCTTTGGCGATCGGTGCGGCCTTCATCGGTTCTTGCACCAACAGTCGCATATCCGATTTGCGTCGTGCCGCGGCCGTGCTGCGCGGTCGTAAAGTGGCTGCCGGCGTGCGCGCGATCTGCGTGCCGGGTTCGATGTCGGTCAAGCGTCAGGCCGAAGCCGAGGGACTCGATCGCGTGTTCACCGCAGCGGGTTTCGAGTGGCGCGAATCGGGTTGCTCGATGTGTTTCTTCGCCGGCGGCGAGAGCTTCGGCGCGCGCGAGCGGGTCGTGTCGTCGACCAACCGCAACTTCGAAAGTCGCCAGGGCCCCGAGACCCGGACGCATATTGCGAGTCCCGAAACCGTGGCGGCCAGTGCCATCGCGGGACATCTGGCCGACGTGCGTGCATTGGAGGTGGCGTGATGGAGCGCTTCGGCGTGCTGTCGGCCGTCGCCGCACCGATCGTGCGTGCCAATGTGGACACCGACATCATCATTCCCTCGCGTGAAATGAAGTCGGTGTCGAAAACGGGTTTGGCGGACGGCTTGTTTGCCGGCTGGCGCTATACGGCAATCGGCGGTCGCGAGCCGAACCCCGATTTCGTGCTCAATCAGGCCGCGTATGCCGGCAGTCGCATCATTCTGGGTGGCGAGAACTTCGGCTGCGGCTCGAGTCGCGAGCATGCGGTGTGGGCCTTGCACGAATACGGCTTTCGCGCGGTGATCGCGCCGTCGTTTTCGCCGATCTTCTTCGGCAATTGCGTGCGCAACGGCCTCGCGCCGGTGCGTCTGTCGCTCGACGCCGTGCAGGCGATCGCCGCCTGGGTGGCCGTCGATCCGGCGGGGCGGCCAGTCACCATCGATCTGCCGGCGCAGCGTGTTCGCGCCGGCGGGTCGGAGTACGCCTTCGATATCGACCCCGAATCGCGCGACATGTTGATCGAAGGTCTGGATGCCATCGATCTGACGCTGAAACAGCGCGCGGCGATCAGCGCTTTTCACGAGCGCGATCGACACGCCCGTCCATGGATCTATCTTTCGAAGGACGCTCGAGTACCGTCATGAAAATTTTGATCAGTGAAGTCGGCCCGCGCGACGGCCTGCAGAGTGTGGCGAGCATCATGCCGCTCGAAGCCAAGAAAGCCTGGATCGCCGCCGAAGCCGCGGCCGGTGTCACCGAAATCGAGGTGGGCAGTTTCGTGCCAGCGAAGTTGTTGCCGCAACTCGCCGACACCGCGGAGGTCGTGGCCTACGCGCGTACCATCCCGAACTTGACGGTGGCGGCACTGGTGCCGAACTTCAAAGGTGCCGAAGCGGCCGTGGCCGCCGGTGCGCACAAAATCACGTTGCCCTTGTCGGTGTCCGAGACGCACAGTCTGAAAAACCTGCGTCGCACGCACGCGCAAGTGCTCGACGAGGCGCGTGCGATCGTCGCGTTGCTGCGGACGCTGCCTGCGGATCGCCGGCCGAAATTCGAAGGCGGTCTGTCGACGGCGTTCGGTTGCACCATCGAAGGTGAGGTGCCGGCGACCAAGGTAGTAGAGCTCGCCGAGGCATTGATGACGATCGGTTGTGACGAAGTCGGCTTGTCCGACACCACGGGCTACGCGAATCCTGCGCAGGTGAAGGACCTCGTGCGCCGCGTGCGCGCCGCCTGCGGCGAGCATGCCTTGTCGGGCTTGCATCTGCACAACACGCGCGGACTCGGTCTCGCGAACGTCATGGCGGGGCTGGAAGTCGGCATCACGACCTTCGACAGCTCGCTCGGCGGTTTGGGCGGTTGTCCGTTTGCGCCGGGCGCCTCGGGCAACATCGTCACCGAAGATCTCGTGTTCATGCTCGAGGCCATGGGGCTCGAGACCGGCATCGATCTTCCCAAATTGCTGGCCGTGCGCGACATACTCAAGGCAGCGTTGCCTAGGGAGGCGCTGTACGGCTTCACGCCCGATGCGGGCTTGCCACTCGGGTTCGTACCCGCGTCGGTTCATCGAGGATAAGCGTTCATGACCAAGCAGTCGCCGCTGCCGCTCAGCGGCATCAAGATCGTCGAATTCACGCACATGGTGATGGGGCCGGCCGTCGGTACGGTGCTCGTCGAACTCGGCGCCGAGGTGATCCGCGTCGAACCGATCGGCGGTGACTCGACCCGCAAGCTCGTCGGCTCCGGTGCGGGGTACTTTCCGATGTACAACCGCAACAAGAAGAGCATCTGCCTCGATTTGAAATCGCCCGAAGGCCTCGACATCGCACGCAAACTCGCAGGTTCCGCGGATGTGGTGATCGAAAACTTTCGCACCGGCGCGATGGACAAGCTCGGTCTCGGTTACGAAGCCCTGTCGGCGCTCAATCCACGGCTGATCTTTTGTTCGGAGAAAGGATTTCTTTCGGGCCCCTATGAAAACCGCACGGCGCTCGACGAAGTCACGCAGATGATGGGTGGCCTCGCATACATGACCGGTCCGCCGGGACGCCCGCTGCGCGCGGGCACTTCGGTCATCGACGTGACGGGCGGCATGTTCGGCGCGATCGCGGTGCTCGCAGCCATCGAAGAACGTCACCGCACGGGCCGCGGCCAGAAAGTCAGCAGTGCGCTGTTCGAAACGACGGTGTTTTTGGTGGGCCAGCACATGGCGCAGATGGCCGTCACGGGGCAGCCCGCAAAGCCCATGCCCGTGCGCATTTCGGCGTGGGCGATCTACGACGTCTTCGAGACGGCCGACGCGCAGCACGTATTCGTCGGCATCGTCTCCGACGGCTTGTGGCAAAAGTTCTGCGCGGCCTTCGAGTTGCACGAACTGGCCGCCGACCCGTCTTTGAAGGAGAACACGCAACGCGTGGCGCAACGCGAGACGTTGCTGCCGAAGGTGCGCGAGCTTCTGAAGCGGTACACCAAAGCGGATCTCGTGCCGATCCTCGAGCGTACCGGTCTGCCGTTTGCACCCATCGGCAAGCCGGAAGAGATGTTCGACGATCCGCATTTGCTCGCCAATGGCAGCCTCGGTGAGACGACCTTGCCGGACGGTCGCAAGACGCGCCTGCCGATCCTGCCGATCGAAATGGACGGACGACGCCCGACCGTGGGTGGCTCGCTCGCCAAAGTCGGTGAACACACCGACGATGTCTTGACCTCACTCGGCGTGACGTCGAGCGAGATCGCTGCGCTGCGCGCACGCAAAGCGGTCGAGTAGCGACGATGGCGCTCGATCCGCACGACTTGTTCGGAATCGACGCCGAATTCGCGCCGGAGCAGCGCGCGATCCGCGACGTCGTCGCGAAATTCGTCGATGCCGAGGTTTTGCCGACCATCGCGCGCGATTTCGACGCGCAGCGCTTTCCGCGCGAACTCGTCGCAGGGCTCGCCGATCTCGGCATTCTGGGTGGCTCGATCGAAGGCTACGATTGTCCGGGTCTCGACGCGATCTCCTACGGTCTCGTGTGTCAGCAACTCGAGCGCGGCGATTCGGCGCTGCGCAGTTTCGTCTCGGTGCAGTCGTCGCTCTGCATGTATCCGATCGACACCTACGGGTCGGTTGAACAAAAAGCCCGCTATCTGCCCGCCATGGCGCGCGGCGAAGTCATCGGCTGCTTCGGCTTGACCGAAGCACATGGCGGTTCCGACCCGGCCAATTTGCGCACGCGCGCCGTGCGTCGTGGCGACGACTGGGTGCTGAACGGCGAGAAAACCTGGATCACCAACGCGCCGATCGCCGACCTGGCGCTGATCTGGGCCGACACCGAGGACGGCATCCGCGGATTTTTGATCGATCGCGATACGCCGGGCTTCGAGACGCGCGAGATCGAGCGCAAATATTCACTGCGCGCCTCGACGACCGGCACGATTTTTCTGGACGACGTGGTGGTCGGCGACGAGCAGCGTTTGCCAGGCAGCGAGGTCGGGCTGAAAGCACCCCTGTCGTGCCTGACGCAAGCGCGCTACGGCATTGCGTGGGGGGTGTTGGGGGCGGGCGAGGCCTGTCTGCGCGCCGTGCTCGACTATACGGGCACGCGCGAAATGTTCGGACGCCCGCTCGCCGCGACGCAAGCGATGCAACTTCGGCTCGCCGACATGGCGCGTCGTTTGACGACGGGTCAGGTACTGGCGCTGCAGTTGGCGCGCAACAAAGAACGCGGCGTCCTGCATCCGTCCCAGGTTTCTTTGGCAAAATGGAATAATTGCCGGCTCGCGATCGACATTGCACGCGATGCCCGTGATATGTTGGGTGGCGCGGGAATCACGAGCGACCATGTCGCGATCCGTCATGCCTTGAATCTGGAAAGCGTCATCACCTACGAAGGGACCGAGACCGTGCACCAACTCGCGATCGGACGCGAACTCACCGGCCACAATGCGTTCTGACCGCCGGTCTGCATTTTTGCTCCTGCTCGCGGGTGCGCTGCCGGCAGCCGCGAGCTACGCCGACAATGAAAGCGCGGTGCATTGGTCGGCAAGTTACACCGGCGATGCCTGGAAGATCATCGACGACGGCGAGGCCCGCCGCAGTGCGTGGCTCGATTTGCTGGAGGTGGGCGTCGCGATCGACGGAGCGCAGGTCGGTGCGCCAGGCTGGTCGGCCTCGGTCACGGTGCATCGGGACAACGGCGGCTCGATTTCGCGCTACGTCGGTGATTCGGCAGGGTTAGACAACATCGAGGCGACCGGCGTGACGCGGCTGCACGAAGCCTGGCTCGAATGGCACCCTGCGCAACGCCAAGAAACCAGCTTCAAATTCGGTCTCGTCGACCTCAACAGCGAGTTCGACGTCAGCGACGTCGGCAGCACATTCGTCAATTCGACCTTCGGTTTGGGCGTCGATCTCGCGCAGTCGGGGGTCACGGGTCCGTCAGCCTATCCATTGACGGCACTCGCCGTGCGTGGTCGATGGCAGCCGAATGATCTTTGGCGCGTGCACGCGGCGCTGTTCGACGGTGTGCCGGGCAAGCGCTCGGATCCGGTCCGTCCTACCTTGCAGGTGTCGGCGCGGGACGGCGCCTTGCGCATCGTCGAGTTGCAGTACAACCGCGCCGCGTGGCGCGCCTACGTCGGACATTGGCGATACAGCGCGGCATTGCCGGTTGTCGGGCAGGACGTCGATCCCGAGCTGCGCGACGCGCGCGGCAGCGCCGGCAGCTACGCGCTCGTCGAAGCACCGCTCTGGCTCGCAAACGATGCGCGCGCGTTGCACGCGAGCGTACGTTACGGCGTTGCGAGTGCGCGCCACAATCCGTTGGATCGTACGCTGCAGTTCGCGCTGCGCTTCGAGCGCCCATGGTTGGGGCTCGAGGGAGAGGCGCTCGGCATGGCATGGGCCGTCGCGCGCTTCGGTGATCCAGCACGCCGCGCGGCGCGACTCGACGGTGTTAACCTCGAACGCTATGAGCACGTGCTCGAACTTACCTATCGCATCCCGATCGGTGGACGCTGGGTGCTGCAACCCGACCTGCAATACGTCGCCTATCCCGGGGGTGTCGCCAGCCCCTCGCGCGCACTGGTTGCGGGGCTGCGATTCGAGCTCGATCTGTCGCCCTGAGCGAGTCGCTTCGTGACGATCGCCGAATTTTGGCGCTCTGAGTACGCCGCGTTCGTCGTCGCGCTCGGCGTCGGCTTGTTGATCGGCGTCGAACGCGAACGGCGCAAGCGTGATCTTTCCGCAGGCGTCGCGGGCGGCGTGCGCACCCATGCCATCGTGGCGCTGATCGGCGCACTCACGCGGCAATTCGCGGGCTTGGAAATGCTCGCCGTCGGCGCGGCATTCATCGGCGGTCTGGTGTGTCTGGCCTACTGGCGCGATCGCAGTCCCGATCTCGGCATCACGAGCGAAGTGACGCTATTCGCCACCTATCTGCTCGGCGCGTTGGCCGTCGGCGCGCCGCAACTGGCTGCGGCAGTCGGGGTGGTGGTGGCATTGATGCTCGCCTTGCGCGAGACCTTGCACCGCTTTGTCGACCGCACGCTCACCGATCGCGAAGTCCTCGACGGCCTGTTGCTCGCCGGGGCTGCGCTTGTCGTGTTGCCGCTGATGCCCGACGAGTCGGTCGATATCTATGGCGTCGTCAACCCGCGCACCATCTGGGAACTGACCGTGTTGGTGCTCGCCATCAACGGCTTCGGATACGTGGCGTTGCGTGCGCTCGGTGCGGGCCGCGGTTTGCCACTGGCGGGATTTTTCGGCGGCTTCGTGTCGAGTGCGGCGACGATCGGTGCGCTCGGGACGCAAGCGCGACGCAACGCCGCCTTGTTCGATGCCGCGGTTGCCGGTGGACTGTTGTCTTCGATCGCCACCGTCGTGCAACTTGGCCTCGTGCTCGAGGTCGTCGAGCCGGGAATGGTGATGCGTCTCTGGGAGACGCTGGCGGCGATGGCCGTCGTCGCCATCGGCTTCTCGAGTTGGGTCGTGGCAAAGCTGAGCGACGGCAAGCCCGTCGATGATGCCCCCATGCATGGTCGGGCCTTCGAACCGGGTCGCGCCTTGGTGTTCAGCATGACCGTGACCGCGTTGCTGTGGACGGCGGCGTTGTTGCAAGCGCGATTCGGTGCCGGTGGCGCGTTGCTCGGCATCGCGTTCGGCGGCTTTGCCGACGCGCATTCGGCAGCGGCCTCGGCCGCTGCGCTGGCGGCGAAGGGCGTGTTGACCGATGGTGCCGCGGCCGCGGGCGTGATGATGGCGGTGCTCACCAACACGGTGACGAAAATCGTCGTCGCCGCGGTGAGCGGCGGACGACGTTATGCCATTCGCTTGGCAGGTCCCTTGTTGACGATGGCGGCCGCTGGCGCCGCCGCGGCCTGGCTCACGCTGCAATCGCCGTGAGGGATCGCGCGTCGCTAGCCTGTCATCGCCGTCGGCAACGCAAGCAATTGCGCACCGCGTGATTTGCGCGGCACCTTGGTCTGGAAGCGACCGGGCTTCACCACCAGCACGTCGCAGGGCAGCGCATCGAGCACGGCCTCGGCCGTGTTTCCGATCAGCACGCGCTGCATGCCGGAGCGCGACAACGCTCCCATGACGACGATTTGGGCCTTCATCGACTTGGCCGCGAGCGGCAACGCTTCGCGAGCCACGCCCTCGATCACGGCGAGCTTGTGCGAGGGCAAGGCGTGGCGCGCGACTTCGGCGGCGAGTGCTTGGCGCGCGCGTTTCATCGCTGCATCGCTGTGCGGATCGGCGATGACCACGGGGCCCGTCATCCAGCCGGCGGTGACCATCGACGCGGGCGCGACGCAGTGCACGATGCGCAGAGCACCATGCAGATTTTCGGTCATGCGAGCCGCCGATTCGAGCAACGCATCGTCGAGCCGGGTCGGCTTGGCGTGGGCGTGGAAAGGGTCGAGCGCCGTCATCACCACCGGCCGATGATACGGGCGCGGCAGTTTGACCAACAGCACCGGGCACGGAGCCTCGCGCAGCAATTCCCAGTCCGTGTAGGCAAGCATCCAGCCGGCGACGTGGCGCGAGGCATGACGCTCGGCGACGATCAAATCAGCCTGAGTCTTGAGTGCGCGCCGCACGACGGCTTCGGCCGCCGGGAAATCCCATTCGGCTGCGCAGACGACCTCGACGTCGTGTTTGCGGATGCGTTTGGCGATGGTCTCGAGACGTTTGAGTGCCGCTTCGACTTGGCCTTGCTCGTAATCCTTCAAGCTGATGCGCCGTGCATCGAGCGCGTCGACCAGGATCGATTCCGACAGCGCGTGATAGAGCTCGAGGGTCGCGCCGGTAGCCATCGCGATCTGTGCGGCCTTGCGCACTGCCGGCAGGCTGGCCGCGTCGAGATCCTTGATCGCCACGAGGATTTTTTTCATTGCGGCCATGGGTCGTCCTCCAAACGGTTGTCGGTATTTTCCGCCCCCATACCCTGCACGGCATCAGTAGGATTGCGTATGTAACCTGATCCGTTTCGGAGCGAACCGATGTCCGTTGCAATCGAGACTCTTTTGGCCGGGTGCCTGGATGCCGATGAGTGGAGCGTCGACCCGGTACGACTCGCGCTCGTGTCCTCCGATGTCTATTCCGAAGGCGTGCTTGCCGTGGCGGTGGTCAGCCCGAAGGACAAAGCGCGATGCGCGGCAGTGATCGGCACGCTGACGCGTGCCGGGTTTGCGATCGTCGGGCGCGGCGGCGGCATGTCGTATACCGGTGGCTATCTGCCCACGCGTCCGAACACGGTGGTCGTCGACACCTCGCGCCTCGATCGGATCGTCGAGATCAACGCGGAAAATCTCTACATCACGGTCGAAGCGGGCGTCACCTGGAAGCGAATTCATGAGGCGCTGAAGCCGCTCGGTCTGCGCTTGCCGTTTTTCGGTACGTTCTCCGGCGCGCAAGCGACGATCGGCGGCGGACTGTCCAACGGCGCGCTGTTTCTCGGCACGGCCCGATACGGTACCGGTGCCGACTGCATGCTCGGCATGGAAATCGCACTCGCCGACGGGCGCATCCTGCACACCGGGCAACGCGCCTTCAGTCGTGCCGTGCAACCGTTTTACCGCACCTATGGCCCCGATCTGTCGGGACTCTTTGCGCACGAATCGGGTGCGTTCGGTATCAAGTTGCAGGCGACATTCAAGTTGATTCGTACCCCTGCACATACGGGATATGCGTCGTTCGTGTTCGACGGCATGGAAGCGGCGGGTCGTGCCTTGTCGGAAGTGGCGCGCACCGGAGCTGCCGAGGAGGCCTACGTGTTCGACCCGGCGTCGACGCGCAAAAATCTGCGATCCGCCGGTCTGCTGAGTGACGCAGGCAAATTGTTGAGTGTCGTGAAGGCCGAGCGCAGTTGGTGGCGCGGATTGTGGGCCGGCGCGAAGCTTGCGGCAGCCGGACGCGGATTTTTGCCCGACGAGGCCTATTCGCTGCACGTCGTCTGTACGGCGCGTAGCGAGGCGGCGCTGCGCGATGAGCTCGCGTCCGTGCGCGCGGCATGTTCGCAGCTAGCCGGTCAGGAGATTCCCGATTCGATTCCCCGCGCGGTGCGGGCGGATTTGTTCCCCGCACCCGACGGGGTGCTTGGTCCCGATGGTGACCGTTGGGCCGCACTCAATGCGAAAGTCGCGCACTCCGAAGCCAATGCGATCATCCGTGCAAGTCGCGCCGCTCTCGAACCTTATCAGCGGAGAATGAAGGACCACGGCGTGTGGATGAGTCATCTGCTGATCGCGATCGGCAGCAATGCGTTCAGCTTCGAGCCGGTTTTTCATTGGCACGACCGCTGGTTGCCGATGCATGAAGCGATGCCCTCAGCGCAGACGCTCGCACGTTTGCCGCGACCGACGCCGAATCCCGAGGCGACGCAACTGGTCGCCGAACTGCGCGAGGTGCTGATCGAAGTATTCGTGCGTCTCGGTGCGGCGTCCAACCAGATCGGCAAAACCTACCCGTACATGCCCGTGCTGCGCGACGAACCGCGCGAGCTGCTCGGCGAAATCAAACGCTGGGTCGACCCGCAGGGCTTGATGAATCCGGGCGGTCTCGGTTTTTGAAGCGAGCCGCACGTCGCGCTTACGCCCGAGCGTTCACGCGCAATGCCGGCTCGACCGCGAGCGTCGCATCAGCCGCGTAGTTGCGTACATTGCGACCGCCTTGCAACACTTCGAGCATGCCGCTGACGCGCTGTGCGCGATGAGCGACGAACGCGCCGACGAGATCGTTCAGCGCACGACAAACCTGCGCTTGTTCGAGCACCCGGTTCCAGAGTTCGCGCGCTGCACTCAGCGCCGGATCCAAATCGCGGCGCCGATCGCGCAATTCGAGCAAGCG
Source organism: Steroidobacteraceae bacterium (assembly GCA_017853555.1). Classification (GTDB taxonomy): domain Bacteria; phylum Pseudomonadota; class Gammaproteobacteria; order Steroidobacterales; family Steroidobacteraceae; genus UBA964. The sequence goes on from JAFMJH010000008.1 coordinate 29,945, forward strand.
ATGCGTGATGCCTTGGCGTCGCTCGCAGGCGCGCTCCAAAGCCTCGGTGCTCGGGTCGGCGTGCAGCAGCCCACGCTCCTCGCGCAGCGCCTCCTCAAGCTCGGTCAACGTGTGCAATTCGAGCTGCAGTACTTCGTTCAAATCCTGCAAGCTCATCGGCTGCGCTCCGCGTAAGCCAATTGCGCTTCGAGTCGCAGGAATCCATCGACCACGCGTGCCGCATCGGGACGGTAGCGACCGAGCGCGAGCGCTTCGGAGAGCGCGTCGACTTTGCCGGCATCGACGCCCGGGCTCGCGGCGACGGCGCGTTCGAGCGTCGTGAGTTGGTGGGCATACGCCGTGATCGCCACGTCGCGCCCAGTGACCTCGGCGCTGGCCTTGGGGCGCGCAGGCGTCGCTCCCCGGCCTTGATCGGTCGTCGGCAAACCCGACACGGGCGGTCGCAGGATTCGGTCGATGTCGTGGGTCAAGGTGGCTACTCCGAAACGGGCTCTCGATGCCCGTTAACGGCCGGGGCGGTAAAACCTTTAGTCAGCGGTACCGAACGCGGTAACCGTCGCGGTGACGACACCGGGTGCCGTCGCGCGACCCTGCAGAGCGCGGCCGGTTTGGGCGTTGCGCAGTCGCAGTTCTTCGCCGGGGCGTGCATCGGCCAACGCGATGGCGACCGTGCGCAATTCGAACCCGGCGCCGTTGACCCGCACCGTGACGCTGTCGCCGCGGCGGATCCAGGGCAGGGGCCGCAGATCCGAGGGGCGCAAGACGACGCCGGCGCGCAGCGCGCGACGCGGCGTGAGGCCAGCGAGGTCTTGAGGCGGCGACAACAAGGTCGCCGGCAGGGCCGCAAGCTGCACGCGCTCGATGCGCCATGCCGCAGCGTCGATGGGTTCGTCGACGCGTAGCTCGCGCGCGCTGACGTAGACGTCGGCGTCGGTCGTCACGCGCATGGATAGCGGCACGCGCCAAGTCGCGCCGTCGGCGCACTGTGCGTGCACGAGCACGCGACCCGTCTCGGCATTCACGATCGTGTGCGTCCAGCGCACCGCCGTCGTGCAGGCGCGCCACTGCAGCGCTTGATCGTTCGTGCCCGAGATCGGCTCGATCGAGATTCGGCTCCGCGTGCCGATGTCTTTCGATAGCTGCATATGCAGATAGGCGATGCCGCGTTGCGCGAGCTCGCGCATCGACCAGTCCGCCGCATCGACGTCGGCGACGCTGATCGACGACGCACTGACACCGGCACCGATCGCGAGCGTCAAACAAATGGCTCGAAGTTTCATACGCCACCGGGAGCAATTCGTGTGCCAGCGCGTTGCGGGACGAAACGTCAGCGAAATGGCGCGAATGCGGCGTGGCACAGGCTTTGCTACCTGCCTTGCGTAGCCAATTTCATGGCGGAGGCGAATGTGAATCTCGATCAATATCTGGACGTGCACGTGCGGGCATTGAATCTGCGCAGTTCGCGTGCGGAACTCATCGCGCGCAACATCGCCAACGCCGACACGCCGGGGTTCAAAGCCCGCGATATCGATTTCGAACGGGAACTGCAGCGTTCGGCGCAGGGGCAAAACGCAGGCCGCGCGGTCGATCCGCAACCGCTTTACCGCACACCGCTCGGTACGTCGCTCGATGGCAACACCGTCGAGCTGCAAATGGAGCAGTCGGCCTTCGCCGAAAACGCGGTGCGCTACCAGTCCACCTTGACGTTTCTGAATTCCAAATTGCGCGGCCTGATGACCGCGATCACGGGGCAGTGAGGCCGTCACCATGTCGGGCATGAAAATCTTCGAAATCTCCGGCGCCGCGCTGGTCGCGCAATCGGTGCGGCTCAATACCGTGGCCTCCAATCTCGCCAATGCCGATTCCGTCGGCGCGAGCCGCGAGGCGGTGTTCAAGGCGAAGCATCCGGTATTCGTCGCGGATGGTGATTCGGTGCGCGTGGACGGAGTCGTCGAGTCGTCGCGGCCGCCGCTCGCGCGCTACGAACCCGGCCACCCGTCGGCGGATGCAGCCGGATACGTCTATACGCCGGACATCGATCCGGTCGAACAGATGGTGGACATGATCTCGGCCTCGCGCTCCTACCAAAGCAACCTCGAGGTGATGAACGCATCCAAAGAGATGTTGCTGTCGACGTTGAGAGTCGGGCAATGAACGAGGTGAGCGCGATCGGCGCCGGCAGCACGGCGAAGTCGGCCAAAGAGCTTCAGCAGCTCGGTCAGGACCAGTTCATGAAGCTGATGCTCACGCAACTGAAGAACCAGGATCCGCTCAAGCCGCTCGAGTCGACGGAATTTTTGAGTCAGCTCGCGCAGTTCTCGACCGTCACGGGCATTCAGGATGTCAAAGGTGCCGTAACCGACATGGTCGGCAGCTTGCGTGCCAGTCAGGCATTGCAAGGGGCCGGACTGATCGGTCGCAGCGTCGTGGCCGTCGCCGATCACGCGAATTTCGATGGCGTGACGTCGGTCGAGGGCAGCATCGACGTGCCGGAAGGTGCGAGCGCCGTCGAACTCACCGTGCGCGACACCGCCGGTGCGATCGTACGGCGACTGCCGCTGCGTATCGACGGCAGTTCGGCGGCGTTTGCCTGGGACGGACGCAGCGAGCCCGGCACGGCCGCCGCGCGCGGGCCATACGCACTCGAAGCGGTAGCGCAGGTCGGCGGTCGCGCCGAATCGGTGCCCGTACAAGTCCAAAGTCGGGTGGCGAGCGTATCGCTCGACCCGACGAGCGGCGCGATCGCGCTCGAAACCGATCACGGCACTTTGGCGTTCGCCGCCGTACGGCGCGTCAAATAATCCAACGGGAGAGACCTACATGACGTTCAGAGTGGCGATCTCGGGTTTGAATTCGGCGCAAACCGATCTTTCGGTCACCGCCAACAACATCGCGAACAGTTCGACGACCGGCTTCAAAGAGTCGCGCGCACAGTTCTCCGAGTTGTTTTCGGTCTCATCGGTCGGCGTCAGCTCGCTCGCCACCGGCAACGGCGTACGCGTCACCGACATCGCGCAGCAGTTCACGCAAGGCAACATCGACTTCACCAACAACAGCCTCGATCTGGCCGTGAGCGGCAACGGGTTCTTCGTGTTGAGCGACAACGGGGCAACCGCGTATTCGCGCGCCGGCGCGTTTCGCGTCGATCGTTCGGGTTACGTGGTCAATGCGGCCAGTCAGCGACTGCAGGTGTTTCCGCCGAACCCGCAAGGCGGCTTCAACACGGGCGCACTCACGGACTTGCGGCTGACGAGCGGCGAAAGTCCGCCGTCCGCCACGGGCGGGGTGAGGGTCGTGGCCAATCTGCCGGGCAATGCCCAGCCGCCGTCGCTCGGCACGTTCGATCCGAACGATCCGGATTCCTACAACCATTCGACGGCGATGACTGTCTACGATTCGCTCGGTTCGCCGCATACAGCCACGTTCTACTTCACCAAAAAATCGCAATCCAACGAGTGGGAGCAGCGCATGTACGTCGATGGCAATGCCGTCGGGACGCCGCAGGCGCTGCAATACTCGTCATCCGGCACGCTCGAGCAGCCTGCCAACGGCAGCGTAGAGTTTCCGCAGTACGACCCGGGCAATGGCGCGGCGCCGCTGACGATCAAGGTTGACGTCGGAGCGACGACGCAATACGGCAGCTCGTTCAGCGTCTCGGCCATCACGCAGGACGGCTACACCACCGGTCGCCTGATCGGCATCGACACCGAATCGAGCGGCGTGGTGCAGGCCCGTTTCACCAACGGGCGCTCCATCGCGCTCGGCATGGTCGCGCTCGCTCAGTTCGCGAATCCCAACGGCTTGCAGCAACTCGGCGACACGAGTTGGGCCGAAACGTTTTCATCGGGCCAGGCCTTGCGCGGCGCGGCAGGATCCGCCGGACTCGGGCTCATCCAATCCGGTGCGCTCGAGGCCTCGAACGTCGACGTGACCGCACAGTTGGTCGGCATGATCACCGCGCAGCGCAACTTCCAGGCGAACGCCAAGATGATCTCGACGGCCGACGCGATCACCCAAAGCATCATCAATATTCGCTGATGGACAAGTCCATTTATGTCGCGATGTCCGGTGCACGTGCCGCGTTGCGCGCGCAGGCGGTCGTCAACCACAACCTCGCGAACGCATCGACGATCGGCTTTCGTGCCGAGTTGCCGCAAGCGGCGGCCGTCGAGGCCAACGGCGACGGCGAGGTGCGTGCCTACGCCCAGGTCGCGAGCACGCGGTACAGCGACGCCCAGGGTGCCATCGGCACGACCGGCAACCCGCTCGATGTCGCGATCCGCGGCGCGGGTTGGTTCGCCGTCGAGGCGCCCGACGGTACGGAGGCGTATACGCGTGCCGGAGACTTTCGGATCGATGCGACCGGGACGTTGCGCAATGGCGCCGGCCACGCAGCGCGCGGCGAGGCCGGGCCGATCACGCTCCCCGCGCATGCGGCCATTGCCGTCGGTCGCGACGGCGCGATCTCGCTCGTCGGGCAGGGCCAGGGCCCATCGACGTTGAACACCATTGCACGCTTGAAACTCGTGCGCCCCGACGCCGCGAGTCTCGAGCGCGGCGCCGATGGTTTGTTTCGCCTCAAAGCCGGCGGCGATGCACCAAGCGATGGTGCCGTCACGCTCGAAAGCGGGGCGCTCGAGTCGAGCAACGTCAACGTCGCCGCGCAACTCGTGCAGATGATCGAAACGTCGCGTCGCTTCGAGTGGCAGATGCGCGGCGTACGTGCCGCGGAAGAGAACGCGCGCGACACCGGCTCATTGCTGCGCATGGGTTGATCAACGGCATCGATTTCAAGGAGACGCGTATGGATCCGGCACTGTGGGCGGCCAAGACCGGCCTCGAAGCACAACAGACACGCATGGCCGTGACGGCCAACAACCTCGCCAACGTCAGCACCACGGGTTTCAAAAAGGGACGCGCGGCGTTCGAAGATTTGCTGTACCAGAACGTTCGGCAAGTCGGCGCGCAAGCGACGCAAGACTCGCAACTGCCCTCGGGGCTCGCGGTCGGCACCGGCGTGCGGGTGGTCGCGACCGAGAAGACGTATACGCAAGGCAACATGCAGATCACGAACAATGCCCTCGACTTCGCGATCGACGGACGGGGGTTCTTTCAGGTGGCGCTGCCGGATGGCACCTTGGGTTACACGCGCGACGGCAGCTTCAAAGTGAACGGACAGGGCGAACTAGTGACCGCCGGTGGCTATCGCGTGCAGCCGACGATTTCGATTCCGCAGGGCGCCCAGTCGATCACCGTGGCGCGCGACGGCGTCGTGACGGTCGCGCTTGCGGGGCAGGCGAATCCGACCCAGGTCGGAACGCTGCAAGTGGTCGACTTTTTGAATCCCGGCGGCCTGCAGGCCCGCGGCGAAAATCTGTTGGTCGAAACGGCGGTGAGTGGTGCGCCGCAAGCGGGCAATCCGGGCGGCAACGGTCTCGGCAACCTGCAGCAAGGTGCGCTCGAGGCCTCCAACGTGAACGTGGTCGAAGAGCTGGTCGGCATGATCGAGACCCAGCGCGCCTATGAAATGAATTCGAAGGCGATTGCCACGGTCGACAAGATGCTCGAAGTGCTGACGAATCGCATATGAAGCATTGCATTCCGGTGCTCATGATTGCGCTTTCGGGGTGTGCCGCGAGGCCGCTGCATTCGAACGACGAACCCGCAGCACTCGGCACCGACGTTGTCGCGACGGCCTCGCACGGCGCGATCTACCGCGACGGGCGCGACCTGCGCCTGTTCGAGCACTACGTCGCGCGCGGCGTCGGTGACGTGCTAACGGTTCGGTTGGCCGAAACGACGGATGCGTCGAAGAGCGCCAGCACCTCGACCAAGAAATCGGCCAAAGCCGACTTGCCGGGACCTTTGATCGGCGGTCGCCCGGTGACGGTCGGCGGGACGCGCATCCTGCAAGGCGGGCTCGCCGACGAGTCGAGTTTCGCGGGTGAAGGCGCGAGCCGGCAGAGCAACCGTCTGTACGGCGATGTCACGGTGACCGTCGAGCGTCGCTTGGCGAACGGTGATCTCTACGTGCGCGGCGAGAAGGTCATCATCATCAATCAAGGTCGCGAATCGATCCGCGTCAGCGGCGTCGTGCGGCCGGTGGATATCGAGCCCGACAATTCGGTGGTGTCGACCAAACTCGGCGCGGCGCGCATCAGCTATTCGGGCCGCGGCGCGCTGGCCGACTCGAATACGCCGTCGCTGCTGTCACGGCTCTTCGGTGCGCCATGGTTGCCGTTTTGAAGCGGCCGCCGCGCGCAGCGCGCTCGATGGCGTTGCGCGCCGTGATGTTCGGCGCACTGCTCGCGACGAGCGCGGTGCACGCCGAGCGTGTCAAAGATCTCGCGAGCATCGGCGGCGTCCGCAACAATCAGTTGGTGGGCTACGGCCTGGTGGTGGGGCTCGACGGAACCGGCGATCAGACGAGTCAGGCACCCTACACGGCACAGAGCATCAAAAACATGTTGGCGCGCTTCGGGGTCAGTTTGCCGCCCGGCGTGAACGCGCAGCCGAAGAACGTCGCGGCGGTCACGGTGCACGCAGACCTTCCGCCGTTCACCAAAGCGGGACAGAACATCGACGTCACGGTGGCGTCGATCGGCAACGCGGGCAGTTTGCGCGGCGGACTGTTGCTGATGACGCCGCTGCGCGGCGCAGACGGCGAGGTGTATGCAGTGGCGCAGGGCAATCTCGTAGTCGGCGGTTTCGGTGCGTCGGGGCGGGACGGGTCGCGCATCGCCGTCAACATCCCGAGCGCCGGTCGCATCCCGGGAGGTGCAAGCGTCGAGCGCGAGGTCAGCAGCGACTTCGCGTCCTTGCCCTATATCTCGCTCGATTTGCGGGCGCCCGACTTCACCACCGCGATGCGCCTGGCCGACGGGGTCAATCGACTGCTGGGTGAAGGCACGGCCGAACCCATCGATGCGGTCAGCGTGCGCGTCGCGGCACCCAAGGATCTGACGCAACGCATCGCCTGGATGTCGACGCTCGAGCAACTCGAGATCACGCCGGGGGACGCGCCGGCGCGCGTGATCGTCAATTCGCGTACCGGCACCGTCGTGATGAATGCCAAAGTACGCGTGCTGCCCGCGGCAGTGACGCATGGGTCGATGTCGGTGACCATCACCGAACGCATCGAGGTGAGTCAGCCCGGGGTGCTCTCGAACGGCACGACCGTGCAAGTACCGCGTTCCGAAATCGAACTCAAGACTCCCGATGCGCGCATGTTCAAGTTCGACGCCGGCGTCACGCTCGACACCATCGTGGACGCCGTCAATCGGGTCGGCGCAGCACCGGGTGATTTGGTGGCGATTTTGGAAGCGCTGAAACAGGCGGGAGCTTTGCGTGCCGAACTCATCGTCATCTGAGATCGGGTCGGTCTCCCAGTACACCGATGTCGCCGCGCTCGGCGCCTTGCGCGCCGGCGCGAAACACACCGAGCCGCAGACGATGCGCGAGGTCGCGCGCCAATTCGAGGGCATCTTCGTGCGCATGATGCTGCAGAGCATGCGCGATGCGAGTCCCGGTGATCCGTTGTTCGGCTCGAGTCAAAGCGACATGTATCGCGATATGTACGACGGGCAGTTGTCGCTGCAATTGACGCAGGGCAAGGGCATCGGGCTCGCAGATCTTTTGATGCGGCAGTTGCAGGCGCAGCCGGCAGCGCCGGCGCCGAGCGCCGCGGTCGATGCCGCGCCGCCGTCGCGCGCGGCCTTCGTCGACTTCCTGCGCCCGGCCGCCGAACGGGCGGCGCGCGAACTAGGCGTGTCGGCGCGCACGATCATCGCGCACGCCGCGCTCGAAACGGGCTGGGGTCGTTCTTTGCCGACGGATTCCGCCGGCCGCAGCTCGCAAAACTTCTTCGGCATCAAAGCGATCGGCAGCGCGCAGCCCGGTGTGCCGGCGAAGACGACCGAATACGAGCAGGGCCGGGCGGTGCAACGTACCGAACGGTTTCGAAGTTATGCAAGCGTCGAGGCGGGCATCGCCGATTATGTGCGGCTACTCGGCCTTCCACGGTATTCCGCAGCTCGCGGCGTCGGCGACGACCCGGCCGCGTTCGGCGCGGCTTTGCAACGGGCGGGCTATGCGACCGACCCCGATTACGCACGCAAGCTCGCCGCGGTCGCCCGCCACATCGGTGACGCATGAGCGGCATGCTCTCCACGGGGCTCAACGGCCTGCGCGCGTTTCAACTCGCCATCGACGTGACATCGCAGAACGTGGTCAATGCGAACACGGATGGCTACGTACGCCAGCGCGCGGAACTTGCGACTCGGCCCGCAGTGCCGAGTGCCGGCGCGTGGCTCGCATCGGGCGTGCAAGTCGCGCGTATCGCCCGCGAAGTCGATGTCTATCGGGTTGCGCAGTCGCGCGATGCGGCGACGCAGGCGCAGAACGCCGCGACACGCATGCAGGAAATCGGTCGCGTGGTCGCGGCACTCGGCCGCGGTCAGGACGGACTGCCCGGCGCGTTGCAACGGGTACGTGATGCACTCGAGGCCCTGACGGCCGCGCCCGCCACGCGCAGCGTGCGCGTCGAGTTGCTTGCCAAGCTGGACGACGCGGCGACGGAAATTCGGGCCGTCGACGCACGCTGGCGCGACTTCGATCGTGAATGGGGTCAGCGCATGACGACGCTGGTCGGCGAATTGAACGCCGATGCGCGTGCGATCGCGGATCTCAATCGCCAGATCGCCATCGGCGCCGCGGCCGCGGGCACACCGTCGCCCACGCTGCTCGATCAACGCGATCAGTTGCTCGATCGTTTGGCGGGCTATGCCGACTTGCGGGTGGTCGAAGATGCGGAGGGCAAGGTCAACGTATTTGCAGGCCGGGGACGAGCGCTCGTAGTCGGCGATGTGGCCACGGCCGTCAAGGCGGAGGATTTTGCTGCGGACTCGGGCGGCACGCTCGGCGCGCTGGCGTCTAGCCGCGCGCCGCTCCTGAGCGGCGCACGCGATGAGCTCGGCGCACTCGCGGCGGCGCTGGCGGAACGCCTTAACACGACGCATGCCGAGGGCGTCGATGGTGCGGGCCGCAGCGGCACGCCGCTCTTCAGCACGCCGGTAGCGACCGTCACCCCACGCTCGGGCAACACGGGTTCGGCTACCGTCGTGGCCACGCTCGACGACACCGATGCTCTCACCATCAAAAATTATCGTCTGCAACGCGTGGCCGATGCCTGGGTGCTATCGCGCCTCGATGACGGCACGCCGGTGCCGATGTCGGGAAGCGGCAGCGTGATCGACCCGCTGCGTGCCGAAGGGCTTGCGATCGCGGTGTCGGGCGTCGCCGCCAATGGCGACGGGTTCGAAATTTACCCGACGCGCGAGTTGGCCTGCGACTTCACGGCGACCGTCACCGACCCGACGCGCGTTGCCGCTGCCGCCTCGGGACTCGGACCAGGCGACAACGGCAATGCACGCCGACTGTTGCTCGCCTTCGATTCGGTTGCGCCGAGCGATGCCGGGACGACGCTCATCGATCGCCTCGACCACTTGCAACTGCGCCTCTCGCGCACGCAGCAGATCGCCGCGCGCGACGCGGAAGTGACGCAAGTTGCGCGTGCGGACATCGACCGGCAGCGCAGCAACGTCTCCGGCGTGAATCTGGACGAGGAGGCTGCGCGCTTGTTGCAGCTGCAGCAGGCTTACCAGGCCGCGGCGCAAGTCGTGCGAATGTCGGACGAGTTGTTCCGCACCTTGCTCGACGCCACGCATTGAAGGAGCTGCGATGCGAATTTCGACTCGAACGTTTCTCGAACAACCCGTGACCGACATGACGCGCTTGCAAGCGACGCTCGGTGTCACGCAGCAGGAGATCGCCAGCGGCGTACGCCAAAGCGCCTCGGAACCCGCGACGGCAAGCCGACTCGGCGCGCTCGATCGGTCCGTGGCACGACTTGCGCAGTACGAACGCAATGCCGCGTTCGTGGGTGATCGCCTGCGCAGCACCGAGACGGCGATCGCCGATGCGGGTGACGTGCTGCAGCGCATCCACGAGCTCGCCGTGCAAGCCGGCAGCGGCACGCTGGATGGAGCATCGCGCAAACTGATCGCCGCGGAAGTGCGCAGCTTGCGCGATCACCTTTTGGGTGTCGCCAACCGCATCGACCCCAACGGCGGCTATCTCTTCGGCGGCAGCCGCAGTGAGCAAGCCCCGTTCGTGGAGCATTGGGGAAACGTTCAGTATCAGGGCGACGAAGCGCTGCGCGCCGTCGAAGTACTGCCTGGGCGCGCCATCGCCGATGGCGTGGACGGCGGTTCCTTTGCGGAGATCCAAGCAGAGGGCGAAACTCGGGACGTATTTGCGGCAATCGACGGGTTCGCAAGCGCGCTCGAGTCGGTGGCGGACGGCAGCTTGAGCGAGCAGGATTTTTCCGCCTCGATTGCAGATACGTTGACGATCTCCAATGCCGGCATCGACCACTACGTGCTGCTGCGGGCACGCATCGGCGGCCGACTCGCCACGCTCGATTCGTGCCTGAGCACGCGCGCGAACATACACGCCGATTTGCTGGCGCAAGCGTCGCAATTGCGTGACCTCGACATGGCCGAAGCGATCAGTCGATTGCAGGCGCAACTGACCGGCCTGCAAGCCGCGCAACTGTCGTACACCAAACTCGCGCGACTCAGTCTGTTCGACTACTTCTGAGGACGGCGGGCCTAAAGGTTCCGGCTGTCTGCCGTTACAGGGTTTGCAGGGCGATGACCCGCAAGGTCAGGCGCCGCAGTCGAACCCCATCCCTCTCGAGGAGTCCATTCATGAGTCAAGTGATCAATACCAACGTGATGTCGCTGACGGCGCAGCGCAATCTCGCCACCTCAGGGCGGGACATGGCCACCGCGCTGCAGCGTCTCTCGTCCGGCTTGCGCATCAACAGCGCCAAAGACGACGCGGCAGGCCTTGCGATCTCGCAACGCCTGAGCGCGCAAGTGCGCGGTTTGAACCAGGCGACCCGCAACGCCAGTGATGCGATTTCGCTGTCGCAGACGGCCGAAGGCGCACTCGATGCCATCAGCCAGAACCTGCAGCGCATGCGCGAGTTGTCGGTGCAGTCCGCCAACTCGACCAACAGCGCCTCCGACCGCGCGGCGCTGCAGCTCGAAGTCAAGCAACTGAAGGCGGAAATCGATCGCGTCGCCGCGCAGACCCAATTCAACGGCATCAATTTGCTGGACGGCAGTTTCATGAACCGCGCCTTCCAGGTCGGTGCCGATGCCAACCAGACGATCGTCATCGACGCCATCGACAGCGCGCGCACCAGCGCGCTCGGTCAGTTCCGCGGCGTCGTGTTGACGGCGCAGTCGATCGGTACCGCCGACGATACGGCGGACGATCAGAGCGTCACGGTCGACGGTGTCGAATACGACCTCGGCTCGATCGCCAACGACGCGAAGGCACTCGCCGCAGCGATCAACGCCAAAGGTCCGCCGGGCATGCTGGCGAGTGCCAATGCGACCGTCGTCGACAGCGTCACGGCGTCGACCAACGCCTCGGCCGACGGTGACGCGACGATCACGATCAATGGTGTCGATATCACGGTTGCCGGCTTGCACGGCAACGCGTCGAGCAATCGTGCCGCAGCGGTCGCCGCGATCAATGGTCAATCCGCCGCCACCGGCGTGTCGGCCACCGACGACGGCAGTGGCGTCAAATTGACCGCCGCCGACGGGCGCAACATCACGCTTGCATTCGACGAGGGAGATTTCACGGACGGCACGCTCGAGGACTTCGGCATCGACGAAGATGGCACTTATGGCGGGACCTTGACCGTCAGCTACGCCGCACCGGAAGGCGTCAACGGCACGGTGTCCTGGAGCGGCGCGTTCGAGCCCTCGGATTCGACCATCGCAGTCTCCGGCATGGCGGTGGCCGACGTGGATGTCTCGAGTTCGACTGGCGCAAACTCGGCGCTGGTGTCGATCGATGCGGCGCTCGGCGCGGTCAACAACTCGCGCGCCAAGCTTGGTGCGATTCAGAACCGCTTCGAGTCAACGATCTCCAACTTGCGCACCACCGCCGAAAATGTCGCGGCGTCGCGCTCGCGCATCCAGGACGCGGACTTTGCCGCGGAAACGGCCATGTTGACCCGCGCGCAGATTCTGCAGCAGGCCGGCATCGCCATCCTTTCGCAGGCGAATGCGGCACCGCAGAGCGTATTGACCTTGTTGCGTTGATCGGCAAGTCGGGTGGGGCGTACGCATCCTGCGGCGCCCCACCTGCACACCGCAGGGGACGATGAATCGTGAGCACCATCGACAAAGCCGAAGTCGCGCCGGTCACTGCACCGGCGGCTGTCGTTTCCGCGCGCGACGCAGATCCCGCCCGCCGCACTGCACTTGCCGCAATGACACCCACCGCGGCGAAGGCGCCGAGCGACAACGTTCGTCTCGACAAACTCGCGGCCCGCCTCGAAGCGGCTGCGCGCAACGTAGGGCATGCGCTCGAGTTCACCGTGCGGGATGACTCGCATCGGGTGGTCGTGACGGTCAAAGACGTGAAAACCGGCGAGGTCATTCGCCAGATTCCGAGTGAGACCCTGTTGCGATTGGCTGAAAACGCCGACGCGGGTTTGTTGCCGACGGGCAGCGTCATGTTCGACGGTCGCGCCTGATCGCATGCCCGGCTTGCAATCCTCGGGCATCGGCTCCGGGCTCGACGTCAACGGCCTGGTCAGCCAACTCGTGGCGGCGGAGCGTGCGCCCGTCGAGCAACGAATCGCACGCGCGAAAAACGGTGTCGACACGAAACTGTCGGCATTTGCGACCTTGCGCGGTGCCGTCGCGGCGCTGTCGACGGCGACGCAGGCGCTGTCGACGGTCAGCGATGCCAATGTGGCGAGCAGTGAAGATCCCGATGTCGTCGTGGCGAGCGCGAGCACTACGGCCGTTGCCGCGACCCACAGCGTCGAGGTCAAACGAATCGCCAGCGCCCACAAGTTGCGCTCTTCGCCCTTCGGCGACGGCGCCCAAACGGTACTTGGCGCAGGTCGTTTGACCCTCACCCAGAATGGTCGCAGCTTCAGCGTCGAGCTCGACGCGCAAGGGGATCTCGGCGCACTGCGCGCTGCGATCAATGCAGCGCGCGACAATACCGGCGTCCGCGCCGCATTGTTGAATACCTCGACGGGCGTGCGCCTCGTTCTCGAAGCGAGCAGCGTGGGATCGGCGGGTGAAATCGCGTTGCGTGTCGATCATGCAAACGGTGCGCTCGTCGACCTTCCGGCGTCGATGCAAAGCGTCGCGGCGGCGACGGATGCCGACGTTTGGATCGATGGTTGCGCGGTGAACGCCGTCGGCAACCGGATCCGCGATGCGATCGAGGGCGTCACCGTGGACGTATTGACGGCGAAACCCGACACGCCGCTGCGCATCGAGGTCAAAAGCGACGTCGCAGTCAAGCAGGCGCGTCTCGGTCAATTCATCGACGCCTACAACAACCTCGCCGCGACTCTGCAACGTCTGCGCGCCTACGATCCGGATACGCGCGAGGGCGGGCCGCTCATCGGCGATGCCACCTTGCGCAATCTCGAAGGCGCGTTGCGCCGCGTCGTCGCCACGCCTTTCAAAGCGGATGCGCTGCAGTCGGCCGCCGGGCTGCTCGGGCTCGAGATGCGCGTCGATGGCAGCCTGCGAGCGCGCAGCGCGGCAAGCGGCACCGCGGACCCTGCACGCTGGCCGACTGCGGTGCGCTCGGAGCGCGGTATCGCGACGCTCGTCGAGGGCGTACTGCGCGACTTCATCGCCAGCGACGGCGCATTCGCCCAGCGTACCGATGCATTGCAGGCGCGCAAGCGCGCCCTGGTCACGCAGGCCGCTGCACTCGATACGCGCATGAGCGCGGTCGAGCAGCGCTACCGCGCACAATTCACTGCGCTCGATTCGATGCTCAGCAACATGCAGACCACCTCGAGCTATCTCGCCAAACAGCTCAAGTAATCGAGCGTCGGCCGATATTGAAGGTATGTCCGTCTCGCACAGCAACCCGAAAGTCGCCGCCTACCAGCAAGTCGCCGCGCACGGCGGCGTCGCGGCGGCCGACGGCCACAAACTGATTGCAATGATGCTCGACGGTGCGCTCGCCCGGATTGCCGAAGCACGGGGTTTCGCGCAGCGCGGCGCGACGGTCGAAAAGAGCCGACCGCTGCAGCGCGCGTTGGCGATCGTCGCGGAACTGCGCGCTTGTCTTGCACTCGAGCATGGCACCATCCCGCGCAATCTCGATCGGCTCTACGATTACGTCGGCCGCCAGCTGCTGCGGGCGCACACGGACCGCGACCCTCGAATTCTCGACGACGCGGCGCTGGTCTTGAACGAAATCCGCATGGCCTGGAACGCGCTACCCGAAGCGGCCCCGGGTCGCGCAACGCGTTAATCAGTTCCGATTCGGAACTTTCTGTCCTCACGGTCATTAAGATCTCGTAATAGTATCTTTAGTCATGTGAGGAGGGTCACATGACGGCGACCGTCGAATCGATATCCGCAGCCCAAATGGCCTTGATGCCTGTCGCGGTACCGCGCGTACCCACTGGCCGATCCGCCGCCATACTCGAAGTGGTGAGGCTCGTACGCCAGGTCGCCCGGCATGACTCGAACGTGCTCGTGCTCGGCGAGTCCGGGACCGGCAAGGAGGTGGTCGCACGCGCCGTGCACGACCATAGCCAGCGTCGCGGCGGTCCTTTCGTGGCCGTCAACTGCGGTGCGATCCCCGCGGATCTGCTCGAGAGCGAGCTGTTCGGCCACGAAAAGGGCGCTTTCACCGGTGCCTACGCACAACGCCCGGGACGGTTCGAAGTTGCCGAAGGCGGTACGCTGTTTCTCGACGAGATCGGCGACATGAGCTTGCCGATGCAGGTGAAGTTGCTGCGCGTGCTGCAGGAGCGCACCTTCGAGCGCGTCGGCGGCCATCACAGTTTTCGCTGCGACGTACGCATCATCGCCGCGACGCATCGCAACCTCGAGGCGGCGATCGATCGCGGCAGCTTTCGTGGCGACCTGTTCTACCGTCTGAACGTCTTTCCGATCGACATGCCGAGTCTGCGCGAGCGCATCGAAGATCTCGAGTGCCTGATTTCGGAGTTCGTCGAGCAAAACGTGCGCGCCGGCCGACCGCGACTGATCCTCGGAGAATCGGCGCGCGCCGCGTTGCGTGCGTATTCCTGGCCCGGCAACGTCCGTGAGCTGTGCAATCTGATCGAGCGACTGTGCATTTTGCATCCCGATCGCAAAGTCGAGGGCCGCGATTTGCCCATGCGCTATCGCAACGACGCACTCGTCGCCGTGGAACCGGCGCGCGATTCGTTCTTGGCGGGTGAAGAGCTCGAGGCGATCGAGGCCGCCGACATGCCTGCCAACGCGCTGTCGAGCGTGGTTCCGCTGCCATCGGTCGCGCTGCCGAACGACGGCATCGATCTGCGTGCGCATCTGAATTCGATCGAGCAACAACTCATCAACGAAGCTTTGCACCGCTCGGGCGGCACGGTCGCGCATGCGGCGCGTCTGTTGGGTTTGCGACGCACGACGCTGGTCGAGAAATTGCGCCGACTCGGCGTGGCGGAGACGTCGTTGGTTTGACGTCCCGGAGCCGGGCACGGAATTTGCTCCGTATCGCGCGTCCATCAATTTTCGGAGTCGACGCGCGTGAGCCAGATCGAAATCGACCGAGTCCTCTCGCAAATTCGTGCGCTCCGTCAACGCGCCGTCGCCCACGACGGACCCAGCGTCGGCGGTCTGACGCCGGGGGCGCGCGCGACCTCGAGCGTCGCTGCGAACAACGTCGTCAGCTTCGACGCCGTGCTGCGCAACGGGCTCGATGCGGTCAATCGCGCCGACACGCAGGCGCGCGAGTCCGTCACCGCGTTCGAACGCGGTGCGCCGGGCGTCGATCTCGCGCGCGTCATGATCGACATGCAGAAAGCGAGCGTGAGTTTTCGCGGCGCGGTCGAGGTACGCAATCGGGTCGTAGCCGCGTATCAAGACGTCATGAACATGCCGATCTGAGGCGGGTGAATCGTGCCCAACGCCTTGTCCACCGCCGATCGCCTGCCTGGTCTGATGGCCGGCATACGCCCGCTCATCATGCTGGTCGGGCTCGCCGCTGCCGTGGCGCTCGGCGTTGCCGTCGTATTGTGGTCGCAGGCGCCGACATACTCGCTGTTGTATTCGAATTTGCCGGATGACGACGTGGCCGCGGTCAGCCAGGCGCTCGGCGCTGCCGGCATACCGTATCGGCTCGAAAACGGCACTGGTGCGCTCTCGGTGGCCCAAGAGCGTCTCAACGACGCGCGCCTTTTGCTCGCCGGCAAAGGCGTGGTCGAATCCGGCGGCTTCGCGAATCTCGCCAAAGAAAACGGTTTCGGCACTTCGCAGTTCATGGAGGGGGCACGTTACCAGCATGCGCTCGAGACCGAATTGGCGCGTACCATCGCGAGCCTGCAGCAAGTGGCGAGCGCGCGCGTGCACATCGCCGCCGCGCGGGAAACGGGCTTCGTGCGGGACCGCGTCCGCGGCGGTGCCAGCGTATTCCTGCAACTGAAACCGGGACGCAGGCTCTCGAGCGAACAGGTGACCTCCGTCGTCAATCTGGTCGCCTCGAGTTTGCCGAATCTCGAGGCCGATCGGATCACCGTCGTCGATCAGCAGGGGCGCTTGTTGTCGTCACCGCGCGGTCGCGACCCGCAAGCGCTGCGCGATCAGCAGATCGAGTTCGCCCGACAATTCGAAGAAAGCTATGCGCAGCGCATCGAAACCTTGCTGGCACCGCTCGTGGGCGCAGGGCGGGTGCGAGCCGAAGTCAGTGCGGAATTCGATATGAGCGTCAGCGAGGAGGCCCGCGAGCAGTTCCGTCCCGACAGTCAAATCGTGCGACGCGAACAACTCGCCGAAGACCGGCGATCGACCACCTCGGCCGGCGGTGTGCCGGGGAGTCTGTCCAATCAACCGCCGGGCAAAACTCCCGCTGCCGCGACCGGCACCGAAGGCACACCGCCGAACTCGGTGCAAAGTACGCGCGACTACGAAATCGATCGGACCGTCGCCTACACCCAGCAACCGGCCGGACGCATCAAGCGGCTGTCGGTGGCGGTCCTGATCGATCACGTCGATCTGGTCGGCAAGGACGGCAAACCTAAACCCACGCCGCTCGATGCCAAGCAACTCGAGCGCATCGACGCGTTGGTCAAAGACGCCGTCGGCTTCGACGAGAAGCGTGGGGATCGGGTCAGCGTCCTCAACAGCCCGTGGAGTGGCGAGCCGCGCAGCACGGATCGTGGCATCGACGACGTGCCGCTGTGGCAGCAGCCGTGGGTGCGCGATGCGGCGAAACTCGTGCTCGGCGCGCTGCTCGTGATGGTGTTGCTGTTGACGATCGTTCGGCCGCTGCTGCGGCAATACGCGGCGATGATGCCGCGCGCGAGCACCGGGGCAAGTATCAGCGCGGACGATGCGGCCCTGGCCTTGTCCGGAGATTCGGTCGGCGCGGGCCCGATGACGCCCGCCAAACCGAAACGGCCTGCGTACGAAGACGATATCGCTCGCGCGCGCTCGTTGGTCAACGAAGATCCGGCCCGCGTCGCGCAAGTGGTGAAGAAATGGGTCGCGAGCGATGCCTGACGATCAATCTCTGATTGCGGTTCGCTCCGGCGTCGACAAGGCGGCAATCTTGCTGTTGACGCTCGGCGAAAAAGAGGCCGCCGAAGTGCTGCGCCATCTGCCCGGCAAGGACGTGCAACGGCTGGGCGTCGCCATGGCGCAGATCGCCGACGTCAGTCGCTCGGAAGTGAGCGAAGTGCTCGGCTGGTTCATGGACGATGCCGAGCGCCAAACCTCGCTCGGGCTCGGCAGCGCCGACTTCGTGCGCAAGACCTTGATCGAGGCCATGGGCGAGCACCAGGCCGCAGGCCTCATCGACCAAATTCTTCTGGGACGAGCGAGCAAAGGTCTCGAGTCGCTGAAGTGGATGGACCCGAAAGCGATCGCCGAAATGATCCGCGTCGAACATCCGCAGATCATCGCGATCATCCTCGCGTATCTCGAGTCCGAGCAGGCGGCGAAGATCGTCAGTCATCTGCCGGAGGAGATGCGCGGCGATTTGTTGTATCGCGTGGCGACACTGGACGGCATACAACCGGCGGCGCTGCAGGAACTCGATCAGGTCATGGAGCGCCAATTCGCCGGCAACAGCCGCACGCAAGCACCCGGGTTCGGCGGGCCGAAAGTCGTCGCCGACATCGTCAATCTGCTCGATGCACGCATCGAATCGCGCGTCATGCAGGAAATCACCACGACCGACGAAGCGCTGGGCGCCAAAATCCAGGATCTCGTATTCGTGTTCGACGATTTGATCGAACTCGACGATCGGAGCATGCAGGAGCTGCTGCGGCAAGTGCCGGCCGACCAGTTGCTGCTGGCCTTGAAGGCGACCGAAGACACTCTCAAAGAAAAGATCTTCAAGAACATGTCGCAGCGCGCCGCCGAAACCTTGCGCGACGACATGGAATCGCGCGGCCCGGTGCGCTTGTCCGAGGTCGAGGCCGCTCGCAAGGAAATTCTCGCCGGAGCGCGTCGCTTGTCGGAAGAAGGGGTGATCTCCCTGGGGGCACGGGGTGGTGAAGCCTTCGTCTGACGCGGAACGGGTCTGGGCGCCACCCGCGTTGGCCGGACCGCTGATCAGTCCGCGCGTGCGCGGTGCGCCGGTGGCTGCCGTGGAAGATCGCGACCACGCATGGAATGCGGGGTTCGCACGCGGTCATGCCGACGGCTGGGGCGCTGCGGCGATCGAGATCGAGGCGCACCAGATCGAGTTGCGCGAAGCCGTCAAGGCCGCGCGATCGATCGCGAGTCGTCTGTCGCAACCGCTTGCCGAAATCGATGCCGTGCTCGAGGGCGAGCTTATACGCCTGGCCGCGCTCGTCGGCGCTCATTTGGCGTACGGCGAACTGTCCGCGGGGTCAGATCGAATTCGACTCTTGATTGCCGAGAGCCTGAATGCCCTGCCGTCGAGGCGAGATCGGGTTCGCGTGTTTTTGCACCCGGCTGATCATGCCGAGATCTCGAGCGGGCCCGCCGACGAGGCGGGCGGTAGCGACATCGAGTACCGCGCGGATGCGAAAATCGAGCGCGGCGGAATCTGGTTGGAGACGGACGATTCCTCGCTGGATGCGCGCTGGCGCACGCGATTTGACGCGGCGCTCGATGCCATCACGGGCTCCGGCACCCTGCATCAGTCACGAGGTGATGGATGACGGCCGGCCACCGACGTCGGGCGGCACTCGCCGCCGCCGAGGCGCTCGCGCCACCGCGTGTGGCCGGACACTTGACGCGCCTCGTCGGTCTGACGCTCGAAGCGCGCGGCCTGCGCGCCTCGATCGGCGATCGATGCCTGATCGAAACCGTCGAAGGTGACGGTCACGAAGCCGAAGTCGTCGGCTTTGCCAACGACCGTGTTTTGTTGATGCCGGCGGGCAGCCCGGAGGGCCTCGCGGTCGACGCGCGGGTGAGGCCCATGGGTCGTGGCGGGCGGGTGCCGGTGGGCATCGCGTTGCAAGGACGCGTGGTCGATGCGCGCGGTCTTGCGCTCGATGACGGGCCACCGATTCGGTGCGACGACGCGGCGCGACTGATTGCACCGCCGATGAATCCTTTGCAACGCCAACCGATCACTGCGCCGCTCGATGTGGGCGTGCGAGCCATCAACGCGCTGCTCACCGTCGCGCGCGGGCAGCGAATCGGCCTCTTTGCCGGCAGCGGCGTCGGCAAAAGCGTGTTGCTCGGCATGATGGCGCGTCACACCGCCGCGGACGTGATCGTGGTCGGGCTCATCGGTGAGCGTGGTCGTGAGGTGCGCGAATTCGTCGAGCAGATCCTGACCCCCGAGGAACGTCGTCGTTCGGTGGTGGTTGCAGCGCCGGCGGATGCGCCACCTTTGCTGCGTTTGCAAGGCGCGTGGTACGCGACCGCCATCGCCGAATACTTTCGTGATCGGGGCGCTGCGGTGTTGCTGCTGATGGATTCGCTGACGCGCTTCGCGCAGGCGCAGCGCGAAATCGGTCTTGCCGTCGGCGAAGCGCCGGCGAGCAAAGGCTACCCGCCGTCGGTATTCGCGCGACTGCCGCAACTCGTCGAACGCAGCGGCATGGGCTTATCCGGGACCGGCTCGATCACTGCGTTCTATACGGTGCTGACCGAAGGCGACGACTTGCAGGATCCCGTTGCCGACTCGGCTCGGGCCATTCTGGATGGGCACGTGGTACTCAGCCGGCGTCTGGCTGACGCGGGGCACTTCCCGGCCATCGACGTGGAAGCTTCGATCAGCCGGGTAATGCCTGCGGTCGCCGATGCGCGGCATCTCGAGCGCGCGAGGCGCCTGCGAGGCGCGATCTCGCGCTATGAACAGGCGCGTGATCTGGTCGCACTCGGGGCGGTGAAGTCCGGCGCCGACCCGCAGCTCGATCGAGTATTGGCGGCCTGGCCGCAAGTGCAGGGCTTTCTGCAGCAAGCGCCCGACGAATCGGCCACGCTGCCGGCGAGTCTCGCCGCGCTCGCCCAACTTGACGGAGTCCTGTGACGTGAGTGCGGACCGCGCGCTTGCCGCATGGCAGTCGGACCGGATGCAGCGCGAGCAGCGCGTCGCCGCGGAACTGCGCGTCGCGGCGCAACGGCTCGCCGAGGCGGAGGCTAGATTGAAAGAGCTACGCGATTACCGCGGCGAATATCACGCGGCGTTCACGCAGCGCGCCGGGCGCGGATTGGACGGCGTCGCGGCGCGCGACTTCCGCGTATTTCTGCACAAGCTCGACGAGGCCATCGCCCTGCAAACCCAACGCCTCGCCACGCTGCAGGGCGAACGCGAGCGGGTATTCGAGGCCTGGCGTGACAGTGCACGGGAGCTGCGTATCATCGAGCGCCTGCGCACACGCCGGGCGGTCCGCGCCGCGCGCGCCCTCGAGCGCCGAGATCAACGCGCGCTCGATGATCGGCCACATTGCTCGCCGATACCGGCGCTCGTCGATGAGTGACCTGCATCGCCTCGCGGAGCGCGTCGGTTTCGCTCGAGGGCGCACGCTCGGCCACGAGCAGAGCAGCGCGCCGTCCGAGCCGGCGGCGAATTTCGCGACCAATTTGACGCCATCAATGATCTCGCTGTCGGCGAGCGATCATTCGGTCGCGCAAACGGTGCAACGCTGCTTGCGCGACGAAATACTGACGAACGTCAGATCGCTCATGGCTGGCGACGACAGCGCCGTCATAAATTTGGCGCTCGCCGATGCGCCGTCGCTGCAGATCACCGTGCAACTGGCCGGCGCCGCCGTGTCGATCGTCGTCACCGGCGCCGGCGCCGAGACCCGCGGATTGCTGCACGCCATGTTGCCGTCGCTGCGTAAATCTCTGGCCGCACAGGGATTGTGTCTTTCGTCTTTGGTTTCAGGTCAAGGCGAAGAAGCCGCGCGCGGCGAACGTTCCGTCGGCAAGCGCGAGCTCGATACCTACGCCTAATTCTTTGGGCGTACCGTGCGAGCCTCTTTGGCACGTCAATTGCTAAATCGGTCTGCGGAACGGTTTCATGACGCCGGAGAGGCAGATGGCGGACAGCGAAGTCAAAAAAGACGCACCGACCGAAGAGTCGAGCGCAGCGCCCTCGGGTCGTCGCAGGTTGTTGCTCGGCGGTGCCGCGCTCGCGTTGACCGGCATCGGCGGCGGCGCGGGATATTGGTTCTGGTGGCGCACACCGGCGCAGCCTGAGCCCGAACCGATTCCTCCGCTGCAGTTCCTGACCCTCGAGCCACCGTTCGTGACGAATCTTGCGGGCGCGGACGCGCAGCGTCTGCTGCAGGTCGAGGTCAGCGTCGTCACGCGTTCGCCGCACACGCTCGCGATTCTCAAGGATCACCAACCGATGCTGCGCGACGGTTTGCTGATGCTGTTCGCCTCGCAGGAGGTCGGCGCAGTGAGCCTGACCGCCGGCAAAGAAGCGCTGCGTCGTGCCGCACTCTCGACGGTGCGGCAGGTCGTGAAGCAAGTGGAGGGCGATCCCGTCACGGTGCTCAATGTGTTGTTCAACGGCTTCGTGGTGCAGTGACCCCATGGCCAACGAACCGATTTTGAACCAGGAAGAAGTCGATGCGCTGCTCGTCGGCATGGACGAGGGACGCGTGCCGCTCGCCGATCCGACCGGCGCGACGGATGTACGTCGTTATGAACTCGGACGCGAAGCGCGCATCGTGCGCGCCCGCATGCCGACGCTTGCAATGCTGAACGAGCGCTACGCGCGCCTCTATCGCCACAGCATCTGCAACATACTGCGCCGCTCCGCCGGCGTGATCGGCGGCCAGATCCGCATGGTGCAGTTCGCCGACTATCTCCAGAGCGTACGTACGCCATCCTCCATAAACCTGCTGCGCTTCGCGCCGTTGCGCGGCACCGTGCTGCTCGTGATGTCAGCGGATTTGGTGTTCGCGGTCGTCGAGAATTTTTTCGGCGGTCGCGTCCGGCCGACGCGTTACGAGACGCGCGACTTCACCGCCACCGAAACTCGCATCGTGCAGATGCTGCGCGACGCGGCACTCGTCGATCTGCGCGAGGCATGGAGCAGCATCATGCCCGTGACGATCGAGCTTGCCTCGAGCGAGACCAACCCGCAGTTCCTCACCGTCATGAGCCCGAACGACGTCGTCGTCGTGGCGGATTTCACGGTCGAGATCGAAAGCGTTTCGAGCACGATGTCGATCGCCATCCCGTACTCGTCGCTCGAACCGCACAAAGAGCTGCTGGGCGGCAACGCTCACGAGAACGCGCGCGACGAGGACGGACGCTGGCACCGCAGCTTGCGCGAAGATCTTGAAGACGCCGATCTCGAGCTGCGCGCGGTTCTGGGTACGCGCGACGTTCGCCTCGCGCAGCTGCTCGATTTCCGGCCGGGTGACGTCGTGTCCTTCGAATTCGACGGACGCGCGACCGTGTTCGCCGAGGACGTGCCGTTTCTGCGTGGCCGCTACGGCGTCTCGCGCGGTCAGCAGGCCGTAAAGGTCGAGCAGCGATGCATAGGCGGGAGAGGCACATGACCGAAACGACGGACCAAACGCCGCGCACCGCGAATTTCGAACAATTGCAGGGCGCAGTCACGACAACCGAGAGTGCGTCGTCGGACGTCAATCTCGACGTGATCCTCGAGGTCCCGGTGACGTTGTCGATGGAGGTCGGACGCACCCGCATTCCGATCCGCAATCTTTTGCAGCTCAATCAGGGTTCGGTCATCGAGCTCGAGCGCGTGGCCGGCGATCCGCTCGACGTGTTCGTGAACGGTACGCTGGTGGCGCACGGCGAGGTCGTCGTCGTCAACGACAAATTCGGCATACGTTTGACCGACGTCGTGTCGCCGGCGGAGCGGATCCGCAAGCTGCGATGAGTTACGCGGTCCCGAGTGCCCATGTTGCCGAGGCGGGTGCCGGCGATCCGCTGCAGGTGACGCTTTCTTTGCTCGCCGTGCTGGCGACGATCGTCGCCCTCGGCTGGCTCGCACGCAGATGGCGTCGGATTCTGCCGCAGCGCCACGGACCGCTGCGGGTGGTGGATGAAATTGCGATCGGCCCGAAAGACAAGGTCGTGCTGTTGGCCTGCGGTGAGCGTCAACTGTTGATCGGCGTCGGCGAGCGAGGCAGCACGGTACTCGCCCGGTCGATCCGGCCGACGCCCTGCGGAGATCAATCGTGATCGCGGGGCGCATCTTCGGCCGCGCCGTGACGCTGAGCGCCGCAATCGCCCTGGCGTATGCGCTTCCGGTGGACGCTGCGGAGCTCACGCTGCCGGCCCTCACCGTCAAGCAGGCGAGCGGTGGCGGCACGACCTACGGTCTCACGCTGCAAGTGTTGCTGTTGATGACCGCGCTGTCGTTTTTGCCGGCGGTGCTGTTGATGATGACGGCGTTCACGCGCATCGTGATCGTGCTCGGCATCTTGCGGCAGGCCATCGGTGCGGGGCAGACGCCGCCGAATCAGGTGTTGATCGGGCTCGCGCTATTCATGACGTTTTTCGTCATGGCACCGACCTTCGATCGGATCAACGCCGAGGCCTTCCAGCCCTACAGCGAAGGTCGGCTCGACGCCCTGCAGGCGCTCGAGCGCGCCGCTGACCCCTTGCGCAAATTCATGCTCGATCAGACGCGCGAGGCCGACGTTGCCACCTTCGTCGGCATCGCCGGTGGCAAAGGCTACGAGCGACCCGAGGACGTGCCGCTCAGCATTCTTGTTCCGGCCTTCGTCACGAGTGAACTGAAAAGCGCCTTCACGATCGGCTTCATGCTGTTCATCCCCTTCGTGATCATCGATCTCGTGGTCGCGAGCGTACTCATGTCCATGGGCATGATGATGCTCTCGCCGGTCCTGATCTCGCTGCCGTTCAAGCTGATGCTGTTCGTGCTGGTCGACGGCTGGTCGCTGGTGATGGGCACACTGGCTGCGAGTTTCGTGCGATGAGGTACGCGCCGTGACACCCGAACGCGTATTGGTGATCGGTCATGACGCGCTGCTGACGATGCTGCTGCTCGCGAGCCCGCTTTTGATCGTCGCGCTGGTGGTCGGTCTCGCGATCGGCATCGTGCAGGCGGCCACGCAGATCAACGAAATGACGCTGGCGTTCATCCCGAAATTGCTTGCGATGTCATTGACGATGGTGATCGCCGGACCGTGGATGCTCAAGGTCATCGTCGCGTACACGCGCGAGATGATCATCGCGATTCCCGGAATGTTGCGCTGACATGCTCGAAGTGACTCAGGCACAGCTTTGGCAGTGGATCGGCGCTGCGCTATGGCCGTTCGCGCGTATCGCGGCGTGCCTGATGATCGCGCCGACCATCGGCGCGCAGTTCGTACCGCGCCGAATACGCCTCGTGCTTGCCGCGGCGCTCGCCATCCTGGTCGCGCCACGACTCGTGATGCCGAGCGCGATCGATCCGCTCTCGGGTCTCGGCATCAAGATTCTGCTGGTGCAAATCGCGGTCGGGCTCGCGATCGGCTTCCTGATGCAACTGGTGTTCGATGCGGTCGGTCTCGCCGGGCAATTGTTGGCGAACGGAATGGGCCTGTCGTTCGCGTTCAATATCGATCCGCAACGCGGGGCTTCGACGGCGGCGGTCGGCCAGTTCTACATCGTGTTCGTGACGTTGACGTTTTTGGCGCTGGACGGCCATCTCGCGCTGCTCAAAACGTTGCTCGCGACGTTCGACGCCATTCCGGTCGCGACGCACTCCCTGTCGGCGAGATTCTTTCTGGACATCGCGGCGAGCGGCGGCACTCTGTTCGAGGGCGCCCTGCGGATCGCGCTGCCCGGGCTTGCAGCCCTCGTGATCGCCAATCTCGCCTTCGGCGTCGTCAGTCGCGCAGCGCCGTCCTTGAACATCCTGTCGGTCGGATTGCCCGCGGCCTTGCTGTTCGGCTTGTCGGTCCTGGTGTGGTCGCTCCCGGGTGTGCAATTCGGCTTCGAGCATTTGTTCGACGCGGCGCTGCAGCGCATCGGTGCATTGCGATGAGCGGCGAGAGCGCGAGCGATCGCAGCCTCGAACCGACGGCCAAGCGACTCGACGACGCCCGCGAGCGGGGGCAGGTGCCGCGCTCGGCGGATTTGACCACCGCGGTGGTGATGGTGGTGTCGGTGCTGATGCTTTGGTTGCTCGGGCCGTACGTGATGGGCGGGTTCATCGACGGCATGCGCGGCGGTCTCGAAATCGGCGCGACAACCTGGCGTAACCCGGACGCGATGTCCTTCGCGCTCGCGGAGGTCGGGGCGCGTACCGTGCGCGGTCTGCTGCCGTGGTTTGCCGCCTGCTTGCTCGGCGCGATGGCTGCACCGACGCTGATCGGCGGATGGAATTTCTCTTTGCGCGCGCTGCAGTTCGACCCGGCGCGCCTCGATCCGCTCGCAGGTCTTGCGCGCATGGGCTCCGCCCGTGCCTGGATCGAACTTGGCAAGAGTCTGTTGAAGTTCGCCTTCGTGGCCGGTTGCGCCGTGCTTGTGCTGTACCGCGAGAGCACGGCGCTCGAGTCGCTCGCGCGCTACGCGATTCCTTCCGCGGGCGCTGCGGCCTGCGCGCTCATCGGCGAGGCCATGGTGCTGATGGCGGCGGCGCTAGGCGCGATCGCGCTCATCGATGCGCCGTGGCAGTTGTGGAGGCATCGGCGTGAATTGCGCATGACGCAGGAAGAAGTTCGCGAGGAATACCGCGAGTCCGAAGGCTCGCCCGAGACCAAATCCCGGTTGCGCGAGGTGCAACGCTCGATCGCCCGCGGCCGCATGCTCGAGGACGTCCCCAAAGCGACGGTCGTCATCACGAATCCTACGCACTATGCGGTGGCGTTGCGTTATCGCGCGGGCGAAGACGCCGCGCCGCTCGTGCTCGCCAAAGGCGCGGGTCATCTCGCCGCGTCGATCCGCGAGCTCGCGGGGCGACACGGGGTCGAGCTCGTCTCCGTCCCGCCGTTGGCACGCGTGTTGTATCGCAAGGTCGAGGTCGGCGCGACCATTCCGCCGCGTCTCTACGCCGCGGTGGCGCAGGTGCTGACCTACGTCTGGCACGTCGAACTCATAAGGCGTCGCGGCGGCGTCCAACCATCTTTGCCGCAGATCGATCCGAGGATCGAGTCGTGAGCGGCGAATCATCGACCGTCGCGACCTTGGGCGCTTCGTTGCGACGCGGCGTCGGCGTTCCCATCGCCGTCATCGCGCTGCTTGCGATGGTCGTACTGCCGTTGCCGCCGTTCGTGCTCGACATCCTGTTCACGTTCAACATCGCCTTGTCGTTGATGATCGTCGTCGCGGTGTTCTCGATCCGGCGTCCGCTGGAATTCGCGACCTTTCCGAGCGTATTGCTCGTCGCAACGGTATTTCGACTTGCGCTGAACGTAGCCTCGACGCGGGTCGTGCTCATGAACGGGCACGGCGGCAGTGGCGCAGCCGGTCACGTGATCGAGTCTTTCGGTCATTTCGTCATCGGCAGCAACTTTGCTGTCGGCATCGTCGTGTTCGTGATCCTCACGATCATCAACTTCGTCGTGATCACCAAGGGTGCAGGGCGCATCTCCGAAGTGAGCGCACGTTTCACGCTCGATGCGATGCCCGGCAAACAGATGGCCATCGATGCGGACCTCAATGCGGGATTGATCGACCAGCAAGAAGCGCGCAACCGTCGCGCCGAGGTGCGTGCCGAAGCGGACTTCTACGGCTCGATGGATGGTGCGAGCAAGTTCGTGCGCGGCGACGCCACCGCCGCGATCCTGATCCTGCTCGTGAACCTGCTCGGCGGGATCGCGATCGGCCCTTTGATGCACGACATGTCGCTCGGCGATGCGGCGCGCGTCTATACGACCCTGACCATCGGCGACGGCCTGGTTGCGCAGATTCCCGCGCTGCTGCTGTCGATGGCGGTGGCGGTGATCGTGACGCGTATGTCGCGCGAGCAAGACATCGGCGCCGAAGTGGCGCGGCAACTCGTCGGTGATCCGCGCTTGATCGCCGTCGCCGCCGTGATCCTCGGCTTGCTCGGTCTCATCCCCGGCATGCCGAACATCGTGTTTCTCGGCATGGCGATTCTCGCCGCGTGGCTTGCGCGACATTTGCAGGGGCGCGAACTCGAGCGCAGTCGCGAAGCACAACGCGTCCCGTTGACGCGGCCGCGCGGCGAGCCGCGCGATCTGTCGTGGGAGGATCTGCCGTCCGTGGATTTGATCGGCCTCGAGGTCGGCTATCGCCTCGTGCCGCTGGTGGATGCGGAGCAAGGCGGCGATCTGATGCCGCGCATCCGCGGCGTACGCCTGAAGCTCACGCAGGAGCTCGGGTTTCTCATCCCCGCCGTGCACATCCGCGACGATCTCGAACTCGCACCGAACGCTTATCGAATTTCTTTGAGCGGCGTGCCGGTGGGCGAGGGCATCGTGCATCCCGAACGCGAACTTGCCATCGACCCCGGTCGCGTATTCGGCACGATCGAAGGCCTCGCGACACGCGATCCGGCCTTCGGGCTCGACGCCTTGTGGATTGAGCCTGCGCTGCGCGAGCGCGCGCAGTCTTTCGGCTACACGGTGGTCGACGCCGGCACCGTGATCGCGACGCACCTCGGACAACTGGTCGGTCGCAATGCGCACGAGCTGCTGGGGCACGAGGAGGTGCAGAACCTGCTCGCGAACCTCGCCAAGAGCGCGCCGAAGTTGGTCGAGGATCTCGTGCCGAAGATTCTTCCGCTAGGCGTGCTCGTCAAAGTATTGCAGGGGCTGCTGAGCGAACGCGTACCGATACGCAATCTGCGCGCGATTCTCGAAGCCCTGGCCGAGATTGCGCCGAAGACCCAGGAGTCGTCGGCACTCATCGCGCAAGTGCGCCTCGCCTTGGCGCGCCAGATCGTGCAGGACATCGCGGGACTCTCGACGGAATTGCCGGTGATCACGCTCGACGCCGGCATCGAGCAGGCCTTGTCGGTCGCACTCACCAACGGAGCGAGCGCAGGCATCGAACCGGGCCTCGCCGAACGCTTGCAAACGCGCCTCGCCGAGGCAGTGCAGCGCCAGGAGTTGACGGGTCATCCGAGCGTGTTGCTCGTGCCACCGACGCTGCGCAGCACGCTTGCACGATTTTTGCGCGCGACGGTGCCCGAGCTGCACGTGCTCGCGTGGAACGAAATTCCGGACAACCGACGCGTGCGACTCGTCAGCACGATCGGCCAACAGTGAGGTGATCGATGCTCGCCGTGTTGCAAGCACCCGATATGCAAAGCGCTTTGGCGCGGGCGCGCGAGCGCTGCGGCGCCGATGCCGTCGTCGTCGCCACGCGACGCACCGAGCATGGCGTGGAGATCGAGCTCGAGATGCCGGGCGAACGGCATGATTGGCTTGCCCAGGGCGGGCGGATGGTCGTCGTTGGCCCACCGGGCGCCGGCAAGAGCACCTTGCTCGCGGCACTCGCCGCACGCTGGGTGTTGCGCCACGGCGCACGACGCGCGCGACTCTTCGGCCTCGGCGCAGCGCATTCGCTCGCCGCACACGGTTTGCAACACGTCGGCCGCCTCGTCGGCCTGCCGACCGCTGCACATCCGACGGTGGATGAACTAATCGACGCGCTGCCGGCGTCGGAGTTGCACAGCCTGCAACTGATAGAAATTCCGACGCGCGCGATCGAGACGGCCGACCTCCTGCCGCTCGTCGGCGTGACGCCTTGTTCCGTATTGCTCGCCTTGCCTGCGACCTTGCATGCGCGTTCCGCGCAGCATGCCCTGCGGCGTCATCGCGCGGCGCGTCCGACGGCGGTGGTGCTCACGCACTGCGCCGACAGCGCCGCGCCGTATGAGGTGGTCGCTGCGGCGTCGGCGGCAGGACTGCCGATCGCCTATCGGCTCGTCGGTACCCGCATTCCGGACGACTTGCTGAACGCCGAGCACCCCGTCAAGACATCCTTACCGGAGCGAACCCGTCATGCCGTCGCTTGAATTTCTGCGCCGCAAACCGGTCAACGTCATCGCCGTCACCGGCGGCAAGGGCGGAGTCGGCAAATCCGTACTCACCTTGAACCTTGCCGCCGCCTGCGCCGCGCTGGGTCGCGAGACGATGGTGCTCGACGGTGACCTCGGACTTGCCAATCTCGATGTCATGCTCGGCGTCATGCCGCGCCACACGCTCGCCGACGTCGTCGGCGGAGAGCTTGCGCTGTCGGACATCCTCATCGACGTCCGTCCGAAGTTGCGCATCGTGCCGGGCGCCTCGGGCATCGTGTCGATGGCCGCCCTCGGCGGCGCCGAGCATCTGGGTCTGGTGCGCGCCTTCGGCGACGTCACGGCACAGTGCGAAGTGATGTTCGTCGATACCGCCGCGGGCATCGCCCCGGGAACGCTGCAACTCATCCAGGCCGCGCAGCACGTCATCGTGGTGGTGTGCGACGAGCCGGCCTCCGTGACCGACGCCTATGCCTCGATCAAGGCGCTGCGCAAAGAATTCGACATCCGCCATTTCAAGATCGTCACCAACATGACGCGTCGCCCCGACGCGGGCGATCGCCTGTTCTCGACTCTGAATCGGGTCGCATCGCGTTTTCTGGACGTCATACTCGAGCATGCGGTGGACGTTCGCGAAGACGAGTTGCTGCGCCGCGCGATCCGTCGCCAGCGGCTCGTCGTCGAGGATTATCCGCACGCAAGTTCCTCGACCGCACTGCGCGCGCTGGCGGCGCGCTGCCTCGATTGGCCGCTTCCGAATGGGCCGCGCGGCAATATCGAATTCTTCGTCGAGCGCGCGCTGAAACGTGCCCCCGCGCAGCTGCAGGTGGTGCGATGAGGTCGCAGGCCTACGTGCGAACGCGAGCGGCGACCGACGCCGCGAGCGGCTTGATCGACTCGCATGCCGGACTCGTCAAACGCATCGCCTATCACCTGAAGGCACGGCTGCCGGACTCGGTCGACGTCGAAGATTTGCAGCAAGCCGGCATGCTTGCGCTGCTCGAGGCCGCGGCAAACTTCGAACGCGGTCACGGCGCCTGCTTTGCGACCTATGCCGGCATACGCATCCGCGGCGCGATGATCGACAGTCTGCGAGCCGTCGATTGGGCGCCACGCTCCGTGCATCGCAAAGCGCGTGCCGCCGCGGCGGCCATCCAGGCCGTCGAGCGACGCACGGGGCGCGAAGCCCGCGAGGCGGAGATCGCTGCCGAGCTCGGTGTGAACCTCGGCGAATATCACCGCATCGCGCAAGACGCGCTGCAATGTCGCTTCGGCAGCCTCGACGAATCGGACGAGCAGCACCCGGCGGATGTCGATGCCGACCCGTTGCGCGAAGTCAGCGATCAGGGTCTGCGCGCCGCGCTGACCTCGGCCATCGAATCGCTGCCCGAGCGCGAGCGCCAGGTGATGTCGATGTACTACGACGACGAACTGAATCTCAAAGAAATCGGTCTGGTACTCGGCGTCAGCGAGTCGCGCGTGTCGCAGATCCACGGCCAGGCCGTACTGCGCTTGCGCGCGCAGCTGCGCGACTGGAATCGCAGGTGAGGCCGCCGGCATGCTGACCCTGCTCGGCTGGGGCTTGGCGGGCGCCGCGCTCGTCGTCGGGTGCCTGCTCAAAGGCGCGGCGCTGTCGAATCTGCTTTCGAGTTCAGCCTGCGTGATCGTCCTCGGCGGAACGGTGGCCGCGACGCTCGCGCAAACACCCGCGAGCACGCTGCGACGCAGCATAGGATTGACACGCTGGCTATGGCGCTCGCCGGTCGCGCCGCTGGAGGATTTCATCGCCCGCGTCAGTACCGCGGCGCGCATCGCGCGCCGACATGGCGTGCTTGCGCTGCAGCAACTCGTGCGTGAGGAGCCGGATCGATTTCTGCGCCACGGACTGCAGCTCGTGCTCGACGGTCTCGACCCGGTGCGCCTGCGCAAGGTGCTGGAAGCGCGCATGCAGACGATCGCCGAAGAGGATCTGGAGGCGAGCCGCGTGTTCGAGAGCATGGGCGGCTATGCGCCCACCGTGGGAATACTCGGTGCCGTGCTAGGGCTCATGGCGGTGATGCAGCAACTGGACGATCCGCAACGGCTCGGCCCCGGCATCGCCGCGGCCTTCACCGCGACGTTGTACGGCATCGGCGCCGCGAATCTCGTCTTTCTGCCGCTGGCGGGCAAATTCGAACTGCTGATCGCGCAGCGCCTGCGCCAGCACCGCGCACTCACGGACGGCCTGGTCGCGCTCGCCGCAGGCGAAAGCGCGCAGTCGATCGGTTGGCGCATGCAGAGCGACCCGACGTGAACCCGACCGGCCGCGTGGGACGCGAGCGCTGGGCGATCCCGTTCGCGGATCTTTTGCTGTTGTTGCTCGCGGTGTTTGCCGTGTTGTATGCCGCATCGAGCGTCGATTCGGTCAAATATCGTGCGACGGCGAGGGCGCTTGCCCTGGCCTTCGACGGCTCCCGGACATCGTCCGCAGATCCGCGCCCGCAACAATTGTCGAAGTTGGCCGCGGACCTCGAACGCGTGCTCGCGCCACTGTCGGCAGCGGGTCTCGTGTCGGTCCGTCGCATCGATCTCGGGCTCGAAGTGGAGATCAGCAACGATCTGATGTTCGACAGTGGTCGAGCCGAACTCGAACCTTCCGCACGGGCCGCGCTCGAAGCGCTCGCCGTACCGCTCGGCGCGATCGACGGATTCATTCGCGTCGAGGGTCACACCGACGACGTGCCGATCGCCGTCACCCGCTATCCGAGCAATTGGGAATTGTCTGCGGCGCGCGCTTCCGCCGTCGTGCGCACTTTGACGGAGCGAGGCGTACGCCCTGAACGCCTCACCGTCGTCGCTCATGCGCAATACAAACCTCTGCAATCCAACGCCACCCCGGCGGGGCGCGATGCCAATCGGCGCGTGCTGCTCACGATCCGCCCGTTCTGCAACACCTCGGAGGAGACATGCTCGAAATATTGAACGAACCGTCGGTACGTACCTTCGCGCCGTTCGCGCTCGCGGCACTCGGAGCGGTGGTCGGCGTCGCGTCCGTGCGCATCGTCGCATGGCTACGCCGACCGCGACCCTTTGATGCCGCACCAGCCTCGCGCGTCACGGCGCGCGACGACGACCTGCCGGCCAAGCTCGCGCGCAGCGGCGCAGACCGCGCGCAGCTGATGATGCAATGCGGGCTCGACGCCGACGAAGCGGCACTCGTCCTGCGGCTGCATGGATCCGGGCCCACGCGCGACTGAGGCATTGGTATGATTCGCACATGCGAACGATCCTGGTTTCTGCGCGACGCCTCATGCTTGCGCTCGTGGTGCTTGCGCCCGCCGCGCACGCGGCGGAATTCCCGATGCCCGAAGGAGGCGCGGCGCTATTTGGCGTGAACGAACGCGTCGTGACCCGCTATCAGGACACGCTGATCGAACTCGCGCGTCGCTACAACCTCGGCTACGAAGAATTGCTGCGCGTGAATCCGGGCATCGATCCGTGGTTGCCGGGCGAGGGCACGCAGATCTTCATTCCGGGGCAGCGCATCCTGCCACCGGGTCCGGCCGAGGGCATCGTCGTCAATTTGCCGGAACACCGTCTCTACTATTTTCCGAAGGCCGCCAAAGGAGAGCCGCGCACGGTGCTCACGTTTCCGGTGAGCGTCGGCAAGATGGATTGGCGCACGCCGCTGGGCACGACGCGCATCAAATCCAAAACCAAAAATCCGACCTGGTTTCCGCCCGAGTCGGTCCGACGCGAACACCGCGAGCGAGGTGATCCGTTGCCGGCGTCGGTGCCGCCGGGCAAGGACAACCCGCTGAGCTCACGTGCAATGCGCCTCGATATCGCACGCGGCTCCTATCTGATCCACGGCACCAACAACCCGGATGCGGTCGGCATGCCGGTCACGCACGGCTGCCTGCGACTGTATCCCGAAGATGTCGAGCGCCTGTTCGACGTGACGCCCGTCAACACCACGGTCCGACTCATCAACGAACCTTTGAAGCTGGCCAGCGTCGACGGCCGCATCTGGCTCGAAGTGCATCCGCCGGTCGACGATCAGGGACAACAGACCGACGCGACGCTCGAAGATTTCGAAAAGCGTCTCGATCTGTTGTTGGGAGTGAACGACGTCGCGATGGATTGGGATGCGGCGATCGCCGCGCTCAAAGAACGCAGCGGCGTGCCGGCGATGGTGGGCCTCGAACTTCATCCGGAAACGCCGCCGGGTCCTGCGGCACCTGCCGCGATCGTCGTCCCGACCGAACCTTGAGCGAGGCTCAGACCAGCGCGACCGAGTGACCGCCATCGACCGGCAGCGTCACGCCATTGACGTAGCTGCCCGCATCGCTTGCGAGCAGCAACGCGGGGCCGACCAATTCGTCGAGTTGGCCCGCGCGACCCGGCGGGATCTTCTTCAAATATTCTTCGCCGGCAGCGGTCGCGAAGTAGTCGCGATTCATTTCCGTGACGAACCAGCCGGGCGCGAGCGCGTTCACGCGAATCCGGTAGCGCACGAACTCGAGCGCGAGACTGCGCGTCATGCTGACGAGCGCCGCTTTCGAAGCCGAATAGGCGGCGTAACCGGGCCCTGCGCCCAGCGCGAGTACCGAGGCGACGTTGATGATGCTGCCCGGTTTGCGCGCCGCCACGAGCCTGCGCGCGGCCTCCTGCGTCACGTGCCACGCCGACTCGAAGTTCGTGCTCATGGTGTCGTGCAGCACATCGGCGGTCGTCTTCAGAAAAGTGGCCGGTGCGGCGATGCCGGCGTTGTTGATGACGACGTCGGCCACGCCGAGTCGCGCTTCGATGCTGGCGAAAGCGGCGGGCAGCGCGGCGTGATCATTGATGTCGAGTTCAACCACGACCACCTGTGCGCCGCTCGCGAGCAATTCCTGCTCGAGCGCCTCGAGGCGATCGCGGCGTCGCGCGACCAGCGCGACGGCCGCGCCCGCTGTGGCAAAAGATTGCGCGAGTCGCGCACCGATGCCACTCGACGCGCCCGTGATCATCGCGACTTTGCCATCGAGCCTGAAGCTGGGCGTATTCATCATGGGTGGGGATGATACCTTACGTACCCGTTGCCACCGTTCAACTGCGCACCCGAGGGCCGTCGATGGCCGTGATCACGCTCACCACCGATTTCGGCACCCGCGATCCGTTCGTCGGCGTGATGAAGGGCAGAATCCTGTCACGCCTGCCGCACGCCAGCATCGTCGATTTGTCGCACGAGATTCTTGCGCATTGGCCGGGCGAGGCGGGGTTCTGGTTGGCGCGCTGCTATCCCTATTTTCCGACCGGCACGGTGCACGTCGCCGTCGTCGACCCGGGCGTCGGTACCGCGCGCGCCATCGCGATGCTCGCGGCGGCCGGGCAGATTTTTCTTGCCCCGGACAACGGCTTGTTGGCGCCCGTCGCGGCGCGCGTACCCGACGCTCGCGCCTTTCATCTCGAGCCTGCGAAGTTCGCCGAACTCGGACTCGGTCGTCCGAGTGCCACGTTCCACGGTCGCGACATCTTTGCGCCGCTCGCAGCGGAACTCGCAGCCGGGCGCGCCACGCTCGCCGACTACGGTCAGCCGGTCGACGAGCTGATTCCCGGTTGGCTCGAAGAACCGGTGGTGGGTACTGATCAGATCCACGGCGCCATCGTCACCATCGATCACTTCGGCAATCTGATTTCCAATATCGAGGGCGCCATGCTGGAGCGCTGGGTGGAACCGCAGGTCTACATCGGCTCGCAGATGCTGCCGGTGCGTCGCACTTACGGCGACGCAGAGCCGGGTCGCGCGCTCGCGCTGGTCAACTCGTTCGGCGTGGTCGAGATTGCCGTCGCCGAGGGCAGGGCGAGCGAGTTGCTGGGGTTGTCGCGGGGTGCGCCGCTGGTCGTTCGGGATGCTGTGCGTCATCGCTGACCTTGCGCACCGGGCGTATTTCAGTATAGTGCGTGCTCGCGAAACACCGGCCAAATCCTAACCGGTTGATTTTGAAGGGTTTAACAGAAATGTCCGAACGCGACAGCGACAGTTTCGAAATCGACGAAGACATGCTCGGCGAAGTGGCCGGGCCGGAAGAAAACACCGACTACGACCGGTTCCTGGACCGCGTCGACCGTCGTGCCCGCCCGGTACCCGGCAAACGGGGAAAAGCGGCCTGGAGCAAACTTGAAGAAGTGCTCGCGGACAAAAAACTCGCCAAGGATTTACGCGAAGTCTACGACGACGAACCCTGATTTTTAAGGTTTTTTTATGAGCACAAACGGCCCCGCTTGGGTCGTGCTGAAGTTCGGTGGCACGAGCGTCTCGTCCGAACCGAACTGGCGCAGCATCGCCGCTACCGCTCGCGACCGTCTGGCCGGCGGGGCCTCGGTGCTCATCGTCCACTCCGCCCTGAGCGGGGTCACCGACCGGCTCGAGAAACTGCTGGCCGCGGCGCTGCGCGGCGAACATGCGGCAGCACTCGCCGAACTGTCGCAAAAACACCTGGACCTCGCCGGGCATTTGGAGATCGACGCCGATGCGGCGCTGCGTCCGTGGTTTGCGGGTTTGCAGCGTCTCTGCGACGCCATCGCGCAGCGCGGATCGGTCGATGATCGCACGCGTGCCGCCGTGATGGCCCATGGCGAATTGCTCGCCACCGAACTCGGCGCCCTCTATCTCGCGCACGTCGGCCTCGACGCCGTGTGGCTGGATGCGCGTACGGTATTGCATGCCGAGGTGCGCGTCGCCGCCACGGAACGCGCGAGCTATCTGTCGGCCACCTGCGATTTCAAACCCGACGCGGCAGTGCAGCAGCGACTCGCGGCGCTCGGTCGCCTGGTCATCACCCAAGGCTTCATCGCCAGTGACGCGGCCGGTGACACGGTGCTGCTCGGTCGCGGCGGATCGGACACCTCGGGTGCGTATTTCGCGGCGATCCTCGCGGCGAGCCGACTCGAAATCTGGACCGACGTACCCGGCATGTTCAGCGCCAATCCGCGCGCGACGCCGTCCGCGCGGCAGCTGCTCGAATTGTCCTACGACGAAGCGCAGGAAATCGCCACGGCCGGCGCAAAAGTCCTGCATCCGCGCTGCATATTGCCGGCGCGTCAATATCGCATTCCGCTGCATGTGTTCGCCACGCAAGCGCCTTCGATGCGGGGCACGCAAATCGTCGCCGCGCCGTCGAGCGACGCGGCGCAGGTCAAAGCGGTGTGCGTCAAAAAAGGCGTCACGCTGGTCTCGCTCGATTCGCCCGGCATGTGGCACCAGGTCGGCTTCCTCGCCGATGCGTTCCAGATTTTCAAACAACATGGTCTGTCGGTGGATCTGGTTTCCACTTCGGAGACCAACGTCACCGTGTCGCTCGATCCGCAGGCCAATACGCTCGACGGACGCGCCGTCGAAGCGCTCGAGCGCGACCTCGCCGACCTTTGCGGCGTGAAGGTGATCGGCCCTTGCGCCTCGGTCAGCGTCGTCGGCCGCAACATTCGCGGCATTCTGCACAAGCTCGGTGATGCGCTCGAGTTGTTCGCCGAGCAGAAGATCTATCTCGTGAGTCAGGCCGCGAACGATTTGAATCTGACTTTTGTCGTCGACGAAGAGCAGGGCGATCGTCTGGTCGACGAATTGCACGCTCTGCTGGTGCGCCCCGTGCACGACGATCAGGTGCTCGGCCCGACCTGGGAGCAATTGTTCAAACCGGTTTCCGCCGCCGCGCGTGCGAACCCGCCGTGGTGGCAGTCAAAGCGCAGCGCGTTGCTGGGCCTCATGACCGAGCGCGATGCGGCCTACGTCTACGATGCGGCGACCGTGCGAACACGTTGCACTGAGCTGCGTGCGCTCAAAGCCGTCGCGCGCGTGTCGTATGCGATGAAGGCCAACCCGCATCCGGGGTTGTTGCAGCTCGTGCACGAGCAGGGCCTCGGCATCGAATGCGTCTCGCGCGGCGAAGTCGAACATGCGCTCGCCCACGTTTCGGGCCTCGACGCGCGCACCATTCTCTACACGCCGAATTTTGCGGCCCGCGACGAATATCGCTGGGCGCTCGAGCGGCAGCTGCACGTCACGCTCGACAATCTGCATCCGCTGCGCGAGTGGCCGGAATTGTTCCGCGGCAAAGACGTATTCGTGCGCATCGATCCGGGTGTCGGCCGCGGCCACCACCAGCACGTGCGTACGGGCGGCGAGCGTTCGAAGTTCGGCATCGTACTCGCCGAGACCGACGAACTCGCCGCACTCGCCACGGCCGCCGGCGCGCGCGTCGTGGGGCTGCATGCCCATGCGGGCAGCGGCATCCTCGACATCGACAACTGGGTCGAGACGGCCGACGTGCTGGCAAGCTTGCGCGGTCGATTCCCGCAGGCGCGGATCTTCGATCTCGGCGGCGGCTTGGGCGTGCCCGATCGGCAGGGCGGTCGGGCGCTCGATCTCTCGGCCCTCGATGCGGCGCTGCAGTCGGTGCGCGCGGGGCTCGACGGCATCGAGTTGTGGCTCGAACCCGGACGGTACGTGGTCGCCGAAGCGGGCGTGTTGCTCGCTCGGGTGACGCAGTTGAAAGCCAAGGGCGGCTCCGCCTACGTCGGCATCGCGACCGGCATGAATTCTTTGATTCGGCCGGCGCTCTACGGCGCGCACCACGACATCGTCAATCTCTCGCGACTGGACGATACCGCGCTCGGCGTGTTCGACGTCGTAGGCCCGATCTGCGAGTCCGGCGATTTTCTCGGCCACGACCGGGCGTTGCCGCAGGCGACGCGCGAGGGTGACGTGCTGTTGATCGCCACGGCGGGCGCGTACGGCGCCGCGATGGCCTCGCACTACAATCTGCGCGACCCGGCCGTCGAAATACTGATCTGATCAGCGCGGCGTCGCGCTGCTCGCGGCGTGACGACGTTGCAGTTCGCCGACCACTTCGGCGAGCGAGCTGCCACGCGCCTGCAGCATCACCAGCAAGTGATAGAGCAGGTCGGCCGATTCGGAGACGAGTTCGGCGCGATCACCCGCCGCACCAGCGAGGGCGACCTCGAGACCTTCCTCGCCGACTTTCTGCGCAATCCGTTTCGGGCCCGCAGCGAGCAACTTCGCCGTGTAACTGCCTGCGGCGGCGCTCGCCATGCGCCCGGCGACCACGCGCTCGAGCGTCTCGAGGAATGCGACGTCCGACACGGCGAAGCCTTCGTCGTCGAAGCAGGTGTCGGTGCCGCGATGACACACGGGACCTTTGGGCAGGGCGCGGATCAAGAGCGTGTCGTGATCGCAGTCGAGTTGCATGGACACGAGTTGCAGCGTGTGACCCGACGTCTCGCCTTTTTCCCACAATTGATCGCGACTGCGACTCCAGAACACCACGCGCTGGCGGCGCAAGGTTTCGGCAGCGGCCATGCGGTTCATGTAGCCGAGCATCAGCACGCGTCCGTCGAGACTGTGCTGGATGATGGCCGGTACGAGTCCGTCGCCTTTGGCAAAGTCGACGGCTTGCAGTTCGGATTCCTGACTGATCATGTCCTCACCTCGATCCCTGCGCCTTGCAGCTCAAGTTTGAGTTCGCGAATGACGAGTGTGCCGCGATGGAAGACGCTGGCGGCGAGCGCCGCATCGACTTTGGCGTCGCGAAACACTGCGACGAAATGCAGCGCGGAGCCGGCGCCACCGGAGGCCACCAAAGGCACGCGGCACTCGGCGCGCACGGCGGACAATTGGCGCAAATCGTAACCGTTGCGCACGCCGTCGCTCGCCATGCAGTTGAGCACGATTTCGCCGGCACCGCGATCCTGTACCTCGCGCACCCAGGCGAGCGTGTCGCGCCCGGCATCGCGACTGCGCGTCGGGTCACCGGTGTCGCGATAGACGCGAAAGCCGGTCGTCGTGGTCTCGCTGTCGATGCCGACGACGATGCACTGCGAACCGAAGCGGCGCGCCAGATCGCTGATGAGACCGGGGTTCGCGAGCGCCGGGGTATTGACGGAAATTTTCTCGGCGCCGGCGTTCAAGATCGCTTCGGCGTCCGCGACGCTGCGTATCCCGCCCGCGACGCAAAACGGAATGTCGAGCACGCGCGCGACGCGGTCTACCCAGTCGCGATCGACCGAGCGACCCTCGGGGCTCGCCGTGATGTCGTAGAACACGAGCTCGTCCGCGCCTTCGTCGCGATAGCGCGCGGCGAGTTCCAGAATGTCGCCGACGACGACGTGATCGCGAAACCGCACGCCTTTGACGACTTGACCGTCACGCACGTCGAGACAGGGGATGATGCGTTTGGCGAGCATGGGGTTCAGACCACCAGATACCGGCGCAAGTCGGACTCGGCCATCGTGCCTTCGAGCAATGCTTTGCCACTGATCGCCGCGGCCACGCCGAGCGCGCGCAGCGACGCAAGATCGTCGGCGTCGCGCACGCCGCCGGACGCTTGCCACGCGATGTTCGGATAGCGACGCCGACACTCGGCGTACAGCGCGAAGTTCGGACCTTGCATCGCACCGTCCTGCGCCACGTCGGTGCACAACACGTGCCTCAAACCATGGGCCGCAAAACGTTCGACGGCGTCCCACAGACTCAAACGCGTTTGCTCCGTCCAGCCGCGGGTCGTGACGCAGGGCGTCCCGTCGGCATCGAGACGCACGTCGAAGGCGAGACAGATGCGCTCCGCGCCGTGCCGCGTGAACCATTGCTGCACCTCGGCGCTGGCCTCGACTGCCGCGCTGCCGACGACGACGCGCGCAACACCGTGCTCGAGAAGATCGTCCACCACCGCCGCCGAGCGCACGCCGCCACCGACCTGGATGCGCAACAGATTGCGCGCCGCGAGAGCGAGCAATACGTCGCGATTGGCGAGCCGACCGTCGCGCGCGCCGTCGAGATCGACGACATGCAACCAGGGTGCGCCAAGCGCGGCATAGCGTTCGAGCAGCGTATCGGGGGCGGTGTCGTAGCGGGTCTCCGCCGCGAAGTCGCCACGCAGCAAACGTACGCATCGACCGCCGCGCAGATCGATCGAAGGAATCAGGAGCATTGCAAAAAATTCGCGAGCAAGAGCGCCCCGGCCGCGCCGGATCGCTCGGGATGAAACTGTACGCCGTGTACGCGACCGCGTGCGACGCTCGCGCTCCACGGTCCGCCGTATTCGCAGATCGAAGTGGTGCAGGGAACCGGCCGCAGCCCGTAGCCGTGCACGAAATAGAAATGTCGACCTTCGAGGCGGTCGAGCAAAGCATCGGCTGCGGTTCGAGTCACCGTGTTCCAACCCATGTGCGGCGCCGGAAGCTCAGGGCTCGCCGGCAAGCGCTCGACGCGCCCCGGCAATAGGCCGAGGCAGGGCGTGTCGCCCTCGGCCGAATGCTCGAACAGCAATTGCATACCGAGACAGATGCCGAGCAACGGCACCTCGAGCCGACGTATGGTTTCGACGAGCCCGAAGGATGCGAGCCGCGACATCGCGTCAGCCGCCGCACCGACGCCCGGCAGCAACACGCGCGGTGCCGCCGCGATGACCGCCGGATCGCGGCTCACGCTTGCGCTCACGCCGAGACGCGCTAGCGCATGGCAGAGCGAGGCGAGATTCGCGCCGCCCGAATCGATGACGACAACGCTCACAGGGTGCCTTTGGTCGAGGGCAGATCGTCGCCCTCGCGCCGCAACGCCATGCGCAACGCACGCCCGACGCCTTTGAAGCAGGCTTCGATCATGTGGTGCGTGTTGTCGCCGACGACGGAGACGTGGATCGCCGCACCGAGCGCATCGGAGAGCGAACGGAAAAAATGCGGCACGAGTTCGGTGGGCAAGGTGCCGATCGCCTCGCGCTTGAACGCGCCTTCGAACACCGCGTGCGGCCGACCCGACAGATCGATCGCCACCTGCGCACGCGCTTCGTCCATGGGCAACAAAAAGCCGTAGCGTGCGAGTCCGCGCTTGTCACCGAGCGCCTTGCGCAGCGCCTCGCCGAGGGCGAGCGCGCAATCCTCGACCGTGTGATGCTCGTCGACCTGCAGATCGCCTTTGCAATCGAGCTCGAGCGCGAAGCCGCCGTGCTTGCCGAGTTGTTCGAGCATGTGATCGAAAAACCCGATGCCCGTGTGTGCACGCACCGGCTCGTGCGCATCGAGATCGACGCGCACGGTGATGTTCG
This sequence comes from Steroidobacteraceae bacterium, assembly GCA_017853555.1. Lineage (GTDB taxonomy): Bacteria > Pseudomonadota > Gammaproteobacteria > Steroidobacterales > Steroidobacteraceae > UBA964. Next base: position 71,497 of record JAFMJH010000008.1, read on the forward strand.
TCTCGCGCGTCGCGCGCGTGACGGTGGCGCGGCGCGCCAGCAACTCGCGCACCACGGCGGGCCAGGTGTCGCCGTGGTCACCGCCCGCACGCACGCGCAAGGCGCGCAGCCCGAGGTTCTTGCCGAAGGCGAGATCGGTGTCGCGATCGCCGATCACGGCGCTCGCTTGCGTGTCGAGTTTGCGTTCGCGGATCCAGGCGTCGACGAGTGCCGTGCCCGGCTTGCGACAACTGCAGCCGTCGCCCGGTCGGTGCGGGCACACGAACACGGCGTCGAATTCGATACCCTGGCTCGCGAAGGCGTGCAGCACGAACTCTTGCGGCACGCGAAAATGCGCCTCGGGGAACGAGTCGGTGCCGAGTCCGTCCTGGTTGGTCACCATCGCGAATCGATAGCCCGCCGCCTTCAATTGCAAGAGGGCGGCAAACACGCCGGGCAGGAATCGGACTTTGTCGAGCGCATCGACCTGTTCGTCGTGCGGCTCCTCGATCAACGTCCCGTCGCGATCGACGAACAATACTTTCATGTCAGGCTCCGGATCAGTCGATCGTTTTGTTCCGGCGTGCCGATCGTGATGCGCAACGCACCCGCACCGATCCCGCGTTTGCCGCGAAAGTCGCGCACCACCAGGCGCTCGGCGGCGAGCGCCACGAGTGCGGCGTTCGCGTCGCGGAACTCGACCAACAAGAAGTTGGCGTCGCTCGGCCAGACTTTGAGCACCTTGGACGTTGCGGCGAGCGCAGTCGCCACGCGCAGACGCTCGGCGAGCAAAAGGCGCACGCGCGAGCGCATGGCCTCGAGTGCCGAGGGTTGCAAGGCGGCGAGGGCCGCGTGGGCCGATTGGCTCGCGATCGCGTACGGCGGGACGATCTTGCGCAGCAGAGCGATGATGCGCGGATGGGCAATTACCGCGCCGAGACGCGCACCGGCCAGGCCGTGCGCTTTCGAAAGCGTGCGCAACACGACCAGTTGCGGATACTCGGCGATGCGACTCGCCCAACTCGGCTGCGCGGTGAATTCGCCGTAGGCCTCGTCGACCACCACGATCGCGCGTTCGCCAGCGGCGTCGAGGATGCGTTCGAGATCCGTGGTCGCGATGGCGTTGCCGGTCGGGTTGTTCGGCGAACACAACCAAAGAATTTTGAGGCGCTGGCCGTTGACGTAACCGGTGCGTGCGGTACCGGCGATCTCGACGGCGTCGAGTGCGTAGCCCGCGTTGCGCTGCAGAGGAATCTCGACGACGTACGCGCCCTGGATGCGCGCCGCTACCGCGTACATTCCGAACGTGGGCGGCGTGATCAGCACCGCATCCTTGCCGGCTTCGCAAAACGCGCGCGTCAGGAGGTCGATGCCTTCGTCGCTGCCGCGACCGAGCAGCACGCAACCGGGATCGACGCCGCAATATTCGGCAAACGCCTGCACGAGCGCCTTCGGTTGCGGCTCGGGGTAGCGATGCAAGGCCTGCGTCGGATCCGCGCCTTCGGGCGGCCAGGGCGATTCGTTGGCATGCAGGCGCTCGAGCGTCGGATCCCAACTTGCGTTTTCATAGGCATCGACCGCGCGCACGGCCGGTCGGGCAAGCTGCAGGATCGCCTCGATGTCGTAGCGAATCGTCGTCATGATCGGTCACCCGCGAGCGCAGCGAGGCGCACGGTCACGGCGTTGGCATGGGCATCGAGCCCTTCGAGACCGGCGAGCGTAGTCGCCACCGGACCGAGATCTCGCAAGCCCTCCGGCGTGAGCTCCTGCACCGTGATGCGTTTTTGAAAATCCTGCAACGAAAGGCCGCTGTAGGCGCGCGCGTAGCCATAGGTCGGCAGCACGTGATTCGTGCCCGAACAATAATCGCCGATCGACTCGGGACTCCAGGCACCGAGAAACACGGAACCCGCGGTACGCACGTCGGCGAGGCGCTCGCGTGCATCCGGCAAGTGCAGGATCAAATGTTCGGGGCCGTACTCGTTCGACAGCGCAAAGGCCGCGTCGATGTCGTCGACGACCAGCAACCGCGAGCGCAGCAACGACTGTTCGAGGATCGCACGACGCGAGAGTCGTTCGAGTTGCGCGAGCGCCGCGGTGCGCACGCGGCTCGCGAACGCAGCCGAGTCCGTCAGCAAGATCGCTTGGGCGAGCACGTCATGCTCCGCCTGCGCCAGCAAGTCCGCCGCGACGAATTCCGGATTCGCCGTGGCGTCGGCGATCACCAACACTTCCGAAGGACCGGCCGGCAAATCGAGCGCGGCACCGGCGGGATCCTCGGCGACGATTTGTTTGGCGGCCGTCACCCAGGCCGATCCCGGGCCTACGATCTTGGCGACTTTGGGGATCGATTCGGTGCCATAGGCGAGTGCGGCGATTGCCTGTGCGCCACCGACAGCAAAAATTTCGTCGATGCCGCACAGTCGCGCGGCGGCGAGAATCGCCGGATCCACGCCGTCGCGCCCCGCGGGCGTGCACAACACGATGCGTGCACATCCGGCAAGTTTGGCCGGGACTGCCGACATGATGAGCGCCGAAGGCAACGGCGCGCTGCCGGCCGGCACGTACAGACCCACGGCGTCGATCGGTCGCACGATGCGCTCGCACCGCACGCCCGGTGAGGTTTCGACGACGAGCGGCGCGGGCATTTGTGCCGCGTGGAAGACACGCACGTTGTCGATGGCGCGTTGCAGCGCGGCGATCGCATTCGCCGGCAAGGATGCAAGCGCCGCATCGACCTCGGCAGGCGAGATCGCAAACCGCTCGGGCGCAACGCCATCGAAGCGCGCGGCGAACTCGCGCAATGCCGCGTCGCCTCGCGCACGCACGGCCGCGACGATGGCACGCACATCCTCGAGCAGACTCGCACGTCCTTCGAACGACGGGCGTTCGAGCGCGGCGAGACGCGTGCCGGCATCGGCGGCACGCAAATCGATGATGCGCAAACTCATGCGAGCATCTTCTCCACCGGCAAGACGAGCAGCGCGCTCGCCCCGGCGGCTTTCAGACTTTCGAGCGTTTCCCAAAAGACGTTCTCGCGACACACGGCGTGCACCGCGACCCGGTCCGGATGCCCTTCGAGCGGAATGATGGTCGGCGACTCGCTGCCGGGCAGCAACTTGCGGATCGCCGGCAGCGCCGAACGCGGCGCATGCAGCATGATGTATTTGCTCTCGCGCACCTGTTGCACGCCGTCGATGCGCATCAGCAGACGCTCGACCCAGGCGTTTTTTTCGGCCGGCAAGGGCACGGGCGTACGGATCAGCACCGCGTTGCTCTCGAGGATCTGCTCGACCTCGCGCAGCCGATTGGCCGTGAGCGTCGAGCCCGTGCTCACCAGATCGCAAATGGCATCGGCGCGACCGAGGCGCGGCGCGATCTCGACCGCGCCCGACAACGTCACGATGTCCGCCGTGATGCCGCGCTCGCTCAAGAATCGACCGAGCAGGTAAGGGTAGGTGGTCGCGATGCGCTTGCCGGCGAGCGAGGCGGCGCCGTCGTACGGCAGATCTTCGGGCACCGCGATCGACAGACGGCAGCGGCCGAAGTCGAGCGAGCGCACGATCTCGAATTTCGTCGGGTGACCTTTGGCGGCGAGCTCGAGGCTTTTTTCGGCCACGACGTTGAGACCCACCAAACCGAGATCGCAAACGTCCTCTTCGACGAGATCCGGGATGTCGTCGTCGCGGACGAACAGAAGATCGAGCGGCATGTTCTCGCCGAACGCGACCAACTGATCTTTGCCGCGCGAGAACTTCAATCCGCAGCGCACCAGCAGGTCGGTGGAAAAATCGGTGAGCCGACCCGACTTCTGCAAGGCGACCTTCAGTCTCGTGGCTTTGTCCATACCGCGACTCCTCAGCGTGCGCCGTGCGCAGGTGTGCGAGCGCCATCCAGACGGCTGCTCGCCAGTTCGTAACCACCGTTGCCATCGCCGACATAGCGCGCGACCCGGCTGATGGTGGTGAGGCTCACGCCCGTGTGCTTGTGGATTTCGCGATAGGGCGCGCCGCGCTCCAGCCATTCGACGACGGCCCAACGATCGGACATCGCCTCGATCTCCGCCGGCGTGCACAAATCGCGGAAGAACGCCCGAAACTCGTCGACCGTGCGCAGCGTCAACATCGCCTGATAGAGATTGCGCTCGGCACGGGCTTCCTGGCGCGGACTGACGTCTTGATGTGGCTTCATGGCAGCATGTCTTAATGTACTAATATGTTAATACATTAGCGCAACGGACCCGGCACGCGCAAGGCCTGCGGTTTGACCGGCTGGCGACCATCGGGTAGATTTGCGCCACTCATCGAGACCGGCTGAGGGACAAGGCCCTTTGACGCCGGGGCAACCGCCGAACCCAACCAGTTCGGGAAGGTGCCAACTCCTGCGGTCGACGGCGGCCGTCAGATGAGCGTTTCGTTCAGCCCGACGCCGGCGCGTCGGGATGGGTCCGAAAATGCTGCAGCATGCAGCCGCTCGCGTTGGAGTCCGGTGGGTCTGAAGACCACGATATGACCGGATTACACATTCAAGAAGGCATTTTGGCGCTCCCCGAACCGCTCGCGCTGCATCACGGCGGCGAACTCGCGGCCGTGCAACTCGCTTGGCGCGTGATCGGCCCACCGGGGGCGCCTGTCATCGCCGCGCTTGGCGGCATCTCGGGGCATCGCGTGGTGTACGACCTCGCGCAGCCGCGCACAGGTTGGTGGCACGAACTCGCCGGGCCGGGCAAGGTGCTGCCGATCGATCGGCTGCGCGTGTTGTCCTTCGATTATCTCGGCGGCAGCGGCACGACCACCGGTCCGCGAAGCGGCGAATTTTTCCCGGCGATTTCGAGCCACGACCAAGCGCAGTTGCTCGCCATGCTGCTCGATCATCTGCAGCTTGCGACGTTGCGCGCGATCGTCGGCGCCTCGTACGGCGGCATGGTCGCGCTCGCGTTCGCGGCACGCTGGCCGCGGCGCGTGGAGCGTTTGTTCGTCATGAGTGCGGCCGATCGCACGCATCCGATGGCCACCGCCTGGCGCAGCGTGCAGCGGCGCACCGTGCGCTTCGCGATCGAATGCGGACGCGGCCGCGACGGCTTGCAGCTTGCGCGCGCGCTCGCGATGTCCACCTATCGCAGCGCCGAAGAATTCGCGACGCGTTTCGACGGACTGCCGCGCGAGCACGCCGGACGGTTCGTGTTCCCCGTCGAAGAGTATCTGTTCGCCCGCGGCGCCGATTACGCAGCGCGCTACGAACCGGACGGATTTCTTTGTTTGTCCGAGTCGATCGACTTGCATCGCGTCGACGTGAGCCGAATCGAGGTCCCGACGACGGCGGTGGCGGTGGTCCAGGATCAGCTCGTGCCGCTCGCCGACATGCGCGCGATGGTGGCACGCATGCGGCATGCCACCTTGACCGAGATTTCTTCGCACTTCGGCCACGACGCATTTTTGAAAGAAGCGGAAGCCTTGCGCCCGCATCTGCAACAGCTGTGAGGAACGTACCGTGAGCAAACCACTCGACCTGTCCACCGTCGCCGTTCGCGCAGGCCTCGAATCGGATCCTGCGACCGGCGCGGTAGTCCCGCCGATCCATCTGTCCTCCACCTACGCGTTCCCGGAATTCGGCGTGAAGGGGAAGTACGATTATTCGCGCTCGGGCAACCCGACGCGCGATTTGCTCGCCGATGCGATCGCCCGACTCGAGGGCGGCGCGGGCGCGGTCATCTGCGCCACCGGCATGGCGGCGATCAGCCTGGTCGGCGCGATCCTGCCGCGCGGCGCGCGCATCGTCGCACCGCACGACTGTTACGGCGGCACGTTCAGGCTTTTCACCGCCTGGGCGAAGCGTGGCGATTTCGAAGTCGAGTTCGTCGACTTCGGCAATGCGCAGGCGTTCGAAGCGGCGTTGTCGCGTCCGGCGCAGTTGCTGTGGATCGAAACCCCGAGCAATCCGTTGCTGCGGATCACGGACATCGAAGGCGTGAGCGCACGCGCACGTCGTGCAGGCGCCAAAGTCGCGGTCGACAACACGTTCCTCTCGCCGGCGTTGCAGACGCCGCTTGCGATCGGTGCCGACTATGTCGTGCATTCGACCACCAAATATCTGAACGGCCACAGCGACGTGGTCGGCGGCGCAGTAGTCGCGAAGTCCGCCGAAGATTTGCAGCAACTCGCCTGGTGGGCCAACTGCCTCGGCATCACCGGCTCGGCCTTCGACAGCTTTCTCACGCTGCGCGGCATGCGCACCCTGCATGCGCGCATGGACATCCACGAGCGCAATTCGCGCGAACTCGCGCAATGGCTCGCAGCTCAGCCGGGTGTGGCACGGGTGTTTTATCCCGGGCTCGCCACGCATCCCGGTCATGCACTCGCGGCGCGTCAGCAACGCGGCTTCGGTGCGATCGTGTCACTCGAACTCGAAGGCGGAACGCCCGCGGTGCGCAAATTCGTCGCCGCGCTCGAATTGTTCTCGCTGGCCGAATCGTTGGGTGGCGTCGAAAGTCTGGTCGCGCATCCGGCCACGATGACGCACGCGGCGATGGCACCGGAGGCGCGCGCCGCAGCGGGCCTCACCGACGGTCTGTTGCGTCTGTCGATCGGTATCGAGAACGTCGAGGACTTGCGCGCGGATCTCGCCGCCGGATTCGCGGCACTCGGACGCTGAGCACGCACTCGAGGCGCGGCGTTCTTCAGGCTAGCGCGTCGAGAATCGCATCGCCCATTTTCGAGGTCGACAAGGGCGCATGCCCGGTGGCGGCGATTTCGGCGGTGCGCGCACCGGCACCGAGCGCCGCGGCCACGGCCGTCTCGATTTCGCGCGCTTCGGTTTCAAGCCCGAGCGAGTGACGCAGCAACAGCGCGGTGCTCAAGATCGTGCCGCACGGATTGGCCAGGCCGCGGCCGGCAATGTCGGGCGCGGAACCGTGGATGGGTTCGTAAAGACCGCGCCGTCCGTCGCCGAGTGCCGCCGAGGGCAACACGCCGAGCGAGCCGGCGAGCATCGAGGCTTCGTCGGTCAGAATGTCGCCGAACAGGTTTTCTGTGAGCACGACGTCGAAATCGGCCGGCCGCCGGATCAAGTGCATCGCCGCAGAGTCGACCAACATGTGTTCGATGCTGCAGTCCGGGAATTCTTCGCGGATGACGCGCTCGCTCACCGCGCGCCACAAGCGCGAGGTCTCGAGCACGTTCGACTTGTCGACTTGCGTGATCTTGCGCCGCCGCGTGCGCGCGAGACGACCCGCAACGCGCGTGACGCGTTCGACTTCACCGACCGTGTACGCGCATTCGTCCGTCGCCCGATCGCCGTCGCGCGCCTTGCGTCCGAAATAGATGCCGCCCGTGAGTTCGCGAACGAACAACATGTCGACGCCATCGAGCACTTCGGGCTTGAGCGTCGATGCATCGCGCAACGCGGGCAGGACCGTGATGGGGCGCAAGTTTGCATACACGCCAAGTTCGGCGCGCAGCCGCAGCAACGCTGGCTCGGGACGCACCTTGGCCGTCGGACCCCACTTGGGACCGCCGATCGCGCCCAGCAACACCGCATCGGCAGCCAGACAACCGGCGAGCGTCGCGGCGGGCAGGCCGTCGCCATGGGCGTCGATCGCCGCACCACCGAAGTCGAACGAGGTCAGCGTGAACGCATGGCCGTGCCGACGCTCGATGGCGTGCAGGACGCGCAGGGCTTCGGCGACGACCTCGGGACCGATGCCGTCACCGGGCAGGACCGCGATGTTCGCTTTCATGCCGGTCGGCGTGCTTCGTAGCGGGCGATATCCGCTTCTTTGGAGAGCAGGAAGCCGAGTTCGTCGACGCCGTTCAGCAGGCAGTAGCGCGCGAAAGATTCGATCGTGAACGACGCGCTTTGTCCGTTCGGCAAACGCACTTGCTGCGCCTCGAGATCGATCTCGATTTCCGCGCCGGGATTGGCGAGCAGCCACTGATGGGTGGCTTCGTCGATCACGATCGGCAGCAAACCGTTCTTCAAAGAATTATTGCGGAAGATGTCCGCGATCTCGGTGCTGACGACGGCCTGGAAACCGTAATCGCACAACGCCCACGGCGCGTGCTCGCGCGAGGAGCCGCAACCGATGTTGCGACCCGCGACGAGAATCCGGCAGCCCTGAGCTTCGGGTTTGTTGAGGATGAAGTCGGGCTTCGGCGCGCCGGAGGCGTCGTAGCGCCAATCGGCGAACAATTGCTGACCGAGGCCTTCTTTGGTGGTCGTGGTCAGGAATCGACCCGGGATGATCTGGTCGGTGTCGATGTTGGTGGAGGGCATCACGACGGTGCGTGAGCGGAAAGTTTTGATCGGTTCCATGGATGGCGGTCGCTCGTTCAACCGTTGATGAATTCGCGCGGGTCGGTCACGCGACCGCGGATCGCCGAAGCCGCCGCAGTCTCGGGGCTCGCGAGCAGGGTGCGTGCACCGACGCCTTGACGACCTTCGAAGTTGCGATTGCTGGTGCTGACGGCGTACTCGCCTTTGGGCACGGTGTCGCCGTTCATGCCGAGACACATCGAACAGCCGGATTCGCGCCACTCGGCGCCCGCCGCCGCGAAGATCTTGTCCAGCCCTTCGGCCTCGGCTTGTCGCTTCACTTCCTGCGATCCCGGAACGATCAGCATGTGTACGCCCTTGGCAACCTTGTGACCGGCCAGAATTTTGGCCGTCGCGCGCAAATCGGACAGACGGCCATTGGTGCAGCTGCCCACGAACACGACGTTCACCGGCGCATTGTGGATCGGCTCACCGGCGTTCAATCCCATGTATTTCATGGCCGCATCGAACACCGGGTCGCCTTTGCGATCGGGGATGTGACCGCTGATGGGCACGACCATGCCGGGGTTGGTGCCGTAGGTGATCATCGGTTCGAGTGCGGCGGCGTCGATGCTGATGCTGCGATCGAACTTCGCGCCCGCATCCGTCGGCAACAGCTTCCAGCGCTCGAGGGCCGCCGTCCAGGCCGCGCCTTTCGGCGCGCGCGGCTTGCCTTCGAGATACGCGAACGTCGTCTCGTCCGGCGCGATCATGCCGGCTCGTGCGCCGGCTTCGATCGACATGTTGCAGACCGTCATGCGCTGTTCCATCGACATCGCGCGGATCGCTTCGCCGCGATATTCGAAGACGTGACCGGTGCCGCCCGAGACACCGACTTTGCCGATAATCGCCAGAATCAGATCCTTCGGCGTCACGCCCGCAGACAGTCGTCCCCGCACGTCGATCTCGAAGGTCTTCGCTTTTTTCTGCAGCAGGCATTGCGTCGCGAACACGTGACCGACTTCGGTCGTACCGATGCCGAAGGCGAGGGCACCGAAGGCCCCGTGCGTCGAGGTGTGACTGTCACCGCAGACGATGGTGTGGCCAGGCTGCGTGAGACCGAATTCGGGGCCGATGATGTGCACGATGCCGCGACGCGCATCTTGCAGACCGAGCAGCTCGACGCCGTAGGCGGCGCAGTTCTCTTCGAGTTGCCGAATTTGCTTGGCCGCCGAATCGATGGTGATCGGCGCACCGCCGAATACTTGTTCGGTGCGCGTCGGCGTGGCGTGGTCCATGGTCGCGAAGGTGAGATCGGGGCGCCGCACCTTGAGCCCGTGCTTGCCGAGCAGCGCAAACGCCTGCGGCGAGGTGACCTCGTGGGTGAGATGCAGATCGATGAAGATGACGGCGGGGGTGTCGGGAGTTTCCGGTACGACCTCGTGGGCCGCCCAGACTTTTTCGAACATGGTCTTCGGCGTGGACATTGCTGACTGTTTCCTCAAGCGGCCGCTTGGGCCTTCTGCGACATTTCGATACGGTTCACGACCTCGAGGAACGCGCGCGTGGCGGATTCGACGATGTCGGTGGTGGCACTCGAGCCACGGTAGCTGCGCGAATTGTGGTCGACGTAGACGATGGCCTCGCCTTGCGCATCTTCGCCCTCGGACAAGCTGCGCAGCTCGAACTTGCGCAGCACCGGCTGCAGCCCCGTCGCCGCCTCGATGGCTTTGAAGGCGGCGTCGACCGGACCGTCACCTTCACCGCGACTCTCGACGTTGCGACCGTCGGTGTGGGTGAGACGAACGACGGCGCGTCCCGCACCGTTTCCGGATTGGGTTTCGAGGCCCGCGAGTGTCCACGGCCCGACGCTCGTGCCTTCCGAGCGCAACACCAAGGCCTCGATGTCGCCGTCGAACAATTCCTTTTTCTTGTCGGCGAGGGCTTTGAACTCTTCGAACACGCGGGTGAATTCGGTGTCGTCGACTTCGAAGCCGAGTTCGCGAATGCGCTCGCGCAGCGCGTGCCGGCCGCTGTGCTTGCCGAGCACGAGACTCGAACGCGACAAACCGACGTCCTGCGGACGCATGATTTCATAGGTGCTGGCGTTCTTGAGCATGCCGTGCTGATGGATGCCGGACTCGTGCGCGAAGGCGTTCTCGCCGACCACCGCCTTGTTGCGCGGAATCGGCATGCCCGTGATGCTCGAGACGAGACGCGACACCGGATAAAGGCGCTGGGTGTTGATGCCCGTGCGCGCGTTGAAGAACGCTTCGCGCGTGCGCATCGCCATCACGACTTCTTCGAGCGAGCAGTTGCCGGCGCGCTCGCCGATGCCGTTGATGGTGCATTCGATCTGGCGCGCACCGGCGACCACGGCCATCAAGCTGTTCGCCACCGCCATGCCGAGATCGTCATGGCAGTGCACCGACAGCCGCGCCTTGTCGATGTTGCGCACGTTCTTGCGCAGGTACCGGAACAACTCGGCGAACTCGTGCGGCACCGTATAACCGACCGTATCGGGAATGTTCACGGTCGTTGCGCCGGCGTCGATCGCCGCTTCGACCACTTGCGCGAGGAATTCGAGTTCGGTGCGCGAGGCGTCCTCGGGCGAGAACTCGATGTCTTCGCAGAGCTCGCGCGCGATCTTCACGCCTTCGACGGCGGTGCGGATGATTTCATCCTTCGCCATGTTCAGTTTGAATTCGCGATGGATCGCGCTCGTGGCGAGGAACACGTGGATCCGATGTCGCGGCGCATCGCGCAAGGCCTTGGCGGCTTTTTCGATGTCGCCGCGATTGCAGCGCGCGAGCCCGCAGATGATCGGCCCTTGCACTTCGCGCGCCACGGCGTTCACCGCGTCAAAGTCGCCGGGCGACGCCGCCGGGAACCCGGCCTCGATGACATCGACGCCGAGCTCGGCAAGGGCCTTCGCCACGCGTAGCTTTTCGAGCTGCGTCATGCTGCAACCGGGCGATTGTTCGCCGTCGCGCAGCGTGGTGTCGAAGATCAATACCTGATCGGCATTCGAGGTCATGCGAGGCTAGCTCCTGTGCGGGAGTGGGGCAGGGGACCGACTCAGCGTCCCTGATCGAGCCAGGGCATGCGGCCACGCAGGGCGTAGCCGACGCGCTCGATCTGACGGTTCAAGTCGGTCTTCAACATCTTGTCGTACTTCTTGCGACCCTTGGCGTTCTCGTTGATCCACTGGCGAGCGAACTTGCCGGTCTGGATTTCTTTGAGAATCTTGCGCATCTCGGCCTTGGTCTTGGCGTTGACGACGCGCGGACCGCGGGTGAGATCACCGTACTTCGCCGTTTCGCTGATGAACTTGTGCATCTTCCAGATGCCGCCTTCGTGCAGCAGATCGACGATCAGCTTCAGTTCGTGCATGCATTCGAAGTAGGCGACTTCCGGCTGGTAACCGGCTTCGACCAAGGTTTCGAAGCCTTTGACGACGAGTTCGGTCGCGCCGCCGCAGAGCACGGCCTGTTCGCCGAACAGATCCGTCTCGGTTTCTTCGGCGAAGGTGGTCTTCAGCACGCCGCCGCGGGTGCCGCCGATGCCATCGGCATACGACAGCGCCTTCGCAAAGGCTTTTTTGGATGCGTCCTGATAGACGGCGAGCAGGCTCGGCACGCCGCGGCCTTGCTGATATTGACGACGCACGAGATCGCCCGGACCCTTCGGCGCGATCAGCACGACATCGAGGTCCTTGCGGGGCTTGATCTGCTTGAAGTGGATGTTGAAGCCGTGCGCGAACAGCAAGGTCGCGCCTTTCTTAAGGTTGCCGGCCACTTCCTGGTAAAGCGACTTCTGCGCAAGGTCCGGCGCGAGCATCGCGACGAGGTCCGCGTCGACCACGGCCTTGGCGGGGAGGTCGACTTTGAGACCGTCCTTCTTGGCCTTCTTGAAGCTGTCGCCCTTGCGAACGCCGATGGTGACGTCATAGCCGCTGTCCTTCAGGTTCAGCGCATGCGCACGCCCTTGGCTGCCGTAACCGAGCACGCAGATTCGCGCACCCTTCAAGGCCTTCTTGTCGACGTCCTTTTGAGAATAAAGCTTCATCACGGAACTCCCGGTTTACTTTGCGAAAAAAAACCCCGCATCGGCCTGAGCCGGTGCGGGGTTTTGTTGATCTCCGCTCGACGGAGGGCGCTCTGCTGTACGCGTCAGGCCCCGACGAGCGACCCGCACCGGCCGCTCTCCCGAAGGAGTAGCGTAAGTCCGAGCAAAGGCGAAGCCGCGGCCGAGGGCGCCGCAGCAAACGTGCTCGAGGACTTGCCGTTACGAATCATGCGGGCATTTTCGCGCCGCAGGGCGTGCGTGTCAAACCCGAACTCGACGCGCGCCGCGAATTTCACGCGGGTTTTCGCGGTAACATTCGACGCGTGGACATCGAAGATTTGCTCTGCGATACGGCCCTTGCCACCCATCCGCTCTGGGTATTGCGGGACTCGGACGTCGCCGCCTGGCGCGACGCCCACCCCGGCGCGCTCGCGCGCTGGGTCGCGGAGCATGAGTTCACCGCCGAACGCCATCGCGCGCTCGTATTGCCGAGCGATCAAGGCGGCATCGGCGGGGTGCTGTGGGGCGTCGGCAAACTCGTCGACTGGTCAGGCCTCAACCTCTGGCACACCGCCGGCTTGGTCGATCGCCTGCCGCCGGGCGACTATCGACTCGCCACCGATCTGCCGGCGGACGCCCAACGGCGCGCCGCCCTGGGGTGGCTCTACGGCGGCCTGCGCGCCGACAAGCCCTCGAACCACACCCAGCGACGCGCGCGCTTGCGACTGCCGAACGGCGTCGATCGCGAAAGCTTGATCGCCGAAGTACGGGCTCTGCAGCTCGCGCGCGAGCTCATCAACGCACCGGCCAACGATCTCGGCCCGGCGGAACTCGGCGAGCGCGTCGCGCGGCTGGCCACCGACCACGGCGCGCAACTGGCGTGCATCACCGGCGACGCGCTGCTCGCCGCGAATTACCCGCTGATCCATGCCGTCGGCAAAGCGAGTCCGCGCGCCCCGCGCCTGCTCGATTTGCAGTGGGGTGACCCGAACCATCCGAAGGTGACTCTGGTGGGCAAGGGGGTGTGCTTCGATTCCGGCGGCCTCGACATCAAGTCCTCGGCCGCGATGTTGTTGATGAAAAAAGACATGGCTGGCGCCGCGGTGGCGATCGCGGTGGCGCAGCACCTGATGCAGCGCCGTGCGCCGGTACGCCTGCGGCTGCTGATCCCGGCCGTCGAGAACGCGGTCGGCGGGGCGGCCTACCGCCCGGGCGACGTGTTGCGTTCGCGACGCGGTCTGACGGTGGAGGTCGGCAACACCGATGCCGAGGGCCGGCTCGTCCTGGCCGATGCGCTCACCGAAGCCGATGCCGGCACGCCGGACCTGTTGCTCGATTTCGCGACTCTGACGGGCGCCGCGCGCGTTGCGCTCGGGCCCGAGCTGCCGGCGATGTTCGGCAACGATCCCGCGCTGCTCGCCGAGGCCCAGGCGATCGGCGTCGCGCTTTGCGACCCGGTCTGGCCGCTGCCGCTGTGGGAGGCGTACGACGACGATCTCTCGAGTCGCAACGCCGATCTGGCCAACGTAGCGCCCAACGCGTTCGCCGGCGCCATCTACGGCGCCTTGTTCCTGCGGCGGTTCGTCACCCGCGCGCCGCACTGGTTGCACTTCGATATCTATGGCTGGAACGCGCGCGAGCGGCCGGGGCGCCCGGTCGGCGGCGAGCCGCAGTGCGTGCGGCTCGCGCTCGAACTCGTGCGGGCGCGTTTCGGCTGACGCGCCACGCAACCCGATCACCGGATTTCTTCAAGGAAGGTTCTCGTCATGGCCAAATCCAAATCCAAGTCCGCCCGCTCGCGCACGAAGGCGCTCGACCCGCGCCGCTATTCGAGTCTGGTGGTCGACGGCGCCAAGCAGACCCCCTCGCGGGCGATGCTGCGCGCGGTCGGCTTCAAAGACGCGGATTTCAAGAAGCCGCAAATCGGCATCGCATCGACGTGGGCGAACCTCACGCCCTGCAACATGCACATCAACACGCTCGCGGCCGAGGCCGAACGCGGCGCGAATGCCGCCGGCGGCAAAGGCGTGCTGTTCAACACCATCACGGTCTCCGACGGCATCTCGATGGGCTCGCCCGGCATGCGCTATTCGCTCGTATCGCGCGAGGTGATCGCCGATTCGATCGAAACGGTAGTCGGCGCCGAAGGATTCGACGGCTTCGTCGCCATCGGCGGCTGCGACAAAAACATGCCCGCTTGCGCGATCGCGATGGCGCGTCTCGATCGTCCGGCCGTGTTCGTGTATGGCGGCACCATCCGCACCGGCGCGAAGCGTCGCGACATCGTCTCGGTGTTCGAGGCGGTCGGCGGCCACGCGGCCGGCAAGGTCTCCGATGCCGAGCTGCTCGATGTCGAGCGCACGGCCATCCCGGGCCCCGGCAGTTGCGGCGGCATGTACACCGCGAACACCATGGCCTCGGCCATCGAAGCGCTCGGTCTCTCGTTGCCGGACAGCTCGGCGCAAGAGGCCGTCGGTGACCGCAAACTCGACGATTGCCGGCGCGCCGGCGAAGCGGTCGTGCGACTCGTGCAGGCCGGCATTCGGCCGCGCGACATCCTCACGCGCAAGGCGTTCGAGAATGCGATCACGGTCACGATCGCCCTCGCAGGCTCGACCAACGCAGTACTGCACTTGCTGGCGATCGCACGGGCGGCCGGCGTGAAATTGACCCTCGACGATTTCACGCGCATCGGCAAGCGCGTGCCCGTGCTCGCCGACGTGCGTCCGAGCGGCCGCTATTCGATGTCCGAATTGATTGCCATCGGCGGCATCCAGCCACTCATGAAGAGGTTGCTCGACCGTGGACTTTTGCACGGCGATTGCCTGACCGTCACCGGCAAGACGATCGCCGAGAATTTGCGCGGCGTGAAGGATTACCCGATCGGGCAGTCCATCGTGCACGGCTTCGACGATCCCATCAAAAAAGACAGTCATCTCGTGGTGCTGTACGGCAACGTCGCGCCCGAGGGCGCGGTCGCCAAGATCACCGGCAAAGAAGGGCTCGCGTTCACCGGCCGCGCGCGCGTGTTCGACGGTGAGGAAGCCGCGACCCGCGCGATCCTCGACGGCAAGGTGAAGGCGGGGGACGTGGTGGTGATCCGTTACGAGGGGCCGCGCGGCGGTCCCGGCATGCGCGAGATGTTGAGCCCGACCGGCGCGATCATGGGACGCGGTCTCGGCGATCAAGTTGCACTGATTACCGACGGACGCTTCTCGGGCGGCAGTCACGGTTTCGTCGTCGGACACATCGCGCCGGAAGCCGCGCTCGGCGGTCCGCTCGCCATGCTGCGCAACGGCGATCGTCTCACCATCGACGCCGTCAAGCGTCGCATCGAAGTTGCAGTGAGCGCTGCCGAAATGCGCGCCCGCAAGGCCAAGTGGCGCGCCCCGAAGCCCTACACTACAACCGGTGTGCTTGCCAAGTTCGCGCGCCTTGTCAGCAGCGCTTCCGAAGGTGCGGTAACGGACTGACGCCACATGGTTGTCACGGTATGCGTGGCCGTATAGAGTTGGTCCGTCGCAACGCGTTTTACGACGCGTTGCGCAACGACGGGGGTCGTTGCCGGTCGCACTGCACAAGCAGCACCGGTTGCGGTCCTCGGTCGCACTCACGCGCCGCGACGGGCTTCGGCCTTGCGGTTCCGATTCGAGTGAAGGGTCTTCGGATGCTCAAGGGCATTCGAAGTTGGAGGTTGCGCGCGTCACACAATGCGGGTTAGTTTCCGCAACCGTCGCGCCAACCACTGCTTTGCGACCACGAGAGAACATGGCCGCCTACGTACCACAAAACAGCTCACGTCGATCGGCGGTCCTCGCCGGTATCCTCGCTTTCCACGTCCTGCTCGTGTACGGGTTGGTCAACGGCCTCGCACGCAAAGTCGTGGAAGTGATCGCGCCGCCGCTCGTGACCGACCTCATCGAAGAGGCGAAGCAGGAAGACAAACCGCCGCCGCCGCCGCCGCCGCAGATGGAGCGTCCGCCGGTGCAGGTGCCCCCGCCCGACGTCTCCATCGACATCCCGATGGAATCGAACACGACCGCGATCTCCGACGTCACCGACCGTCCGGTCGCGCCGCCGCCGCCGGTGCAGGCTCGCCAGCCGGTGCGCGTCGCGCCGAAACTCGACGTGCGTCGCTCGCCGCCGACCGACGACTTCTATCCGCCGGCTGCGCGCCGTGCGGAAGTGCAGGGCGTCACGACGGTGCGCGCTTGCGTCGCCGCCGACGGCAAGACCGAAGGCGAACCCACCGTCACCAACTCCTCGGGCAACGGCTCGCTCGACGAGGCCGCGCTCAAGTGGGCCAAGCGTGCGCGTTGGACGGCGGGCACTGAAGACGGCAAACCGGCTGTCATGTGCTCGCAATTCAATGTTCGTTTCAAGTTGACCGACTGATCCAACCCTTTACGTCATCCGTTTCATGGGCGCGAGACGCAGGTCTCGTACCCGTTCAAAGCAGAGGAAACCATGGAAAATCAAGCCACCGCCGTCGTAGACAACCCGTATGGTCTCGGTGCCCTTTGGGCGCAAGGAGACTTCGTCGCCAAGGGCACGCTCGTCATCCTCGTGGTGATGTCGTTGTACTCCTGGTACGTCATCATCATGAAGCTGCTCGACCAGCGTAAGCTGCTCGCGGCGGCCAAGAGCACCGAGCAGAAGTTCTGGACCTCGGGCTCGATCAAAGAAGCCGTCGAGCGCCTGCCGAAGGGCGACGCCTTCCGCTTCATCGCCGAAGATGGTCTGCGCGCGTCGCAGCACCACGAAGGTCGCTTGACCGATCGCATCGAACTCAACGAGTGGATCACCATGTCGTTGCAGCGTTCGGTCGACGGCGTCAACCGCAGCTTGCAGTCCGGCTTGTCGGTCCTCGCGACCGTCGGCTCGACCGCCCCGTTCGTCGGTCTGTTCGGCACGGTGTGGGGCATCTATCACGCCCTCGTGTCGATCGGCGTGTCCGGCCAGGCGAGCATCGACAAGGTCGCCGGCCCCGTCGGTGAAGCGCTCATCATGACGGCCATCGGTCTCGCGGTCGCGGTGCCGGCGGTCATGGGCTACAACTGGCTCCTCGGTCGCAACAAGGCGGTGCAAGAAGGTCTCAACGCCTTCACGGCCGACCTGCACGCGTACCTCGTGAGCGGCGCGCGCGTCGCGAATCCGGCGGCCAGCGCCCCGGCCGCGGCCAAGAAGTAATCGACCCCAACGTATCGGTGGCAGGGCGGAGTGCTGCACGGCACTCCGCCCGACTCCGAGACCTGACGAGGTAAATCGCAATGGCGATGAGTGTCGGATCTGCAGGTGGCGAAGACGCCCCGATGTCGACCATCAATACGACGCCGCTCGTCGACGTCATGCTGGTGTTGTTGATCATCTTCCTGATCACGATCCCCGTGATCACCAAGACCGTGAAAGTGTCGTTGCCCAAGGCAGCGAACATTGCGACCCAGACGAAGCCTGAGAACATCACTGTGGCGGTGGACGCTCAAGGCAACATCTACTGGAACAACGGCGCCGTCGCCGATCGCAATGAATTGCTTGAACGGGTCAAAGCCGAGGCCGTCAAAGACCCGCAACCCGAGATTCACATTCGCGGCGACAGCAACGCGCGTTACGAAGACGTGGGTCGCGTTCTGTACGCGATCCAGCGTGGCGGTGTCGTCAAAGTCGGCTTCATCACCGAGCCCGACCGCGGCATCCGCGGTTCGCGCTGAGTCACTGGAGATACCCTCATGGGAATGAACGTAGGTACGGGTGGTGACGACGATTCGATGTGCGACATCAACACGACGCCGCTCATCGACGTCATGCTGGTGCTGCTCATCATGTTCATCATCACCATCCCGGTGATGACGCACGCGGTGAAACTCGACATGCCGCGTCCGTCGGATGCGCCTCCGCCGCCAGTGCGACCGGAAGTCATCGACATCGAAATCGACTTCGACGGCACGATCGTCTGGAACGGTTCGCCGGTTTCCAGTCTCGACACCGTCGAAAAGTATTTCCGCCAGGAAGCGCAGAAGGAGCCGCAACCCGAGCTGCATCTGCGCCCCGACAAGCGCGCGCGTTACGACACCGTCGCCAAAGTTCTGGCGTCGGCGCAACGCAACCGCATGAAGAAAATCGGTTTCGTGAACGTGGCCGAATTCCAGGACTGATCCTGGGGTAGGGCAGAATGTGACGGGGGTCCACGGTGGCCCCCGTTTTTTCATGTGAGGACCAAAGGGATGAGCATGAAGAGCTGGATGTTGGGTGCGGCGATCGCCGCGATGACGGTGGTCGGCGTGACGGCGCAGGCGGAAGGCCGCACGGTCAGCAAAGGCGTCGCGAAGTCTTTGCAGGCGGCGCAGGCGGCCTCGAAAGGCAAAAAATGGGCCGAGTGCATCTCGCAGTTGCACACCGCCGAAGGTGCGGCCGGCAAGACCGACTATGACACCTTCATCATCAACGAACTGCTCGGTGCGTGTGCCGCGGGCTCGGGCGATTACGCCACCGCCGCACGCGCGCTCGAAGCCAGCGGCAACAGCGAGTATCTGCCTGCGGCGCAACAGGGCGCCCGCCTGAAGACGCTGATGCAGATCAACTACACGCTCAAGGCGTACGACAAAGCCATCGACATCGGCAACAAAGCCGCCAAGGCCGGCAGCATCGACAACGACATGCAGACTCTGCTCGCGCAGTCGTACTACCAGAAGGGCGATTACAAGGCGACCAAGGCCTTCACCGCCGAATGGATCGCCGCGCAAGAGAAGCGCGGTCAGCAGCCGCGCGAGAGTCTGCTGCAGATCAACCTCGATTCGTGCATCAAGGTCAAAGACGAACCTTGCACCACGCGCACCTTCGAGAAGCTCGTCACCTTCTACCCGAAGCCCGAGTACTGGCAAAACCTGATGCGTTCGATGTTCCGCGAAGGCGGTGACGACAAGACCAAATTGAACGTCTTCCGTCTTGCCGTCGACGTCGGCTCCATGCGCCGCGGCGACGACTACGCGGAAATGGCGCAGTTGGCCATCGAGCAGGGGCTGCCGAGCGAAGCGCAGGCCGCGCTCGAGTCGGGGTTCGCGCGCAAGGTGTTCACCGAGCAGCGCGACATCGACCGCAACACGCGCTTGCTGAACGCCGCGAAGACCAAGGCGGCGACCGAGAAAGCGGGTCTCGCGCAAGCGGATCGTGCAGCGGCAGCGGGCGCGAAAGGCGACGCTGACGTGCTCGTGGGCGAGTCGTACCTCGGCGCCGGGCAGTACGCGCAAGCCGTCACGGCCATCAAGCGCGGCCTCGCCAAAGGCAACGTGGCCAACGCCGCGGCGGCACAGACGACACTCGGTATCGCGCTGCTGAAGTCTGGCGCGAAAGCCGACGCCGCGAACACCTTCAAGGCCGTCAAAGGCGACGAAGCGCAACAGCGTCTCGCGAAGCTCTGGGCGTTCCGCGCCCGCTGACCCTTACGACCATCGCCGGGAGTTCGACATGCAGCGCAAACATCTGCCCCTGATCGCCGCGACCGTCGCCATGGCCATGGCGAGCGCCGCCGGTTACGCCGCCGACGCGAAAAAGGACGCGAGCAAAGACGCGAACAAGCCGCCGCCGATCAGCAAGCAGGTGATCAAGTCGTTGATCGCCGCGCAGACGGCCATCAAAGGCGAGAAGTGGGCGGAGTGCGTCACGAACGCGCAAACCGCCAACGCGTTCGCCGAGAAGACGCCGTACGATGAATACGCGATCAACGATTTGCTCGGCTTTTGCGCCTTGCGAGTCGGCGATTCGGCGACGGCCGCGACTTCATTCGAGATGGTGCTCAACTCGCAGTTCGTCGATCCGGCGCGCAAGATCAGCCTGCTCAAGGGGCTGATGCAGATCTATTACCAGGGCAAGAATTACGCGAAGGCCGTCGAATTCGGCAAGCGTTCCGTGGCCGAGGGCGTCGCCGATGACGACGTCTACCTGTTCACGGCGCAGGCGTTCTACCTGCAGAACGACTACAAAGGCGCGCACGACTTTCTGGTG
This sequence comes from Steroidobacteraceae bacterium, assembly GCA_017853555.1. Classification (GTDB taxonomy): domain Bacteria; phylum Pseudomonadota; class Gammaproteobacteria; order Steroidobacterales; family Steroidobacteraceae; genus UBA964. The sequence goes on from JAFMJH010000008.1 coordinate 91,792, forward strand.
GCTTGGCTCGGCGGGCTCGCCCAGAAGGGCGCGGTGCCGCGCGAGAACGCCATCCAGTTGTATCTGAGCTCCTGCATCAAGCTCGGCGACGACGCCTGCACGGTGCGTGCGCTCGAACTCGCGGCGACGCACTATCCCAAGCCGGACATCTGGAACAATTTGATGACGCTGATGTTGCGCGCCAACGCGAGCTCCGAAAAAGCGTTGCTCAACATCTACCGTTTGTCGTTTGAAGTCGGCGCCATGCGGCGCGGCGACGATTACACCGAGATGGCGCAACTGGCCATGACGCAGGGTCTGCCGGGTGAAGCGCAAGCCGTGCTCGAATCGGGCATCGCCGGTGGCGTGATCTCGAGTGATCGCGACAAGTCGACGGCACAGGCGATCCTCGCCACCGCGAAGACGCAGTCCGCGGCCGATCGCGCGACGCTCGCCAAGCAGGAAAAGGACATTGCTGCCGCCAAAACCGGCGACCCGGACGTGAAGCTCGGGCTTGCCTACCTGAGCTACGGCCAGTTCCCGCAAGCGGTGGCCGCCATCCAGCGCGGTATCGGCAAAGGCAGTCTTAAGCGAGTGACGGATGCGGAAGCGCAACTCACGCTCGGCATCGCGCAACTGCGCGCCGGCGACAAAGCCGCGGCGGCCGCGAGTTTCGGCGCCGTGAAGGGGGACGACACCCAGCTGCGTCTGGCACGTCTCTGGGCACAACGCGCGAAATAAACGACGGACCTGTCCCGTAACGAACAACGGCCGTGCAGGGGTGGACCCGGCACGGCCGTTTTCATTGGCCTACCCGCGCCCCGCGAAGGGCGCTGGCGCGGTGTCATTGCGCGCGGTCGACGATGCGTCGGGCGGGGCTCACGATGGCGAGCACGACCACCAGTACGAGTGCTGCGGCGACGAGGGCGATCTCGAGCGCATATTTCTGGGGCATGACCCAGATCTCGTTGATGTGACCCCACTTCTCGAGAATCTCGTTCACGTTCCAGGCGATGATCGCGGTGGGTATTGCGTAGCGCAGCGCCGGCGCCATGCGCTGGAACCACCACAGGCGCTGCACGAGATAGGCGGCCCAGATGCCGAAGAAGGCACAGGACGCGAACGTCACCCAGTGATCGGTCCCGAACAACAGCGGGTTGTAGATCACGAGCAGGTACATGTAGAAAAACCAGGTGACGTAGATGGTTTCCATCGCGACGATGGAGGCGACGTTGCGAGCCTGGCCCGAGACCTTTTCACCGACCTTCAAGCCGAGGTTGCGATGCAACCACATGAACGCGTTGCAGCGCGTGTCGCGATTGAAGAAGAAAAACAACAGCGTGGCAAACATCACGCCGATCGACGAGAGCATCACGCGATACTCGGGCAGCGTGGGCTTTGCGCCCCACAGCGCCGGTTCGACCTGCAGTTCGCGTGCGACCCAGACGAAACTGAACTCGATCCACGACAGCCATACGAGGCTGCCGCCGGCGAAACCCAGCAACGTCGCCTTGTTCTCGCTGGCATCGCGACCCATCCAGATCATCACGGCGCCGATCACGCCGATCACGAAGGCGGCGATCAGGTCGCGACCCGGAAACCATACGTGCTGCATCATGTACATCACGAAATGGCCCATGCCTTGCCAGAAGTACACGATGAGCACCGCGATGATCGCGGGCACCGGTGCCTGATAATATTTTTTGAACCCTGCGCTTTCCATATCGACCCCCGTTAAGTTCATTGCACCGTTGCAACGGTGTCTTGTCGGCCATCTTTTGAGAACTGGACGTGTCTGTCAACTGCTGACGGCTGCCAAGGCCTCATCGTCGACTTTGGAGTTGCCCGAGGCCGTGGTTTCGGCGATTTCCGCCTGCGCGGCACGCATCATTCGATCGACGTAAGCGCCGCGACGGGCGTTGCGCTCGAGCTGGGCTTTCGGATCAGGAACGTAACCCTCGACGTCGGCGCGTCGCAGCACGCGCTTGCGATCGAGCAGGCGCTCCACGGCATCGAGACGATCACGCGTCACCGACAACTCTTCCATGAGCGTCAGCGTCATCCACAACAATTTGTCGATCGCCGGGTCACTGAAGTAGAGCGGCTTCTTGCCCTTGGCGATGCGCGCGACCTGCACCGGCGGTGCGCTCGACGGCGCAGCAGCTCGCTTCGACGCGCGCGGCTTTTTCGTGCGGGCCTTGGCGGATCGCGACGGGGTCGCGCGGGCCTTCGCAGCGGACCGCTTGCCTTTGCGCGCGGCCATCAGCGCTTCCACCCGGCGAGGATTTTCCAGAAGAAGTGCTCGGTGTAATTCATCTGCGAAACATCCAGCTTGGGTGCGAATTGATCGATTTGGACATCCGCTGCGGCAAAGCCGCCTTTGACCGATTCGGCGACGAGATCGATGTCGGTCATGAACCGCGCGAAGGTTTCGTTGTTGTTGTACGCCTCCCAGTTGTGCATGAACTTTTCCATGGGCGTACGGCCGCGCGGAATCTCCAGATGCAGCATCAAGCCGCCGGGACGCAGCAAGCGACGACATTCGCCGAGGATGCGCGGCAAGGCCGAGCGCGAGGTCTCGTGCAGCGTGATGTGCGAGAGCACGAGATCGAACGCGCCGTCGGGAAAATCGGTGTGCTCGCCGTTCTGCTGGCTGAAGTCGACGTCGACCCCGAGTGCGGCCGCGCGCGCATGCGCATAACGCAGCACCGGCGCGCCGACGTCGATGCCGTGCACTTTGGCTTTCGGGAATGCGCGCGCCCAGACGAGCGTCGAATTGCCGATCGCACAACCGACGTCGAGGATGCGCTTGGGTTTGAAGTCCGGATGTTTTTCGCGCAGGTAGGCGAGCAGCGTGTTGCCGGTCAGATCGTTCTCGGCGCCGAGTGCGCCGCCCATGTACAGGTTGATGCCTTTGTCGTAGACCACGCCGGCGGCGACGTCGTCGGCGGTGAAGTCGGTGTGATATCCGCCCGGCTGCAGGTGGATGTCGGCGGCGCGGTGGTAGCGCGGGATCTCCAGCTCGGGGTCGAGCCGCAAGGTGCCGCGATTTTTGCGCGAGAGTTTACGCGCGCGTTCGATGAGCTCCGGCAGTTGCCGCTCGGTGGGGTCGATCACCGACTCCCACAACATCTCCTGGCTGCGGCGCTGCATCGCACTCCAGAATTGGTAGAAGGAATCCTGCGTCATCACCTTGCGGACTTCTTCCTGATCGGCGGGCGCACGGCCATGCTTCGCCTTGAACGCGGGCTCGACGCGCGAAGCGAACACCTGATAAGTGCCGGGCATCAAGCGCCCGGACAGATGGCCGCGAAACGCGCCGACGAAGTCTTGTCGCGCCTGCTCGTCGTGCGTCGTCGCCGGCAGCATCGCGTGTTGCTTGAAATCCTGCATCGCAGTTCACTCCAACGATAGGGGGTTGACGTTCAGGGTTCGGGATCGGGCGCGTGCTGTTCGGCACGCGCGATGGCCGCTTCGCGAAACTCGCGAAACGGTCGCAGCAATCGATGCGCAAGATCGGCACGTCGTCGCGCTCGATCGGCGGCGACCGCTTCGTCGGCCACGTAGCCCTCGATCTGCTCGCGCGCAACGCCGAGGCGTTGTTCGAGCAAGCGCTCGAGCGTATCGATCCGCTCGAACGCGACGGCCAGCTCGGTGGCGAGCGCCAACCAGGCGTCGTGCAATTGGTCGATGGACGGGTCGTCGAAGACCTGCGGCCGGTGGCCCTTGGGAAACTCCGGCGGTTTGCTCATCTCGCTCATGGCAACCTCATTGACCGCGCTCGATCAACTCGACGAGTTCGCCGGCGGGGCCGACGCAGACCGCGGCGCGGCGCCCATGATACGGCGCCGCGGGCAGAGTCTGCGGCGGCGAGAGGTATTCGAGCGTTTCCGGCAACTTGTCGACGCCGAAACTCACCATCGCGATCGCCGGCGGCAGTTCGCCTGCGCGTGCGGTGCGGGGCAGGGTGCTGGTCGGCATGGTGTCCGCTTCGATGTACGACTGGCCGCTGAGCGCGAGCGCCGCCAGATCGTGTTGGGTCTCGCTCGGCAGACCCTGCGCATTCGAGAGCACCGAGATCACCGCCGGGATCACCGGGGCGATCGCCACACCGAAGTGACGATGATAGAACTCGTTGATGATGGCGACCGACGGCCCGCCGAGGATCACGATGAAGGTGCGATCCACGAAATGCTTCGCATCGGGCGTGTCGAATTCCGGCAGCTTTTCTTTGAAGGACGTCAGATAGATCGACTCTTCCGCCGGGCCGAGCGCCTGCATCGCGCGGATCTTGTCGGAGAACGACAGATCGGCGGGCGGGCCGATGATGCGAAACGGCGAATTCTCGAGACGCGCGGCGATCGCATCGGTGTCCTGCACCATGAGTTCGGCCGCGTTCCAGCCCATGTGACGGAAGGCGACGTAGTCGTGCGCCGGCTTGCTCTCGACGAACCGGAAAAAGGTATTGCCTTCGCCGCCGGGCAACATCATCGCGTAGCGCCGCCCCGTGAGTCCGGGCAAGGCCCACACCTGTGCCTGCGCCGCCGTCAGGCGTCCGTGATCGACGACTTGGTAACCGAGATAGAGATGATAGGCGTCGATCATGCGCTGCACGTCGGGCGTGGCGACGGTGACGCAGGCGATGGGGCCGAGACGCGACATGGAGGACTCCTTCAACGCGATGCCGGCAGCGCCGACAGATAGCCGAGCACATCGGCGAGACTTTTGACCTCGGCGTACTTGGCCTGCAAATCGAACAGATTCGCCTCGTGCGGACCCGGCGCGCGATCCCCGACGGCCTCGCGCACCACCACCGGGATGAACCCGTGCTGGCAACAATCGACCGCACTCGCGCGCACGCAACCGCTGGTCGAGAGGCCGGCGATCAGCACCGTGTCGACGCCAAGCGCCGTGAGCGTCGAGGCGAGCGACGTTGCGAAAAATGCGCTCGCATATTGCTTCGAGATCACCGTTTCACCGGCGCGCGGCTCGAGGCCCTCGGCGAAAGCGGCCAGTTCGGGGTGTGCGCCGGCTTCGAAGCAGCCGAGCGCCGGGACTTTGCGGAAGAACACGCCGCCGTCGCGGCCGCCTTTTTGATACACGACGTTGGTGTGCACGATCGGGATGCCGGCGTTGCGCGACGCTTCGAGCAACGTTTGGCAGTCGGCACGCGCCTGTTCCACGCCGGCGTAGAGCGGCGAAGATTTTTCCAGGTATGCCTTTACGAAATCGATCACCAGCAGCGCCGGACGTGCGCCCGGCGAGAGCGAACGGTTGAATCCGCCGCGTGCATAATTCTCGGACAAAGATTCGTTCATGACGGGCCTCAGATGACCTTGGCTGCGCGCAGCGCCGCCATGCGCGCGGCGTCGAAGCCGAGCAACTGCTGGTAGACCTCGGCGTTGTGCTCGCCGAGTTCCGTGGGCGCCGAGCTGCGGATTCCGCCCGGGGTCTCGGAGAGTTTCGGCGCGACGTTCTGCATCTTGAGATCGCCGAAATACGGATGCTTGGTGGTGACGATGGCGTCGCGCGCCTTGAAGTGCGGATCGTCCAGCATGTCGGGCGCGCGGTAGATCAAGCCGGCCGGCACGCCGTTCTTGTCCATGAGATCGAGCACGTCTTTGGTCGACAGGGTTTGCGTCCAGGCTTCGATCAGACCGTCGAGCAATTTTTGATTGCTGCCGCGCGCCTGATGGTTCACGAAGCGCTCATCGGTCGGCCACGACTGTTGGCCCATCGCATCGCACAGGCGACCGAAGACCGTGTCCTGGTTCGCCGCGATCAGCACCAGCCCGTCTTTGGTCTTGTAGACGTTCGACGGTGCGACGTTCGGCAGGATGGCGCCGGTGCGCTCGCGGATGTAACCGGTCTTGTCGTACTCGGTGATCAGCGATTCCATCATGTTGAGCACGGCTTCGTAGAGCGCCGAATCGACCACCTGGCCGCGGCCGGTCTTCTCGCGATAGTGCAGCGCCGACAGCGCACCGAGACACGCGAAGGTCGCCGCGAGTTCGTCACCGATGCTGATGCCCATGCGCGAGGGCGGGGTGGAGGGGTCGCCGACCACATAGCGCATGCCGCCCATGGCCTCGCCGATGGCGCCGAAGCCGGCGCGGTGCGAATAGGGACCGGTCTGACCGTATCCGGACACCCGGATCATGATCAGGCGCGGATTGATCTTCTGCAGTTCTTCATAACCGCAGCCCCATTTTTCCATGGTGCCGGGGCGGAAATTCTCAAGTAGAAAATCAGCTTTGCTCACTAACTCCTTGAGAATGTTCTGACCTTCCGCTTGACGCATGTCGAGCGTGATCGCCTTTTTGTTGCGGGCGACCACCGGCCACCACAACGACGGCTCGCCGGCTTTCTGCCGCCCCCAGACGCGCAGCGGATCGCCTTGGCCCGGCGGCTCGATCTTGATGACCTCGGCGCCCATGTCGCCGAGCAACTGGCCGCAAAACGGGCCTGCGAGCAGGGTCCCCATTTCGATGACGCGCAAGTCGGAAAGCGGGCCGTGCTTGAATTTCGAATCGGCAACCATGGATCGTCCTCTGCAAAACGGTTGGAGCGATGAAGAGGCGCTCTTGTACCCATCGCCTGCGAGTGGGTCAAGCAACGCGAAACCCTGCGGCCGGATTGTCCGTACAAGTGCCGGCGTTGCTAGAATCGACGCACTCCCGATTCAACGGGAGCACTCTCCACGGAGCAATGATGACTCGCCAAGTCGAAATCGTCGAAGTCGGGCCGCGTGATGGGCTGCAGAGCGAACCAGGCGTCATGCCCACGGCCACCAAAGTCGAATTCATCGAGCGTCTCGTCGCCGCCGGCTTGCGGCGCCTCGAGGTGACGAGCTTCGTGAACCCGAAAAAAGTGCCGCAGATGGCCGATGCCGAGCAGGTGCTCGCGGGGCTCAAAAAGCGCTCCGACGTCTGGTACGTCGGGCTCGTGCTCAACCTGAAGGGCTTCGAGCGCGCGGTCGCCGCAGGTTGCAACGAAATCGGCATGGCCGTGGTGGCGAGTGACACCTTCAATCGCCGCAACCAGGGCGTCGGCACGCTCGAGTCCATCGATGCCTGGCTAGAGATCGCCAAGCAGGCTCACGCCGCCGGCGTTCGGCCGCAAGTCACCGTGTCGGCCGCGTTCGGTTGCCCGTTCGAGGGCGAAATCCCGGTTGATCGCGTGATCGAGGTCGCCAAGCGGGTCGCCGAGGGCAATCCCAGCGAAATCGCTTTCGCCGACACGATCGGCGTCGGCGTACCGTCGCAGGTCACCGAAATCATCGGTCGCGCGCGCGCCGCGCTGCCCGGCATGAAGATCCGCGCGCATTTCCACAACACCCGCAACACCGGCCTCGCCAATGCCTACGCGGCGGTCGAGGCGGGCGTCTCGGCGCTCGATGCGAGCGCGGGCGGCATCGGCGGCTGCCCGTTTGCACCGGCGGCAACCGGCAACATCCCGACGGAAGATCTGGTTTTCATGCTTGAACGCATGGGAATACGCACCGGGATCGACCTCGATGCCCTGATCGCCACCAGCGAATGGTTGCAAGGCGCGCTCGGGCGTCCGGTGCCGAGCATGCTCGTCAAGGCGGGCGGATTCCCGAAGCCCGCGCCGCGGGCGGCGTGAGGTTCTATCGACGATGACCATGGTCGACCCGTACGCGATGCATTGCGTGATCGCGGGCTAGGTCGGATACTCGGAAGCTCTTTCCTCCACACATAGCGAGCCCAAGGGGGGCGCATGTCATATCGACTGGGTGTAGATGTCGGCGGCACGTTCACGGACCTGCTGCTAGTCAATGAAAAAACGGGCCAGACCTGGTCCGCCAAAGTGCCCTCGACGCCTGCCGATCAATCGATCGGCGTGTTGAACGGCCTCAACAAAGTGTGCGAGCGCGCGGGCATCAGCCCCACCGCGATCGACCACGTCATGCACGGCACGACCGTCGCGACCAACACCGTGCTCACGGGCACCGGTGCGCGCGTCGGTCTAGTCACCACCAAGGGCTACAGGCAAGTGCTGCAGATCGCGCGCTCGTTCGTGCCCGGCGGTCTCGGTGGCTGGATCATCTACAACAAGTCGCTGCCGATGGCGCCGCTCGCGTGCACCATCGAAGCCGACGAGCGTGTCAGCGCCAAAGGCGAAGTGGTGCGTGCGCTCGACGAAAAGCAGTTGCGCGCCGATCTGCGCGCGCTGAAGGCGAAGAACATCGAAGCCCTGACGGTTTCTTTGATCAACTCCTTCGCCAACGACAAGCACGAGCGTCGCGTGCGCGACATCGCGCGCGAAGAGCTGCCGGGTACGCCGGTGTCGATTTCTTCGGAAGTCGTCCCCGAGATGCAGGAATACGAGCGCACCGTCACGACGGTCGCCAACTCCTACGTGCGCCCGCGCGTCGACCGTTACGTGAAGAACCTGCAAGCGAAACTCGCGCAAGCAGCAAAGAACGTGAAGCTGCACATCCTGCGCTCGGACGGCGGTCTCGCTTCGGCGAGTTCGGCGGCCGAGTATCCGGTGAACCTGCTCATGTCCGGCCCGGCGGGCGGCGTGACCGGTGCCTTGTGGGTGGCGGTGCAAGCCGGCTTCCCGAACCTGCTGACGGTCGACGTCGGCGGCACCTCGACGGACGTCGCGCTCATCCAGGACGGCGAAGCCCGTCTGCGACGTGAAACCACGGTCGGTGACGTCACGGTCCGCGCATCTTCGGTCGACATTCGCACCGTGGGTGCGGGTGGCGGCTCGATCGCGCACGTTCCCGAACTCACCAAGGCGCTGCGCGTCGGCCCGCAATCGGCCGGTGCCGATCCGGGTCC
>JAFMJH010000043.1 GCA_017853555.1 Steroidobacteraceae bacterium
CGAAACGCAGATGAGCCTGCTCTACGGCTTCGTCTTCGCCCTGTTCTACACCGGCCTCGGCGTACCGATCGCGTGGGCCATCGATCGCTACAACCGCCGCAACATCATCGCCGTCGGCATCGCCGTGTGGAGCGGCATGACGGCGCTCTGCGGCGTGGCGCGCGGCTTCGGCGAACTCGCTCTCGCACGCATCGGCGTCGCGGTCGGCGAGTCGGTGCTCTCGCCCGCCATGTACTCGATGGCCGGCGACAGTTTTCCCGAGAAAAAACTCGGCCGTGCACTCTCGGTGTTCGTGCTCGGTTTGCCGATCGGTGTCGGTCTGGCGCTGATCATCGGCGGCGTCGTGATCCATTTCGTCTCGACCGCGCCCGAATACACGCTGCCGCTGATCGGCACGGTGCGCGCCTGGCAGTTGACGTTTTTGGTGGTCGGTTTGCCGGGGCTGCTGTTGGCGCTGTGGACGTTGACGGTCGCCGAACCCGTGCGTCGCACGACCGATGCGCACGCCCAAGGCGCATCGATCGGCGCTACGCTCGCGCACTTGCGCTCACGCTGGCGCGCATATTTCGCGCACATCATGGGATTCGCCGTGCTCGGCATGGTGATGAACGTGTTCCAGGTTTACGGCGTGCAGTATTTCATCCGCGAACTCGGTCTCAGCATTCCGCAAGCGGGCCTGCGCGTCGGCGCCGTCATCGCCGTGTTCGGCACCTGCGGCATCCTGTTCGGCGGTTGGCTCACCGATCGCTGGCGTGCGAGCGGCCGGCGCGATGCCGCGATGCGCGTCGGGCTGACGGCCGCCGTCGGCCTCATCCCCTTTGCAGGCGTTTGCACGCTGCTCGGCGACCTTGCGTGGTCGACGTTGTTTTTGTTGCCGATCGGCTTTTTCACCGCGTTCGCGTTCGGCGCGGGCGCGACCGGCGTGGTCGTGCTGACGCCGCCTTCGATGCGCGCCCAGGCCTCGGCGATCTATTTGTTGTGCGTGAACCTGATGGGCATCGGTCTGGCGCCGTGGCTCACTGCGGTGATCACGCAATACGGGTTCGGTGACGACTTGGCCGTCGGCAAAAGTTGCGCGATCGTCGCCGGCAGTGCCGCCGTGATCGCCGCAGGCATTTTTTGGTGGGGATTGCCGCACATGCGTCGTGAACTGGAGAGCGCGCGATGAAACCTCACGCGCGGCTGCCGGGCGTCGCTTGGGCTGCGTGGCTGGTGGTGATCGGCGCGATGATGGCGCCGATCGAGTCGGCGGCTCGGCAATGGCTGCCGAAGGTCGGTGCGCGCTCCGTTCGACTTGCACCGACCCGCCCCGCCGAGGTGCCGTCGGATGCCGCCCTCGTCGCCGCAGGCGCGGTGATCGGCGAGATCCGCATTCACGCCCGACCGATTTTCGATACGACGCAGCCCGAAGAAGACGCCGAACTGTTCCGCCTCGCCAACAAGCTGCACATCCGCACGCGCGACGACACGATCGCCACGCAATTGTTGTTCGCTCCCGGCGATCGCTACGACCCGCGCGTGCTCGCGGAGACGGCGCGCATCCTGCGCACGACGCGTTACCTGCAGGAAGCGTACGTGACACCCGTGGCCTTCAAAGACGGCAAAGTCGACATCGAGGTCGTCAGCTACGACGTGTGGACCCTCAATCCCGGCGCATCTTTCGGCCGCCGCGGCGGCCGCAACACCTCGGGTTTCGAAATCGAGGAGCTCAATCTGCTCGGCACTGGCACGGCGCTCTCGGCGAGCCGGCGTACCGATCTCGATCGAACCTCTACGACCTTCCTCTACAACGATCGGCAAATCGGCGACAGTTGGTGGTCGATCGCCGCGCAGTATTCCGACAACAGCGACGGGCGCACCGAAGGGCTCACGCTCGATCGCGACTTTTTCTCGCTCGACTCGCGCTGGGCGGCGGGCCTCAATGTTTTGAACGACGAGCGCGTGACGCCACGCTACGACGTGGGACGACAAACCGGCGCGTATCGCAGTCGCAGCCGATACGCGACGCTCTATGGCGGCTGGAGCGCGGGGCTCGCGCGCGGCGAGGTGCTGCGTTGGCGCGCCGGCTATACCTTCGATGATCGGCGCTTCGATGCGGCGCCGGGCAGCACCTTCAATACCACGCCGCCACCGAACCGCAAGCTCGCCTATCCTTGGGCGTCGCTCGAATGGCTGCAAGACGACTATCGCGTGCTGCGCAATCGCGATCAAATCGAACGTACCGAAGATTCCCGCTATGGCTGGCGCGCCACCGCGCTGCTCGGCTACGCCAACCGAGGCCTGGGCGCCGACCGGGACGCCGTGGTGTACTCGGGCTCGCTGTCGCGCGGCTTCGAGCTCGATGCCGAGCGCAGCGTGCTGTTTGAATCCACCCTGACGGGACGCAACGAAAGCGGCCGCTTCGTCGACACCGTGTTCGCGACCAACCTGCGCTACTACCAGCGGCAATCGGAACGCCGTCTGCTCTACGCGGCACTCGGCGCCGAAGTCGGCCATGCCATCGATGCCGATCGCCAAATCACCTTGGGCGGGGACAACGGCTTGCGCGGCTACCCGTTGCGTTATCAGGGTGGCGAGGGACGCTGGCTGTTCACGCTCGAACAACGCGCCTTCAGCAATTGGTACCCGTTTCGTCTCGTGAACGTCGGCGCCGCGGCCTTCGTGGACGTGGGCGGCAGTTTCGGCACCAACCGCTTCGGCACGCGTGCGCGCGGCGTGTTGAGCGACGTCGGCGTCGGGCTGCGATTCGGCAACAATCGTTCGGCGCTCGGCAACGTGCTGCACGTCGACGTGGCCTTCCCGCTGAATCGGGACGCATCGATCAAATCCGTGCAATTTTTGGTCGAGACCAAACGCAGTTTCTGAACGGCCGCGATGCGGCCGACGAGGCATGAGATCATCTCCGCCATGAAAGACGCACATTGCACAGGCGGCCTGCACGAAGTGTGCGTCGGCGTGCCGGATCTCGAGACGGCGATCGCCGACTATGCCGCCTACGGGTGCAAGCCCGAGCGCCGCGGCGAACTCGATGCCCGTGCCTCGCGCGCACTCTACGGCGTCGACTCCGCCGTCCGATCGGTACGACTGTCGCACCTCGATGCGGATCACGGCCTCGTGCGTCTCATGCAGTGGGAACGCCCGCTCAACGATGGCCTCGGCATGGGTGACAACCTGCGCTGCGTCGGTTCGCGTTGGGGCGTGCGCGTCACGTCGAGCGCGTACAACCTCGTCAATCACGCCCAGCGCGCGCGCGAGGCGGGGCAACCGCTCACGCTGATCGAACCCTTGCTCGCCGTGATCGGCGAAGTCAGCGGCGAGCGCGCCGCCCAACCGTTTCGCGACCCGATCGTCGGCGTACGTGAAATGGTGTTGTTGCAACCGCACTATCGACAGGTGTTCTTCGAACGCTTCAATTACGAAAGCCCGCTTTACGGCCAGATCGATCGGAACGCCTTGCTGCGCACCAGTCAGCACACCCACTTCGGTCTGATGATCGCCGATGACGATCCGCACGTACTCGATTTCTACGACGAGGTGCTCGGCCTGCAGCGCATGTTCGATGCGCACACGCCCTACGAAAACGCGACCGGATCACGCCGTATTTTCGGGCTCACGCCGGGCGAGGGCTTTCACATGGTGGACTTCGACGATCCGCGCTCGGGCCATGCGCTGGCGGAACGTCGTTCGGGCAAACTCAAATGCGTGCGCTTCGCCAAAGCCGCGCAGATCGAGCAGGCGCTCGCCCGCTCGCGCGCGGGTTGCCGGGGCTACAGCACCTATTGCTGGCGCGTGAACGACGTCGAGGCGATGCACCGACGCGTCGCGAGCGCCGGCGCCCGAGCCGTGTCCGACGTGCTCACGGACGAATTCGGCCGACGCGCCTTCACCTTCGACGCGCCGGACGGCTATCAGTGGATGCTGATCGCGGCCTGATCGCGCCTCAGCGCTTGGCGCTTTCCTTTTCGATGTATTTGATGAGCGCGGCGCGATCTTCGGCCGACGCGACACCGGCGAACGCCATCGCGTTGCCCGGCACCAGGGCGCTCGGTTTTTCTATCCAGCGATCGAGCGTCGCCTTGTCGAACACCAGACTCGCTTTGGTGAGCGCGGGCGAATAGGCGAAATCTTCGACGCTGGCGGACTTGCGGCCGATGATGCCGTTCAGGTTCGGGCCCACTTTTTGAGCCGGGTCGGGTTGCAGGTCGTGACAGGCGCGGCACTGGATGAACAACAATTTGCCACGCTTGAGATCGGTCGCATCGTCGGCATGCGCGATGCCGATGGCGAGCGAGGCGAACAATGCGGCGCTGATGATGGTCTTGGACATGCTTCCCCCGTGTTCCAACGAAACGTAGTTAACCTGTTTGCGACTCAAGACTGCACGACGCGCATCAAGCCCTCTTGCGCCGTGCTCGCGATCAATTGCCCGTCGCGCGAATAGATGCTGCCACGCGCGAACCCGCGCGCACCCGAGGCGCTCGGCGAATCCATCGCGTACAACAACCAATCGTCGACGCGCGGCGTGCGATGAAACCACATCGCATGATCGATGCTCGCCATGATGAGATTCGCCGCCGGGAACCCGACGCCGTGCGGCCGTGCCGCCGTCGCCACGAGACCGAAGTCCGACACGTAGGCGAGCAAGCAGCGATGCAGCACGTCGTCGTCGGGCAGACGATCGACGGCGCGAAACCAGACCTGCTGCTGCGGCGGATATTTCTGGGCGTGCAGAAAATCCGTCTTCTCCACCGGCCGAAACTCGAACGGCCGCTCGCGCAGCAGGAACCGCCGCATTTTCTCGGGCAGTCGGGCCGCGATTTCTTCGGACGGCCGGCTGAAATCCGGCAAAGAATCCGGCGTGGGCACCTGCGGCATCTCGAACTGGTGTTCCAGCCCGGGCTCGGGCGCCTGGAAGGATGCCGAAAACGTGAAAATCTGCTCGCCGTTCTGGATCGCGATCACGCGACGCGACGAAAACGAATGCCCGTCACGGCTGCGATCGACTTGGTAGACGATGGGCTGATTGAAATCACCGCGGCGCAAAAAATAGGAATGCAAAGAATGCACGGTGCGGCCGGTGACGGTCGCATAGGCGGCCATCAGCGCCTGCCCGAGCACCTGCCCGCCGAACACCTGCGGGCTGCCGATGTCGCGACTCGCGCCGCGAAACAAATTCACTTCGAGACGTTCCAGCTCGAACTGCCTCATCAGCACGGCGAGCCTCGGATCCATGGCTCAGCCGACTCCGAGTCGCTTCTGCATCACCGGACTCGTGGTGGTGTACTGCAGGAATTGTTTTTTCTCGGGATAGAGCCAGGACTGCACGGCGAACGCCGCCAGGGCCGCCTCGTGAAACCCGGACAGGATCAGTTTTTTCTTGCCCGGATAGGTGTTGATGTCACCGATCGCGAAAATCCCCGGCACGCTGGTCTGGAATTTTTCGGTGTCGACTTTGAGCGCTTTGCGCTCGAGCTCCATGCCCCACTCGGCCACGGGGCCGAGCTTCGGGTGCAAGCCGAAGAAAGCGAACACGTGATCGGCATGCAGATCATGCAGCGTGCCGTCGGCGCCTTTCACTCGCACGCCCTTGAATGCATCACCCTCGGCGAGCACTTCCTCGGCGAGACCTTCGATGAAGCGCAGCTTGCCGGCCGCCTCGAGCTCGCGCATCCGCGCGACCGACGCCGGCGCGGCGCGAAAGTCCGCGCGCCGGTGCACCAGCGTGACCGACGGCGCGGTGCTCGCGAATTCGAGCGCCCAATCAAGCGCGGAGTCGCCACCGCCGAAAATCACCAGTCGCTTTTGCCGGTATTCGTCGGCGCCTTTGACGCGATAGTGGATATGGCGTCCCTCGAAAACTTCGCCGCCCGGCACACCGAGGCGCCGCGGCTGGAAAGACCCCACGCCCGCGGCGATCACGATCGCACCCGCATCGAAGCGGGTGCCGGCGGAGGTGACGACGTCGAAACGCCGATCCTCGCGCGGCCGCACCTCGACCACCTCTTCGCCGAGATGGAACTGCGGTTCGAACGGCTTGATCTGCTGCATCAGGCGATCGACGAGCTCCTGGGCGCCGCAGACCGGCAAGGCGGGGATGTCGTAGATCGGCTTGTCGGGGTAGAGCTCCGTGCACTGGCCACCGGGGCTTTTTAGCGTGTCGAGCAGGTGGGCCCGCATGCCGAGCAGACCGAGTTCGAAGACCTGGAACAGGCCGCAGGGCCCGGCGCCGACGATGACGACTTCTGTCTGGATGGTCGCACTCACGAAAGGTCTCCTCGGACGCCCGGAAAGCGGGTAAATTCTAGCAGAGGAACCCTTGGAGGCCGCGGGATGATCAAGCTCAACGTGAACGGCAAGACGGTGGAAGTGGATGTCGAGGAAGACACGCCGCTGCTCTGGGTCCTGCGCGACACCATCGGCCTCACCGGCACCAAATACGGCTGCGGCATGGCGCTCTGCGGCGCCTGCACCGTGCACGTCGATGGTGACCCGATCCGCGCCTGCGTGACGCCGGTCAGCAGCGTCGTCGAACGCAAGATCACCACCATCGAAGGGCTGTCGAGCGATCGCAGCCACCCGGTGCAGAAGGCCTGGATGGAGATCGACGTGCCGCAATGCGGCTACTGCCAGTCGGGCCAAATCATGTCCGCCGCCGCCCTGCTCGCCAAAAACCCGAAGCCGACCGACGCCGACATCGACGCCGCCATGTCGGGCAATCTGTGCCGCTGCGGCACCTATCAGCGCATCCGCGCCGCCATCCACCGCGCCGCCGAACTCGCGAAGGGCTGACCCGGGCCGCGATGCCGACCAACGAAGAGCTCGCCCGCCGTCGTCTTGCGGCCGTGCCGCGCGGCGTCGCGAATTCTTTGCAGGTCTACGCGGACCGCGCGCGCAATGCGCAACTGTGGGACGTCGAAGGTCGACGCTACATCGATTTCGCCAGCGGCATCGCGGTGCTCAATACGGGGCACCTGCATCCGCAGGTGCAGGCCGCGATCGAAGCTCAGCTGCAACGCTTCTCGCACACCTGCTTTCAGGTCACGCCCTACGAAAGTTACGTCGAACTCGCCGAGCGGCTGAACACGCTCGCACCGGGACCGGGGCCGCACAAAACGCTGTTTCTCTCGACCGGCGCCGAGGCAGTCGAAAACGCGATCAAAATCGCGCGCTGCCACACGGGTCGCAATGCGGTGATCGCGTTCGGCGGCGGCTTCCACGGCCGCACGCTCGCGGCCATGGCGCTCACCGGCAAAGTGCAACCGTACAAAGCGGGCTTCGGCACGCTGCTGCCGGACGTCTTCCACGCGCCGTTTCCGGCGAGCTACCACGGCGTCACCGGCACCCTCGCCCTCGAGGCAATCGAGCGCATCTTCAAATATGACGTCGAGCCGCAGCGCGTCGCGGCCATCATCATCGAGCCCGTGCAGGGCGAAGGCGGGTTCTACGTCGCGCCGGCGGATTTTTTGCGCAGCTTGCGCGAACTCTGCGACCGACACGGCATCGTGCTCGTGTGCGACGAAATCCAGAGCGGTTTTGCGCGCACCGGGCGCATGTTCGCGTACGAGCACGCCGGCATCGAGCCCGACCTGATCACCGTAGCCAAAAGTCTCGCCGGTGGCGTACCACTCGCCGCGGTGATCGGCCGCAGCGCCATCATGGATGCGCCGCAACCGGGCGGCCTCGGCGGCACGTACGCAGGCTCGCCGCTCGGATGTGCCGCGGGGCTCGCGGTGCTCGAGGTGATCGAACGCGAAAATCTGTGCGAACGCGCGCGCCGCCTCGGCGAGGTGGTCGGTGCACGTTTGCGCGACTGGCAATCGCGCTGGCCCTGCATCGGCGAAGTGCGCGGACTCGGCGCGATGGTGGCGATGGAACTGGTCAAAAACCGCAGCGCCGATCAGCCCGACGCGGAACTCACCAAAGCCCTGGTGCAGGCGGCCGGCCGTCGCGGCCTGATCCTGCTCGCCTGCGGCGTGTATTCGAACGTGATCCGGTTTTTGATGCCGCTGACGATTCCGGATGCCGAGCTCGCCGAAGGGCTCGCCATTCTCGAGGCGGCGCTCGAAGACGTCACCCGCTGAGGGCCGCCCGGCGCCGAGGCCAAACCCGCGTGTCTTCAGGCCCGGCCGACGTTGCTGTCGTTCGGACTGTGGAAGTACTCGCTCTCGTTCGACAGTTCACGCACCAATTTGGCCAACTCGGCCATGCGCCCTTCGGCGGTGCTGACGGGCAGACAGTCTTTGCAACGCGGATCGCTGCAGGGTTGCCGCGAATAGAGCCAATACTGGATCGCACCGGCGAGCAGCCCGTCGGCGATGTCCCAAAGGTCGGCATCCCGGTCGCGCTCGGCGATCTGGTTGCCGAGATCGACGGCCTTGGTGAACGCGGAATCGAAACTGTCGGCGGCTTCGGTCATGGCAGGTTTCCGGCGGGTGGGCGTCCATTCTAGCCCAAGGGCGCCCCGGCGGCCGACGCGCGTTGAAACTTCCGTGCGCACGGAATTACCGATTCTTAACCCGAGCCGATTGCGACAAGTCCTACTATTCACCATCTCGAAAGAGGCAGTCAGAGGATTCAGTCCCATGCCGGAACAGGACTCCACACGGAAACTCAAGACCATCGAGCTACCGACGCTGCGCGCCGATTTCGCGCCCAAGGGCGCAGGCGTCGCACTCGCCACGCAATTCGTGGATGACCATTTCCACGAAAAATTCCCGGCGAGCGCGATCGCGAGCCACTGCGGACTCAGCCGCTTCCAGTTCAGCCGCAGCTTTCATGCCGCCTACGGCATCACCTTTCGCGAATATCTCCTGCGCCATCGAATCCGTGCGGCTTGCGACCGTCTGCTGCGAGGCGATCAGCCCGTGACCGAGATCGCGTTCGCCGTCGGTTTTCACGACGGCTCGTACTTCGCGCGCATGTTCCGTCGCTACACGGGAGTGCTGCCCTCGCAGTATGCTCGGGCGCATGCAGCCAAAGGATCACGCGCTCCCTGACTCTCGCCGCCTCTGGCGCATCGATCGCGCCGGTTCGCTCGCTCGTCTCGCACTGATCGAAGAGCGCCTCGCACCACCCGCGGACGGTGAAGTGCACGTTGAGGTACGCGCGATCGGGCTCAATTTCGCCGATATCTTTGCCTGTCTCGGGCTCTATTCCGCCACGCCGCAGGGCGCGTTCGTACCGGGGCTCGAATGCGCGGGCGTGGTCACCGCCGTCGGGCCGGGCGTGACGACTTTTCGCATCGGCGATCGCGTGATGGTGTTGACCCGCTTCGGCGGCTACGCGACGCGACTCAACGCACGCGCCGAAACGTTGTGGCCGATCCCGGCCGGGTGGAGCTTTGCGCAAGCGGCTGCCTACCCGGTACAAGCGCTGACGGCGTGGTACGGACTCGTGCCGCTCGGTGCCGCGCGGCGCGATGCCGTCGTGCTCGTGCAGTCGGCCGCGGGCGGCGTCGGGCTCAACGCCTTGCGCGCCTTGCAAGCCCTGGGCGCACGACCCGTCGCCGTCGTCGGTCGCGCCGAGAAACGCGAATTTTTGATGCGCGAATTCGGCTTGCCACCCGAAACCGTCGTGCTGCGCGATGCCGCACTCGCCAAAAGTCTTGATGCAGCACTCGCGCATCTCGGCGCACCCGGTTTCGATGTGGTGTTCGATGCCGTCTATGGCGACGCGTTTCGCCTCGCATTCGATCGCCTCGCGCCGGAGGGGCGGTATGTGCTCTACGGTGCAGCGGAATTCATGGGCACGGGACGACGGCCGAACCCGTTGCGGCTGGCATGGCACTACTTGCGCAGGCCGCGACCCGACCCGCTCGCCATGATCTCGGCCAATCGCGGCCTGCTCGCCTTCAACCTGATTTGGCTGTGGGGCGAAGTGCAACGTCTGCCCGCGGCGATGCACGCGACGCTCGAACTGATTCCCGACCCGCCGCTGATCGGACTCGAACGTGCGTTCGACGACGCACCCGCGGCGATGCGCGCCCTGCAGTCGGGCGCGACGACGGGCAAGGTGATCCTGCACTGCTGAGGGGTACAATCGGGCATGGCCGAAAATTCACCCGCCGACCGCCCCAAAGCGAAGTCACCCCGTCCCCTGCTCGCACTCTGGCCCTTCCTCAGGCCCTACAAAGGCATCCTGGCTGCGGCGATGACCGCGCTGCTGGTCGCCTCCGGCGCCATGCTCGGCCTGCCTATCGCGCTCAAAGGCCTCATCGACAAAGGCATGGCCGCCGGCAGCGCCGACGTCATCAACGGCTATTTCATCGCCTTCATGGGCGTCGCCGTGTTGTTCGGCGTGTTCGCCGCGATCCGCTTCTATCTCGTGACCTGGCTCGGCGAGCGCGTGGTCGCCGACGTGCGCACGGCCGTCTACCGCAACGTCGTGCGCATGGACCCGCAGTTCTTCGAAATCACGCGCACCGGCGAAGTGCTGTCGCGTCTGACCACGGACACCACGCTCGTGCAGTCCATCTCGGGCTCGGGCTTGTCGATCGCGCTGCGCTCGAGCATCAATCTGATCGGCTCGCTGGTGCTGCTC
>JAFMJH010000044.1 GCA_017853555.1 Steroidobacteraceae bacterium
CATCACATGATGGAATTCATCACCGACTGCCTGCGCCTGATGGTCGGCGGCAACCTCGACCCCAACGAACTGGAAAGCCTGCTCGAATACGAACTCGACACGCACCACAAAGAAGCCGCGGAGCCCGCACACGCGGTACAAAAGGTCGCGGACGCCTTGCCCGGCTTCGGCATCGTGGCGGCGGTGCTCGGCATCGTGAACACGATGTCGAGCATCGAAGGCGCGAGCAGCGCCGAGATCGGTCACAAGGTCGGTGCCGCGCTCGTGGGCACATTCCTCGGAATACTCGTCGCTTACGGGTTCGTCGGACCGATCGCTGCCGCCATGGAGGCACGGGCACACGAGGAAGGCAAAGCCTTCGAGGTCGTGAAGATGGCCTTGGTGGCGAGCGTGCGCGGCTATCCGCCGCAGGTATCCGTCGAGTTCGCGCGCAAACTGTTGTTCAGCGACGTGCGCCCGAGCTTCACCGACCTCGAAGAACATTTGAAAAACAAACCCAAAACCTGAGGCGCGCGACGTGAACAGCTCGGCCAAAGGCGCGCAAAAACAACGTCCGATCATCATCAAACGAAAGAAGATCGTGGCGGGCGGACATCACGGCGGCGCCTGGAAGGTGGCCTACGCCGACTTCGTCACCGCGATGATGGCGTTTTTTCTGGTGATGTGGCTGCTCGCGGCGGTCAACGCCGAGCAGCGCGCCGCGATTTTCGAATACTTCCGCAATCCGAGCCTGGAAAACGGCACTGCGCCGAAGCCGGCACTCGGACAACGCGGACCGGGCGGCGCAAGCACGAGCGCCGTCAATCTGCGCGGCGGACTCGATGCACCGCGCACCGCGAACGACAAGGACATCGCCGATCGCAAACAACTCGAATCGCTGATGGAGGAGCTGCGCAAGGCGATCGACCGCAGTCAGGCCCTGCAGCCGTTCAAGGATCAGTTGTTGCTCGACATCACGCCCGACGGTTTGCGCCTGCAGATCGTCGATGCCCAGAATCGCCCGATGTTCGATCTCGGCAGCGCAACGCTCAAAAGCTACACGCGCGCCATACTGGACGAGGTCGGACGCTATCTGAACACCGTCCCCAATCGCGTCAGCATCAGCGGTCACACCGACACGACACCCTACTCGGATGCGACCAAAGCCGGCTATACGAACTGGGAGTTGTCGGCCGACCGCGCCAACGCCGCGCGGCGCGCACTCGAAGCCGGTGGACTCGGCGACGACAAAGTCGCGCGCGTGGTGGGACTTTCTTCAAGCGTGTTGTTCGACAAAGTCGACCCGCGCAACCCGATCAACCGGCGCATCGCCATCATCGTGATGACGCGCAGCGCCGAACGCGCCGCGCTTATGGACGGTCGCCCGGCGCCTGCAGGGACGCCATGATCTCGGCGATGAAACGCGCGCGTTCGGCGTCGAGCGCGCTTTTGTCCACGCCTTCCATCACGTGACGATCGACCGCATCGCGAAGCTGACCGTCTTTGCCGAGCACCGCCTCGAGCACCATCAGGCGATCTTTGACCACCCACAGTTCGCGCGCGAGCATCAGCGCGAGTTGCGCCGCGCGATCGTTGCGGATCGCCGCATCGTTCGGAGTCAAATCGATCATGCGGGCTTCCTGCCGTAGACGAACCAGGGATAGATGCCGCCGCGGAAGCCTTCCGAGCGCACGTCGACGAAACCCGCTTCGCGCGCCGCGGCCGCAAGATCGAGGCTCGCCG
The DNA here is from genome assembly GCA_017853555.1 of Steroidobacteraceae bacterium. Classification (GTDB taxonomy): domain Bacteria; phylum Pseudomonadota; class Gammaproteobacteria; order Steroidobacterales; family Steroidobacteraceae; genus UBA964. The sequence continues at coordinate 1,723 of JAFMJH010000044.1, forward strand.
CCTCGCGCCAGAAAGGCTCGCCGCCGTTGATGGCCGTGTACTCGGCCCAGCGCACGCCTTTTTTGTCGAGCGCCGCGTAGCGCGTCACGTCCGTGAACAACACGTCGCCGTTCGGTCGCAGCAGGCGGAACGCTTCGCGCAGTTGCGCGCGCGTGGCCTCGGCCGGGATTTCATGCAACACGATGTACGAGGTGACCAGATCGACGCAGCCTGCTTCGAAGCCGGTCTTCTCGCCCGAGCCGATGAACAAGCGCCATTTGAAACCGTTCTCGTTGCCGATGCGCTGCGCCTGCTCGAGCATGCGCGGCGACGGATCGCAGCCCCAAATCTCCGCATCGGGAAAAGTGCGAGCGATTTGCAGCGTGTAGTTGCCGCTGCTGGTGCCGATTTCAAAAACGCGTCGATAGTCGCGACGCGGCAGCACCGAGAGAATCTCGCGCCGCTGCGCATAGATGTCGCCGGGATAGTTGCGTGCCACGTAGTGACGATGGATCAACTCGCCGTGCACGAAGCCTTGATACGGATGACCGTCCCAGCCACCGGTGGTGCGGTGGATCCAGGCGGCATCGAAGTAATCGGGTCGCGCCTCACCCGGCAGCGGTTCGATGGTCGTCGGACCCTGCGTGAGTGCCTGCAAGCGGGGTTTGATCTCGGCTTCGATCTCTTCGAAGGCCGCCGCCGCGACCCGACCGTGGTTCACGCCGCTGTATTCACCGAGCATCGCGAGCGCGGCCGCAGCAGACGAATCGGCGAGTGCCGCATCGACTTGCAACATCCGTTCATCGAGATCGTCCGCGAGTGCGCCGTCGTCGAGCCCGCGCGCCAGCAGGTCGGCATCGATCTTCGCCTTCAAAGGTCCGGTCGCAACCGCCAGATCCGACAGGAAGTGCATCGACGCACGACCGCGCTGCTTGAGTTGGAAATCCACGAGTCACCCCACCTTCGAGAAGGACGTTACGGGACGATTGTAGCCAAGCACGCGCGCCGAGGTATGAGTGATAGTTATTCGTATCTCAACGCGGCGATGGGGTCGAGTCGCGAGGCCTTCAGCGCCGGATACAGGCCGAAAATCACCCCCACCCCGGCGCTCACGCCGAGCGCCATGAGGATGATGTCGGTGCGCGCGAGCATGGACCAACCGAAGGCCGCGGCCACCAGATTGGCGATGCCGAGCCCGAGCAGCACGCCGATCGCGCCGCCGATCGCCGCGAGGGTCAGGGACTCGATCAAAAATTGTCGCAGGATGTCGCCCGGCTGCGCACCGACGGCCATGCGGATGCCGATCTCCCGCGTGCGCTCGGTCACCGACACCAGCATGATGTTCATCACGCCGATGCCGCCGACCACGAGCGACACCAGCGCGATCGCGGCGAGCAGGTTGGTGAGCGTACTCATCGCGCTCGTGAAGATACCGGTCATCTCGGCCATCGTCGTGGTGCTGAAATCGTCCTCGGCATCGGCGGCGAGACGATGCCGCTCGCGCAGCAAACTCGCGATCTGCGCCCGCGCGGGCTCGATCGCCTCGCTCGTCATCGCGCTCACGTAGACGGGGCCGCGGACGAACTGACCGAGTCCGCCCTGGATGCGCGCCTGAAACGCGCTGACGGGCACGAAGATCGCATCGTCCTGGTCGTCCCCCATGCCGCCCTGCCCCTTTTTGGCGAGTACGCCGATCACGGTGTACGGCGCATTGCGGATGCGGATCACTTGTCCGAGCGGATCGACGCCGACGCCGAAGAGTTTGTCGGCGACGGTGCGCCCGATGACGACGTTTTTGGTTGCGCCGGCGACGTCCGAGGCGGACAGCCCCGAACCTGCCGCGATGTCCCAGTTGCGGATGACGAAGTAGTCCGCCGTGGTGCCGTACACGGTCGTGGTCCAGGTCTGCGTTTCGGAGATCGCCTGCGTCATCATGCGCGTCAGCGGCGCCACCGCACGCACCGCCGTCAACTCGCTCTGCATGGCGCGCACGTCGTCCCAGGTGATCGTCGGCTGCGACCCCATGCCGCCGCGCATGCCGCCCGAATTGCTGGAACCGGAAAACACAAGGATGACGTTCGTGCCCGCGCCTTCGATCTGCGAGCGGATGCGGCCTTTGGCGCCCTCGCCGATGCTCACCATCGCCACCACCGCCGCGACGCCGATGATGATGCCGAGCGCGGTCAGGATGGAACGCAGGGTGTTGCGTCGCAAGGCGCGCAGCGCCATGCGGAAGGTTTCGGTGACGGGAATCATTTCGACACTCCTGCGCGTCGCTCGTCGCGGATGATGGCACCGTCGCGCAACGCGAGCTCGCGCGCCGCGAACGCGGCGATGTCGTGCTCGTGGGTCACGAACACGACCGTGATGCCGGAACTGCGCAACTCGGCCAAAAATTTCATGATCTCGACGCTGGTGACCGAGTCGAGATTGCCCGTGGGTTCGTCGGCGAGAATCAGCGGCGGTCGCGTCACGAGCGCACGCGCGATGGCCACGCGCTGCTGCTGACCGCCGGAGAGCTGCGAGGGTTGATGCTGCGCACGATGCGCGAGACCGACGCGCTCGAGTGCTTCGAGCGCCCGACGGCGACGCTCCGCGCCGCTGACGCCGGCATAGATCAGCGGCAGCTCGACGTTCTCGACCGCCGACGTGCGCGCGAGCAGATTGAAACTTTGAAAGATGAAGCCGATGAATTCGTTGCGGATCGACGCCAACTCGATGCGCGACAACTGCGACACGTCACGGCCGTCGATTTTGAAGGTGCCGCGACTCGGCGTATCGAGACAACCGAGGATGTTCATCAGGGTGGATTTGCCCGACCCCGACGAGCCGGTCACCGCCACGAACTCGCCGCGCTCGATATCGAGATCGACATCGTGCAAAGCGGCGAACTCGGTATCCCCCGATTGGTAGATCTTGCCGATTCCGCGCAGTTCGAGCAGTGCCATGACGTGTGTTACGCGCTCACATCACGCGCATGCGCGGGCCGCCACTGCGACCGCCGGTCGCAGTGCCCGCCGTTTCGGCGCCCATCACGACGAGTTCGCCGGGCTTCAGTTCGCCGCCGACGACTTCGGTGTAGCGCGTGTCGGCGAGCCCCACTTTCACGCTGCGCCGTTGCGGCGCGCCCTTCTCGAGCACGTACACGCTGCGCGTACCCGGTTCGTCCAGCGGCGCTTTGTCGGCACCCGCGCCGAAATCCGGACGGAACCGCAGCGCGGCATTCGGCACGCGCAGCACATCGGCGCGTCGATCGGCGATCACGGTGACGGTAGCCGTCATGCCCGGCTTGAGTTTCAACTCGGGATTGGCCACGTCGATCACCGCATCGTAGGTGACCACGTTCTGCACCACCTGGGCGGCGTTGCGAATCAGACGAATGCGGCCGCGGAACCGCTCGGTGGGATAGGCATCGACCGAAAAGGACGCTTCCATGCCGACTTTGAGTCGTCCGATATCCGACTCGGCGACGCTGGTGTGCACTTCCATGGCGCGCAAATCCTGCGCGATGGTGAAGATGATGGGCGCCTGCATGGTCGCCGCCACGGTTTGCCCGACGTTGACCGCGCGCGAGATCACGATGCCGTCGGTCGGCGCGATGATGTCGGTGTAACGCAAGTTGGTCTCCGCCTGACGCAGTGCCGCCGCCGTCTGCGCGAGTTGCCCTTCCGCCTGCGAGGCGGCGGCTTCGGCGGCACGCGCATTTGCGCGCGTCGTGTCGCGATCGTTCTCGGCGACGATGCGTTGTTCGAACAATTGCTCGGAACGTTTGGCGAGCCGCTTCGCCTCTTCGGCCTGTACTTGCAGGCGCTGCAGATTGCCGCGCGCGGCGATCACGTTGGCGCGCGCCTGCGCGACGGCCGCTTCGTAGAGCGCCGGATCGATCTTGGCGACGCGCTCGCCCTTCTTCACCACGGAATTGAAGTCGGCGTACAGCGACTGGATGCGACCGGACACCTGACTGCCGACATCGACCGTGACCAGCGCCGACAAGGTGCCCGAGGCGCTGACCCGCGACACGACCTCGCCGCGACCGACCGCCTCGGTCGAATATTTTGGTGCCGCGTCGCCGCGTGCCATCAATCGCCACCCGATCAGCAGCAGCACGAGCGCAGCGACCACCCAAACGATTTTGTTCCGCAGCAAGGAAGGCAATGTCATGGCCGGAATCCGTCGATCTGTGAAGACCCAAGTGTAGACTGTGGAGCCACGGTTCGGTTCTCTTCCCGAGGGGGTTTCGGTGTCCAGAATCATCATGCGGGCGCGCAATCCGCGTACCGGAGTCGAAGATTACGGGTTCGAAGTCGACGCCGCCGAGGACATCGCCGCGGCCTGCGCGGCCGTGCGCCGCGCGCAACCGGCCTGGCTCGCCCTGGGGGTCGAAGGGCGCAGCGCCGCGTTGCGAGCGCTGGCCGAGGCCTTCACGGCCATGGCGCCGCGCCTGCATGCCGCGCTCGCCAAGGACACGGGGCGCGAACGCATCGCGCACGTGGAGATCGGCGCGGTCGGCGGCATGATCGCCCAAGCCCTCGCGCACGCACCGACGGCGCTCGCCGAATCCGACTGGCGAACCGCGACCGCCCCCACCGTGTTCGGTCGCCAACGTTCGGTGCCCTACGCCCTCGTGGGCGTCATCGCGCCGTGGAACTTCCCGATCGTGCTGTCGATGATCGACACCATACCTGCGCTCGTCGCCGGCTGCGGCGTCGTGCTCAAGCCGAGTGAAGTGACGCCGCGGTACGTCGATCCGCTGCGCGAAATCTTTGCTGCAGTGCCCGCACTCGCCGAGGTGTTCCGCATCGTGCGCGGCCCGGGCAGCACCGGCGCCGCGCTCATCGATCATGTCGACGCAGTCGTCTGCACGGGCAGCGTACGCACCGGCCGGCTCGTCGCCGAACACGCCGCGCGACGCTTCATCCCCGCATTTCTGGAACTCGGCGGCAAAGATGCGGTGATCATCACCCACGATGCCGATCTCGACCGCGCCGCAACCGCCGTGCTGCGCGGTTCCGTGCTCGCAACGGGTCAGGCCTGCCAGTCGCTCGAACGCGTCTACGTCGATCGGCGCGCGTTGCCGACACTGCTCGACTTGTTGCGGGCAGCGCTGCCGGCCGTGAAGCTCACCGCCGACGACCCGCACGGTCATCTCGGGCCGTTCATCATGGCGCGCCAAGCGGACATCGTGCGCGAACACATCGAAGATGCGGTGGCGCGCGGTGCGCGCGTCGAATACGGCGGCCGCATCGTCGAACGCGGGGGTCTGTGGTGCGAGCCGACGCTGCTGTCCGGCGTCGATCACGGCATGCGCGTCATGCGCGAAGAAACCTTCGGGCCCGTGATTCCGGTGATGCCCTTCGATACGGTGGACGAAGCGATCGCACTCGCGAACGACGGCGACTACGGTCTGTCGGCCAACGTGTTCGCACGCGACGAAGCCGCGGCGCTCGCCATCGCGCGCCGTCTCGATGCGGGTTTCGTGAGTTTGGGTGACGTATCGATGTCGAGTTACGTGTCGGACTTCGAGTGGGAAGGCTTTCGATTTTCGGGACTCGGCCGCTCGCGCATGGGCGCGGCCGGCATTGCACGCTATTGCCGCGTGCAGGCCATCGTGAGCAATCGAGGACCGACGGCGCCGATCACGGCGCTCACCGACACCTAGCGCGCGGCAGGCTCGATGTCGCGCGCCAGCGCTTCGATCAGTTCGCGATCGGACGCTGCGCGCGCCGCATTCTCGGCCGCCGACGGCACGTACGCATCGACCGCAGCGGCATCGAGCAAACCGTGACGCGCGAGCAGCGCCTCGTGCGTCGCCACACGCTCGCGCAACGCCGACACCTCCATCGCAAGACGCATCGCCACGGCGACCAGTTGCGACACGTCGGCAGGCTGCAAAGGCTGATCGGGACCCGACGTTTTCGAAATCGTCATGCTGCGCGCCCACCAAAGAAAAAATAATGCCCCGCACCCAGCGGCTCATAATCGGCCACGACGCGCTCGGCGGCAAAACCCGCGCCGCGCAGCGCGGCCGCGACGTCGGTGTCCGCAAAACCCGTCCAGAACGGCTCGCCGTTGTTGCGCACCTGCCAGTCGTTCGTGACCTGCTTCGGAATCGGCATGCGCGCCGGCTGATACGGCACGTCCGCGTTCAGGAACACCCCGCCCGGCGCGAGTATGCGGCGCGCTTCGGCGAAAATCTTTGGCGCGATGTCGTGCCAGGTCTCGTGAAACAGAATATGCGAGATCACGAGATCGAAATGCCCGTCGGGATATCCGGTGCGCTGCGCATCGGCCTGCCGAAAATGCAGCGCCATGCCGCGCTCTTCGGCCCAGGCGTGCGCGAACGAAACGAACGGCGCCGAGAGATCGAGGCCATGCACTTCGGCATCGGGAAACGCTTCCTGCAAAGCGATGGTCTCAGTGCCCGGGCCACAGCCCAGATCGAGGATGCGTCGCGGCGCGAGGTCCGGATAGCGCTTGCGCACGACTTGCGCGATGTAACGCCCGATGCCCGGCTCGCCCACCGGTGCGTTGGCCGACAAACCTTTGGCGGCGCGGTACAACTCGATGGTGCCGAAGTAGATCAGCGCGGCGTGCAGATCGCCCGGTCGCATACTGGCGAAATAACCGCCGGGTTGGCGATGGATTTCCACGTCGACAATGGGCTTCGGAATGACGAGCGTCGGGTCGAGCAGCAACGAACCTCGCGCTTTACCGGTGAGCTCGGCCGCCCGCGCCTCGAAGCGAGGGCCGATGCGCTCGCAGGTGGCACCCACCGTCTCCCACATGAGCCCTTGCGAGGCGTAGACCATCGAGCCCCACAGTTGATAGAGCGGATCGGCTTCGAACAAGGGCCGCGCCTCGACGCGATCGGCGGGTGCGTGCCCTTGCGCACGCTCGAAAGCCGGTCGCAGGTCGTGGTCGTAACGTGCCGCGAGCTTCTGCTCGAGCGCACCGTTGGCGTAGCCCTTCAAAGCGCCGACGAAGCGCTGCCGCGCGGACTCGTCGTGGCTGGGGCGGTAAAGCTGGCCCAAGGTTGCGGTCATGATGATCTCCGAAATGCAGCCACATCATAGCCTCATACTGCCGCGACGGTTAACATTGCCGGCCTCACTCAGGAGCCTCGATCGATGGGTCGCATATTCGAAGTTCGCAAGGCGACGATGTTCGCGCGCTGGAACCGCATGGCCAAGCAGTTCGCGCGGATCGCCAAAGACATCAACATGTCGGTCAAGGCCGGCGGACCGGATCCGCAATCGAATCCCGCGCTGCGTCGCGTGCTGCAAAACGCCCGTGCCGTGAACATGCCGAAGGACAAAGTCGAAGCGGCGATCAAGCGCGCATCCGGTCGCGATGCCACCAACTACGAAACCGTGATCTACGAAGGCTACGCACCGCACGGCATCCCGCTGTTGGTCGAAACGGCCACCGACAATCCGACGCGCACCGTCGCCACCGTGCGCAACATCATCTCGAAGAACGGCGGCAACCTCGGCACGAGCGGCAGCGTGTCGTTCATGTTCAGAAAAATGGGCGTGTTCCGTCTCGACCCGGCCGGGATCGACCAGGACGACCTCGAGCTGTATCTGATCGATCACGGTCTCGACGAAATGGGCGAAAGCACCAACGACAAAGGCGAACCGCAAATCGTCATCCGCTGCCCCTTCGAAGATTTCGGCAAAGTTCAGGAAGCGCTCGAGGCGCGCAAGCTCACGCCGTTATCGGCCGAGCATGAATACGTCCCCACCGCGTTGACCGAACTCGCCGAAGCGCAGTCGACCGAAGTGCTGACCTTGGTCGACAAACTCGAACAGGAAGACGACGTCCAGAACGTCTTTCACACCCTGGGCTGAAGATCGCGCTCGAGCTGCGCGAGGAGCGTAGCGACCGCGTCACCGTGGCGCGTGCGCTCGAACACGTGCGCCGTACGCGGCTTGCGGTCGAACCACACGTGCGCCGCGGCTGGGCATGCAGGGCGCCGGGCGGCCAGCCACAGCGCCGTGTCGATGCCCGCCGCGTCATCGCGCAAAAGAGGCGCAAGATAACGGCGGAAGTTGGGCAAAGAGCGGCGTACGCCCTCGGTGTCCACCCATCCCGGATGCATGACGTAGAACTGCGGTCCCGCAGGATCCGCATGCCGCGCACGCCAATGCGCATCGAGTGCGATCTGCGCGCGTTTGTGCAGCGCATAAGCGCGCGTGCCGTCGTAGTGCGCCGAATCTTTGACGTCGAGCAACGCGACGCAGAGCGGCGCGTGATAGGCGCCACCCGAGGTCATGCCGATCACGCGCGCACCGGGCGCAAAAGCGGCCCGGGCGAGCAAAGATTCGGTGATGTGATAGTGACTGAGCAAGTTGATCGCGTAAGAGGCTTCGTGCCCCTCGGCGGTGAGCTCATGCGCGTCGTTCAACACGCCCACGTTGTTGACGAGCACGTCCACGCGCGTGCCGCGCGCCAAAAACTCGGCGAGCCACCGACGCGTGTCGGCGATGCTCGAAAAATCGCAGGGCATCGTCTCGATGCGACCCGCTGTGCGTTCCGATGCAACACCCAAGGCGGCGAGTCGATCGCTCGCCCGCGCGACCGCCGTCACCCGCGCACCCGCGGCGGCCGCCGCCACGGCGAGCGCACGCCCGAGCCCCGCCGAAGCACCGGTGATCAGCCAATGCTGGCCGCGAAAATCGAGGGATTCTTTGCGCCAAGCCCAACGCCGTACCGCGTACCCCGGCTGCGTGAAGCTCGGCAGGAAACGCAGGTAGAACGCCAGCGCGAGCGCGATTGCTTTCAGGTTCGAGGTC
>JAFMJH010000045.1 GCA_017853555.1 Steroidobacteraceae bacterium
GCATGACCGTGATCTCGAACAACCTCGCCAACGTCAACACGACGGGTTTCAAGCGCGATCGTGCCACGTTCGAAGATTTGCTCTATCAGAACGTGCGGCAGGGCGGTGCGCAAACGTCGGCGAACACCGCCGCACCGACGGGCTTGTTGCTCGGCACCGGTACGCGCGTGATCTCGACCGAAAAACTGCACGCACAAGGCAATCTCGTGCAGACGCAGAACGCTTTCGACATTGCGATCAGCGGCGAAGGGTTCTTCCAGATTCTGCAGCCGGACGGCACGATCGGTTACAGCCGCGACGGCAGCTTCAAGCTCTCGCCCGAAGGCGTGCTGGTCAATTCGAGTGGCTATCGTCTGCAGCCCGAAATCGCCATTCCGCAGAACGCGCAGACGATCACCATCGGTGCCGACGGCACGGTGTCGATCCAGGCCTTCGGCAATGCGCAGGCGCAGACCATCGGCCAGATTCAGGTGGCGCGATTCCTGAACCCGACCGGGTTGCAGGCCATCGGCCAAAACTTGTACACCGAGACGAGCTCGAGCGGTCCGCCACAGGTCGGCATTCCGTCGCAGCAGGGCAATGGCCAGCTCGTGCAAGGCGCTCTCGAGAGTTCGAACGTCAACGTCGTCGAAGAAATGGTCAACATGATCGAGACGCAGCGCGCCTACGAGGTGAACTCGAAGGCGATCCAGGCGGTCGACGGCATGTTGAAGTACGCCAACAACAATCTCTGATCGTAATCATGCAGCCAATCATCAAGTTCGTGTTCGGCTTGCTCGCGGCAGCGTCGCTCGCGGCCTGCGCAGAAGTCGGCGATCGCGATCTGCCGCCCGAGCGCGTGTATGTGCCGCAGCGATTTGCGGCGACTACGCCTGCGCCCGATGGCTCGATATATTCGCGCGCCGGACAGGAGAGCTTGCTCGGTCAGGAGCGCGCTCGCGCCCCGGGCGATCTGATCACGATTTTGATCGACGAGACCATGTCGGCATCGAGCTCTACCTCGAGTGTCGCGACGCGCAACTCCAAGACTACGGCCTTGACGGCGGGTGCACTCGGCACCCTTCAAAAGAAGTTCGGCAGCAACTGGCCGACGGATATCAATCCCGGAGCGAGCGCGATCGACTCGCAGGGCACGGGGACGGCCGAGCAGGCGGGCAAGGTGTCCGGCTCTCTGACGGCGGTCGTCACCGAAGTATTGCCCAATGGTTTGCTCGTGGTGCGTGGCTACAAGCGCACGGCGCTGCGCGCCGGATCGCAGGTCATGCGCGTCACCGGCTTGGTGCGACCGTCCGACATTCAGCCGGACAACACGGTCCGTTCGCGTCGCCTCGCCGACGCCGAAATCAGCGTCGCTGGTCGCGGCGAGCTCGCCGATGCGAGCCGCTCGGGTTGGATGAACCGCGCATTGCTGCGTATCTGGCCGTTCTGAGGTTTTTGATCATGTACAAACCAAAATTCGAAAACCTGTTGCTGGCCGTCGGACTCGCTGTCGCGGTATTCGTTTCGGCGCCCGTGCACGCCGAGCGCATCAAAGACATCGCCGCGCTCGCCGCAGCCCGCCCGAATCAGCTGATGGGCTACGGCATCGTCGTCGGCCTGCAAGGCACCGGTGACGGCAAGGATATTTCGTTCACCATTCAAACGCTGCGCGAGACGCTCGCGCGAATGGGGTCGTCGGTGGACGGTCCGTTGTCGAGTTACGACCTCGACCCGGAAACCGTCAAGGACTTCAAAATCGAAAATGCGGCAGCGGTGATGGTCACGGCCGAGTTGCCGGCATTCGCCAAGCCGGGTCAAAAGATCGACGTCAACGTCGCCGCGATCGCCAAGGCGAAGAGCTTGCGCGGTGGCGTGTTGTTGATGACGCGCATGCGCGGCCCGGACGGGCAGACGTATGCGGTCGCGCAGGGGCCGCTCGCGGCCTCGGGCTTTTCGGCCGATGCCGCAGGAAGTTCGGTCGCGGTGGGCGTGTCGACCTCCGCTCGCATTCCTGGCGGGGCGCTCGTCGAGCGCGAAGTCGCCGGCCCTCTCAACGTCGGCGAGAACGTCACGCTGAATCTCACGGCGCCCGATTTCGCCAACAGCGCGCGCGTCATGCAGGCGATCAACGAAAAATTCGGTTCCGGTACGGCCGAAGCTGTCGACGCGGTCTCCGTGCGCGTGAAGGCGCCGACCAATTCCGATGCGCGCGTCGCCTTCGTCGGCATGCTCGAAGAACTTGAAATCAACGCAGCCGAGCCGCCCGCGCGGGTGGTGGTGAATTCCCGTACCGGTACGGTCGTGATCAGTCGCAACGTGCGCGTGAGCGCAGCCGCGGTCAGTCAGGGCGACATCACGGTTACGGTCGATGCGACCAACGAAGTGAGCCAGCCCGCGCCGTTCAGCCAGGGACAGACGACGCCCGTGCAGAACGCGCAGGTCAAGGTCACCGAAGACAAAAAGAACATGGTGTTGTTCAAGCCGGGCGCGGAACTGCGCCAGATCGTGAACGCCGTCAATGAAATTGGTGCATCCCCGACCGCTTTGATCTCGATCCTCGAGGCGTTGCAGCGCGCCGGTGCATTGCGTGCGGAACTGATCGTCATCTGACGCCCATGGACATCAAGAGTTCTTCCAACTGGTTCGACTTCGGTTCGCTCGCGGATTTGCGCGCGAAAGCCGATCGCAACCCCGAGGGAGCGAAGGCCGGTGCGGCGCAGCAGTTCGAGTCTCTGTTCATCAACATGATGATGAAGGAGATGCGAAAGACCGTCGACCGCAGCGACCTGCTGGGCTCCGACGCAATGGAAACCTACGAGCAGATGTTCGACCAACAGGTCGCGCTCGGCATGTCCAAAGCGGGCGGCATCGGCCTCGCGAAGTTTCTCGACGAACAAATGAATCGCAACAAAGCGCCTGTGGTGAGCCCGAAGGAAGGGCTGGAGCTTCAGGCGCCGACTCCGACCGCAATCGCCCTCGGCCAGCGTAACTTCAACGTACGGGGTCGCTGACGATGGTTGATCTGGTTGGCATAGGTGTATCGGGCCTCTCTGCGTATCAGCAGGCGCTCGCCACGACCTCGAACAATATCGCGAACCTTCAAACTGAAGGGTATGTGCGACAACGCGTATCGCTGCAATCCGCGGGGCAGGACAACCTGTCGCGCATCAGCCTTGGCAATGGCGTGCGTTTGGCGGAAATCGAACGCCTGTACGATCGATTCGCCGAAGAAAATCTGCAGCGCGCGAGTTCCGACCTGAAAGGCCAGGAAACGTTGCTGTCCCAATTGCAAAGTCTGCAGGACGCCATCGGCAGTTCCGATGCAGGTCTGCACGGTGCATTGCAAGCATTCTTCGACTCGGCGCGTGCGCTCGAAGCAGCGCCGGCTGCCGCCGGTGCCCGTGCCGGGTTTTTGGCCGCTGCTGACGGGGTGAGCGCGCGCATGCGCGGACTCGGCGGCACCGTGCAGTCGCTCGAAGCAAACAGCCGCACGCAGATCGAGCAGGACGTTTCCGCGTTGAACTCGTATCTGCAAGAGATCGCGACTCTCAACAAAGAGTTGCTCAAACGCTCGAACAGTGCCGAGCAGCCGATGCAACTGCTCGATCGGCGCGATGCCACGCTCAAGAAGATTTCTGAATTGATCGGTATCACGGTCGCGACGACCTCCGGCGGGGCTGCGAGCATTTATGCCGGCGACAGTGCTGCCGGCGTCGCGCTGGTGGAGGGTTCCGAAACCCACAGCGTCTCTGCGCAATTCGATGCCGTCGACTACGGTCGAGTGCAATTCGTGCTCGATGCGGCCAGTCGTCCGACGGTGCTGCCCACGGTGCGCAACGGATCGCTCGGCGGGCTCGTGACCTTTCGCAGTCAAAGCCTCGGTGTCGCCGCCGATACGCTCGACAACATTGCGCTCAGTTTCGGTCGTGGCGTGAATCGCCTGCACCGCGAAGGGCTCGATGCGCAGGGCATGCCCGGGGGCGACTTGTTCTATGTAGGCCCCAAGTTTACGGTCGATGGAAAGGCGAATGCGGGCGCCGGACGGCTCGGTGTGGAAGTCGTCGACGCCGAGATCGTACAAGCGCATAGCTACAAAATGTCCTTCGATGCGAACGCGCAGCTTTGGACAGTACGCGACCAATCGACTGGTCAAATCGCCTCCGGAGCGAACGATCTATTGCTCGGTGGTTTGAAGTTCAATGTTCAGGGCATGCCGAAGAATGGCGATACGTTCGTCATCTCGCCCGAAGCGCGTCCGTCGCTGACGTTTCAGACGCTGGTCCGCGATACCGAAAAGGTGGCGACCGCAAGCAAAGCGACCGTCTCGTCCGCGCCGACGAACGTGAGCACGGCTGTGGGCGACATCGGCTTCGGAGCGCCGCGCGCCGCGGAGATCGTCCGCAGCATCTCGGAAATCCTGCCGCGGACCTCGGGTCCGCCCTATATCGACACGTATTTTTCGAAATCCAGTCGCCCGATCGCCTCGATTCCCGCGGGGACATCGAACGTCGTGCTGACGAGCGGTGCGAGCGACGGCGAGCTCGCCGTCTTTACGCGCGATGGACGCCAGATTTCGGGTCCTGATTTGACCAGTTTGAAGAGCAGTATCGTCACGAAAGCGAACGGATTTTATGACGGGGCGGTGTACTCGGCCGCCTATTTGAATGCCGTTGGCGAAGATGCGTACCTGGACCACGGATTTGTCTCCGGTGCGTATGCGATCGCGGGCAGTCAAAAGGGCGCAAACGGTGATGATTTATTGACGCCCGCCACCCTCATTGGCGACGCCGTCGATTTGGCTACGCTGCCGAATACGTTCTCGCTGCGCATCAATGGCAAGACGGTCGCGATCAACCTGACCGGAGTCACCAGCGATAAGTTGCAGGCGATCAAAACCCAGGTCAACGCATCCAGTGCGACGACCGGTGCGGTGGTTGAAGTGCTCGAAAACGGCAAAGCCGTCACGAGCGGGGGCGATCGTCTGGTGTTCAAGACGGCGGGGAAAGCCGCCGTCGGAACCTTGAGCGCGGGGGCCTCGCCGTCCGTGACGATCAACGGTACGGTGTTCGAAGCCAGCAGTACGCCTGACTTGGTGACGGCGATCAATGCCGCCAAGATCGGCGTGACGGCGTCGGCGTCGGGATCGACGTTGACGTTGGCAAACTCTTACGGTCAGGCGGGTCAACCCTTCAAAGTACGCTCGGACGCCTACGGCCTCGACGAGCAAACCTATTACAGCAGCGCGCCGTTGTCGGTCGAATTCGATCCGGCGGTGAGCTCCAGTTCGGCCCTGACGGCGTTGGGTTTGCGACGCGGCTTTGCGATGGCGGATGCGCTCGGCGAAGACTTGCTGGTGTTCGGTGTCAAGCAAAGCGCGGGTAGTTCGCCCGAACTGAGCGCCGTCTCGGTCGCCGGGTCGTACGACGCCGCGACCCGACCCGCGGATCTTTTCGGTCCTGGGAAGACGCCGTCGTATTCGTTGGTGTTCGGTGATTCGAACGCTTACACCCTCGTCGACGACAATACGGGTACCGAAGTTTCCGCCGGCACGTTCGATGACAAAGATCGCACGATTCGATACGGCGATTGGCAGGTGACCTTCGACGGAATTCCCGTCAAGGGCGACACGTACAGCATCACCAAAACAGACGCCCCGCTCGGCGACAACCGCATCGCTGCGGCGATTGCGCGGCTGCAACACAGCAGGGAGCTGACTGGCACCGATCAGACGCTGCAGGAGCAGTACGAGTCGCTGGTCAATCGAACCGGCGCGCTAACCGTCCAGGCGGAAATCGGCAAGAACGCGCAGAAAGTCGTGTTCGACCATTCGCTCGAGGCGCGGGATCGCGTGTCGGGCGTGAACCTCGACGAAGAATTATCCGACTTGCTGCGATATCAGCAGGCTTATCAAGCGAATGCCCAGGTGATTCAGGTCGCCACACGGCTGTTCGATGCATTGATGCAAAAACTGTAAGGAGAGAGCCGTGCGAGTCTCGACCTCGATGATTTACGCGCAATTGACCGACAAATTGTCGGCCAATGCGGGCAGTCTCGCCAAGGCGCAGGGCGCGTTGTCGAGCGGCGTCAAGTACAGCCGCCCCTCGGAGGCTGCTGGGATCGTTGGGCGCGTGCAGGCACTCGAGGCGCGTCTCAGTACGCTCGAGGCCGACGTCAACGCAGTATCGAAAGTGCGTACGGGCGTCGATGCGCAGTCTAAATCGTTGCAGTCGGTATCGACGTTGATGGATCGCCTCAAAGAGTTGGCGTTCGAGGGCGCAAACGATCCGCAGCCCCAGTCGCAGCTCGATTCGATCGCCGAAGAGGTGAATGGCGTCAAACGTGCTCTCGTCGATCTCGCCAACACGCGCGACGCCGACAATCGCTACGTGTTTGGTGGGTCACGCTCCGGTGCGCCGCCGTACGAGCTCAAGAATGACGGTACGGTCGACTATGTCGGTGCGACGACGCCGTTGCGCGTGCAGATCAACGATGTCGATTTCGCCGACGCGACGACCTTCGGCCCTGCAACCTTTCGCGGCGTCACTCGCGGGGAGGAGTCGATCGAATTCTTCGACGCGCTCGATCAGTTTCAAGCGGCGCTGAAGAGCGGCGATCTCGCCGGGCGCCAGCAGGCGCTGAATGACGTCGAAAAGCTCGGCAACAACATCGGCGTTGCGGTATCGCGCACCGGTGCCGCGATGCAGCGGTTGGAAATCGCAGAACAGCAGGCGACCGAAATCACGACGCGCGCCAAAGAGTCGTTGTCATCCTTGAAAGATCTCGACTACGCAACCGCATTGACCGAGCTCACCAAGCAGGAAACGCTGATGCAGGCGTCGCAGTCGATGATGTCGCGGCTCTCGAAGCTGTCGCTCCTCAACTACATGCAGTGACGCAGTCTCTGAGTTAGTGTCATGGCTACCGTATCGACCAATATCATCAATACTCTCGGTGCGAGCGATCTCGACACCAAGACATTGACGACCAATCTCGTCGAGGCCGTGAAGGCGCCGCGGCAGAAATTGATTGATACCAACAAGAAAAAGGCGGACGTCGCGGTATCGACGACCGCAATGTTGAAAAATGCTCTGTCCGTGCTTCAGAGCTCTGCTACGGATCTCGGCAGCATCGGCAACTTGAACAAGCTGCAGATCTCCAATAGCGATTCTTCATCCGTTTCGGTCTCGTCCGGCGGCTACGGCGCAGCTATCCCGGGAAACTATTCGGTCAACGTGACCAAGCTCGCAAAGGCTCAACGAACGGTCAGCACGCAAGGTTTCGCCTCCGGCAACGACACGCTCGGTACGGGTTTTGACCTTAAGCTGACAACCGGAACCGGCGCGAGCAGTGTGGCAAAGACGATCCGCATTGCAGCGGGCGCGACGGTCAATTCGATGATCTCCGCGATCAACACCTCCGGCAGCGACGTGACCGCCCGACTGGTTAATACAGGCATCACGTCGTCACCCTACAAAATTCTATTGCAAGGGAAAAGCGGCCTCGCGAACTCATTCGCCATCGAGGAGCGCGCGATCGATGCGGGCGCTGCGTTGATGACGACTCCGATTTTTTCGCCTGGCGCCGCGAACCTGCAGAACTCCGACGATGCGACCTTCGAGTTGAACGGCATCCCAATGTCGCGCTCGAGCAACACGATCACCGATGCGGTCGACGGACTCTCGATTCAATTGAGCAAGGTGACTGCCTCGCCGGCGCAAGTCGATGTCTCCTACGATTCGACCCAAGTGGTCGACTCTGTTACGAACTTTGTGCAGACGTTCAACTACGTGACTGACCTCATCGTGCGGGCAACCGGTCAGCCGAAGACGGGCGATGAGATTGCCGGAACGCTGCAAAATGACTCCACGGCTCGCAGTGTACGGAACATATTGCGCAGCAAGCTGACGGCGAACTCGTCGAGCCCGAGCGGCACCGTGAACAACTGGGTCGACCTCGGCGTTTCGTTGGATCGCGACGGCGTTCTGCAGTTCGACAAGACGATATTCAACAAGAAATTCGCGTCTGTACCCCAGGATGCGATTCGCGCCATGTCGAACAATGCTTCGTCGCCGTACATTTACTCCGGCGGCGCGAGCGGCTTGGCCGGCGACATTGCCGTGTCCGCATACGGGCTATTGAAGACCGGCGGAACCGTCGCTTCGATGACGACTTCGTACGACGACAAGATCAAGAAGATTACCGATCAGCAAACCAAGCTCGATGCCGAAATGGAGAAGCTGACCAGTCGGTACGAGCAGCAGTTCTCGTCCTTGAACGCCGTACTCGCGAACTTCAAGTCGACGCAGACCCGCCTGACCGCAATGTTGAACAACAACAAGTCCAACAACTAAGAGATTTACCATGAGTCAAACGATGCATCGCTCCAAGGGCAGTCTTGAATGGGCAGAGCGCATGGCTTCCGCGCAAGGTTACCTTGCGGCGCAATATCATCTGTTCGATGCCATCGTGAATGGCGGGGATGAGTCCACCGTCTGTCGTCGCCTGGACGATGTACGTCGCGCAAACTCGATGTTTTCGAGCGCGCAGTTTCTCGATAACGCGTCGTCGTCGGCGACTTTGGAAGAAAACATCGAGACAGGCGTCGAGTTTCTCGAAGTATTCAAGAGTATTCGCGGCAACGAATCACGCCTCAAGAGTTGGCTTGTGACGGTCAACGAAGAGGAGGCCAGCGTCCGCAGCTTTTTGGATGCCCGATTAGGCACTGCGGCAGCGCCGGATAGTGACGTATTCGTGGCGGATGGGGAGCGAGAGTCGGAAATCTACGAGTCGCTCGTCAGCCGAGGTTACAAGCGCGTCCTCAAATGGAGCGAAGTCTGCGATCCGGAGACGCGATTGACACTGGATGTCAAAAATTTTCATGCTGCCCTGCTTCGCTTTGAAGCATTGCAGGACGTGAAGCCTGGAGAAATCTGGTATTTGAATTGTGAGGCGCCAGACGATGTCGCCAAGATCGGTGACTTGATCAACATCGAGCTTCAACGGCTATACATTTTCCGAAATACCACGGAATTCTTCGCGGATCGATGGACGCTGCAGTGCTTGCGGAATCTGAAGCATTTCATGAGACGTGGGCGAGATCTTGAATCGTTGCGCGACGCGCTGCGTGGATCTTCCGCCGTAGTCGTCGGCGCCGGCCCTTCGGTTGACGAAGGCATTGAGTGGATCAAGGCGCAGGCGCCGCGACCCGTCGTCATTTGTGCATTCAAAGCATTGAAGGCACTGAATGCCGCGGGTATTGAACCTGATTTGGTGATTTGTCTTGATCCTGCGCAGCATGCGAGGCACATGGTCGGAGTCGATACGGCGCGAATCCCCGGGTTCGTGGTCGAGTTCGGCATGTCGAGCGAGGTCATCGAGCGCGCAGAGGGGGCATTGTTTCCCTACGTTGGAAATCTGGTTTCCAGTGAGCTGGCTAACTGTCTCGGTTTGAAAGGGAATCTCGTGGGTATCGCTTCGGGTGGTACCGTGCTGTCGGTCGCACTGCAAGTTGCAGTGCTGCTCGGTTGCGATGAGATCAACTTGGTCGGGGCGGATTTCGGCTTTCCCGATAATCGGTTGTATGCCGTCGGCGCCGGCACCGGTGACAAGTTTGCAATTGATACAGAAAAGAAATCGTATCAACGCAAACCATTGGATGCGGGTGTTCGTACCGGGGCATTGATTGAAGTCGACGCGAATGACGGGACGAAAATTCTGTCGAGTATCGAGTTGACCGAGTTCAGGCGCTGGGTGGAAGGGTTCGTGCGCGTTGTCAATGACCAGAGAGGCAAAGTCGAGTTTTTCAATCTTGCGCCTCGCGGCGCCGTCATCGACGGCATGCCATTCGTCGACTTCAACACCCATCGCACGAAATTTTTCGCGGCGAACTCCGCAGAAGTAATTGGCGTGGCGCCGCCTTTCTCACCCGAATTGATCGGCAAGGTGACTACGCGGGTCAAAAGGCAGGTTCAGCGTCTCAAAGAGCTTCAGAAATTGTGTGATCGAGCTTTGGCAGCCGATGGGCTTCCTGAAAGCAAGCGCACATCCCGAATGCTCAAAGTCGTCAGTGCAGCCAAGAAATGTCCGGAAGTCTCGGCGATACTCAATAAGCAGTTGATCGGAATCGAGGAGAGCCGACAGCGGGTCAATTTCGAGGCGGATCCGCGGCTGATGGAACTGTTATTGAGTACCTCGGCAGCATGCGATCAGGTGCTGTCCGAGTACGAGCAGACTCCTTGAATCGGCGCATAACCGTCTGATTCATATCGGGAACCACGCTGGCTCGGGCTCGGTAAGTATGGCTGGCTAAAGTTCCCATTTCTTCTGCCGACTAAGCAAAGTTGACTCTTTGGTCCTAGAGCTGCCCGCTCGGAAACGTCAAAGCGGCTCCGGCTAAAGTTTCCTCAACCTCGCCCGACTACGCCACTACGAGAGTGGCCGATCCCAGGTTTGCCACTCGTGTTTTCAAGCACCAGTGGATAACTCAGGAGCGGCATCATGGCAGT
>JAFMJH010000019.1 GCA_017853555.1 Steroidobacteraceae bacterium
CGTCCCGACGTTCACGTGCGGCTTGCTGCGTTCGAATTTTTCCTTGGACACGACTACATCTCCTCAAAAACTGTACTGGAGCTCACGACCGGAATCGAACCGGTGACCTCGTCCTTACCAAGGACGTGCTCTACCGACTGAGCTACGTGAGCCGAAACCTGGAGCGGGTAGTGGGAATCGAACCCACGTCATCAGCTTGGAAGGCTGAGGTTCTACCATTGAACTACACCCGCAAAAATCATCTGATGGGTGAGCCCGCAGGATTCATCCGCTACTGTCGGTATACGTCTCTCAACGCCACCGTTTCTGGTGGAGGGGGTAGGATTCGAACCTACGAAGGCGTAAGCCGGCAGATTTACAGTCTGCTCCCGTTGGCCGCTTGGGTACCCCTCCGCTTTAACCGAGCCGCGTATTCTGATTTCCGGCGGGCGGGGTGTCAATGCAAAATAGGGCCCTGCAGCAAGGAGTCGCGAGGTGAGCTTGGGTATCGATCCGATCGTCTGGTTCTTCGTTCTCGGCCTCACGGCCGGGGCTTTGCGGGCAGATTTGCGTCTCCCGCCCGCGATTTACGAGTTCGTCAGTACTTTGTTGCTGCTCTCGATCGGCATGAAGGGCGGCCAAGAACTTGCCCGACAGGCGGTCACCGGCATTGCAACCCAAGTTCTGTTGACGCTCACGATGGGCGCACTGCTGACGTTTCTGGCGTTCGGCATCCTGCGCGGTCTCGGGCGGCTCAGTCGGGTGGACGCGGCAGCCGTCGCCGCGCACTACGGTTCGGTGAGTATCGGCACATTCGCGGTGGCGGTCGCGTACCTCGCGCGCGCCGGCATCCCGAGCGAAGCCTCGATGCCATTGCTGCTCGTGGTGCTTGAAGTACCCGCCATACTCATCGGCATCGTGCTGGCGCGCGGTCTGTCCGCGGGCACGCCGTGGTCCTCCGTGTTGCACGAAGTGCTGCTCGGTCGCAGCGTGATGCTGCTGCTTGGCGGCCTCGCCATCGGCACGCTCGCGGGGCCGACGGGTCTCGCGCCGGTTGCGCCGCTGTTCTTCGATCTCTTCAAAGGCATCCTCGCCGTGTTCCTGCTCGAGATGGGTCTGATCGCCGCCGACCATTTCGGCGGCTTCCGTCGTCACGGCCTGTTCATGGTGGGTTTCGCCGTGCTCGTGCCACCCGTTTTCTCGCTGGTCGGCATCGGCTTCGCGGCCGCGATGGGGCTGTCGCAAGGCGGCGCCATCCTGCTCGCCACGCTGGCAGCGAGCGCCTCGTACATCGCCGCGCCCGCCGCGCTGCGCACCGCCGTGCCCGAGGCGAACCCGGCCTTGTCGCTCACCGCCGCACTCGCACTGACGTTCCCGTTCAATATTTTGTTCGGCATCCCGCTCTACCAGCGGGCCGTCGAATCACTGCTCACGCACTGAGGCCACCATGACCGGCGCTGCCCACACGCTACGCAAACTCGTCACCGTCATCACCGAAGCGACGCTCGAGCGCGATCTCACGCGCGAAATCGAAACTCTCGGGGTGGCCGGCTACACGGTCACCGATGCGCGCGGCCGCGGCGCACACGGCGAACGCCCCTCGCATTGGGGACACAGCAGCAACATCCGTCTGGAAGTGATTTGCGACACGCCACTCGCCGAGCGGCTGGTCGAACGCTTGCGCGACAAGTACTACCCGAACTTCGCGATCGTGATGTGGGTTCAGGACGTCGAAGTGCTGCGCCCGGACAAATTCCGTTGAAGCGCGGCGATCAAATCCGAAGGCAATAAGCGCGACTCTCCGGCGCGCAGATCGCGCGGCAATTCGACCACGCCGTAACGCAGTCGCATCAAGCGACTCACCTCGTGTCCGACGGCGCTCCACAAGCGGCGCACCTCGCGGTTGCGGCCCTCGTGCAGCACCACGCGAAACCAGGCATGACCGTCCGAGGCATTCTCGGTGACGATGCGGTCGAACTGTGCCGGGCCATCGTCGAGTTCGACCCCCGCGCGCAAACGCGCGAGCGTCGCCGCATCCGGGTGTTCGCGCACCCGCACCAGATATTCGCGCTCGATCTGCGACGACGGATGCATGAGCCGATGCGCAAGCTCGCCATCGTTGGTGAACAGCAGCAAGCCCGACGTATTGACGTCGAGGCGACCGACGACGATCCAGCGGCCCGCCGGCGGTGGCGGCAAACGATCGAACACCGTGGGTCGGCCCTGCGGGTCGCTGCGCGTCGTCACCTCACCCAAGGGCTTGTGATAGCCGAGCACGGCGACCGCCGCCGGGGCGAGAGTCGCTTGCAACGAGATCATTCGCCCATCGACCTCGATGCGGTCGGCCGACTCGACGCGCTGACCAAGTTCGGCAACTTTGCCGTTGACCGTGACCCGACCTTCGCGGATCCAATCCTCGATCGTCCGACGCGAACCGAGTCCGGCCGCGGCCAGCGCCTTCTGCAATCGTTCGCCACTCGACATAACGATAGGTTATCGCGTCATGCCGATCGCTGGCGATGGGGTCGCGCGACCGCACCCTATCCTCTCGTGCATGATTCACGACAGCATTCTCGACACCATCGGCCGCACGCCCGTGGTGCGCATCAATCGACTCGCACCGGCGCACGTGACGATGTACGTGAAGTGCGAATTCTTCAACCCGCTGCATTCGGTGAAGGATCGACTCGCGCTCGCGATCATCGACGACGCGGAAAAACGCGGCACGCTAGCGCCGGGACAAACGGTGGTCGAAGCGACCTCCGGCAATACCGGCATCGCACTCGCCGCGGTGTGCGCGGCCAAGGGATATCCCTTCGTCGCGGTGATGGTCGAAACGTTTTCGATCGAACGGCGCAAGATCATGCGTGCACTCGGCGCGAAAGTGATACTCACGCCCGCTGCAGAACGCGGCAGCGGCATGGTGCGCAAGGCCGAGGAACTTGCCGCGAAACACGGCTGGTTTCTCGCCCGCCAGTTCGAGAACGAGGCCAACCCAGCCTATCACCGCAACACCACCGGGCCCGAAATCCTGCGCGATTTCGCCGGCCGCAGACTCGACTACTTCGTGTCGGGCTGGGGTACGGGCGGCACCATCACCGGCGCCGGACAAGTGCTCAAACTCGCGCGCCCGGATCTGCAAGTCATCGCCACCGAACCCGAAGGGGCCGCTTTGCTGTCGGGCAAACCGTTCACGCCGCACAAGATCCAGGGCTGGACGCCGGACTTCATTCCGAAAGTGCTCGATCGCACGGTCGCCGATCGCATCGTGCCCGTGACCGACACCGAGGCCATCGACACGGCGCGCGCACTCGCGCGTAACGAAGGCATATTCTGCGGCATCTCCTGCGGCGGCACGTTCGCCGCGGCGCTGCGGGTCGCGCGCGAAGCCGAGTCCGGTGCCGTGCTGCTCGCCATGCTGCCGGACACCGGCGAGCGTTATCTCTCCACTGCCTTGTTCGCCGACATTCCCGAAGGCAGCGATCCGGAGCCATGAGCGCGACGCGCTACGCACCGTTGCCCGAACCGTTCGCCTTGCACGCGGGCGGCGCGCTGCCATCGGGGCGGATCGCCTACGAAACTTTTGGCTCCCCTGCCGCCGCAGCCGAGCGGACGATCCTGTTGTTCGGCGGACTTTCGGCGTCGGCGCATGCGCGCTCGTCGCCGGAGAATCCGCAGCCGGGCTGGTGGGAAGAGGTCGTCGGCCCCGGTCGCGCGCTCGACACCGAGCGGTTTTTCGTGGTCTGCGTGAATTCTTTGGGCAGTTGCTTCGGCTCGACCGGCCCCGCCACGCCGCGCCCCGACGGCCGGCGCTGGGGCGCGGACTTCCCCACGCTCTCGGTCGAAGACATCGCGAACGGCGGACGGCAAGTGCTGCGTCACCTAGGCATCGCGCAACTGCACAGCGTCGTCGGCGCATCGCTCGGCGGCATGACGGCACTCGCGTTCGTCGCGCAGCACCCCGGCATCGCGCGGCATCTGGTGAGCATCAGCGGCACCGCGGCCGCGTCGGCACTCACCATAGGCTTGCGCGCCGTGCAACGCGAAGCCATCGAACGCGACCCCGACTTTCGCAACGGCGACTACGATCCCGAACACCCGCCGCGCAATGGTCTGCGCCTCGCCCGCATGCTCGGCACGCTCACCTATCGCGCACCCGCGGGACTCGCCACGCGCTTCGGCCGTACGCGCGCGGCCACGGGCGATCGCTTCGCGATCGAAGAATATTTGACGCAGCACGGCGAACGCTTTGCCGACCAATTCGACGCCAATGCCTATTTGCGTCTGTCGCGCGCGATGGATCGATTCGATCTCGCCGCGCATGGCGACCCGGAAAAAACTTTCGCGGCTGCGGGGCTGCGCTCCGCACTGATCGCGGGCGTCGAGCAGGATTTGCTGTTCCCGCTGTCGGAGCAAGCATCGATCGTCGAACATCTGCAACGCGCCGGTGTCGCGACCCATTTTCTGCGTATCTCGAGCGAACACGGCCACGACGCCTTCCTGCTCGAACATGCGCTGTTCGAGCCGGCGCTACGTCGCCACTTCCACCCTTTGAACGACCAGGTGATCGCCCATGCGTGCTGAAACCATCGCCGTCCACGGCGGCTATTCTCCCGACCCCACGACCAAGTCGGTGGCGGTGCCGATCTATCAGACGACGTCGTACGCCTTCGACAGCGCACAACACGGCGCGGACCTGTTCGATCTCAAAGTGCAGGGCAACATCTACACGCGCATCATGAATCCGACCACCGACGTGCTCGAAAAGCGCGTCGCGCAACTCGAAGGCGGAATCGGCGCCCTCGCGCTCGCCTCGGGCAGTGCGGCAGTGACCTATGCCATCCTCACCATCGCCGAACACGGCGACAACGTCGTCAGTGCCAGCGCACTCTACGGCGGAACCTACAATCTGTTCGCCCACACCTTTCCGCAATTCGGCATCGACATCCGCTTCGCCGACCAGCGCAATCCCGCCGAATTCGCGAAGCTGATCGACGCGCGCACCAAAGCGATCTATTGCGAGTCGATCGGCAATCCGCTCGGCAACATCACCGATTTCGGCGCACTGGCCGACATCGCGCATCGGCACGGTATCCCGCTGATCGTCGACAACACCGTGCCCTCGCCTTATCTCTGCCGGCCGTTCGACCACGGCGCCGACATCGTCGTGCACTCGCTCACCAAATATCTCGGCGGCCACGGCAACAGCATCGGCGGTGCGATCGTCGATTCGGGCAAATTCCCGTGGGCCGAACACAAAGGGAAGTTTCGTCGCCTGAACGAGCCGGACGTGTCCTATCACGGCGTGGTGTACACCGAAGCGCTCGGCCCCGCGGCCTTCATCGGTCGCGCACGCGTCGTGCCGCTGCGCAACATGGGCGCCGCGCTATCGCCGTTCAACGCCTTCCTGATTCTGCAAGGCATCGAGACGCTGGCGGTGCGCATGGATCGCATCTGCGACAACACGCTCGCGGTCGCGCGATTTTTGAGCGAACACCCGCAAGTGTCGTGGGTGAACTATGCGGGCCTGCCCGCGCACCCCGACCATGCGCTGGCAAAGAAATACGTCGGCGGCAGACCCTCCGGCATCCTCACCTTCGGCGTGAAAGGCGGGCGAGCCGCCGGCGAGAAATTCCTCGATGCGCTGCAGCTCGTGATCCGTCTCGTCAACATCGGCGATGCGCGCTCGCTAGCGACGCATCCGGCGTCGACCACGCATCGTCAGCTGTCGCCGGCCGAACTCGAGAAGGCGGGCGTCTCGGAAGACATGGTCCGCCTCTCGATCGGCATCGAGCACATCGACGATTTGCGCGCGGATCTCGATCAGGCTTTGCGCGCGCGTTGACGCGCGACGTCGACCTGCTCTTCGAGGATGCGGAACAGGTTGCCGATGAATTCTTTGCGCGCCGCATCGAGCGCGGCGATCTGCTCGGCGTTGAATTCGAAGGCGTCGAGCTGACCTTGCTTGAGGCCGCCGCGGGCGATCTGCGCCGCTTCCATGGCGGCGAGGCGCTCGCGCAAGGTCCACACCTCGCTGCCGAGCGTCACCACCATGTTGAACACTTTGTCGATCGCCGGATCGTCGAAGAACATCGGTCGACCGCCGCGGATCGTGCGCCTCAGCGGCTTGCGCGTACTGCTTGCAGTCTTCGCTTTGGGCGCGGATTTTTTCTTGGCGCTCATTTGAAGGCCCCGAAGCAATACCAACGTACGCCGTCGGCGAGCCGCCCGGTCTTGTCACTGTCGACGTCCTGCTGGTGCGTGGCCGCCTCGGCCAGCACCTGCTCGCCGTACCAACCGACCGACGGCACGACGTGTTGCACGAACTTCTTCGGATCGAAGCCCGCGTCTTTGCAGACTTGCTGCGGCTTCATGTCGCGGAACGGCTTGTAGAACGGCTCGTTGTTGTACGCGCTGTCCCAGTCCAGGTAAAACGCGTCGTACGGCGAGAGCTGCGAGTTCGGCGGCAATTCCATGTGCAACATCAAGCCGCCCGGCTTGAGCACGCGATACGCCTCGGCCAACACCTTGCCGATCGATTTCTTCGGCAACTCGTGCAGGAACATCGAGGAGAACACCACGTCGAAACTCGCATCCGGAAAGTCGAGGTGCTCGGCGTTCATCTGCTGAAAGTGCACGGCGCGATTTTGCACCTGGGCGCGGGCGTGAGCGTAGCGCAAACACGGCGCCGCGACGTCGATGCCGTGCACTTCGGCGGCGGGGAAATGATCTTTCCACGAGCCGGTGTTGTGACCGATGGTGCAGCCGAGATCGAGAATTTTCTTGGGCTTCAGGTGCGGGTACTTGCGACGAATGAAGCCGGCGATCGATTGCCCGATGTCGTCGTGATTCCGACCCATCAGGCCGAACGAGAACACCGCGAAACCGTTGTCGTACAGGGCGCCGGCGGCGACGTCGTCGGTGTCGTATTCACCGTCGTAGTTGCCCGCCATCAGGTGCACGTCGATGGCCGACACGTAGCGCGGCACTTCCAACTTCGGATCGAGCGTGAGCGAACCGATGTTTTTGTTCTTGCGCAGCGCCAGCGCTTCGGCTTTCAACTGATCGCGCTCGCGATCGAGCGGCGGGAACACCGACTGCCACACGAGATCTTGCGCGGTGACGCGCAGGCTCGAGTAGAACTTGAAGTATTCGTTCGACTTGATCGCGTTGTGCACTTCCGGGCCGGTCTTCGCGCCGCGACGACGCTTGCGGCGAAACCGCGGCTCGACCTCGCCGTCCCAGACGGCACGCATGCCGCTCGCCATGTCGTTGAGGACGTGGGCGCGGATTCCCGAAACGAAATTCATGCGCGCCTTCTCGTCGAGAGTCTTGCGCAACTTGAGCGAATGATTGGGTTCCAGCATGGCGGTGCTCCTGCGGTTCAAAACTCGGACAGCAATCGGCCGAGACCTTGAATCTTGTCTTGGATGCCGTTGGCGCGCAATGCGTGCCAATAGGTCGCGGTGTTGATGGCGATCACCGGCTTGCCGAGCCAGCGCTCGGCCTCGGCCGCAAGTCGCACCATCGAGAGATTCGTGCCGACTTGCAGGATTGCGTCGACGTCATCGCCGTCGAGCTGCCGCAAGGTTTTGCGACAAGTGTCTTCGGTGATCTCGGCGATCCCGGTCCACGACGGCGCACGCAGCGGCACGTCGCGCACGGTCTGATAGCCCATGTCCGAAAAATAGTTGCGCACCTGCTCGTTGGCCACCGGATAGTAGGGCGAGAGAAACGCGATGCGCTTGATGCCGCCGTAAGCCGCGAGCGCCGCTGCGCAAGCGTGCGAGCCGACCGACACTTTGACGCCGGCTTCGTTCTCGACTTTGTTCTGGAATTCGTCCGCGCCCTTCGCGCCACCGTAAAACGTGATCGCCGACATGCCCATCACGAGGTAATGCGGCTCGCAGGTCATCACGCTGCGCACGGCATCGAGCACGTTGCTCGAGATGGTCATGGTCGCAGCCAGGAAGGTCTCGTCGCTGATCGCCTTGGCGTTCGGCGTGTAGATGCGGCTGTAATGGTTGGTGACACCCGGCGGACGCATGCCGTCGAAATCCGGTTGCACGGTGGTGTTGGTCGAGGGCCCGAGAACCCCGAACAAGCGGCGATAACCCAATATGTCCTTACGCATCGCAACAGACTCCAGTTGGCTTGCAGTCGAACCCCTCCGACGAGGGTTAACCTATCACGCCTCGAATCGATGGGAACGCAACCGCTATCGGGTTTGCACGGAGCGGTCACCCGGGACGAGAATGCGCCATGAACCATAAGACCTGCGCCGCGCGCGCCCTGCTGATGGCGCTCGCTTTTTTATCGGGCGCCACCGTCACCCTCGCCGCGCCCGCGGTCCAACCCGCCCCGAAATCGCTGGGCACGTTGCGCCTCGCCACCTGGAACCTCGAATGGCTGATCGCGCCGCGGGATTTCCCCGCGCTGGCAAAAACCTGCGTGCCGCCGAACGGCGAGCCGTCCAATCCGCGCTCCATTCCCTGTGACGTGGCGACCGTCGGCGCCCGCACGAACGAGGATTTCGAAGCACTCGCCAGCTACGCGCGCAAACTCGATGCCGACGTCATCTCGCTGCAGGAGGTCGATGGGGTCGCGGCCGCGGGGCGCGTGTTCAAAGAACATGCCTTCTGCCTGTCGTCACGCCCGCACGTGCAGAACAACGGTTTCGCCATTCGTCGCGGCATCCCGTACCGCTGCGGCGAAGAAGTCGTGTCGCTCGCCCTCGGCGGCCGCGTGCGTCATGGCGTCGAACTCGTGCTCTATCCCGGCACCGATCGCGAACTGCACTTGCTGTCGGTGCACCTGAAATCCGGTTGTGCGCGCCAGGGGCTCGATTCGCGGCGCGAGGCCTGCGTGTTGTTGGCGCGCCAAATTCCCGAACTCGAACGCTGGGTCGACGCCCAAGCGGCGGCCGGTCACCGTTACGCCATCCTCGGTGACTTCAATCGCGACCTGCTCGCCGAACGCGAACCCGCACGCGGCGACGACGCAGTGCGCCCGGGGCTTTGGAGCGCGCTCGATGACGGCGATCCGCCGGGGGCACGTTTGATCGCCGTGGTCGAAGGTCAGCCGTACAGCAACTGCACGAGCTCGCAGAACTACAACGGCTACATCGACCACGTGGTACTCGGCGCATCGCTCGCCACATGGCGCGTGCCGGGTTCGTTCGTGCGACTCACCTACGACGACACCGAAGCCGCGCAGCGCAAACTTTCGGATCACTGCCCGGTCGGCGTCGATCTGCGGTTGCCACGCTGAGTCGCCGATGGACGATCGCCAACTCGCCCTGAGCGTCGTTTTGGTGGCGATGGTCTTCTCGGTTGCGCTGGAATTGCGCGTCGACGACTTCCGTCGCGTGTTGACCACGCCCCGCGGTATCGTCGCGGGCCTCATCCCGCAATTTTTGTTGCTGCCGGTCGCGAGTTGGCTCGTCACGCTCGTGCTCGATCTGCCCGCCGACGTCGAGGCGGCAATGCTGCTGGTCGCCGCCTGCCCGGGCGGCTCGCTCTCGAACGTCATAACGCATCTCGGCGGCGGCGACACGGCCTTGTCGGTGAGCTTGTCGGCCGTCGCCGGCGTCGCCGCGCTCGTGCTCACACCCTTCAATTTTTCCTGGACCGTGGCCACCAATCCGGCCACCGCCGATTGGTTGCGCGAACTCGCCATCTCGCCCAATGAAATCGCCTCGAGCCTGCTCGTCTTGCTCGCTCTGCCGATGGCAGCGGGCCTCGCGCTTGCGCAACGCGCGCCCGCACTCGCCGCGCGCTTGCGCAAACCGCTCTCCCGAACGAGCCTCGTCGCACTGTTCGCGTTCATCGTGATCGGCCTGTATCGCGATCGCGCGCTGCTTGATCTGGCGATCTTGCCGCTGTTCGCGGTGGTGGTCGGACAAAACGCCGCCGGCCTAGCGCTCGGCAATCTCTGCGCGCGTGCATTCGGCCTCGAGGCGCGCGCACGCCGCGCCGTCGTCATCGAAGCGGGCATGCAGAACGCGGGGCTCGCGCTCGGCATCATCGCCTTGCAGTTTGGCGGCGACGTCGGCATGGTCGTGATCGCGAGCCTCTGGGGCATTTGGCATATCGTCACCGGCTTGGGTCTCGCCACGTACTGGAGACGCCTCGATGCTCGATCTGATCTTTGAAGGTGCGACGGTAATCGACGGCAGCGGCGCGCCGCCCCGACTCGCCGACGTCGGCGTCCGCGGCGGATGCATCACCGAAGTCGGACGCATCACCGAGGTCGCGCAGCAGCGTATCGCCGCGCACGGCGCATGGCTTACGCCGGGCTTCGTCGATCTGCACACCCATTACGACGGTCAAGCGAGCTGGGACGAAACCTTCAGCCCAAGCATTCATCACGGCGTGACGACCTTGCTCATGGGCAACTGCGGCGTCGGCTTCGCACCGCTGCGGCCGGGCGATCGCGACCGTGCCGTGCAAGGGCTCGTGTCGCTGATGGAAGGCGTCGAAGACATCCCCGGCGTCGCGCTCGCCGAAGGCGTGCGCTTCGATTGGGAAACGTTTCCGGAATACATGACCGCGCTCGACCGTGTGCCGCACAGCCTCGATTTTCTCGTACAAGTGCCGCACGACCCGTTGCGCATGGCAGTGCTGGGCGACCGCGCGCTCGCGCACGAAACCGCGACTCCCGCCGACATTGCCGCGATGCGCGCGCTGCTGCGCGAGGCGCTCGAAGCGGGTGCTGCCGGTTTCTCGACGGGTCGATCCGACAATCACCGCACGGCAGAGGGTCGCGAAACGCCGGCCTCCGAAGCCGATGCCGCGGAACTCGCCGGCATCGCCTCGGCTTTTCACGGCCTCGGACACGGCGTGGTTCAACTCGTCAGCGATTTCGACGTCTTGCGAGGTGCCGACCGCTTCGACACCGAATTCGACCATGCCGAATTGCTCGCGACCGCGAGCGGACGGCCGCTGTCGATGACCTGGTTGCAGCGCGATCCGGGCGGCGATCAATGGCGCGCGATCCGCGCACGCACCGAGGCGGCCGTGGCACGCGGCCTCGACATCCGGTTGCAAACCGCTTCGCGTGCGATCGGCGTGATTCTCGGGCTCGATACCACGTTCCATCCGTTCATGGGCTTCCCGGGCTATCTTGAAATCGCAGCGCTGCCGCTCGCCGAGCGGGCCGCGCGCTTGCGCGAACCGTCACGCAAGGCGCGCATCCTCGCCGAACGCTCCGGTCGCCTCTCGGGTGACGGCACGCCGATACCGCCGCTGGTCGATCTGCTGCTCGCGAACATCGAACGCATCAGCGCACGCATGTTCCCGCTCGGCGCGGTGCCCGACTACGAACCGAATGTCGCGGCGAGTTTCTACGTCCGTGCGCGGCAGCAGGGTTGCAGCGCCCTAGAAGCCTTGTACGACTTTTTGACCGCCGACGACGGCGGCAATCTCGTGCACTTTCCGATTTTCAACTACAACGAAGGCTCGCTTGACGTCGTCGCCGAAATGCTCGCGCATCCGCGCGCGTTGTTCGGCCTTTCGGATGCCGGCGCGCACGTCGGCACCATCTGCGACGCGAGCGCGACGACGTTTCTGCTCAGCCACTGGTGTCGCGATCGCCCCCGCGGCCGCATCACGCCTGAATATGCCGTCGAAATGCTCACGCGTCGCAACGCGCGCCACCTCGGATTGCGCGATCGCGGCGAAATCGCTCCCGGCATGCGTGCCGATCTCAACCTCATCGACCCCGCGGCACTCGCGACGGGAACGCCGCACCTCGTGCGCGATTTGCCCGCAGGCGGGAAACGACTTTTGCAGAAAGCGCACGGTTATCTCGGCACTTGGGTCGGCGGTGTCGCCGTCGCGCGCGACGGCGAAATCACGGCTGCGCGGCCGGGGCGACTCGTGCGTATGCGTTGAGATACTGGAGACGCCGACACGGCGTACGCGAGCGTACAGACGCTGCGGTCTCGATTGTCGTCTCCTATGGATATCCGCCATCCCGCGCTCGCGCAGGAGTACGCCGATGTCTGCCGACCCGATCGATTTTGCGCCCCGCCTCACGATCCTGCCGCCGCGCGCACACGGCACGCACTGCGAATTTCTGGTGTTCGGGATGATGAGCGACATCGAGACGACGATCCGGCGCGAGTTGCGTAGCGTCGCCGGTCACGAAGCCTGGCCCATCCTGCAACGATTGTTCGACGCTCACTTGCGGCAACTGCGCTTGCAGTTCTCGGACTTGTGGCTGGACATCGACCAGCCGCGCGAGAAGACGCTAGCCGACCTCGAACGCCTGATCGACGCCGGCTACGTGCATCGCGAACCGACGCACGACGGCGCGGGCGCCTTGCTCGCGTTCACGTCGCGCGGGGCTGAAAGCGCCGCGCGCCTGGCCCAGCAAATCAGCGAAATCGTCGCCGCGACCTGCCGCAAAGCAGGTCCGGATCCGTTCGCAAAGTAGGCGGAATTTGGCTCAAGCGCTGGTGATCGCGGTATTCGGCGCGACGCGGCCAAGTTGCCGCTCGAGCTCACCGGGCGACACGTGCAAGCGCCACAGCGACTCGATCAAGTACGTGGCGACCGCGATATCGCTCGGGATGTCGAACTCGACGGGATCGAGATCCTCGGGCCCGATGACCTCGTTCAGATCGGGATCGACGGTGCTGAAGAGTCGATAGCGACGCCGCTGCCCCGGCTTGAGGCACAGACATTCGATCCTTTTGGGGTGCGACAAACTCGCACGCGTGGCGAGCGCCACCGCGGTCTGCGATCCGATCGAGTCGGTCATACCGGGCCACCTTCTTGAGGGTTGCTTCGAGCGGCGCAACTCTAGACTCAGTTCGGCGAGTCCGCAACCGTTTGCTGAACATTATTTGTCTAGTGTTGGCTAGACAACAAACGTCCTAAATATTCCGAATCGTTTCATGGACAATCGGCCCCGGTAGCCTTTGACGGAAGAATCTTTTTGCGCAACCCGGTCCGTGGCGGAAAATCTTTGATTCAAAGATTCGCCCGCAACCTCTCCAGGCGGCGCAAGGAACTTCTGCTCACGCAGGCGGATCTGGCCGAACGGCTGGGCGTCGCGCCCGAAACCCTGTCGCGCTTCGAGCGCGCCTGCCACTTGCCTTCTCTCAAGATGCTCGAACGCATGGCGACGGCCTTGCGCATGCCCATGGCAGAGCTGCTCGGGGACGCGAGCCGCAACGGCAGCGAGGATGCATCGCATTTGCGCGTGACCGCCGCGCTAGACGGCCTCGACGGCCGCGACCGGGAATTGCTCGCGACGACGGTCGAGCACCTGAGCCAGCAGCTGCGCCGCCGCCGACCGCGAAATTGAAGGATCGGGTAAACCCAGCCTTCAGGCCTCAGCGACCGCGGCCGGACTCCGTCTGACGCGGCGACACCACGATCGTTGCCGACGCCCCGCCACCCATCGTCCCGCCCTCGACTTGCACCGTCGCCACGCGCTCGCCGCTCGTGTAGGTGAGGATGCTGACCTTGCCCTGCACGGCACTGAGCAAGCTCCAGCCCGAGCGCGGCATCCCGACGAAGAAGTGGTTGTAGGCTTCGACGGCGCTCATTTGAGTCTTGAGCACGACACGCCCGAGCCAGCGGTCGTTCGTGCCGATCACCAGCGACGCATCGCCGTTGACCTTCGCATCCCGCGGCAAGGGTATGTCGGTGATTTGCAAAACTTTGGCTTGCTCCACCGTCCCCGCGCTCGATTCCGCCCCGGCGCCGGCACTTGCGGCCGCCGCCTTCGGCGGCGGAGAGGACGCGCACCCCGTGACGAGCAAACTCGCGGTCAAGCAGAGCGGCAAGGTCATTCGATGCAACGACATAGGATCCCTCACATATTAGAGCGCGGACGGTCGGACCATCCTACCGCAGGCAAGCCGCCTGCCGCACGAGCCGGGGGACTGCACGGATGCCCCTTTTCCTAGGTATAATTCGAAGTTACCCCTACATCTTTTGAGAATCGCCATGCCTCGTACCACACCGCTCGCCGACATCCGCAACATCGGGATCATCGCCCACGTCGATGCCGGCAAGACCACCACGACCGAACGCATCCTGTACTACACCGGTCGCAAACACACGATCGTGGACGTACACGACACGAAGGATCTCAAGACCTCGACCACGACCGACTACCTCGAGCAGGAACAAAAGCGCGGCATCACCATCCAGAGCGCCGCGGTGTCGACCTTCTGGCGCAAGAAGAAGATCAACGTCATCGACACCCCGGGGCACGTCGACTTCACCATCGAAGTGAACCGTTCGCTGCGCGTGCTCGACGGCGCCGTGGTCGTGTTCGACGGCGTGGCGGGCGTGGAGCCGCAATCCGAAACGAACTGGCGCCTGGCCGACAACTACGAAGTGCCGCGCATTTGCTACGTGAACAAGATGGACCGCAGCGGCGCCTCGTTCACGCGTTGCGTCGACATGATCAAGAAGCGTCTCGGTGCGCGCCCCTTGCCGGTGCAACTGCCGATCGGCTCGGAAGACAATTTCAAGGGCATGGTGGACCTCGTCACCATGAAGGCCCTGGTGTGGAGCTCGGACGATCGCGATGCGGTCCCCGAAGAAATCGACGTCACCGCGGACCTCGCCGACAAGGTCGGCATCACCGTACCCTCGGATCGCGAAATCCTCGCCAAGGTCTTCGAGTACCGCAAAGAACTCGTCGACACCTGCCTCGAGATGGACGATGCGGCGATGGAAGCGTTCCTGCTCGAAGAACAAGATCCTTCGGCGGAAACCCTGCGCGCCTGCCTGCGCAAGGGCACGATCGGCGCCAAATTCAATCCGGTGCTCTGCGGTTCATCGTACAAGAACAAGGGCGTCACCCAAGTACTCGACGCGGTCGTCGACTACCTGCCCGCGCCGACCGACGTCGCAGCGATCAAAACCGTCGATGTCGACGGCAAGCCGGTGGGTGAGCGCCTGTGCTCGGACGACGAGCCGTTCTCGGCACTCGCGTTCAAAGTCATCAACGACGCCTACGGCGCGTTGACGTTCGTGCGCGTCTACTCGGGCGTGCTGTCGAAGGGCATGTCGGTCACCAACTCCACGCGCGGCAAGCGCGAGAAGATCGGCCGCATGGTCGAGATGTTCGCCAAAGAAGCGAATCCGATCGAAGAGGCGCGCGCCGGCGACATCATCGCGCTCGTGTCGCTCGCCGAGACCGACACCGGTGACACGCTCTGCGACTCCGATCACCAGGTCGTGCTCGAGCGCATGCGCTTCCCGGAGCCCGTCATCAGCGTTTCCGTGCAGGCCAAGACCAAAGGCGAGCAGGAAAAATTCAACGCCGCCCTCGGCAAGATGGTGCGCGCCGATCCTTCACTGCGCCTCGAGACCGACCGCGAAACGGGTCAGACGATTCTGCGCGGCATGGGCGAACTGCACCTCGACGTCACGCTCGATCGCATGCGCACCGAGTTCAACGTCGAAGGCACCATGGGCGAGCCGCAAGTGGCTTACCGTGAAGCGTTCACCAAACCCATCGAAGAACACTACACCCACAAAAAGCAGACCGGCGGTTCGGGCCAGTTCGCCGAAGTGTGGATCAAGTTCGAACCGCTCGAGCGCGGCTCGGGCTTCGAGTTCGTCGATGCCACCGTCGGTGGCTCGGTGCCGCGCGAATACGTGCCCTCGGTCGAAAAAGGTCTGCGCATGCAGATGGACGAAGGCGTGCTCGCCAAATTCCCGACCGTCGACTTCCGCGCGACGCTGGTCGACGGCAGTTACCACGACGTCGACTCCAACGCGCTGACGTTCGAAATCGCCGCCAAGGCCTGCTTCCGCGAAGGCATTCGCAAAGCCGCGCCGGTGCTGCTCGAACCCGTGATGAAGGTCGAGGTCGTCACCCCGGGCGACTACCTCGGCGACGTCATCGGCGACATCAACCGTCGTCGCGGCTCGATCCAGGATCAGCTCGAGCGCGGCACCAGCATCGCCGTGGTGTCGACCGTGCCGCTGTCGGAAATGTTCGGCTACATCGGCCAGCTGCGCGCGATGACCAGCGGTCGCGCGTCGTACACGATGGAGTTCTCGCACTATGACCTCGTGCCGCGCAACGTCGCGGAAAAGGTCATCGAAGAAGCGAACAAGCCGGCCAAATAAGCCGCGCTACGGCGTCAAAGAAAAAAGCCGGCCCCGCGCGAGCGGGGTCGGTTTTTTTATGCTTATCAGACGCAAAAAAATCTTGTTACTATCGTCATCCTTGATCGTGTCTGCGGGAGTGGGCGCATGACAGAGGATGAGTCCTCCTCGGCGGTGGCTGAAGACCCAGTCGCCTCGCGACCTGAAACTTCGCTGCGCAGTAGTGCGCCGCTCATCGCCGCCGCTGCATTCTTGCAAGCCTGCGGCGGAGGCGGAGCGGGCGGCAGCACTTCGAGTGCGACCACGCCCGCAACACCGACGACACCGCCACCACCGGTCACACCGACGTGGTCACCGCCGGCGGATGCCCCGTATGCGCGCTTTCTCCTGCAAGCGCAGTTCGATTCCTCCGATTCCGACATCGCCGCCGTCAAGGCCAAAGGCTATTCGACTTGGCTTGACGAGCAGATGGCCGTGCCGTCGAGCCAAGGCGGCTGGGACTGGCTCAACTCCCGCGGCTACGGGGTCGTCGACAAACGCGAGTTCTACTTTGCCGAGTGGTACCTATCGGATTACATGATCTGGAATCAGATCGTGCGCTCGCCGGATCAGGTTCGACGGCGGATCGCGTTGGCGATGACCGAATACTTCGTCGTCGGCATCGACGGCATCACGCAGCCGTGGTTCAAGGGGTTTCAGCTCGCCCACTATTACGACATTCTTTGCAACAACGCCTTCGGAAACTTCCGCAAGCTGCTCGAAGAAATCACGCTCTGCGTGGCGATGGGCAGTTTTTTGAACACTCTGAACAATGAAAAGGAAGACCCCGTCACCGGGCGTCAGCCGGACGAAAACTACGCTCGCGAAGTGATGCAGCTGTTCACGTTGGGCGTCAGTCAACTGAACCTTGATGGAACACCGAAGACGGATGCCAACGGCGCGCCTCTGGACACGTATACGCAATCCGATGTCACGAATCTCGCGCGCGTCTTCACCGGGTATGTCACGGACGAAAGCGACGGCTACACCAAATCACCGGTTGCTCCGATGTATTTCAACGTTGCCAACGTCGGCTACACGCGCAAACCCATGAAGCTGCTGTCGTTCCGGCACTCGCTGCTGGAGAAGAAGTTTCTCGGCACGACGATTCCAGCCAATACCGATGGTGCGACGTCTTTGAAGATCGCGCTCGATACGCTGTTCAATCACCCGAACGTCGGCCCCTTCTTCTCGCGCCAGATGATTCAGCGCTTGGTCACCAGCAACCCGAGCCCCGCCTACGTAAAGCGCGTCGCAACGATATTCAATGACAACGGGAGCGGCATCCGGGGCGATTTGAAAGCCGTTTTCAAAGCCGTCCTGCTCGACGATGAAGCACGCAGCGCCGCCACGCTATCGTCGACTACGCACGGCAAACTGAGGGAGCCGATGCTGCGCTTCGCGCAATGGGCGCGCACCTTCAAGTTGAACTCGAAGCGCGGCACCTGGAAGATCAATCCGCCGAACTACGGATCCACCACGCTCGGCCAATATCCGCTGCGCTCGCCGTCCGTATTCAATTTTTTCAGACCGGGATACGTACCGCCGAATACGCAACTTGCCGATCTCAAGGCGACGGCGCCCGAGTACCAGATCGTCAACGAATCAACCGTGAGCCAGTACATCAACTTCATGCAGAACGTGCTGCCGAACGGGTTGTACGTCAGCGGGCCCGATCTGCTTGAGCAACCGATGATGAGCGCCTCCACCGACGGCTTCGATCTGGTTCCCGACTATGCGTCCGAAATCGCGCTGACCAACGACCCCGCGGCGCTCGTGAGACGCCTCAACCTGATTCTCGCGGCAGGAAGACTCTCGCAATCGACCGAAAACCTGATCATCAGCGCCGTGAAGTCCGACAACATCAACGCCAACAGCTCAGATACCGCGAAACTGTACAACGTATGTCGCGCTATTCTCTTCGTCATGTGTGCACCTGAATACTTGGTGCAAAAGTGAGGCGCGAATGAACATCATCGACCCGAAGAAACATACGCGCAGGATGTTCCTGCAACGCGGCTCCTCGCTCGCCTTGGCAGGCGCGGCTGCACCGTTCGCGCTCAACCTGGCAGCCATGGGCGAAGCCGCCGCTTTCAACGCCAACGACTACAAAGCGCTCGTGTGCGTGTTCCTCTTCGGAGGCAGCGACTACGCGCATACCGTCGTCAACTACGACGAAGTCTCGCACGCGAAGTACGCGAAGATACGCGGTGTCGACGGCGGGGCGAACGGCCTCGTCATTCCGCGCACCGCGCTGTCCGGAACGGTGTTGAAGCCCACCGCACCGTTGGCCGACGGTCGGCAGTACGCCCTGCACCCGAACATGTCTGCGCTGGCGGGCCTGTTCAATCGCGGCAAGGCGGCTGTGCAACTCAACGTCGGACCTCTGGTTGCCCCCATCACCCGCGCGCAATATCAAAGCGGCAATACGGCGAAGTATCCGATCCCGCCCAAACTCTTTTCGCATAACGATCAGCAGTCGGTTTGGCAGTCGTACTCTGCCGAGGGCACGACCGAGGGCTGGGGCGGCCGGATCGGTGATCTGGCGCTATCGAGCAACGGCAACAGCGTATTCACTTGCATTTCGGTGACCGGCAACAACGTGTTTTTGGCAGGGCGATCTGCACTCCAATATCAATGCTCGACGGGCGGCGCGATCGCGATCGGCTCGCTCAAAGACAATTTTTTCAATGCGACGTCGCGCGACCTGTTTTCCTCGATGATCCAGCAGTCCAGCGCCGATCTTTTGGAAAACGAGTACGCCAAGGTGGTCAAACGTTCGATTTCAGCTGAATCACAGGTGACGAACGGACTCGCAAAAGTCAACTTGACGACCGCATTTCCGTCGAGCAGCTTTCTCGCCGATCAACTGAAAGCGGTCGCGAGACTGATCGCGGCGCGCGACTCTCTCGGAGTGAAGCGTCAGGTGTTCATGGTCTCGCTCGGCGGGTTCGATTTGCATGACAATCTCGACGCGAAACAACCGGATTTGCTGAAGCAGGTCAGCGAAGCGCTGAGTTCCTTCTACGATGCAACCGTCGAACTGGGTGTAGCAGACAAAGTCACGGCGTTTACGGCGAGTGATTTCGGACGCACGCTCACGCCGAACGGAGACGGGTCCGATCACGGTTGGGGATCGCACCATTTTTTGGTCGGAGGCGCCGTTCGAGGCGCTGCGTTCTACGGGACGCCGCCGCCGGTCAGCGTCGGGGATAGCGCATCGCCGGACGATCAATGGCACGTAGGTCAAGGGCGCCTGCTGCCCTCGACCTCCGTCGAGCAATACGCGGCCACGCTCGCAAATTGGTTCGGTGTTGCCGATTCGGAACTGAATGGACTGCTGCCATACCTGAAGAATTTCGGCGCCGGTGCCGGGGTTCCCAACTACCCGACCAACCTCGGCTTCATGACCTGACTTCAAGCGTCGAGGTCTGATGCGTCAAACCTCCGGTTTGCGCAACATCACTTTCGGTGCGGCACGCCTATTTGATCGCTTCGCTCTCCGCCTTCAACGCCGCAGCAAAGCCATTCGGATAGAGCGGCTCGGTCGCAGGCAGTCGACCGCCTAGCATAAAGGTCTCGAAGACGCCGTTCCAACGGTCGACCCACACCAATCCATAGGCGCGAAATTTCTTTGCCTCGGCGCGAAACGCGACGGTTTTCGCATACGGCTCGTGGAGATCAATCAAAGCGTCGATCGCGATCGTGTTTTGCGCGATGTCGTCGATCCGGCGCTTGAGCTCGGAATGTTTTGCCACGCCATCACGCCGGATCTTCGCCAAGTACGCGTCGGCCAAGCCCGCGCCCGACTCGGCAATCGTCTGCGCACTCAGTTGCCGCATCGCATCCTCGCGTTGCGACAGCAGCAGCGACATCGTCTCCACCGTCGAACCGGCCTCTCGGCTCGCGCTCGCATTGCGACTCGAGCAGGCCGCGATGCAAAACGCGGCCAACGACAGCAGACTCACCAACCCAAGTTTGAGTGCCGGGCTCTGCAAGACGAACGCTCAACGCGACTCGGCGGCCAGTACCGGCGCCGCGTACATGCCCTGTTTGCGCAGCAAGGTTTTGATCACCGCGAGGTCCCGTACCTGCGACTTGATCGCATTGATTTCCGTTTGCTGTCGGGAGATGCGGGACTTCTGGTCCGTCAACAATTGTTGCGTCGAGCGGAGCTCCGCAGCGTTTTTCTGCAACTCGTTCAGCAACATGGTGGCCAGCAAGTGATAAGCAACGGTCTCTGGCTTCCCTTCCTTGTTGTAGATGACGAGCTCGGGAAACACCTCGGCGACTTCCTCGGCGATCAGCCCGAATTGCACGGTACGCTCATCGCCCGGCTGGTCTTTCTTGTATTTGAAGGTGACCGGTCGCAACTTCAGCAGTCGCGCGCTCGCTTCGCCCATCGGCGCGATGTCTTCCTTGTAACGCCGTGACGATTGAATCGTCCCGAGCTGCCCGTTGCTGTCGACGAGCACGATGTTTCCTGTGGCACCGAGCGTGACACCGTTGATCCCGGCGACGAAAGTTTTGGTTTGTGTTCCAACCGTGCCGAGACGAATCACGCCGGTATCGGCCGCAGTGCCGGTGTTGCCCACGGCGATGTTGTTCGACTCGGTGGTGTAAGTCGAACCCGCGGACGCACCGACGGCGATGTTGGCTCCGCCCGAGGTGAGCTTCGACAAGGCCGAATAGCCGAGTGCCAGATTCGACGCGCCCGTGACGAGCAACGCGGCGCCGCCTGCACCGACGACGGTATTGTTGCCACCGGTGGTCAGTGCCACGGCGGCGCCGTTACCGGCCACCGTGTTGCCACTGCCGGTCGTCAATGCGGCTGCAGCGCCGCTACCGGCCACCGTGTTGCCACTCCCCGTCGTCAGGGCAGTTGCCGCGTCGGAACCGATCGCGGTGTTGTTCGCGCCCGAAGTGAGTTCCTTGAGCGTTTCATGACCGACGGCCGTGTTCGAACTGCCGTCGGTGGCGCCGGCGCTGACTGAACCCGCCTTCGACAACGTGGCGGTGCCGAAAGCCGTGTTCTTGGTCGTCGTCAAAGGAATGCTGAAGGCGTTTTTACCTGCCGAGGTGAACGAATCCGCAGCCAGGACCCCATAACCGTTTTGACCCGCGGGACCGGCGACTCCCGCAGGACCCGCCGCACCCGCAGGACCCGCCGGGCCTGCAGGGCCAACCGGACCCGCAGCACCCGCAGGGCCGGCCGGGCCAGCAGGACCCGCAGGGCCTGCCGGGCCTGCAGGCCCCGGAGTTCCCGCAGTGGTCGACAGCGTTTTCACCGAAGCCTTCAAGTCGTCGATGTCTTTCGCGCTGCCGTTCACCGAGTCGGCGACCGCTTTGAAGTTGCCATTCATCTCGTCCGCTTTGATCGGACTTCCCGGCGTGAAAGCTTTCGGCAAAGTGACCGGCCCGGCCGACGCGGCTGCGCACAGCGTCAAGGATGCGGTCAGAACCATCAATATTTTCGTGACTTGCATAGACAGACTCCGACTCTTAATACCAGATGGCCGTATCCCAAACGGCCGAATCCCACGGGAACGCGCCCGGCGAGGGCGGATTGGCGAGCTTCGACTGCGAGGCAGCGACCACGGCGTTTTTCGCCGCAGTCGAATAAGCATCCGGAAAACCTTTGAGCAAGGTCGATGCGTTGCCGGCAACGCCCGTCTTCAGCTCGCTCGAAATTCTTTGAGAAAATTCCGCGATCGACACATCGGACGGCGCCGTCTTGGCGAGCGCGATCAAGGCCGTGCCATAGCTGAGTTGTTGGTCGGTGCCGTCGAGGCGTTTGCCCGAACCGACGTCGGCGACGCCCAAACGCGCAGGCAACGTCGACAAATCGACTTTGGTCGGATCCAGACCGAAATACACCATCGCTTTTGTGACCGCCGCGCTCAATTGGTCGGCGGTGAGACTCAGCGGAATCGAGATGCCCGAGGAGTCGGATTGAACGCCCGTCACGGCAGCCACGGCCTGCGTGAACGGCGTCACGCCATATTCGGCCGTCGTCTTGTCGGAGACCGATTGCGGGACGACCGCGAGCAGACTCTGCCCTACCGAAAAAGGTCGCGCCGCATCGACTCGATAGTCGTAGTACGTGGCGTCCGTCGCACCGGAGACCTTGACCACCATCGGCCCTCGGAAGGTCGAGAAATATTGAATGTCCGCAACGCCGCTGGAATTCGTCGTACCCGATGCGAGTCTCTCGCCGGTGTCGGGTCGAAAAATCTCGGCCTTGACGCCCGACGACACGCCGCCCAACACCGGGACGACTGAAAGCGTTCGCGCCTCCAAAGGTCGCGCCTTCAAAACCCGCGAGGGCTTGCTCTCGCCGAATGCATTGGTGGCCGTGACGGAGCACGAGTATTCGGTGCCGACCTTCAGACCCAAAACCGATATGGGACTCGCCGTGCCGTTGACGGTGGTTTTCACATCACCGCCCGTGCAGGTCGCCGTGTAGGAGCTGACCGGCAAACTGCCGCCGACAGCGGGACGATCGAATACGAGCGCCAACCCACCGTCGATGAAACTCAACTCGTTCAACGTCGGAGCGTCGGGCACGGACCCGGGCGCCGGCCCCGTGGAAGATGCGCCAGCACTCTGGCCACCGCCACCGCCGCCGCATCCCGCAACGAGCGTCGCGAAAACGACCGCGACGATCGGATACCAGACTGCCCGATGAATGTTTTCTCTCACGTCGGTGCCTTCCGGAGTATTGGGCGCCATCCGCGCTACGGAAAAATGCCGCGGCGGGTTATGGTAAGTCGTCTCCGGACGGAACATCTTTAGCGCCACGGGACGTGGCAACGAAGTCGGTGCCGGGTGAGGGATTTGAACCCCCGACCAACGGTTTACAAAACCGCTGCACTACCACTGTGCTAACCCGGCGTTCCGAGACGCGAATTCTACCCGACATCGCAAGCGACGACGCGCCAGCCCCGCCCGGCCGCGATCCTCCGGGCTTCGAGCGCGGTCGCGGCAGCTCCGCTCGAGCGCACGCGCAGCCAGTGCTCGGCATCCGCCGCATAACGCGGCCGCAACACCGGCGCGAGGCCGGCGCGCGCCGCGGCATCGGCCCTCGCCCGCGCGCCCTCGGCGGCGACGAACACACCCAAAGAAATCGGATAAACGGCGCCGAGCGCATCGGGCGCATCGCGCCGCGGCTCGAGCGCCGCGACATCACGCCAGCCGGCGTCCCGCAGGCGCCGCAGCACGCGCTGCTGATCCGCGCGCGTCGGCAAGTCGTCGATCACGACCGCGGTCTGCACGGGCTGCACGCTCGAGGGATAAAAAACTTCCGGCGCATAGTCGCGGGCACGCAAATACAGCGCGGCAGCCGCGCTTGCGGCTTGCGAGTCGAACGGGCCGACCCCAAAACACGTGGTCACGACTTCTTCGACGCGCGCGGCGACGGCACGTGCGGCCTCGCCAGCCAACACGATGTTCTCGACACCTTGCGGCAAGCGCGCGCCGACGGCGTCACGCGCGCCCGGCAGACGCCAGGGCACGGTGCCGGGCGGATTCGGCGCCACGAACGCACTCCAAAGAAAATACGTCACGTTCGCGAGCACCAGCGCGAGCACGAGCGGTCGACGCAAGATGTCGACGACGTCGCTCATGCCGCACCCGCCGGACGTACCGACACTTCACCGGCGATCACGCGCACGCGCTCACCGATCGCATTCTCGACCAGCAACGCGCCCTCGGCATCGATGCCGCGTGCCACGCCCTCGATCTCGCGCCCCGTCTCGCCGACGCGCACTCGCCGACCGCGCAGCGCATCGGTTGCGCGCCACGGCGCAAAAAACGGCGCAAAGCCCGCGTTGCCGAATACCTTCAAGCCTTCGACGCAACGGGCGATGACACGCGCGGCCAGCGCATTGCGCGCCGCGACGTCGACGCCGCATTCGAGAAGATCCGCCGCCGAAGTTCCAAGACGCTCGATCGCAGTGCGCGAGGCGCTCGACAACCGCAAGTTCAAACCGATGCCGATGACGACGTGTCCGGGGCCGCCGGCCTCGGCACGCAACTCGACCAGAATGCCGCCGAGCTTGCGCTCACCGAACCACAAATCGTTCGGCCATTTGAGACTGACCTCTCGCGCGCCACGATCGTGCAACGCCTGCAACACGCAACAACCGATCACGAGCGTGAGCGCGGGCAATTCGCGCGGCAACGTTTCATAGGTTGTGGCGATCGACAGCGCGAGACTGCCACCCAAGCTCGCGCGCCAGGCGCGACCCCTGCGGCCGCGGCCACCGGTCT
Source organism: Steroidobacteraceae bacterium (assembly GCA_017853555.1). Lineage (GTDB taxonomy): Bacteria > Pseudomonadota > Gammaproteobacteria > Steroidobacterales > Steroidobacteraceae > UBA964. Next base: position 24,375 of record JAFMJH010000019.1, read on the forward strand.
GATTTTCGGCGAGCAGCGCGACGAACTCGCCGGGCGTCGGCGCGTCCGCCGCGAGCAGCGCACCGTTGGTCGAATCGATTTCCCAGGCGACGCGCACGGCACAGGTCGGCACGGCCGCGGTGATGCGCGCCGCGTCGAGCGCTTCGCAGGGATGCACGAGCCGATAGCCGCGATGCGTGATCGCCTCGATCTCGAGGTCGAGTTCGCGCAACTGTTCGATCGCTTTCCACACCGCGCTGCGCGTGACGCCGGCACGGTCGGCCAGCGCCTCACCCGAATGAAATTCGCCATCCGCGAGCGCCGCGAATACGCGTTGCGCCAGTGGCGCGTCGTTGGGCGTCGTCAAGAGCGCTCCGAACGCGCGGCGCGCCATTTGCCGAACAACCAGAGACGCATCGCGCGCGGCTCGGTACCCGCACGCAAGCGCGCGAGATTGCTGCGATGGGTGTACGCGACGAAAAGCGCGCAGGCACAGCCGAACGCGACCCAAGGCTCGAGCAACGCGGGCTCGACGACGCCGGCGCGCACGGCGATCAGCACGCCGAGCGGCAAAGTCGCGGTGGCGACGATGGAGCCGAGACTCACGTACCCAAAGACGATCATCATCAAAAACCACACGCCGAGCACGAGGCTCAGCATGAGCGGCGACACCGCCAGCAAAGTGCCGAGCAAAGTCGCCACACCCTTGCCGCCGCGAAAACCGTGGAAGACGGGATACACGTGCCCGACGATCGCGGCGTAGCCGCAAAGCAGCGGCGCCCAAAGCGCAGCCTCGCCCTGCTCGGCCACGAACACGCCGGGCAGCACGCGCACGGCGATCCAGGCTTTTGCGACATCGATCACGATCACCCCGAGCGCGAAGCGAGCGCCCTGGGTGCGCAAAGCGTTGGTGCCACCGGCATTGCCGCTGCCTTGCGTGCGGATGTCCACCCCGCGCAGGCGGCCGAGCACGAGCGCGCCGTTGACCGACCCGAGCAGGTAAGCGAGCAATGTCTGGACGATCAACATCATCAGGGTCACTCCACGAGGCCGCCATCCTACCGACTCGACCGTGCCCCTGCGACCGAGGCACAATGTCCGCGTGAGCGAAAAAGTACCCACCTTGAACCTTCGGGACGTCGACTCGGACGGCTTCGTCAGCGCCTTGGGCGATGCGTACGAGCGTTATGGCTTCGTCATCATCGCCGACCACGGCATCCCGCAAGCCCTGATCGACCGATTCCTCGGTCTGTACAAGACCTTCTTCGCGTGGAGCGAGGCCGACAAGCTGCGCTACCGCATCAAGGACGGCGGCGGCGCCCGCGGCTATACGCCGTTCGGCATCGAGACCGCCAAAGGCTCTCAACATCACGACCTGAAAGAGTTCTGGCACGTCGGGCGCGAATTGCCGGCGGCGCATCCGCTCGGCAAATACATGCTGCCGAACGTCTGGATCGATTCGATCCCGGACTTTCGGGCAACGAGCCTCGAGATGTTCGAGGCCTTCGACCGCACCGGCCGCACGCTGCTGCGCGCGATCGCGCGCTGCATGCAGCTGAGCCCCGATTACTTCGAGGACAAAGTCCAACTGGGCAACAGCATCCTGCGCGTGATCCACTATCCGCCGATGCCGCCGCAACCCACCGAAAGCGTGCGCTCCGGCGCCCACGAGGACATCAACGTCATCACGCTGCTGCTCGGCGCCGAAGAACCGGGCCTGCAAGTGCTCACCAAACAAGGCGAATGGTTGGGCGTGAACCCGCAACCGGGCTCGATGGTGGTGAACGTGGGCGACATGCTGCAACGCCTCACCAACGGCGCGTTGCGCTCGACCAGTCACCGCGTGATCAATCCGATTCGCGAACGTGCGAGTTTCGCGCGCTACTCGATGCCGTTTTTCCTGCACTTCAATCCCGATTTCATGATCGACGCGTTGCCGTCGTGCCGCGGACCCGATCGACCGCCACCGCCGCCACCGATCATGGCCGAGGACTACCTGCAAGAACGTTTGCGGGAAATCAAACTCATCTGACGACGTCGCTCGCCGACTGAGCGACGCACGAGCCCATGGCCAAACTGTATTTCTATTACTCGACGATGAACGCGGGCAAATCGACCGCGCTGCTGCAGGCTTCGCACAACTACGGCGAGCGCGGCATGCGTACGCTCGTCTACACCGCGAAGCTCGACGACCGCGCGGGCGGCAAGGTCGCCTCGCGCATCGGCATCAGCGCCGATGCGCGGCATTTCGATGCGAGTCGCGATCTGCATGCCGAGATCGCGAAGGAGCACGCACGCGACCCGCTCGCCTGCGTGCTGGTGGACGAGTCGCAGTTCCTCAGCCCCGATCACGTGCGGCAACTGGCGCGCGTGGTCGACGAACTCGACGTGCCGGTGCTGTGCTACGGGCTGCGTACGGATTTCCTCGGCCGCCTGTTCGAAGGCAGCGCACAGCTGCTCGCCTGGGCGGACAACCTCGTCGAGCTCAAAACCGTTTGCCACTGCGGGCGCAAGGCGACCATGGTCGTGCGGGTCAACCCGGAAGGGCGGGTCGAATCGGCCGGCGCGCAGGTGGAGATCGGCGGCAATGACCGCTACGTGCCCTTGTGCCGCCGACACTTCTTCGCCGCGCTCGACGACGGCCACGCCTGAAGGCATTTGTTGCATAAAAGCGACGATCTGGCCGGCGCGGTTCGCGCGCCGATGTCATAGAATATTCACCTCTTTCGGTTCCAATGCCGCTCGTTAGAAAGGCGGCGATCAGCCCGCGTTTCAGAGTTCGTTTTTACCCCCATCTGGAGACTTCACCCATGTCACTGATCGTGTCTCGCTCGCGACGCTCCGGCGTCAAGCTTGCAACGATGCTCGTCAGCCCGTTGCTGGTCATCGCCGGCAGTCAGGCTGCGTTCGCCCAATCCACCGGTACGCAAGCTGCGGAAGGCTTGCAGGAAGTCATCGTCACCGGCCGTCGCGCGCAGCAAATCGCCGTGATGACCGAGCAGACCGCCGCCAAGTCGCGCGTCACGCTCACCGGCGAATACATCCAGAAGCTCACGCCGGGCAACACCTTCCTCGATTCGATCAACCAGACGCCGGGCCTCAACTTCACGAACAACGACGCCTACGGCACCTCGGGTGGCAACCTGCGTCTGCGCAGCTTCGACGGCAACCGCATCTCGCTGACCTTCGACGGCATCCCGCTGAACGACACGGGCAACTACGCGATCTACTCGAACCAGCAGATCGACCCTGAACTCATCGACGCCGTGGACGTGAACCTCGGCACGACCGACGTCGACAGCCCGACCGCTTCGGCCACGGGCGGCACGATCAACGCACGTACGCGCAAGCCCGCCAAGACGGCAGGCGGTCTCGTCACGCTGTCGGCTGGTGAATACAACTTCCGTCGCTACTTCGGCTTGCTCGAAACGGGCGAGATCGGCCCCTTCGGCACGCGCGCGTACATCGCCGCCTCCTCGGCCAGCAACGACAAGTTCAAAGGTCCGGGCGAACTCTACAAGCGCCAGTTCAACGCGCGCGTGTACCAGGAAATCAACGACCAGGATTTCATCGCCGTCGCGTTCCACTTCAACCGCAATCGCAACAACTTCTACCGCACGACCTCGGAAGCAAACTTCGCCGCCTTCGGTCGCTCGTACGAAAACATCGCGACCTGCACCCGTCCGACGCCGACCAAGGGTGTGGCGGACAACGACGCTGCAACGCCCAACGCGAGCACGGCAACCCTGCTCAACAGCGACAATCCGCTGAACCCGGGCGCCTGCTCCAACTATTACGGGCTGCGCATCAACCCTTCCGACACGGGCAACATCCGCATCACGTCGTTGTGGCATCTGTCGGACAAGGTGCGTCTGTCCGTCGACCCGTCCTTCCAGTACGTGCTCGCCAACGGTGGCGGCTCGACGACGCTCTCCGAGACCGTCGCGGCCACCAGCGCCGACAAGCGCGTGATCGGCAGCACGACGCTCACCGGCTTCGATCTCAATGGCGACGGCGATACGCTCGACACGGTGCGGTTCTACTCTCCGAGCAACACCAACACCAAGCGTTACGGCGTGAACGCCTCGCTGATCTGGGACGTGGCTGAAGGTCAGCGCGTGCGCCTTGCGTACACGCTCGACTACGGCAAGCACCGTCAGACCGCCGAGTTTGGCTACCTCGATGCCAACGGCAATCCGGAGAACGTGTTCGCCGGTCGTCAAGGTCGCAAGGTCTACGCAGCCGACGGCGTCGTGCTGCGCAATCGCGACCGTTACTCGATCGCCGAACTGAACCAGGTCGCCGCCGACTATCGCGGCAAGTTCATGGACGACAAGCTGACGCTGAACGTCGGCGTCCGCGCACCGTTCTTCAAGCGCGAGCTCAACCAGTACTGCTACACGCAGAACGCCTCGACCAACGTGCTGTGCACCACGCAGTCCCCGGTTGCCACTCGTGCAAACGGCAACGTCGTGTTCGTGAACGCGGCCACGGCGGTCGAGTACATCGCGCCGTTCGCCGCGACGGCGAAGTTCGACGAGATTCTGCCGAACGTCGGTCTGACCTACGCGATCGACGATTCGAACACCGTGTACACCTCGTACTCGGAAGGTCTCTCGGCGCCGCGAACGGACAGCCTCTACGGCCTGCGTCGTCTGCCGGACAACACTCTCGCACGCGTCAATCCGAATCCGGAAAAGACGAAGTCGTACGATCTCGGCTGGCGCTATCGCTCGTCGAACGTGATGGCGAGCGTCGCGGCCTGGAAGTCCGAATACAAGAACCGCATCGTGTCGTCCTTCGATGCCGATCTCGGCTTCAGCGTCGATCGCAACATCGGCGACGTGGATCTGAGCGGCTACGATGCGCAGATCGGCTTCCAGCCCTACGAGTGGATGCAGATCAGCGCCTCGGCTTCGCACACGAAGACGAAGTTGCTCAACAACCTGCAGCTGAGCGCGACCGCCGCGTTGCCGACCGCCGGCAAGGCGCTCGTTGAAACGCCGGACTACACCTTCGGCAGCCGCATCGAAATCTACCCGGTCAAGCATTTCAGCTTGGGCTTCCAAGGCAAGTACGTCGGCAAGCGCTGGGCGACCGACATGAACGATGCCTCGGTGCGCCCGTACTCGATCTTCGATCTCGATGCTCGCTACGAGTTCGAGATGCCGGCCACCAAAGGTCTCACGGTGCAGCTGAACATCAGCAACTTGTTCGACGAGGAATACTTCAACACCATCTCCTCGACGAACTACTCGGTTGCACTCACCGGCTTCACGGCGCCCTCGGCCGCCTTCTACGGCATCGGTGCGCCGCGCACCGCGAGCCTGAGCTTCCAGCTCAAGCTCTGATGAACGTTCACCGTCGCGCGGGATCGTCCTGCGGCTCGGTGTCGAACCAGAGGGGCAGCTTCGGCTGCCCCTCTTTTTTTGTCTGCGCATTCGCCACCGTGCTGGCGCAACTCGCAATCATCGCTGTCGCGCTGGCCGATACACCGGCCGCCGTCGAACCGCCCGTGCGCGCGGCGCATATGCTGCGCATCGCAACCTACAACGCGAGTCTGAATCGCGACACCGAAGGTGCGCTCGTGCAGACGCTCGGCACACTCGATGCTGCAGGGCATGGCGCCGACCACCAGGCGCGGGTGATCGCCGAAGTGTTGCAACGCGTCGCGCCCGACGTATTGCTCATCAACGAATTCGATTACGACACGCAAGGCACCGCGTTGCGCCTCTTCGACGAACGGTATCTGCGCGTTTCCCAAAACGGTGCGCCGACCCTGCGGTTTCGTGAACGCTATTCGGCCCCGGTGAACACCGGCGTGCCGAGCGGTGTCGATCTCGATCGGGACGGCCGCATCGGCGGACCGAACGATGCCCTCGGCTTCGGACTGTTTCCGGGTCAGTATGGTCTCGCGGTCTACTCGAAGTTGCCGATCCGTCGCGCGGCGGTGCGCAGCTTCCGCCGATTTCTTTGGAAGGACATGCCGGGCGCCGTCTTGCCGCCCGATTGGTATTCGACGGCGGCGCTCGCGAAGTTGCCCTTGTCGTCGAAGAATCACCTCGACGTTCCCCTGCAGTTGCCGAGCGGCGGAACGCTGCACTTTCTCGTCAGCCACCCTACGCCACCGGCGTTCGACGGCGCCGAAGATCGCAACGGTCGGCGCAATCACGACGAAATTCGTCTTTGGGCCGATTACCTGTCAGCGGCGAACGCGGGCTATCTCGTCGACGATGCAGGCCGGCGCGGCGGTCTAGATCCGGCCGCTTCGTTCGTGATCGCGGGTGACCTCAATGCGGATCCGAACGACGGCGGCAGTTACGACCGGGCGGTCCTGCAACTGCTCGATCATCCGCGCGTGAACACAGCCGTTGCGATGGGTGCTTTGCGCCCGGCCAGCGCAGGCGCGCAATCGGCGACTGCGCGTCAAGGCGGCGCGAATCACGGCCACGGCGGCGAACCTGCGTTCGACACGGCCGATTTCGGCGACGCGGGCAGCGATGCTCCCGGCAATCTGCGCGCCGACTACGTGCTGCCTTCCAAAGATTTGCAGGTCTGCGCATCCGGGGTCTTCTGGCCGACATCGGAAGAGCCGCTATGGCGACTCGTCAACGACGACGTGCGCAGAAGCTCCGATCACCGCCTCGTGTGGATCGACATCGCGCTGCCCGGCTTCACTTGCCCGCAGCGGACACGGTGACGAGACGCGCATATTTCCGCGTCATGACTTTCTGTGCGCAGACGTCCGCCACATCGTCTTTGCCGCAGACGTCCGCGGCAAGCGACCGCTCCCACGAACCGTACATCGCATTCGGCAGGATGAACCAGCGCTCGCCGAACAAAGGCTCGAGCTCGGCGCGTCGCTTGGCAAAAGTCGCACGATCGGTGAAATCGCGCAGATCATCCCCGACCAGCGCAATGATGCGATAACGCGCGGCGATCCAGGTGCGGCGGACGCTTTTGTCGCCACTCTCCCAATCCGGGCGCTCACCACGCAAAGTCACCGCGTCGGGCTCGGACACTTGCGGCAGATCGAGCGCCGCGAGGTTGCGCACCGTCGCCGTCTTGGCGGGGCAGGCATCATCGGTGCGCGCGAATTTGGCCAGGCACTGCCGATTGGTCACGTAGAACACCTTGTGACCCGCACGTGCTGCGGCCCAAAGAAAATCGTGCGCGCCCGGCAATGCGTCCGCACCCGCCTCTTCCATCCACGCCTGCCAAGAAGCGTCGTCGTAGTCGAGTCCCGCGGCCGCGCGGCGTGCCTGATAGACCGAATTGTCGAGGACCGTCTCGTCGAGATCGACCACGATCGCCGTCGGCAGTTTGGCGATGCGGCGCGCATCGACCTGCATTTGCTCCACTGCCGCCGTACCCGCCCGCTTCGCGAGTGCGGGCAGACGCGAAGTCGCATGGCGATATGCTTGCAAGGCGTTCGCCCGATACTCATCGGCCGTCTGCATCCAGAGTATGGCGTGCAACTGCTCGCGCGCTCCGACGGGCTCGGCCGCTCGCGCGCGATCGATTGCCGCGCCGGCTGCGACGAGCAGCGCACAGATCACGATCGCCGCAACACGCATCGCGCGGCGTTTGCGCATCACTGGATTTCCGCCGCGTCGCGCAGACTCTGGATCATCGACGTTTTGAGCAAGAACGCCCGCGAGAGTTCGGGGTCGCTGCAGGCGCGCATGAATTCCGCCTGACGCTTGCGTTGCACGTCCGGGTCCTTCGATTCCATCAACTTCTTGTTGTTGATCGTGTGCTCTTGCACGAACTTGACGCAGATCGTGCGGCGCTGCCGATCGTAGAGATCGAGCAACGGATCCATCGGCTCACCGTGGTGGATGCGGATCAGTTTTTCGGCCACGTTCCAGGCATCGTGCACGCCGCCGTTCGCGCCCATGCCGCCGAGCGGGTTGTTCATATGCGCCGAATCACCGGCGAGCAACACGCGACCGCGGCGCCAGATCTTCGCCACGCGTTGATGGACGCGATAGATGGAGCGATGCGCGAGCGGATAATCGCTGTCGTGCGGCGCCATGTGATGCAGACGATCCTGAATCCAGCGATCCGACAAAAAGTAGTTGTCGTCCTCGATCTTGGGGTCGGTCGGAATCAGTACGCGCCACACCGACGGCGTACGCAGCAAGACCAGCCACTCGTCGGGGTCGGAAACGTAGTTCACGAGCGCGAGACGGTCGAATTTGGTCTCGAGCGGAAACTCGGTGGACGCCACCAGGAATCGTTCCGGATACGTGAAGCCTTCGAACGGGATCGCCATCGCCTTGCGCACGGCACTGTCCGAGCCGTCGCAAGCGAGCACGAACGATCCTTCGAAGAGCCGCTCCGTCATGCCCTCCCAAGCAAGCACTTCCACGCCGTCGGCAGTCTGGTACACGCCTTTGACCATGTGATTGAGCAGACACTTCGACAGATGCGCATAGTCGCGCTCGAGAATTTTCCAGATGAGCTGCGTGAGCTTGTATTGCTCGACCTGCAATCGATACGGGTGCTTGGTGTCGTTGCGCAGCACGTCGAGATCGAACTCCGCGATTTCGCCCGTGCGTCGATCGCGATATTGGTAATAGCGGCAGATCAAACCCTGCGCTTCGAGCTCGGCGGTGATGCCGAGTTCATCCATCATGTCGACGGTGGGCGGATGAAAGGTCGAGGCACGCAGCGTCTGCGGCAGCGTGGCTGCGCCTTCGAGCAGCACGATCGGGATGCCCGCCTGCACGAGCCGCAACGCCGCGACGCAACCGACGGGACCCGCGCCCGCGATGATGACCGGTTTGGTGATGGCCACGACTACCCCCTGCTGATGACTACGACCCCGGGTCGCCGACCAATCTCGCCGCCGACCTCAACCTAATTTTATGCCGCGCGCTGCCCCCTTGCCCGAATTGCTATGCATGGGTTCATATACGGCGATGATGCATCTACAACGTCTGCTCCTCACCCTCGGCCTGATCCTGCTCGCCACCGTCGCCGGTGCCCAGGAACGCACACAGAAACCGCCGCTGCACGCGCGCGAATGGCTGGCCATCACCGGCAAGCCGCTGGCCGCAACCGCCGGCGCCAAGATCTTCGATCGCGGCGGCAACGCCGTCGATGCCGCCTGCGCCATGATCGCCGCCACGTCCACCATGTGGGACACGCTCTCCTGGGGCGGCGAGACCCAAGCTCTCATTTGGCACCCGGGCCTCAAGAAGGTCATCGCCATCAATGCGCTCGGCGTCGCGCCGACCGGCGCCACGGCCGAGTTTTTCCGCGCCCAGGGCATGAACTATCCGCCGGAACACGGACCGCTCGCCGCCGTCACCCCGGGCACGCCCGGCGGTCTCTTGGTGATGCTCGCCGAATACGGCACGCTCTCGCTCGCGCAGGTTCTGGAGCCGGCCATCGCGATGGCCGACGGCTATCCGATCGAAGCCGAGGCCGCCAACGCGATCGAGCGCGACAAAGCGTTGCTCAAAAAGTGGCGCAGCAGTGCGCGCATCATGCTCACGCATCCGGGCGAGTCTCGCGAGGCGCCGCGCGCCGGCGAAATCTTCCGTCAACCCGAACTCGCCACCACGCTGCGCAAACTCGTCGAGGCCGAAAAACGCGCGCTCGCACGCGGCGCGACGCGCAAGCAGGCGATCATGGCCGCGTACGATCGCTTCTATCGCGGCGACATCGCCGCCGACTTCGCCGCGGGCGTGCAAGCCGAAGGCGGACTCATCACCAAAGAAGATCTCGCACGTTGGCAAGTGAAGATCGAAGAGCCGCGTCACGCGAACTACCGCGGGATCGACGTCTACAAACTCGACTCCTGGGTGCAGGGGCCCGTGATGCTGCAGGCGCTCAACATTCTCGAGCAATTCGATCTGGCGAGCATGGGCTACAACTCGGCGCGCTATCTGCACACGCTCTATCAGGCGATGAACCTTTCGTTCGCCGATCGCGACTTCTATTACGGTGATCCCGCGTTCCCGCCAGCAGAGCCCATCGCAGGCCTGTTGTCGAAGGACTATGCGAAGGTGCGCGCGGCGACCATCGGCCCGCGCAACGATCCGTACGCCGCGCCCGGGGATCCGTATCCCTATCAAGGCGCGACCAATCCCTACGCCGAATTGCTGCGTGAACGTGCCGTCGCGCTACGCTCGGGCAAAGCCACGCGTAGCAACGACGGCAACGTCACGCCGACGGAACCCAAACCGTACACGCCGAGCGGTGTCGTGCCGCCGTCGGCAAACGCGACCACGCCGCTTTCGACCAACAACGCGGACGAACACGAACCGTTTTATCGGGGCACCACGTCCGTGGTGACAGCCGACAAAAACGGGTGGCTGGTCGCCGTGACGCCGAGCGGCGGCTGGATTCCCGCCGTAATCGCCGGCAACACCGGCATCGGCCTCTCGCAACGCATGCAATCGTTCGTGCTCGATGCACGTGAAAACCCGTTCAACGTCGTCGAGCCCGGCAAGCGACCGCGCGCCACGCTGACGCCGAGTCTTGCGCTGAAGGACGGCAAACCCTGGCTCGCCTTCGCCGTGCAAGGCGGTGACAGCCAGGATCAGAACCTGCTGCAGTTTTTCCTGAACGTGGTCGATTTCGGCATGACGCCGCAACAGTCGGTCGAAGCGGCCAACATGAACAGCTTCCAGCTGTTCGACTCGTTCGGCGAACACGCGCGCATGCCGGGACGCATGCTGCTCAATGACGAAGTGCCGAGCTGGGTGCGACGCGATCTCGTGCAGCGCGGCTACAAACTCGAGTTCAAGTCACGCACCGCAGGACCGATCAACGCCATCATGATCGACGCCGAACACGGCAGCCTGTGGGGCGCCTCCGGCAATCACGGCGAAGACTACGGCATCGGCTGGTAAGGCACGCCGCGCGACGGCACACAGCACCAAAGAAAAAACCCCCGACTCTTTCGAGCCGGGGGCTTTTCTATTAGGACCCTGACGGTGACCTACTCTAGCGTCGCAACAGGCGAAACTACCATCGGCG
>JAFMJH010000046.1 GCA_017853555.1 Steroidobacteraceae bacterium
ACGCCGTCCACGCCATCCTGAAGGCGAGCCCACGCCAGCGGCGCGCCAGGAACCGCAGCAGTTCCGAGGCGCTGCTCAAGGGCATCATCTTCACCGAAACGGGTGCAGCCATGACGCCGACCTACACACGGAAGGGCGAGCGGCTCTACCATTACTACACGTCGATGGACCTGATCCGGAACCGCGACTCGCGATGCGGCAAAGGCCCAATGCGGCTTGCCGCCGCCATGGTCGATGGCGCGGTCATCTCCGAGATGCGGCAGATCATCCGCGCGCCCGAGGTTGCGACACGGATGATTGAGGTACATCGCCGCGAAGGCCCGCCCATGGATGAGCACACAATCATTGCCGCCCTCCAGCGATTCGATGAGCTCTGGGAGGCGCTCTTTCCGGCAGAACAGGCACGCATCGTGCGGCTTGTCGTCGAGAGGGTCACCGTTAGGCTCGATGGCATTACCTTGGATATTCGCAACAACGGCATTGCGGCCCTCATCCGGGACCTGAATGCCAGCACAAGCAGTGAGGTCGCCGCGTGAACAGCCCCACCGACACAATTCGGGTCGTAATTCCGCTCCCAGTTCGCCGCCGCAATGGGCGGCCCAGGATCCTGCCGCCGGAGAGCATGGCCGACCAGCAAGTGCGGGCGCAGGATCCGCACATCCTCAAAGCATTGGGCCGCGCGTGGGCGTGGCGGCGGAAGCTTGAGAGTGGCGAGATGGCGACGGTCAGTGACATTGCCAAGGCCGAGAAGGTGACAGACCGCTTCGTCAGCCGGACCATGCGGCTGGCTTACCTATCGCCGGAGGCGCTTGAGCGGCTGGTGGTGACGCAAGTGCCTCCAGCCATTTCCCTGGCGCAGCTCATCGATGTGACTTATCTGCCATGGGCGAGGCAGGCCGAGCGAATGTTCGGAATATGAAATTCTGAAACAGGACGCCTTGCTAGAGCGCAGCTCCAGAAGCTCGGGAACTGCGGGTTGGCGACGGCCAGAGATGTCGACGAGGTGGGGCGGCTGACTGAGCGATTCGTAAGTCTCGTAATGCGACCGGCCGCTCATTCGGAAGCACGAAGCGGCGCTACCTGGCAACACGGTTCGAGCGCGTGACTTCAAGCATTCGCCAGCCAGGCACATGGGCCGACATGAGCGCCTTAAACAACTTCCCATGATTTGGAATTCGCAGATGCAAAAGCTCATGCGCGACCACAAAGTCCTGAAACCCTTCCGGTTTGTCCAGAAGGTCAATCGCAAGAGTAATGGTGCCCGCGCTTGAACATGATCCCCACTTCCGTGTCATTCTTTGAATACGAACCACTCTCGGGTTCACTTTAAGCTTGATGGCCCATCGGGCGACGCGCTGCTTAAGCTCATCCTGTTCTGATAGATAATTCGCCATGGATAAGTCATTACCCCAATACATTCGCCATGATCAGATCAACCACGTCGGTGCGGGCGTCCTTCGGTAGGCCAATCAGCGGGCGATAGAGCGAAGCACGAAGCTGCCGCTGTTCGTCCGGGTTCACTTTCGCGTTCGGGAAGCGCGCAAGAAGCTTCTCGACCTCCTTGGCAAGATCGAGCGCGTCGATCCCGCTGCTCTTCAACGCCGGATGGTCCCGCAGTGCCCAGAACGCGGAGAATGCCCTTGGCGTGAGGTCGGTGTCTTTCGCAGCCTTTGATGCCGCATCCTTCTCAGCAGCCATCGCGGCGAGAAGGTCCATGGCGGCAAGCCCGGTCGTATTCCGGCTTTCTAGGTCCTTGAGGATACGCTCCGCGCGATCCTTGAGCGGCTGAAGCACCGGCGCGGCCTCGGCGTTGTCGTCAATCTCCTTCTGCAATCCCCGGACAAGGTTGAAAACCTTACCCTCGTCAGAGCCCTTCTCCGCCCGCAACGCTTCCAGCGTCTTCACGTCGAAAGTCACGCTTTTCGTGAGCCGCCCAAGTCCTTCTTGCGTGGCGTTTTGTTCGACGAGTTGCCGCGTCTTGTAGGCGAGGTCTGCCACGAACCCGATCTTGTCGGCATAGGCATTGCGCACGGCGGCATAGAGCTGCGCCAGGCGCTTGAACGTGCTGATGTGGTCAACGAGTTCCTTTGAGGGCGACAGGATTTCCCAAAGGCTTTCGATATCCTTGTAGGATTCGAAGAACGCCTTGCGGGGTTCAGGCTCGAGGAAACGGCCATAGACAAGACGTTCAAGGCGTTCATCGGCGTCGCCGCCTTCGCCGGCATCGAGGTAGTCGACGGAAGCCTTAGCAATCTTTTCCAGAAAATCCTTCATCAAGAGATCAAGATCTTCGATCACCCCATCGACATCAGATGAATCGAACTGAAGCGCCTTCTTCAGTTCGCGAAGCACGCCGACGAAATCGATGACGAGACCAACCTTCTTCCGGACGCCTTCCTTATCGACATAAGGCCGGTTTACGCGGGCGACCGCTTGCAACAGCACGTGATCCCGCATCGGCTTGTCGAGATAGAGGCAATACAACAACGGCGCATCGTAGCCTGTCAGCAGCTTGTCGGTGACGATCAGGATTCTCGGGTCCTTGTCCGCCTTCTTGAACAGCAGGCGAACGTCTTCCTCGCGTTCTTCGCTCAGCTGAAGCTCGGCGACCAGCGGTCGGTCCACCACGTCGGCGGCGTTCTCGGTATAGACGGCCTCGGTCCATTCCGGCGGCAGCAGCTTGTCGAGCGCTTGCTTGTACTTTGCACAGGCCTCGCGATCGACGGCGACCACGAACGCCTTGTAACCCAGAGGCAGCACGTTCTCTTTGAAATGTTCCGCGACGAAAGCGGCGACATTGGCGACGCGATCATCCGCCTTCAGGAAGGCGCGCAGGCCCACAGCCCGATCCAGCACCTTGTTGAGTTCCTCGACATCCGTCACACCCTCGGCGGCGGCGAGTTCGAAGAATTCTTTGTCCAGCCGGTCCACCGGCACCGTCATCTGGCTCGGTGCCAGGACGTGCTTGATCGGCAACGTCGTCTCGTCGTCGATCGACTCCTTGATCGAGTATTTGTCGAGATAGCCGGTTTCGTCCTCGGCGCCAAAAATCTTGAACGTGCCCGTGCCCTGTTCGGTGTTGGCGATCGGCGTGCCGGTGAAGCCGATGATCGTGGCGTTCGGCACCGACGCCATAAGGTATGTGCCGAGATCTTTGGCCACCGACCGGTGCGCCTCGTCGATGAAGACATAGATGTTGTCGCGGACGGACGAATCCTTTCGGATCGCCTCAAACTTGTGGATCATCGCGATGATCAGGCCGCGAAAGTCCGCATCGAGAAGCTGCTGAAGCTCGGCCTTGGTGTTCGCCCGCTTGATGGCGATGTCCTGGTTCTGCATTTCGCCGAGTACGCGCTCGACCCAGCCTTTTAATTGCCCTTCGAGTTCGGTGCGATCGACGACGAGGATCACGGTCCCGTTCTGGAAACGCTCCTTCTGTTCGAGAATAAGCTTCGCGGCTGTTAGCAGCGTGAACGTCTTGCCGGACCCTTGCGTGTGCCAGACAAGGCCGCGAGTCTTGGTGAGATCAGCGCAGCGGGCGACGATCGCATCGATGGCGCGGCGCTGGTGTTGGCGCAGGATCGATTTGCGCGTCTCGCTGTCCTGAACGTAGAACAAAATCCAGTGCTGGAGGGTGCGGAGGAAATCAGTGCGTTCGAAGAATGCTTGCACGGCGAAGCGATAGGTATCGTCGGGCGTCTGCTTCCAGCGCGCCATGTCGCGGCGTGTGGCGTTCCAGGTGACGCCATACCAATAATCGAGCAGGTGCGTGACGTTGAAGATCTGCGGGGCGCCGATCAGTTCTGGCGTCTCGATTTCATAGCGACGGAGCTGCTTGATTCCGCGCTCGATGGCGTCGCCATCCTTCGGGTTCTTGTGTTCGACGATGCAGACCGGCACGCCGTTAACGAGAAACATCACGTCCGCCCGGTTGCCCTTGCGGGCGGGCGGCTTCAGCGTCCATTCCCATGAGACGTGAAACTCATTCGCATCGGGATATTCGAAATCGATCAGCTGAACGCGGCGATGACGTTTTTCTGCTTCGTCGTACCAGCCGCGTTCGCCGCGCAGCCACATCAGCATTTCGCGGTTGCCATCGACCGTTGCCGGGATGGCATCGAGCGTCTCGATAATCGAGCGCAGCGCGTCGGCCGAAAGCCATGGATTGAATTCCGACAGCTTCGCCTCGAGCTCGTCGCGCAGCAGCATGCCCGCTTCGCCGCCACGCTTCTGCCTGGCGACATCGGGCGTGAGCGGTATCCAGCCGATTTCCGTGGCGTGCTTCACCATCGGAAATTGGACGGTGCCGGCCTCGCTGATCTTGAGGTCGCTCATGCAGCAGCTCCTCCGGGCGAGGCTTTGCCGAGCGCCGACAGATCGAGATCGGCCACGCGGATTTCGCCGGTCATCAGCTTGTGCAGCAGAGTCTTGAAAAGCTTATCGAGCACGGCGCGCTTGCGCTTGTGAAGATCGATCTTGCGGTCGATGGCGTCGAGAATGTCGACGATCTCGCGTTGTTCATCGAGCGTAGGCGGGATGAGAACTGGAAATTCCTTCAGCTTGGTGCTATTGATGCACGCCAGATTGGTCGTTTTATGTGCGACCTTAAGAAAGTAGGCTTTCCCATATGCACTTTGTGCAAGGTAGGCGAAAAACTCAGGCAAAAGGCGCTTGCGATCCGGGCGCACCGCGAAGACGTGATTCTGATGAACGCAGAGATCCAACTCGCCGCGCCAAATGAAGCCGCGTCCGAGTTTGTCGAAATCGCCGCCCTCAGTGAGAACCACATCGCCATTTCGAAGACGATACCGCTCAACCTCGGATCGACGGATATGGATTTCCTTTATCTCCGAGAGATCAAGGTGGCCGTCCTGAACATTTGCGACCCGAAGGTAAGGGACATCAACCATCTCAGCGTTTGCGAATTTCCGGCCTTTCGCAACGCCAGTCTGAACTGTGGCGCAATTATCCAGCGCTAGGGAAAGCCACGATTCTGGAATACGGCCAAACTCGGTGTCGATTTGCGGATCGCCGCGAAGGCCCTTTGTGAACAGCGTTCGCATTGCTGCGCGCTTGGTGTTCTCTCCCGCCTTGATCGCTTCCTCGTTGGCGAGAAGGGTATCGTGCACCTTCCAAAGAAGCGCCCCAACAGCCGTCTGCTCGCGCAGCTCAAAATCGGGCAATTTGAAACTGCCGATATGCTGCCACGACGTTCGCGGGTGCTGAACACCGGTGGTGCCGGAAACAGCGTGTTCAACAAAGCTGGGGCTATGCACCACTCCGATCAGGAACCGTGGATCGATCCCCTTCTTAGGCCGAAGAACCAGCAACTCCGTGGTACAGATGCCTTCGTCCTCGGCGAGCACTGCCTTGTCGAGGTAGGGCCGCAACTTGCCATACAGAATATCGCCCGCGCGAAAGGCGAACTTTGAGCTTTGCACATCCGACGAACTTCCATGCCCTGAGCGGGTGAAGCGTGCAGATGCAACATGCTCGAGCCCCACATATATACTGGCCTCGTGGCGCGCGGGATCAACCTGTATGGCCACCAAGTCGCAGAGACTGTCGAGACGAACGTCGACCATCACGCGAGTTCCCGCAGTTTTGCGAGTGCGACCTCAAGATCCCTGGCTATTCTGGCTTCAAAGGAAATCACAGCGTCGAAATGCGCAAGGATCTCAGCCAGATCATCGCTTTCTGAGCCGCTGCTGTTTCCGACCCACCGACTTGGGCTCAAGTTGTAATCGGCCTCAGCCGCCTGCGCCTGGGTGATCACGGCAACCTCTCGGTCCAACGGTTCACCCTTCAGATAAGCTGATGCAATTGTTCGGATGTCTTCCTCACGAATATAGTTCTTCGGCCGGCCCTTCTTCACGCGCTGCGCTGCGTTGAATAGCACGATCTTGTTCTTACGTACGGCGGGCTTGCGCTTGTTCAGCACCACGATCACGCCGGCGGCGTTGGTGTTGTAGAAGAGGTTATCCGGTAGCAGGATCACGCCGTCGATTAGGTCGTGATCGACGAACCATTTGCGGATGTTGCGTTCCTTGTCCTCGTTCTTCGAGCCGGAGCCGCGTGTAACCGCACCGGTATCGAGCACCACCGCCGCGCGGCCATGATCGTTGAGACAGGCGAGCGTGTGCTGAAGCCACGCCCAATCGCCCTTGCCGGTAGTGACGCCGCCCGTGGTGCGGAAGCGGTCGAACGGATCGTTGGCGAAGACATCCGGTGCGAAGGGCTGGTTCCACATCGGATTAGCGACGACGATATCGTGCGTGCGGACTTTGCCGTCATTGGTGCGAAACTTGGGGTTGATCATCGTATCGCCGCGGGCGATTTCGATCTCCATGTCGTGGATGATGCCGTTCATCTGCGCGACGGCGTAGCTCTCGGCCTGAAGCTCCTGGCCGGTTAGCTTCAACGGCACTTTGGCGGTCGGATCGAGTTCGCGTGCAACGAGCTGCAGCTTCACGAGCAGGCCCGCCGAGCCGCAGGCATAGTCATGGCAATCCTCGCCGGGGCGGGGCCGCATGATATGAGCCATTAGGAAGCCGACCTCGGTTGGGGTGAAGAACTCGCCCGCGCTCTGGCCCGAGCCTTCCGCGAACTTCCGCAAGAGGTATTCATAGGCACGGCCAAGAAAGTCAGGCTGCACGTCAGCGAGACCCAGCCGGTAGCGCGGATCTGAAAACGTCTCGACCACGAGGCGCAGCTTCGCCGGGTTGATGTCACGCTCGCCGTTCCGCTCGGCCGCGAAATCAACGACATCGATCACGCCGGAAAGCTGCGGGTTCTGTTTCACAACCGCGCGCACGGCCTTCGTCAGATGCTCGCCGATATCCCTGGGCTTCGTGCTCTGGCCCTTGTCGTCCAGCGGCCATTCAATCGCTGCGCGCCCACTGATCGCCGCCCAGCGCGCCTCGGGCGGCAGATAGAAGCGCAGAAGGGAATGGTCGCCTTCGGCGATTTCAAGCGCTGTATCGCGGTCGCCATAGTCTTCCGCCAGACGCACGATCTCGTCGTCGAACACGTCGGAGAGCCGCTTTAAGAAGAGCAGCGGGAGCAGGTAGTCCTTGAACTTGGCCGCATCCTTCTCGCCCCGGATCGAGCACGCGGCGTCCCACAGCATCTGCTCCATCGTCTTGGTCGACGGTGCCGGGGGCGCTCCGCGCCGCCGCCGGGTGACCGCCGCGGCCGGCTCGGCGGCCTCGGGCGCAGCCTCACCTTCGACCCCGGCCTCGGCCGCGAGCGCCGCGATCACCTCGCGCGCTGCCTTCTGCGGCATGTTCGAGCCGCCTTCCCAACGGTTCACGGTTGCGAAGGACACACCAAGCCGCTCGGCGAGCTCCTCCTGTGTAAGGTCCATTTTCGATCGGATGGCGCGAAGGGTCGCGGCTACGTCTTGTGTGTTTGTCATGTTTGCTACATTTGCTATAAATCAGAGCATGTCAAGGGCGAGTCGCAGGGCTCACCCTTGCATGTGGACGGGTTGACCGGCGCACGCCTTGACAGTGCTGTCCGATTTGATCTTATTTTCGGAACGTATCGCTTGATCCTGAAAAGGGAACGCTTTATATGAAGCTGGTCGGCGTGGAGATTATCGAGGAGGCGCAGAAGCGCCACGCCGAAGCGGCCAAGCGCCTCGCAGCGTGGAAGGCCGAAGTTGCGTCAAAAACGACGGTCTGGGCGTCCTTCCAGGACATCCGGGATCGCTACCCGAAGACCGACAAGGTCGGTGAGCGGTATGTGTTCGACATTGGCGGCAACCGGTTTCGATTGATCGCGAAGGTCAATTTCGCTGTCGGCGTTGTCGCCGTCCGATGGTTCGGCACCCACGCCGAATACGACAAAATCAACGTGGAGGAGGTTTAGACATGGCGCGCATCATCCCGATCCGAACGGAAGCCGACCACAAGGCTGCCCTGGCGCGGATCGATGCGCTGATGGACGCCGCGGCCGGTACTCCTGAGGCTGACGAACTTTCCGTTCTGGCCGACCTCGTGGAAGCTTATGAGGCGAAGCATTTCCCGATTGAGCTGCCGACGCCAGTGGAGGCGATACGCTTTCGTATGGAACAGGCCGGGCTCGAACCGCGCGATCTCGAGCCCTACATCGGCAGCCGCAGCAAAGTCTCCGAGGTCCTTTCCGGTAAGCAGCCCCTCACGCTACCGATGATCCGCGCGCTCCACACCCACCTTGGTATTCCCGCCGAAGTGTTGGTTGCCGACGCCTCGGCGGCGAGGAGCACTGCGGATACGTCCTCGCTCGATTGGGGCCGGTTCCCGATCAACGAAATGGCGAAGCGCGGCTGGATACGCTCGGTCGCCTCAGCGAAAGCCAAGGCCGAGGATTTGATCGGCGAATTGATTGCGAGCGCGGGTGGCATGAAGGCTGTGCCGATGCCACTGTGCCGTCGCAATGATGCAATGCGGCAGAACGCAAAAACCGATACCTATGCCCTGCTGGCGTGGTGCCTGAAGGCGCTTGCGGCTTCTCGCGATCAAAAACTGTCGGGAACATACAAGACCGGCTCGATCACACTCGACGTTCTTACCAAACTCTCGAAGCTGAGCGCACATGAAGACGGGCCAAAGCGTGCAAGAGACGCGCTGTCGAATCTTGGTGTTCATCTCGTCTGCGTTTCCCACTTACCCAAGACCTATCTGGACGGCGCCGCCCTACGCAGCGTCGAAGGCGGAACGCCGATCGTCGCGCTGACTTTGCGTTACGACCGGATCGATAACTTTTGGTTTTCGCTTCTTCACGAGCTCGCCCATGTCGGGCGTCACTTCAACGGTGCGACCGAAGCGTTCGTCGACGATTTCAGCCTTCGCGAAACGCCATCGCGTCACGAAGACCCTCGCGAAAATGAGGCCGACGAGTGGGCCGAGGAGGCATTGATCTCGCGAGACCTATGGGCGACTGCGGGCCTGACATCACACGCGAGCTATTCGGGCATCATCGCTTTCTCGCAGCGTATCGGCGTGCATCCGGCCATCGTTGCCGGCCGGGTTCGCCACCAAACACGTAATTTCCGCGCGTTCGCGCCACTACTCGGAACAGGAGAAGTCCGCAAGCAGCTCGAAGTAATGCAATAAAAAAGGGCGAGGCATCGCCTCGCCCCGAAGGAGATCCGGCAAGGTGATGACGCACCCTTGCAGGTGGCCGACCCGAACCGAACGTATATTGACAACGCCATTAAGGCGCACGGACTCGGGAAAGCAAGTTCAATCTGCGTCAGACTGAAAGGAGGCCCGCCATGAGCGGACCTTTGAAGCCGGGGACGACTGCTCCCCGTTCTGGACAGTACGAACAGGTCGGTTCCCGTGGTGGGCGTACCGGCGAAGAGCGCACCGTTACTCGCGGTGAGCCTCTTCCGCCGACACCCAAGCCGGGAATGGGCTACGTGCTCGTCGATCCTACCAAGAACGGCTCCGGTCGTAAGTGACAGGGAGGCGTCGCAGTTTGCTGCGACGCCTTTCTACACTCTTTGGCAGACCTACTGAGGCACGCTTGATCGGCTTCGAGAAGCTGAATCCCAGGGGCACCCTCATCGTGACCGGCAAAGACCGCAATATGGCGGCGTATTTCCGCGTACCGCATAACTGCGCTCCACTATGCCCACCGCGGGTTCTAATCCTACCGAAGGCGAGAGAACCAAAGCAAACCGCTACGGTTACGCAGGATTTTTAAGCCCCTGGACTGACTCAATATTTTCCGACCGTACTGATTTCGGGGAAGTACGGTCGGAATGAGACGGCGGGCCTTCTGAGACCGAATTTCGGCTCCACCGCAGTCTCGGAAGTACGGTCGCCTCTGCCAAACCCTTTTGAAACCAAAAGGAATTTCGACGCTCGTCGGGACTGTGGGGGAGTTTGCACTGGTAAAGTGGCGGAG
>JAFMJH010000047.1 GCA_017853555.1 Steroidobacteraceae bacterium
AGGATTTCGCCGCCGTCGTGATCAATGCGGGCGCCTGGACCCATTACAGCTACGGTTTGCGCGACGCGCTTGCCATCCTCCGAGTGCCGATCGTGGAAGTGCACATGTCCAACGTGTATGCACGCGAGCCCTTCCGGCACGTCACTGTCCTGGGAGACATCATCCGCGGCAAGATTGCCGGGTTCGGCGTCGACAGCTATCTGCTCGCGTTGCGCGCAGCCGTCACGGCGGTCAACCCAGCACAGGGCTGACCGCCGCATTCCGGACGGGCACGCGATTCAGTCGCGCGGACGAATCGGTGCCGGCGGGCCCATCTGCACCGGCTTCGCAGGATTTGCCTTCAGAAAATCGAGCGCCTTGACGTCGAGTTTTTCGATCGTGATTCGATCGCCGAATATGACTTTGCGCTCGTCACCGGCGCGCCAGGCCGGCCACTTTACGTCCGCCGTGGCAGGATTTCCGGTCCGTGCAAACGCGATCAAAGAATCCATCATCTTGGCAGACAAGTCGCGGTCCCAGTCAGTCCAGATACGCGTCGATCGAAACAGGTTCAACGATTCGAGCGTGCCGAACCAAAACGGGATATCTGCCGTGTGATAAGCACCGATCGTCACCGGATCTTGATCGGCAATCTTTACACCCGGCGTGTACGGGTGCTTGCGCGCGTAGGTGTTGATGAACGCCGGAGATTTGTTGTACTGCGCCTGCAACTGCGCGCAAGTGCGCGCGTTGGTCTCGAGCCCCGCAGCGCGGGCCGCCGCCATTCCGACGCGGCGAATATCCGCTTCGCTGGCTACAGGAAACAGCTTCAGGAAGTCTTCAACCTTGTCACCGTACATTTTGGCGGCGATCTCACGGTATTCGTCGACCGTCTTCGCCGTCGCGAGCGCGTTGCTCGACTCGTCCATGTTGAAACTCGCGATGATCGGCACGTCGTTCATCTCGCGTGCTTCCATGATCGCCGACTTCGACTTGGGCATGAAACGCCCGTCGATCACCGCGCCTGCACGCAGCCCCGGAATATTCACGCCCACCTGACTCTCGGCTTGAAGTCCGATGATTTTGTCGGCGGGAAATTGACGCATGTCATCGAGATTGGCAGCACCCATTCGTTTCTGCGCTTCGAGACCAATCGCTTCACCTTGCGCGAGCGGCGTTTCGGGACCCGTCCAATTGCAACCGCTCGACATCACGGCAGTGGCAAACAATCCCTTCGAGAGAGGACTGAAGATGTGCTGGATGACCGAGCCGGCACCAGCCGACTGCCCCATGATCATCACGCGCGCAGGGTCGCCGCCAAACTTGTCGATGTTGGCCTGCACCCAACGCAACGCCGCATTCTGATCTAGATAGGCGTAATTGCCTGAATGACCACCCTGCTCCCGGCTCAACTCGGGATGCGCCATGAAGCCGAGCAAACCGACGCGGTAGTTGAAATTCACGAACACCGCGCCACGACGCGCAACTTGCTCACCGTCGTAATTGGCCATACCGGAAGATCCGATCGTCGACCCGCCGCCGTAGATGAACACGATGACCGGCAACTTTGCGCCGGGCTTCGCATCCGCAGGCGCCCAGACGTTCATGTACAGACAATCTTCGGAGCTCGCTTCCTCGCCGAAGTAGTGGTTGATGTTGTGCGGACGCAAGACCTGCATGCACTCGGGCATCTTGCGGTCGGCGTTCCAGACGCCCTGCCAACTGATCGGCTGCGGAGGTTGCCAACGCAACCCTTGCACTGGCGGCTTGGCGAATGGAATGCCCAGCCATGCTTGAACTCCGGAATCGAGACGCTGGCCAGCAACGAGGCCGCTGCCAGTGCCGAGCGGTGCGAGCGGATTTTTGACGGGTGCCGCGACAGCCGTGGCGGCGGTGACGCACAACGTAGCGGCAAGCAACAACAATCGAACTGCGTTCATGGATCTAGCTCCTTCCGAACGACGAGCGGCCACCGGAACGACGACCGTACCCGGCCCTTGTAGGGCGGTATCCATATTGACATGTACTAACTGGTACGTGAATACTGGTTGGCAAGTTTTTCGTTTTTTCGAGGGGTTCCCGTGGCCAAGGAGTTGAGCGAGCGCGACCGCCAAACGATCGACGGCATGCTTGCCCGCGCGCATGCGGCGATGCGCGAGGTGGCCGACTACGATCAGGAGCGCATCGACCGCCTGTGCCAGGCGCTGGGCTGGGCTACCGCCAACGAGAAAACGTTCGGCCGCATCGTGGAAATGAGCATCGCCGAAAGCGGGCTCGGCGACCCCGAGGGGCGACACTCGAAACGCAACAAAATCATCGGTGTTTTGCGCGATGTTTTGCGCGAGAAAAGCACAGGTATCATCGAAGAAATCCCGCACAAAGGAATAGTGAAGTACGCCAAACCCGCTGGCGTGATCGCATCGCTGGTGCCCACCACGAATCCCGAGCTCACGCCGCCCTATACCGGCCTTTACGCACTGAAGGCACTCGATGCGGTGATCTTCTCACCCCATCCGCGCTCCAAAGGAACCACCTTCGAGATGGTGCGGGTGATGCGCGAAGCAATTCGCCGTCAAGGGGCTCCGGCCGATCTGTTCCAGTGCATCGAGAACCCGAGCATTCCGGTGACCCAATATTTGATGGCGCAGTGCGATCTCACGCTCGCCACCGGCGGGCAACCGATGGTGCGCGCCGCCTACAGCTCGGGCAAACCGGCCTATGGCGTCGGGGCGGGCAACTCCACGATGGTGATCGACGAGACCGCCGACATCGACATCGCGGCACGAAACACGCGGACGTCGAAGACCTCTGACTTCGGCTCGGGTTGTTCGGCCGATGGCAACATTTTGATTGACGATCGCATCTACGACCGGTTCGTGCGCGCGCTGGTCGCCGAGGGCGGCCACCTCGCCACTGTCGAACAGGCGGCTGCACTCGAAAAGGTCATGTGGGACGATCATGGCCACCGGCTCGCGCAAACCGTCGCTTGTCCGCCGCAGGTGCTCGCCAAGGCTGCCGGCTTCGAACTCGGTGCCGATCGAAAATTCATCATCGTTGAAAACGATCGTATCGGCCCCGATCACAACTATTCGCGCGAAAAACTCACCACGCTGCTGGCCGTCTATCGCTACCACGGTTTCGAACAGGCACTCGAGATGGTCAAACGGATCTATGAGGTCGGTGGCAAGGGCCACTCCTGCGGCATCTATTCTCACGACGACGAGCACATCGATCGCCTCGCACGCGTCGCCCCGGTCAGTCGCATGATGGTCCGACAAGCGCAATCGAAGGCGAACGCCGGTTCGTTCACCAACGGCATGCCGATGACCTCCAGCCTGGGCTGCGGCATCTGGGGCGGCAACATCACCAACGAGAACATCCACCTCAAGCATTTTCTGCAGACGACATGGGTGAGTCGGCCCATTCCGGAAGATCGGCCCGCCGACGCGCAACTGTTCGGCGAGTTCTACAACTCGGAGACGCTCTGATGGCCGATGCCGCTCGCACCACCGTCGCGCAAGAACTGGTGCGCTACCTCGAACGGCGTGGTGTCACGCACGTGTTCGGGTTGTGCGGTCACACGAATATCGCCGTGCTCGCCGCCATGTCCGGCAGCTCCCTGCGCTTCGTGAATACGCGGCATGAGCAGGTTGCCGCGCATGCAGCAGACGGCTACGCGCGCGCAAGCGGCAAAGCCTCGGTGTTACTCACGCATCTCGGCCCGGGCCTCACCAACGCCGCGACCGGCGTCGCCAATGCAGCGCTCGACTGCATTCCGATGGTGGTGATTGCAGGCGATGTGCCCTCGCACTACTACGGCAAGCATCCGCACCAAGAAGTGAATTTGCACGCCGATGGGTCCCAGTTCGAAATATATCGGCCCTTCGTCAAACGCGCCTGGCGTGTCGATCGCGTCGATCTGTTTCCCGAAATCATCGAAAAAGCCTTTGCACTGGCCGAGAGCGGCCAACCCGGCCCTGTGCTCGTAGACGTTCCCATGGACGTCTTCTCCGCGGCAATCGATCCGGCACTGTTCGCCCGCCTTGAAGGGGGCAGTCGAACATGGCGCAAACCCTCTCTCGACCGTGACACCGCCAACGAAATCGTGCACCGCCTCGTTGCAGCTCGCAATCCGGTTCTCTACGTCGGCGGCGGCGTCGTGCTCGCGCAAGCGACCGACGAGTTGCGCGCGTTCGTCGATTACATGCAGATCCCGGTCGCGCACAGCTTGATGGGAAAAGGCGCCCTGCCGGATGATCACCCGTTAGTCCTTGGGATGACCGGCTTTTGGGGCACGCAACTCACCAACGAAACCTGTCTGGCAGCGGACTGGGTGATCGGTCTCGGCACACGCTTCAAAGAAGCGGACTGCAGCTCCTGGTACCGTGACTACACCTTCAACATTCCCGACACCAAACTGATTCACATTGACATCGAACCGTCTGAGATCGGACGGAATTTTCCGACGACGATCGGTGCCGTTGCCGATCTCAAACAAGCTCTGCGCGCCCTGCTTTCGGCAGCGAAAGAGATCATCCCGCACGCGCGCGATCTGCCGCCCATTGCGACACGTATCGCCGATTTCAGGCGCCGATTCATCGCGGACAATGCCGCGATGGCACAATCCGATGCGTTCCCCATGATGCCCGAGCGCATCCTCGCCGAAGTACGCAAAGCTTTGCCGCGCGATGCGATCATCACCACCGATGTCGGTTGGAACAAAAACGGCGTTGGACAACAATTTCCGATCTACACGCCGGGCAGCGTACTGACCCCGGGTGGCTACGCGACCATGGGGTTCGGACCCCCGGCGGCGATCGGCGCGAAACTCGCGCAACCGAATCGCGTGGTCTTGTCTCTGGTCGGTGACGGCGGTTTCGGACAAAACCCGGCGGCACTAGCGACCGCCGTCGAAGAAAATCTCCATGTGATCTGGCTGGTCATGAACAACAACGCCTACGGCACGATCGGCGGACTCCAGAAGTCGGCTTATGGACTCACTCTCGGGACAATTTTCCCGAGCGCAGCAGGCGGCTGGGACGAGCAAAAGCCGAACTACGCTGAAATCGCTCGCGCCTACGGATGCGAAGCGGAACGCTTGCGATCTGCGGCGGATCTTGCACCCGCCCTCGACCGCGCTCTGCGTGCGGGCAAGCCCTATGTCATCGACGTGCCCATGAAAAACAATCCCACGCCAACCACGGGTCACTGGAATATCTTGGACATCTACTCGACTGACGGCCCCGTGGGTCACGTGTCGACGGATTGACTCGCTCATGGCGTCACCGTCACAGGTGCTGGTGAGTGAAGTCGGGCCGCGAGACGGCCTGCAAAGCATCGCCTCGACGCTGACACTGGCTGCCAAAAAAAAATGGATCGATGCACTCGCGCATAGCGGTCTCAAAGAAATCGAGGTAGGCAGCTTCGTCTCGCCGAAGTGGGTTCCGCAACTCGCTGATACCGCCGAAGTCGTCGCGCACGCCCTCGGTATCGAGGGGCTCAAGGTGGCCGTGCTAGTACCCAATTTGCAGGGCGCTACGGCGGCCGTACAGGCAGGCGCACACAAGATCACGCTGCCTTTTTCAGCATCCGAAACCCACAGCCTGAAAAACGTACGGCGTACCCACGCACAGATGTTCGAGGAAGTGGCGGCAATCGCGGCACTGCTGCACTCGGTTGATGGTGCAAGGAGACCTCGCTTCGAGGTGGGCATGTCGACTGCCTTCGGTTGCACCTACGAGGGCGTCGTCCCCGCGGATCGCGTCGTCGCGCTCGCCGAGGGAGCGATGCGGGCCGGTTGCGATGAAGTCGGGCTATCCGACTCGGTCGGATATGCGAATCCCGCGCAAATACGCGATCTGGTCAGCCGGGTGAAACGCGCGATCGGCGCAGAGACCTTCGCAGGATTGCACCTGCACAACACGCGCGGCCTCGGACTCGCCAACGTGATCGCGGGTCTTGAAGTCGGCGTCACCACTTTCGATGCATCACAAGCCGGCCTTGGTGGCTGCCCGTTCGCACCAGGCGCCACCGGAAACATCGTCACGGAGGATTTGGTCTTCATGCTCGAAGCGATGGGGATCACGACGGGTATCGATCTCGGCAAACTCCTGAACGCCCGCGAAGTACTAGCGAGTGTATTGCCCCACGAGCCTCTGTACGGATTCGTGCATGCGGCCGGTCTGCCACTCGGATTCGACGCGGCCTCGTGACCGCCAGCACCGCTCGCCGAATGCCCCGGACATTTTCGCTCGCTCACCTGTCGGCGCTGAACGTTCCGCCACCGGAGTTCGTCGAAATCGCCGCCCGTGCCGGCTACGACGGTGTCGGCTTGCGCTTGATTCCGGTCGGCGCCCCGGACGAACCGCTGTATCCACTCGGCACGGACCGACAACTGCTTGAGCGAACACGCTGCGCGCTGCGAAACACCGGCCTCGACCTGTTCGACATCGAAGTGGCGCGCATCATCCCGATGGCGAAGCCGCGCGATTATCTGCCCTCGCTCGAGGCGGCTGCGGAACTCGGCGCAAGGCATGTGCTCGCAAGTGCGTGGTACAACGATCCGCCGTTCATCGTCGAATTCTTTGCCGAGTTATGCGATCTTGCCGCGCCGCTTGGTTTGACGGTGGATTTCGAGTTCGTCACCTGGTCGGCTGTCCGCAACCTCGATGCCGCCGCGAATATCGTCGCGGCCGCGAATCGGATAAACGGCGGGCTCGTGATCGATGCGCTGCACTTTGATCGTGCGCATACCGATCCGAAGAGTCTCGGCAGCCTGTCGCGTGATTGGTTCCGGTTCGTTCAACTGTGCGATGCGTCGATGATGTATGTGCCGACGGTGGCGGAAATGATCCGCATCGGTCGTGAAGCCCGCCTTTACGTCGGCGAGGGCGGCATCGACTGTGCGGCAATCTTGCGTGAACTGCCGCCTGTCACGGTCTCACTGGAGATCCCAAACACGGAACGACTGAAAACGCTCGGCGCTGAAGAGCATGTACGCCTCGCCCTAGAGAGCGCCAAACGTTACTTCGCAGCTCACGCTCTGGATAACGCCGCTTGAAAAAGCGCGTTTCAAGGCGCGAGATAGCGCAGCACCGCCTCGAGTATCATCTTTTTCTGACGCTTGCGAATCTTGGCATCGGACAGGTCGATTCCGAAGATCTTGCCGAAAGTGAAGCGGTTCGATACTCGAAACACGCATAGCGCACTGATCAGCAGGTGCAGATCGACGGGATTGACGTCGGCACGAAACTGGCCCGCTTTTGCGCCACGATCGACGATCGCCGACAACGTCCGAATGACGGAGGCGTTGCGCTCCTTGATCGACGGCAACTGCTCGATGTTTCGGCCGCGATGGATGTTTTCGACGGTTACGAGGCTGATGAAGTTCGGATGGGTTTCGTCGTAATCGAACGTCACGTCGATGATCCGACGGATCGCTTCGACCGGATCGTTCGACTCGCTGTTTTGACGGCTATCGAGTGCACGGATATCGCCGTACGCCTTTTCCAATACGGCACGGTAAAGGCCTTCTTTGCTGCCGAAGTAGTAGTAGATCATTCGCTTCGACGTGCGGGTACGGTCGGCTATCGCGTCCACGCGAGCACCGCTCAAACCATTGAGTGCGAACTCTTCCGTAGCCACCGCCAGAATGTCGGCCTTGCTGCGCTCAGCGTCGTTGGCAAACTGCTCGGCGCGTTTCGAATTGGCTTTTTTCTTCGCGACCATGCCGGGATTGTACGCCAAGGAACCTGGAACTTTCAGCCTAGGGGACGCGCAGCGCTCATCGTCGGCGGAAGGTTGCGGTACCGTGATTGTGCCGCAAGTTGCACCGGAACATTCGCTTCACCGTGCCCCATGTAACCGCGTCGCTCGACGATCTCGAAAAAGAACCGCTTCGCAAGCGCTCGCGTCACGATTTGAAAATATTCACCGTGCGCATCGCGGTCATAGAGAATATGGTGCGCAGCCAGACGTTGCACCAACTCCGATGTCAGCCCGAATTCTGCCGTCAAGGCCGCATAATAATTCGCGGGCACTTGCAAGGTCTCGACGCCAAGTACTGCCAACCGCTCGGCAGTAGCGAAGATGTCGTCGGTGGCAAAGGCTATCTGCTGGACGCCCGCACCGCCTGCCGATTCAATAAAACGCGAAGCCAGCGTTTGCTCGCCTTGCGGCGCATTCAACACCACGCGCATGCGACCGCCCGCGGTATCGATCGCCTGCGAGATTGTGCGGCCGACCGGATCGGGAACTTCGATTTGACGAGTCTTGCCGGCACGAAACATCGCGACGTAGAACAGCAACCAGGATGCAAGTTCGTTGTCGCGCGTGACCTGCGTAAAGTGGTCGATCCAACGCAACCCGGCTCCGCTCGTGTCGGCGACGGGCAAAGGCTCGAACTCGCTATCCCAAATCGCCGCGGTCTGCGCCTCGGGCATGAAATAGACGAGACTTTCGCCCACCCCAAGCACCGCCGGCATAGGATATTCACCAGGCGCCACGGATTGCGAAAAGGTCGCGATTTGCAGACTCGCCGCCCGTACGAGCGCGGCGGCTGGATCGGGCACGCGCAACCCGACGGCGCAGGCAGCGACGCCATGAGCGACGTCGAACGAACGCGCGAAGCCGTCGGGATCGCAATTGATGACGAGGTTGATCTCACCCTGCCGCCAACGAGTCACACGTTTGCGCCGATGTCGGCCGACCGGAACGAAGCCGAGCGTGCGTAGCATGTGTTCCAAACGCGGTGCTTCGGCATCGTTGGCGCAGAATTCGAGGAACTCGACGTTGCGCACTTCGATGCGCGCATCCGACTTCGTTTGCACGGTTTCGATCAACCAGGTAAGCGCACGCATGCCATCGACGGCGATGCGCTCCGCGGCTGCCGTGCAAAACAAATCATTGTCGACTTCGAGGCTCAACGGCCCTTCGTAGCCGACTGAGTCCAGCCAGGCAACAAAATCACGCAACGGCAGATCGCCCTGGCCAGGCATCAGCCGATGATGACGGCTCGCCCACTCGAGACCCATGGACTGCGCGGCGAGATCAGCGATTTCGACATGAAATATCTTTTCGCTGGCGAAGTCCGCGAATTCGAGTTCGCGCACGTCACGCGCGAGACCTACGGTGTCAACCGCGAGCCCGACGGCCGGGTGTGCAACCGCAGCAACGATGCGTGCCGCGCGGCGATGATCTTTGACGTGAGCGGCAGTCACGACCGGCTCGTAGGCGATACGCATGCCGCGAGTCGCCGCCCGCGTACCGAGTTCGCGCAGATCGGCGACGATATGAGCATCGTCATCA
Organism: Steroidobacteraceae bacterium; assembly: GCA_017853555.1. Taxonomy (GTDB): domain Bacteria; phylum Pseudomonadota; class Gammaproteobacteria; order Steroidobacterales; family Steroidobacteraceae; genus UBA964. The sequence goes on from JAFMJH010000047.1 coordinate 9,286, forward strand.
CTCGAATCAGGGCGCGTCGTCGCCGTGACGACGAGCAAATCAGCCCCGAGATCTTGCATCAGGTCGAATTTGTGTTCGGCACGTCGCAAGCCACGCGCGCGCTCTTCTTCGCTCAACCCCTCGAAGTCACGCAATGCCGCGAACGCGACGCATGAAAGGCCGAGTTCACGCAACATCGCGCCGGCGTATTCCGCCGAGTATGGAGAACAAAGCAGATCGCTTTCGGCTAGTTCCACGCCTTCAAAACCGGCGTCGGCGATCGCCGTGAGTTTCGGCTTCAGCAGCCCGGCAACCGAGCGGGTCGAAATGGCCAATTTCATTCCCAAAGTATACGCCGCAGATCGTTGAGCACGGACCCCGCGAGGTGCAAAATCCGCCCATGCC
>JAFMJH010000048.1 GCA_017853555.1 Steroidobacteraceae bacterium
GTGCTCTTCGAAGCGCTCGATGCCGGCACGCCGGTGCTCGCGACGCGCACGCAGGGCCCGTCGGAAATCCTCGCGCATCTGCCGGGCACGCTGGTGCCGATCGACGACGTCCCGGCGATGGCGCAGGCGCTTGTCGCGCAGGCGGCGGCGCCGCGCGCGCGCATACGGGCCGACTTGCGACCCTGGCATCTCGAACACGTGGTCGGCGAAACGGTGGCCGCTTATCGGGAACTGCGCAACGCCCGCACGTAAGCGAAGCCGAGATAGTCTTCGAGCACGTTCAACACCTGCGGCATGGCATCGGCCCAGCCTGCAGCCGCGACGCGCATCTCGAGCGCATTCAAAAGCGCATCGTCCGACAACAAATTCGCGCAGGTTTGCTGCACGGCATCCGGCGCCGGCGCGAGCGCGACGCCCAACTCGACGCAGCGCGCGATGCGCGCGGGTTGATCGCCCGCGATCGGCACGGCGACGCAGGCTTTGCCGAGCACGATCGCCTGCACCAAAGTATCGCCGCCGTTCACGAGCACGAGGCGCGTGCGCGCGAGCAGCGACATCAAGGCGCCGCCAGCGAGGTTGCGCAGCACACGAAAGTTTTGGTTCTCGACGAGCGGTGTTTTGAACGAGGGACCCGCGACGAACACCACGCGCCGCCCCGCCGCCGCGATGGCCGCCGCCCATTCGGCAAAGCGCTCGGGTCGCATGCTCGAATCGTGGAAGCCGCTGCCACCCCCGGGCACGACGACGAGCTCGGGCCGAAAGTCGCCGAGCGCGGCATCGATGCTCGCGTGCTCGAACGGCGCGAGCACGGCGTCGAGAAAGCGCGCTTGCGCGCCGCGTGCGAAACGCAACTTCCAACTCTCGAACCGGCCGAGTTCGCCGGCGAGCGCGGCGGGATAGGAAATCCAGTGGTGGTCGAGCAGTTTGAGCCAGCGCAATCGAAATGCCTTGTAGCGCTGACGCGCACGTGAACTGACGTAGATGACTCGCGCTTCGGCGGCACGCGCGGCGCGCAACTGATCGGTGCGACCGGCGTTGTCGAACCACACGACGCGCGGTTGCAGCGATTCGATGGCGCCGATCACTTCGGGCGAGCACAAGGTCGGCGATTTGGGCAGACGGATGACCGGATATTTCAAACCGCTCGCGTACGAGGCATCGCGATGCAAGAGGAAATACGGCTGCGCCTGTGGCCATTCCGCAACCAACGCATCGGCCACCGCACGCGTGCGCGCGAACTCGCCCATCCCCTGCGGACCGCTGACGGGAACAAACAGTATCTTGCGATTGTCTTCGTATGCGACCGTACGAACCATGCGGCAGGATACCTTGCAGACGTTCGCAAGTTGAATGTCTGCTTGGAATTTGTTGCAATATCCGGTACGGAAACCCCTTCCGGAACCTGACCGAGGAACAACATCCAATGAAGACCCCGATCATCGTCAAGCTCGCCGCCGTCGCCGCCGTTGCCGCGCTCGCCGGTTGCACCGACCTCAAGCCCTTGCAGGCCCAGGTCGATTCCCTGAAGTCGCAAGTCACCAGCCTGCAGTCGCAGGTTGCTGCGGCCAAGTCGTCGGCTGATGCCGCCGGCGCCGCTGCCGCCAAGGCGGGCACCGCTGCCGGTGCTGCGCAGACGACGGCCAACCAGGCCCTCTCGGCCGCGCAAGCCAGCCAGTCGTGCTGCGATGCAACGAACGAGAAGATCGATCGCATGTTCAAGCGTTCGATCTCCAAGTAATCGTCCGTTTCGCTTCGGCGAAAAAAAAACGCCGCGCAATTGCGCGGCGTTTTTTTTGGCGCCCCCGATCCGGGCGGACGGTGCACCATCAGAACCGGATCAGCGCCGAGCCCCAGGTCAATCCGCCACCGAAAGCTTCGAGCAAAATCAGATCGCCGCGCTTGATGCGCCCGTCGCGCACACCGGTGTCGAGCGCGAGCGGCACCGAAGCGGCCGAGGTGTTGCCGTGGTCTTGCACGGTGACGATCACGCGCTCCATCGGCATCTCGAGTTTCTTGGCCGTCGCCTGGATGATGCGAATGTTGGCCTGATGCGGCACGAGCCAGTCGATCGCCGACTTGTCGAGTCCGTTCGCCGCCAAGGTTTCATCCACGATCGAGCCCAAAGATTTCACGGCGACCTTGAATACTTCGTTGCCAGCCATGTGGATGAACATCGGCGTACGTCCGGTTTCGTCGATGTGAAACCCCTTCGACGGGCCGACCGGACAATAAAGCAGATCTTTGTAAAAGCCGTCGGTGTGCAGGTGCGTGGAGATGACGCCCGGCTCGTCGGCGGGCTTCAACACCACCGCGCCCGCGCCGTCACCGAAGAGAATCGCGGTGCTGCGGTCGGTCCAGTCGACGATGCGACTCAGGGTCTCGGCACCGACCACGAGCGCGCATTTGGCGTCGCCGAGGCGCACGAATTTGTCGGCCACCGACAGCGCGTAGATGAAACTGCTGCAGGCCGCTTCGAGCGCCATCGCCGGGCAGTTGCGGATGCCGAGACGATCTTGCAGCAAGGCGCCGCAGTTCGGGAACACCTGGTCGGGCGTGGTCGTGCCGAAGACGATCAGATCGACTTCGTCGGGCGTGACGCCCGCAGCCTGCAAGGCGCGTCGCGCCGCAGGCACCGCCAGATCGACGGTGGTCTCGCCCTGCGCGGCGATGTGGCGCTCGCGGATGCCGGTGCGCTCCTGGATCCATTGGTCGCTGGTCTCGACCATCTGCTCGAGATCGGCGTTGCGCAGCACTTTTTCGGGCAGATGACTGCCGGTGCCGGCGATGCGTGAATATTTGAGCATGCTCGCTCCGAAGTGACGATGTGTGGACGCCGATCAGTGCGCCGCGCCGAGCGCCTGATCGACGTGACCGACGAGCCCGCCGCGCACCGCCGCGGCCGCGATGGCGATCGCGCGCGCGAGTGCGACGCGCTCGGCACTGCCGTGGCTTTTTACCACGACGCCGCCGAGACCGACCATGACCGCACCGTTGAAGCGACGCGGATCGAGCGAGCCGGAGACGCGCCGCAACACGGGCTGCGCGATCAGACCCGCGAGGCGCGTGACGAACGAGGCACGAAATTCGCTGCGCAAGCGCGCGCCGATGAGTGCGGCCACGCCTTCCATGGTTTTCAGCGCGACGTTGCCGGTGAAGCCGTCGGTCACCACGACGTCGACGTCGCCGGTGAAGATGTCGTGCCCTTCGACGAAGCCGCGATAATCGATGCGTCGCGCCGGGTCGGCGTGGGCGGCGAGCGCGCGCAACAGCACGTGCGCTTCCTGCACGAGTTCGTGACCTTTGGTTTCCTCGGCGCCGATATTCAAAAGTCCGATGCGCGGCGTTTGCACGCCGTGCACGTCACGCGCGACGATCGAACCCATCACGGCGAATTGCAGCAACTGCAGCGGCGTGGCGCGCGTGTTGGCGCCGAGATCGAGCATGTGGGTGACGCTGCGCGCGTTCGGGATCGCCGACATGATCGGTGCGCGCTCGATGCCGGGCAGACACTTGAGCACGAAGTGCGCGATGGCGGTGAGCGCGCCGGTGTTGCCGGCACTGACCACGCCGCCCGCGCGCCTTTCATGCACGAGGTCGATGGCGATGCGCATGGAGGAGCGTTTCTTGCGCCGAATCGCCTCGCGCGGCGCGTCGGTCATGAGCACGACTTCTGCGGCGGCGACGATGTCGAGCCGGGCTCGCAAACCGGGCGCGAGCCGCAGGGAGTCGAGTTCGGAGGCGATCAGATTCGCGTCACCGACGAGCAGCAACTGCAAGTCGGGGTCTGCGGCGATGGCGAGCACGGCGCCGCGTATGCACTCCAGTGCACCGCGCTCGCCGCTCATCACGTCGACTGCGATGACGGGCATGCGGGAGGACGGCGCGCGCGAGCGCCGTCGCGCGGCGTCAGCCGGCCGCGTCGTCGTCCGCCGGCTTCTCGATCACGCGCTTGCCGCGATAGAAACCGTCGGGCGTGATGCGATGACGGAAGTGCGTCTCACCGGACTGCGGGTCAACCGACAGCGCCGGCTTGGCGAGGCCGTCGTGCGAACGGTGCATGCCGCGCTTGGACGGGGTCTTGCGGCTCTTTTGAACTGGCATGTCGATTACTCCTGAACGCTCGGGCGAGTGGTCATGATCTGCCGCGTTTCAGGAGCTCGCCCAGCCCTGCGAACGGCGTTTGAGTGACGTCGGCCTCGGTGGACGCAGTGCGCCCGCAGTCGGCCTCGTTCTCGTGTCGCGGCACCAACGGCACCGCGAGCAACAATTCTTCTTCGACGAGATCGCGCAGCGCGATGCGACCTTCCGGCGCGAGCACGGGTTCGATCCCCGCCTCCAACCGATCGGCCGCGGCAGGCTCGGACACGAGCCACACGCGCGAACGTTCGTCGACCTCGAGCGGCACCGGCTGCAGACAACGTTGGCATCGCAGCGGCAAGCGCGCGTGTACTTCGATGTCGGCCACCGGGAACTTCCGCTCGCGCGTGAACGACACGCGACAACGGACGACGCCCTCGACCGTGGCCAGTTCGGCTCCGAGTCGCGGCATCTCCGCGAACGGCAAATCGAACTCGCGCACTTCACCCACGTCGGCCAGACGTTCGACGTCAACGGTACGGGACCAGTCGGCCGGCATGGGGCGCGTATAATAGGGATCGCACCCCCGCGAGTCAAAACGAGTGGATTCCAAGCCCTTGATTTACGTGGCCGATACGCAGGAATTCACCCTCTCGCGACCCCTCTGGCTCGCCTCCGGCTCGCGCTACCGGCGCGAACTGCTCGCGCGGCTGCGCCTGCCGTTCGCCGTGCACTCCCCCGAGATCGACGAAACCCCCCTGCCCGCGGAGCCACCGGCCACGCTCGCGCGTCGACTCGCGCTCGCCAAAGCACGCGCGGTCGCCGAGTTGCACCCCGCCGCTCTCGTACTCGGGTCCGATCAGGTCTGTGCGCTCGGCGACGCGCCGCTCGGCAAACCGGGTGACGCCGCCGCGCAGATCGCGCAACTCGAGCGGCTCTCCGGTCAGACGGTGATCTTCCACACCGCCGTTGCGCTCGTCGGCCTGCAAGCGGGTCTTTGGCAGCAGCATCTCGATGCGACGCGTTGCGTGTTCCGCAGACTCTCGAGTCGCGACATCGAAGAGTACGTCGCGGCCGAACCGGCCTACGACTGCGCGGGCGGTTTCAAGTGCGAGGGGCTCGGCATTTCTTTGCTCGAGCGCATGGAGAGCCTCGACCCGACGGCGATCATCGGCCTGCCGATGATCTGGGTCGCCGACGCGCTGCGAGCGCATCGATCACCTGCGCCAACTCCGGCGGCAACGGTGCGTTGACGCTGAACGGCGTGCCGCGATCGGGCCAGGTGAGCGTCAAACTCGAGGCGTGCAGGAACATGCGTTCGAGCCCGTAACGCCGCATTTCCTCGTTGAATTCCGCATCGCCGTATTTTTCGTCGCCGGCCACCGGATGCCCGGCGTAGGCGGCATGCACGCGGATCTGGTGCGTGCGACCGGTCAGAATTTCCACTTCGACGAGCGTCGCGACGCTGCCAAAGAATTGCACCGGCCGGAATTCGCTGATCGCCTCTTTGCCGCCGGCGGCGACCTTCACCGTGCGCTCGCCCCCGACCCGCAGATCGGTGCGCAGCGGCGCGACGATGCGCTTCTTGCCGAGGTTCCACGGCCCTTTGACGAGCGCGAGATAGCGCTTCTCGAAGTTTTCGCCCTCGCGCAGTTCGGCGTGCAGCATGCGCAGCACCGCCGGGCGACGAGCGATCAACAACACGCCGCTGGTGTCGCGGTCGAGCCGATGCACGAGTTCGAGTTTGTCGCGCTCGTCCGGTCGCGCCGCGCGCAGCGCCTCGATCACGCCGTGATTGATACCGCTGCCGCCGTGCACCGCGAGGCCCGCCGGCTTGTTGATGACGACCAGGCGCTCGTCCTCGTGCAGGATCGCGCCGGTGACCGTCTCGAGCAGACCCTTGGGCAGGCGCGGCCCCCGCACCGCCGGGGCGCCACCGGGGCCCGACGCAGCCCCCGCCTCGCCCGGAGCCAGCTCGCGGATCGGTGGCAGGCGCACGTCGTCGCCGCTCGCGAGCCGGGTATCGATGGCCGCGCGCTTGCCGTTGACCCGCACTTCGCCCTTGCGTACCACCCGAAACAGCCGCGTCCGCGGGATCTCCGGATACTGGTGACTCAGGAACTTGTCGAGCCGGACGCCGACGAAATCCTCGCCCACCACGACGTGACGTACGGCGGTTTTTCCGGTCTTTGGCGTAACGTCTTGTTTTTCCATGAGCTTTATAGTATGTTCCGATGGTCGTTTCGGGCAGGTGCGCAAGATGCGCGCCCGCGGCGAAACTGACGAAAGCGCGGGGCCCGCGCTCGATGTGGCGATCATGCCACTCGAACGAAGGCGCCGCATGTTAGTTGGTCCTCGGCAACGAGGCCATCGAAGCCCGGCCGATAGTCGCCGCGCTCGGCGTTGAGTCTTCAAGGCTCCCCGGCGCGCCGTCGGACGACAGATACCACCGCAGGTTTTCACCCGGCGGCCGAGCGCGCCCCTCCCCGATTCCACGGGTCGAGGCGCCCCAGGCCAGCGGGTCGCAACGAACGAACCCAGACCGTGACATCCACGCCAGTCAAAGAGTTCGCCTCCAGCATCACCAGCTTGGTTCTGCCCGCACGCCTGCCGTTCGCAGCGGCGCGTGTCCAACGACTGTCGGCCCCATCCCGGAGTACAGGGGCCCATGAAGAGAATGTTGGTCAATGCCACGCAGCAGGAAGAGCTGCGTGTCGCGCTGGTTGACGGCCAGAAGCTTTTCGATCTTTCGGTCGAACTTCCGTCGCGCGAACAAAAGAAGTCGAACGTCTACAAAGGCAGAATCTCGCGCATCGAGCCGTCGCTCGAAGCGTGCTTCATCGATTACGGCGCCGAGCGCCACGGCTTTCTGCCGCTGAAGGAAATCTCCCGCGAATACTTCCTGAAACAACCGGCCGGCGGGCGCATCAACATGCGCGAAGTGCTGCAGGAAGGTCAGGACATCGTCGTCCAGGTCGAAAAGGAAGAGCGCGGCAACAAGGGTGCGGCGCTCACGACTTTCATCTCGCTCGCCGGTCGCTTCCTGGTGCTGATGCCGAACAACCCGCGCGCGGGCGGCGTCAGCCGTCGCATCGAGGGTGAAGATCGCGATCAGATGAAGCAGATCATGGATGCGCTCTCGATCCCGTCGGGCATGGGCGCCATCGTGCGCACGGCCGGCGTCGGCCGGGCCGTCGAGGAACTGCAGTGGGACCTCGACAACCTGAAGGTCCAGTGGGACGAGATCGTGAAGTCGGTGCTCGAGCGCCCCGCTCCGTTCCTCGTCTACCGTGAAAGTGACCCGGTGACGCGCGCGTTGCGCGACTACTTCTCCGAGGACATCGGCGAAGTGCTGGTCGACGAACCGAACGCGCATCAGATCGCCGCCGAGTACATGCAGCGCTTCATGCCCGCCGAGGGCGGACGCCGCCTGAAGATGTACTCCGACGACATCCCGCTCTTCACGCGCTACCAGATCGAAAGCCAGATCGAATCGGCCTATGCGCACAAGGTGCAGTTGCCCTCCGGCGGCTCCATCGTCATCGACTACACCGAAGCGCTGGTGTCCATCGACATCAACTCCGCGCGTGCGACGCGCGGCGGCGACATCGAAACCACCGCCACCAACACCAACCTCGAAGCCGCCGACGAAATCGCCCGCCAACTGCGCATCCGCGACATCGGCGGTTTGATCGTCATCGACTTCATCGACATGGAAGAAGGCCGCAATCAGCGCGCGGTCGAAGATCGCTTGCGCGATGCCATGAAAATGGATCGCGCGCGCATCCAGATCGGGCGCCTCTCGCGCTTCGGTCTGCTCGAGATGTCGCGGCAAAGATTGCGCCCGTCGCTGTCGGACTCGAGTCACGAGGTGTGCCCGCGTTGCCAGGGCATCGGCAGCATCCGCACCGTCGAATCGATGGCGCTCGCGCTGCTGCGCCTGATCGGCGAAGAGGCGCGCAAGGATCGCACCGCCAAAGTCGTCGCCGAAGTGCCGGTGGAAGTGGCCACCTACCTCATCAACGAAAAGCGCGAATGGCTGCGCACGCTCGAGGACAAGAGCGACGTCGACCTCGTGATCGTGCCGAACCTCAACATCGACACGCCGGAGTATTCGATCCGTCGCGTGCGCGAGGATGAACTCGAGCACCCGGATTTCAAACGCCTGAGCTACCAGATGCCGACGCCCGCGAAAGTGGCCGATCCGGCCGGTACGCGCGAGAAACAAGCGGCACAAGAGCCGGCCGCCGTGCCGACCTTCCTGCCGACCACGCCTGCGCCCATCGTGGTGCATGCACCGACGCCGGTCGCAGCGAGCGCTGCGGTGCCCGGCGCGCCGCGTGCCGGCGTGTTCGTGCGCATCTGGCGCTGGTTGTTCGGCGATCCGAAACCGGTCGTGCCGGCGCGCGAGGAGCGCGGCGGACGCGAGCGTCACGGTCGCGGTGAAGGTCGCGGTGACGGGCGTGGCGATGCGCGTCGCGGCGGTCGCAATCGTGATCGTGATCGCGAACGCGGCGATCGTCCGGAGCGTGATGGCGCACGCGATGGCTCGCGCGACGGCTCGCGTGACGCCTCGCGCGAGCGTTCGCGCGGTCGCGACAAAGATCGCAAGCCCGAACGCGAAGGCGGCACTGCCGCGGGCGCGCAAGCGCGGCCGGCAGCGCCGGCGGAACGCGACGGCCATCGTCGTGGCCGCGACGACAACCGTCGTCGCGATCGCAACCCGAATGCGGCAACTCCGCCGGCGGCGCCGAGCGCCCCGCCCGTCGCGGCGCCGGCTGCACCGCAGCCTGCGCAAAACATCGATGTCGCGGCGAGCGGCATGCAGGAAGGCATGACCGCGGCCACCGAGGGCGCAGGCGCGCCGCAAGGTGGCGAGCGGGGTGAACGCGAAGGGAGTCGTCGTGGCCGTCGTCGCGGTCGTCGAGGCCGTCGCGGTGGTCAGGGACGCGAAGGCGCCGCGACCGAAGCCGGTGGCACCGCCGGTGGCGATTTCGACGACGCGGGATCGGACTTCGCCGACGGCGACGCCGGTACTGCGGCGCCACGCGAGCAGACGCCGCG
>JAFMJH010000049.1 GCA_017853555.1 Steroidobacteraceae bacterium
AAGATCTTCACGAATCCGCGCGCCAAGCTCACCGAAGACTACATCACCGGCCGCTTCGGCTGACCGGCGCCGCAAGTCGGCGTCTATGCGTGCGCGTTCTCGCGCAACCACTTGGTCGCGATCCATTTTTCACCGGCTGACACGGGCATGCCGGCGTGCAGGGTGCGCGAGCTCGGGTGCGCGCAATCGTAGGCGAAAAACAGCGCATTGCCTTTGACGGCCGGCACATCCAGCCCGAGATCGGGAAACGATGTGCTGCCCCCCGCATTCGGCGTGTTCAGGTACATCAGAAATGACGCGACGCGCTGTCCGCCGCGTTGCAAAAAAGGGCTTGAACCCGGCAGTGCCGGATCGACGAAGTCGTAATGCGGTTTGTATTCCTGGCCGATGTCGTAACGCAGAACTTGTATCGCTTCGCCGTTCTGCAGCGGCCAGTTGAGCAACGCGGCGATGCGCCGTTCGATGCGCGCAATCGTCGGCGTACCCTCGCGCGCGAGCGCGGTGCCGCTGCTGGTGCGCTCGTCGCTGGGTTTTTCGCCGCCGGTGTCGATGTCGATGACCTGCGAGGATGACATTTGGCGACGGGAGCTCGTGATCAACTCCTCGCATTCGGCATTGCTCAAAAACCCCTCGAACAAGACCATGCGCGGGCGTTCCAGGCGAAACACGACGCGTACGTCGCGATCGATGACGCGCAGCAGGTTGCCGCTGCCGGTCGACAAAGGTTCGGGCCTGTGCAGAGGCCGCAACGCGTCCGCGTGATCGTCTGGCACGCTGTTTTCGCCGGCGCGCTTTTGATTGCGCAACTCGAGAAGTCGCTCTTCGAGTACGCGTGTCATGGCTTCCGACGCCGCTTCGGGGGTCAAGCCGCGAGCAGCAAGTTCGGACAATGTTTGGTCGGGATGCTGACCGGACTCGGTTTGCTCGAGGATCCAGCGTCGCAGTTCGCCATCGTTCATCAAGTCAAGGTTGGCCATGGCGTTAGTTTAGAGACGTCGCGCCCCAGGCTCGAAATGATTTTCGCTGTCACAAATGCGTTATCAATTTGAAATATTCGACCCCTAGCATATCGCTCCGTTACGGATCGTTTTGGATCGCACGGCTCAAGCGTGGGTGCGGTCCGGTCTCATCACAAGGTCAACCCTCGACGGCCGCAGGCCGACAACACCGGAGTTCATTGCAATGCAAAGCGTCGACAAGCACGGGAAACTGCTTCTTTTGGCCGCCTCGGTTGCGGTGCTGTCCGGATGTGGAGCCGAACAGATCGGCTCACCGGGCAACGGTGGTACGGTCACCATCACCAACAACACGACGACTCCGCCGCCGCCGGCACCGCCGCCGGCCGCCACGCTCGTCACCCCGGCGCCGGGTTGCCCGACCATCGAAGACCCGGTTGGACTCAAGGATCTCGGCACGATCACCGGCCCGACCGGCACTTACCGCAATTGCGAATTGCCGGCTCGTATCACCCGCAGCACGACCCTGAACAAGGTTGCCGGTCTGTTGTACTCGCTCGGCGGCCGCGTCGACGTCGGCGTCGACAACGGCGCCACGGCGAAAACCGGCGAGCCCAGCGTCACGCTGACGATCAATCCGGGCGTGGTGGTGTTCGGCTCGACCGGCGTGTCCTGGTTGCACGTCAATCGCGGCAACAAGATCAATGCGAGCGGTACGGCGACGTCGCCGATCGTCTTCACGAGCCGCGACAACATCCTCGGTCTCAACTCCGACACCTCGCAAGGGCAGTGGGGCGGCGTCGTGCTCTCCGGTCGTGCGCCGATCACGGACTGCACCGTCGCGCCGAACGCGACGCCGGGCACGGCAGCGTGCGAGCGTCAGGTTGAAGGTGCGGTGGATCCTGCCTATTACGGCGGTGCGAACCCGGCCGACAACAGCGGCGTTTTGAAGTACGTCCAGATCCGTTATTCCGGTTACGTGCTCTCGGGCAACTCGGAACTGCAAGCGCTCACCACCGGCGGCGTCGGTAGCGGCACGGTCATCGACTACGTGCAGTCGCACAACAGCTCGGACGACGCGGTTGAATTCTTTGGCGGCACGCACGATGCCAAGCATCTCGTGTTCACGGGCGCCGACGACGACAACCTCGACCTCGACACGGGTTACCGTGGTCGCATCCAGTACGTGATCGCCGTTCAAAAGGACAACAACGGCGACTCGATGATCGAACTCGACAGCGCCAACGCGCTCGAAGATCAAACGCCGCGTACCTTCATGAAGCTCGCGAACTTCACCTTCGTGCACAAGAACTCGATCACCAATACGGCTGCGATGTTGCTGCGCGGTCAGGCCGATGCGAGCTTGGTCAACGGTGTGGTCGTCACGCCGATCGCCTGCTTGCGCCTGAACGGCACGAACATCATCGGCACCAATGCCGCGGTCGACAAAATCGGCCCGCCGGTGTTCCGCTCGGTGGCGATGCAGTGCGGTGCGACGAAGTACGTCGGCACGGGTGGCTTGACGGCTGACCAGGTGGCCGCGACCTTCAACGTCGCTGCCAACAACAACACCGACGCGTTCACCTCGACTCTCGCCGGTATCTTCACGAACGGCGCGAACGAAACGGCGCGCACGGCCACCGACCCGAAGGTCGTCGACAGCGGCTTTGACACGACGAACTACATCGGCGCCGTCAAAGATGCCAACGACAAGTGGTATGCGGGTTGGACGTGCAACTCGGTCACTGCGAACTTCGGTACCGGTACGGCTTGCACCTCACTGCCGGCTCTTTGATTCATTACCCCTGAGCGTTGCGAAGCACGGAGGGTCGCGGTGCGAGCCGCGACCTTCCATTCGGACGAATTCATGAAAAGAGGGCTCGCCATGGGCATTCGGGTGCGCGATACACGGGTTTTAATCGTCGCTGCGTTCGTGACGTTGTCGTCGCTCGCGGCAGCGCAAGACGAGCAGAAGAACGCAGCGGCGGATGCTCCTGCGGTCGACGTCGACATCGCCGGCGAGATCGTCGTCTTCGGTCGGCGCAACCGCGATATCCAGCAAGCGGCCAACCAAGTTCTCTCGGTACTTTCCGCCGAGGACATCGCCCGCACGGGCGAGGGCGACATCGCCGGCGCGCTCGGTCGAGTCACCGGTTTGAGCGTCGCCTCCAACGGGTTCGTCTACGTGCGCGGTCTGGGTGATCGATATTCGCAGGCTTTGTTGAACGGCTCGCCACTGCCGAGTCCCGAGCCTTTGCGGCGCGCGGTTCCGCTCGACATCTTTCCGACCGACGTGATTGCATCGTCACTCGTTCAAAAAAGCTATTCGCCGAATTTCACCGGCGAATTCGGCGGCGGCATGATCAACCTCACCACGTTGGCCGTGCCGAAAGAGTCGTTCTTGAAGTTCGGTACCGGAGTCAGCGGTGACTCGGAGACGACCGGGCAACTCGGATACGACCATTACGGCAGCAAGTTCGACTACACCGGACGCGACAACGGCGTCCGCGACGTTCCGCCCGCTTTGGCGGCGTTTTTCGCCAGCGGCGAACGCATCAGTTCGGGCACGGTCGACACCGGCGCGATTGCGCGCGAGCTCGTCAACAATCGTGTCGGCATCGTGCAGCAGATCGACAAGACGCAGGCCAACGGCTCGGGCAACATCACCGGCGGTCTGGCGCGTGACGTCACGAACGGTCGGCTCGGGTTGATCGCGACGGTGGGGTACGGCAATTCCTGGCGAACCAAGGAAAACACCGAACAGAGCGCGGCCAATGCGAGCTTGTCGATCATCGACAAAGATTATCGGCGCGTCTCGTCCGAAAACAGGATCCAGGTCAATGCGCTGGTCGGCGTCGGCTTCGAGAGCGATGCGGGCAACAAGCTGCGCTGGACCAATCTGATCGTGCGCGACACCCTCAAGCGTTCCGCGCTCGCCGAGGGTCGCCAGAACAGTCAGCGCCCGGGCGCCGATTTCATCGAGCAGGACACGGGCTGGTACGAGCGTCAGGTGTGGTCGACGCAGTTGAGCGGCAACCTCGATCTCGAGCCGTTCAAATTCGACGGTCGGATCGCGTTCGCCAATTCGTCGCGCAAAGCGCCTTTCGAACTCGGCTTGGGTTATTCCCGATCGAACGCGGCGACCAACCCGTACGGAGCGTATTTCATCAATCGTCTCGACAACGGTCAGACCGGTTATGCGCGAGCCGTGTTCTCCGAGCTCGACGAAGATTTGCTCTCCTACGGATTCGACGTTTCGCGTACGGTGACGCCCAGCGTCGTGATTTCGGCCGGCTACGAGGGCAGCAAAACCGATCGTACCTCCGAGCGTCGCGAGTTTCAGGCAATCGCGCCGTCCGATTTTCCGAGCGGCGTCGCGATGTTCCGTCCCGATTTTCTGCTTGGTGCGGCGGTCATCAAGGCCTTCAACATTCGTCTGGTCGAGACGACCGAAACGGATCCCGCCTTCGTCGCGGCATTGCGTACGAACGCAGGCTACCTGCAGTTGCAGGCCGAAGTGACTGATACCATCGACGTGAACATCGGCGCGCGGTACGAAAAGGCGCAGCAGACGGTGCAACCTTTGAAGGTTTTCACCACCGCGGTGACCTCCGGCGCGGGCACGAACCTCGACAAGGGGTATCTGTTGCCGGCGGCCACCATCACCTACAAGCTCGGTGAGCAGCAACAATTGCGTGCCAACGTTTCGCGGACGATCGCGCGACCGCAGTTCCGCGAGTTGATGTTCCAGGCCTATTACGACCCGGAGAGCAACCGTGCTTTCCGCGGCAATCCGCTCTTGCAGGACACCGAGCTCACGAACGCGGAAGTGCGGTACGAGCGCTATCTCGCACGCGACGAACGCGTGAGCGCGGCGGCGTTCTGGAAGAAACTCGATCGGCCGATCGAGGCGTTCACCGGCTTCAACGACAACTCGCCCATCACGAGTTTCGCGAACGCGCCGTCCGCACAGGTTTACGGTCTCGAGTTGGACGGCCAGAAGTACTTCGATCTCGATGGTGTTTCGAAGGCGACGTTCTTCGCAACGCGCCGCGCCGTCGTGATCGGCAACTACACCTGGTCCAAATCCTCGATCAGCGTGAAAGCGGGCGATCAGACCAGCGTGTTCGGCACCGCGGTGCAGCCGGCCAGCAATTTCTTCCAGGATGGCGTGCCGCTCGCCGGACAAGCCAAACACCTCGCCAACCTGCAACTCGGACTGGAAGATTCGGCGTCGCTTTCGCAGCAAACGCTGCTGATCAATTATTCGAGCGACCGCGTGACGAGCCGAGGTGCGGCAGGGTTGCCGGACATTCTCGAGTCGCCGGGCGTGACGATCGACTTCGTCGCGCGGCAGGGCGTGACTTTGTTCGGACGCGATCTTGAGCTCAAGTTCGAGGCACGCAACCTGCTGCAGCGCGACTACCGGGAATTCCAGGAGCGCGCCGGCAACAAGGTGTATTTCAACCGCTATGACGTCGGCGTGAAATGGTCGGCGTCGTTCTCGACGAGTTTCTGAGCCGACCGACGATCAGTCGGTCGTGCGCAGCAATTCGTTGATCGAGGTCTTCGCGCGCGTCTGAGCGTCGACGCGTTTGACGATCACCGCGCAGGCGAGCGAGTACTTGCCGTCTTTCGACGGCAGGCTGCCGGGCACCACGACGGCGCCCGCCGGCACGCGACCTTGCGTGATCGTGCCGGTCTCGCGGTCGTAGATGCGTGTGCTTTGGCCGATGAATACGCCCATCGAGATCACCGCGCCTTCTTCGACGATCACGCCTTCGACGATCTCGGAGCGCGCGCCGATGAAGCAGTGGTCCTCGATGATCGTGGGCGCCGCCTGCAAAGGCTCGAGCACGCCGCCGATGCCGACGCCACCGGAGAGATGCACGTTCTTGCCGATCTGCGCGCAGGAACCGACCGTCGCCCAAGTGTCGACCATCGTCCCCGAATCGACGTAGGCACCGATGTTCACGAACGACGGCATGAGGACGACGTTCGGACCGATGTACGACCCTTTGCGCACGACCGCGTCGGGGACGATACGGGTGCCGCTGGCGCGAATCTGCTCTTCGCTGCGGTCGGCGTATTTGAGCGGCACTTTGTCGAAGAAGCGCGTGTAGCCGCCCTGCACCAGGGTGTTGTCGTGCGCGCGGAAGTACAGCAGCACCGCTTTTTTCAGCCAGTCGTTCACCTGCCAGTGGCCGTCGCGCTTCTCGGCGACCCGCGCGGCACCGCTGTCGAGCAGGTGTAGGCACTCGTCCAGCCCGACGCGCAATTCGCGCGACACGGTCTTCGGCGTGATCTCGGCGCGATGTTCGAAAGCGGCTTCGATCTGGGCCTTGAGAGCGTTGGTGTCGGTCATGGCGGTGGTCCTCGTGAAAAGTGATGCGGTACGGTGCGGTCAGCGACCGCGAACGAAATCGGCGATGCGGTGCGCGGCTTCGACGCATTCGTCGACGCTCGCCACCAAAGAAATGCGTACGCGGCCGGCGCCCGGGTTGCGGATATTCCCCGCCGCGTCGCGATTGTCGCGCGCGAGGTATGAACCGGGGAGCAGGGTGACGTTCTTGGCCGCGAAGAGCTCGCGCGTGAAGCGGGTGTCGTCACCGCCGACGTCGGGCCAAAGATAAAAGCCGCCTTCGGGTGCGCGAACGTCGAGATGCGGCGCGAGGATGGGGATCACGCGCGCGAATTTTTCGCGATACAGGCGACGGTTTTCGATGACGTGCGTCTCGTCGTTCCAGGCGGCGATGCTCGCCAGCTGGCTCGGAACGGCCATCGCGCAACCGTGGTAGGTGCGATAGAGCAAAAACTTCGCGAGCACGGCGGGGTCGCCGGCGACGAACCCCGAACGCAGACCCGGCAAGCTCGAACGCTTGGAGAGGCTGTGGAAGATGACGCAGCGTTCGAACCCGGCATGACCGGCGGCACGCGCCGCCTGCAGCAGCGACGGCGGCGGTGCGTGTTCGTCGGGATAGATTTCCGAGTAACACTCGTCCGCGGCGATCACGAAGTCGTGCTTCGCGGCGAGCGCGATCGCGCGTCGCAGATAATCGACGCTCATGATGGCGCCTGCCGGGTTGCCCGGGCTGCACAAGTACAGCAACTGGCAGCGATCCCACACCCGTGCCGGCACGGCCTCGAGATCCGGCAGGAAGCCGTTGGCGGCCGTCGTATCCAAAAAATGCGGCTCCGCGCCGGCGAGCAAGGCCGCACCTTCGTAGATTTGATAGAACGGATTCGGCATCACCACCAAAGGTCGTTCGCCTGCGCCGGTTGCGGTCGGGTCGACGACGGCCTGCGCAAAGGCGAACAGCGCCTCGCGCGTGCCGTTGACCGGCAGCACCATCGAATCTTTGACATCACCGGCATCGAATGCGAAGCGTCGTTCCAGCCAACGCCCGATGGTGGCGCGCAGTTCGGGCAAGCCCGCCGTGGCGGGGTAGCTGCCGAGACCCGCGAGCGAATTGCGCAGCGTGTCGAGCACGAAGGCGGGCGGGGCGTGTTTGGGTTCGCCGATCGAAAGCGCGATGTGGGCGAGCTGCGCGGGCGGCGTCGCGCCGGCTTTGAGCGTGGCGAGGCGTTCGAACGGATAGGCTTGCAGACGCGAGAGCAGGGGGTTCATGCGATGGCGATCCTCAGGCGGCGCGACGGCGCTCGAGCGCCTCTCGCAGTCGGGCGATGAGTCGCTCGGCGGTCTCGGCCTCGAGCGGGCGCTGCGCACTGTCGCAGACGTAGAACACGTCCTCGGCGCGCTCGCCGACGGTCATCACCTTTGCGGCGAGCAGGTTGATGCGCTCTTCCATCATCACCTTGCCGATGTCGCAGAGCAGGCCCGGGCGGTCGCCGGCGACGATCTCGAGCACCGAGCGTTGATTGCGCTCGTCGATGCTGACGTGGATCTGGGTGGTCGTGTTGAAGAGGCGCACCTGGCGCGGCGCGCGTCGCGACACGGCGACCGTCGGATCGCGCGGGCTTTGCAGCGAGCGCGACAGGGCACGTTCGATCTCGGCGAGGCGATCGGCATCGTCGATCGATGAGCCGTCTTCTTCAAGCACGTGATAGAGATCGATGCTGTTGCCGTCGCGGGTCGGCGTGATGCGTGCATCGACGATGTTGAGCCCGAGTTGGTCGAGGACGGCGGTGGTACGCGCGAAGCCGTGCTGACGGTGCGGTGCGTAGGTCGTGATCGCCGTCGTGCCGCGTTCGCTCTGCGCCTGCAGACTGACCATCGGTGCATCGTCGTCGGCCGAGCGCGTGGCGAGCGCGCGGGTGTGCCAGGCGATCTCCTGCGGCGTATGACGCAAAAAATAGGTGCTCGAGAGCGTGGCCCACCACGCATCGATCACCGCAGGGTCGATGCGATCGCCGGCGAGCAGGGCGCGCGCCTGCGCCTGCGTGTCGCGCTCGAGTTCTTCCTGGTCGATCGGCGTTTCGAGGCCGCGGCGCAGCGCGCGTTTGACGCGCTCGTGAAACTCGGAGAAGAGCGACGCTTTCCAGGAATTCCAGAGCCGCGGATTCGTGGCGCGCACGTCGGCCGCGGTGAGCACGTAGAGATAGTCGAGGTGGGTTTCGTCGCCGACGTGATGCGCGAACGCGTTGATGACTTCGGGGTCGGTGATGTCCTGCTTTTGCGCGGTGAGCGACAGTTGCAGGTGATTGCGTACCAACCAGGCGACCAGACGCGCGTCGTAGCGCGACAGTCCTTGCTCGAGACAAAACGCCTCGGCGTCGACCGCGCCGAGATCGGAGTGATCGCCGCCGCGGCCTTTGGCGATGTCGTGGAACAGGGCGGCGAGATACGCGACCTCGGGTCGCGGCAAGGCCTGCATGATGCGCGACAGATTGGGCAACTCGTGATCGAAGCGCGCAATGGCGAGTCGGCGCAGATTGCTGAGCACGAACAGCGTATGCGCATCGACCGTGTAGGCATGGAACAGGTCGTATTGCATGCGGCCGACGATGCGGCCGAACGACGGAATGTAGCG
>JAFMJH010000050.1 GCA_017853555.1 Steroidobacteraceae bacterium
TGCTCTGGCGCCAAGACGGAACATATTCTTGAAGCATGGCGGGAGTTGCCGGCGCAACTCGATGCACTACGCGCCGATACGCGCCTCGTGACCGTCACGGTGGGCGGCAACGATCTCGGCTATATGGCGGGGCTTGTCAGCGCCTCGTGCGCCAACCTGCAACTGCAATCCCGCTTTCCTTCGATGTCATGCCGGTCGCCCGCGGCGCCCGACGAATCTTCGTTCACCGCGCTCGGTTTGCGTCTCGAAAAGATCGCGCAAGAGGTTCGTCGGCGCAGCCCCGAGGCGATGCTGGTATTCGTCGATTACGCCACCGTGATGCCGACGCGCGGTGGTTGTGACGCGATGCCTTTGACCGCCAATGACGCGACAACCCTGCGCCTGGTCGATCGTCGCCTGCGAGTGCTCACCGAAAAAGTCGCTCGGCAGAACGGGGCGCAACTTCTCAAAGCCGGCGCTCTGACGCGCGATCATCATGTTTGCGCCAAAGATCCGTGGATGAACGGCTTCGCAGTCGACGACAAAGGACTTCGCACTGCGGTTTATCACCCGAAACTTGCAGGGATGACGGCAGTCGCCGAAGCCTTGGATCGACTGCTGCCGCGTTAAGCAAGCGTGACACTGCTGCGATCATCGGGTTTTTCATCGCCCGTTGATCTGATCCGCGCAAGCGTCAAATAGTCGCGACGCTCAAAAAACTAAAATTCCCGGTTCCGGGGCGGTCAGCCTAGTGTTATAGTACAGTAACACACCAGGCTTTGGAGCTCGCCCATGTTGACCATCCGCGACCTGACGTACGTCTACCCGAACGGCACGCGCGCCCTGGACGGTGTGACGCTCGAGCTCGCACCCGGCATGTTCGGTCTGCTCGGCCCGAACGGCGCCGGCAAAAGCACGCTGATGCGCTGCCTCGCCACGCTGCAGGTCCCGAACTCGGGCAGCATCCGGTTCGACGGGCTCGACGTGCTCGCCGAGCCTGCGCGCTTGCGACAACAACTCGGCTACCTGCCGCAGGACTTCGGCGTCTATCCGCGCGTGTCCGCGTTCGACATGCTCGACCATCTCGCCGTGCTCAAAGGTTATGCCGCGCGCGGCGAACGACGTGACGCCGTCGAGCGCTTGCTCAAGCAAGTGAATCTTTGGGATGTGCGACGCAAGGCGGTCGCCGGTTTCTCCGGTGGCATGCGTCAGCGCTTCGGCATTGCGCAAGCCTTGCTCGGCGACCCGCGGTTGATCATCGTCGATGAGCCCACGGCGGGCCTCGACCCCGAAGAGCGTAATCGGTTCCTCAATCTGCTTGCGGAGATCGGCGAGCGGGTGGTGGTGATCCTCTCGACGCATATCGTCGAAGACGTCGCCGAACTTTGTCCGCGCATGGCGATCCTCGGCGCGGGCCGCATTTTGGCCGAGGGCGCGCCGACGCAACTCGTTGCGGCGCTGCAGGGTCGCATCTGGCAGAAGACCATCACCAAAGATGAACTCGACCAAGTGCGTGCGACACAAGAGGTCATCGCCACGCGATTGCTCGGTGGCCGAACGCTCGTGCACGTGCTCGCCGACCACGCGCCCGGCGAAGGGTTCGCGGTCGCATCGCCGGATCTCGAAGACGTGTACTTCTCGACGCTCGCCGCGCACCGGCGCGCCGCCTGAGACGCTCGCCATGCTGCGTCAGATCGTCGCCTTCGAGTTGCGCTATCAGCTGCGTTCGCCTGCGTTTTGGGTGACCTCGATCGTCTTTTTGCTGCTGTCGTTCGGCGCTGCGGCGTCCGACAAATTGACCATCGGCGGCAAGGGCGGCAACGTATTCGTCAATGCGCCGTTCGTGATCGCGCAGACTTCGATGATCATGTCGCTGTTCGCGTTGTTCGTGGCCGCGGCGTTCGTGGCCAATGCCGTGGTGCGCGATGACGAAACCCGATTCGGCGGCATTTTGCACAGCACGCGCATGCCGTTGCGCGATTACCTGCTCGGTCGGTTCATCGGCGCGTGGTTGACCGGCATGCTGGTGCTAGCGAGTGTGCCGCTCGGCAACGCGATCGGTGCGGCGATGCCGTGGCTGGATCCCGAGACGGTCGGCCCGTTCCACGCGGGTTGGTACTTCTACGCCTGGCTCGTGCTCTGCGGCCCGTCGTTGCTCGTGAGCTCCGCGATTCTCTACGCCGTGTCGCTGTTCACGCGCTCGCTGCCGATGACCTACGTGAGCGTGATGGTGCTGCTCGTCGGCTATCTCGTCACGCTCGGTCTGTTGAGCGATCCGCGCTTCGAACCCGCGATCACGCTGCTCGATCCGTTCGGTATTGCAGCGCTCGGCATCCTCACCAAATATTGGACGGTCATCGAGCGCAACACGCTGATGCCGACGCTCACGGGCGCGCTGCTCTGGAACCGTCTCATCTGGATCGGCGCGACCGCGGTGATCCTCGCCGTGGCGATGCGTTTCTATCGCATCGCGGCAGTGTCCGCCAAAACCGACAAAGCCTCGTCATCGGCCCGCGCTGCAGAGGTCGACCTCGCGGCGATATCTCCGGCTGCGTCGTCGCCGCGCGAGCCGATCGCGGCGGCGCACAGCGAACTGCCGGCGTGGCGGCGAGGCACCGCCGCGCTGTTTGCATTGGTGCGCCACGACATGGCGGCGGCCTTCCGCCATCCGGGCTACATCGTGCTGGTGTTGATCGGTTGCGTGAACGCGGGCGGGTCGCTGTGGTTCGCCGACGAGAGTTACGGCACCTCCACCTTGCCGGTCACGCGCGTGATGATCGAAAGTTTGATCGGCGCCTTCGCCATCATTCCGCTGTTGATCGCGATTTACTACGCCGGCGAACTCGTCTGGGGTAGTCGCGATCGGCGCATGCACGAGATCATCGACGCGACACCGGCACCGGACTGGGCATTCGCGCTGCCAAAAATGTTGGCGATCTCGCTGGTGCTGTTCTCGACGCTGCTGTTCTCGACGCTCATGGCGGTGATCGTGCAGCTGCTCAAGGGCTACACCGACTTCGAGCTGTCGAAGTATCTGCTGTGGTACGTGTTGCCGATCTCGTTGTTCGCGATCCTGATCGCGATCCTGGCGGTGTTCGTGCAGACCCTGGTGCCGAACAAGGCCATGGGCTGGCTTGTGATGCTGCTGTTCATCGTGGCGCAGGGCACGTTGGCCTCGCTAGGCTTCGAGCATCCGTTCTATCGCTACGGCACAGCGGTTCCCGTCCCGCTCTCGGACATGAACGGGCAGGGCGGGTTTGCCGCGCATGCCGCCTGGTTCCGCGCCTATTGGTCGGCCTGTGCGCTGCTGCTCGCCGTGCTCGCCGCGAATCTTTGGCGACGCGGAACGGTGATTTCGCTACGCACCCGCTTTGCGCGTTTGCCGCGCCGACTGACCGGTCCGTCCGGCGTGTTGGCGGGCATCGCCGTGCTCGCGATGGTCGGACTCGGCGGCTGGATCTACTACAACACCAACGTGCTCAATCCGTATCGCACGGCGGACGACGATCGGCAGTGGGCGGCGGATCTCGAGAAAACGACGGCCGCGTTCAAATCTTTGCCGCAGCCACGCATCGTCGACGTCACGCTCGGCGTCGATCTGTATCCGCAGCAGTCGCGCGTCGACGTCCGCGGTCGCTACGTGCTCGAAAATCGCACCGCTGCACCTTTGCAAGACGTGCACGTCAGTCTGCCGCGCGATCTCGCCGTCGAGAATCTGACCCTGCAGGGCGCGACCTTGGCGCGCGAGTGGCCGCGCTTCAATTACCGCATCTTCCGGTTCGCCACGCCGCTCGCGCCCGGGGCTCGTGCGACGCTCAACTTCACGCTGCGACGCGAGCAGCGCGGCTTCACGCATCGCACGGGCGACACTCGACTCGTCGCCAACGGCACCTTCCTCCACAACTTCGAGATCGCGCCGATGCTCGGTCCCACTCGCAGAGAGTATCTGCAAGACCGCAACGAGCGACGCAAGCGCGGGCTCGCGCCCGAATCACGCCCCCCGAAACTCGAGGACGACTCCGCGCGCGGCTTCAACATGTTGCGTCGCGACAGCGACTGGGTGACCGCCGACATCACCTTGTCGACCGAAGCTGATCAGATTCCGGTCGCGCCGGGCTATCGCGTGAGCGAAGTCGTGCGCGACGGTCGGCGGACGGTGCGTTACCGCACCGAAGCGCCGATTCAAAACTTCTTCTCGATCCAGTCGGCGCGTTATGCGGTCGCGCGCGATCGTTGGCAGGACGTGGAGCTTGCGGTGTACTACCACCCGACGCACGACACCAACGTGCCGGCGATGATCGCTGCGATGAAGGCGTCGCTGCAGTTGTACTCGAGCACGTTCAGCGCCTTCCAATTCCGCCAACTGCGCATCCTCGAGTTTCCGGCGTACGCGAGATTCGCGCAGTCCTTCGCCAACACCGTGCCGTTTTCGGAAGCCATCGGCTTCATCCAGCATCGCAAAGACCCGGATGACATCGACGTCACGAGTTACGTCACCGCGCACGAGGTGGGTCACCAGTGGTGGGCGCATCAGCTGATCCCCTCGGAGCAGCAGGGCGCGACGCTGCTGGTCGAGTCGCTCGCGCAGTATTCGGCGCTGCGGGTGATGGAGCAGCTCTACGGCCCCGAGCAGATCCGCAAATTCCTCAAGTACGAGATGGACCGCTATCTGCGTGCACGCGGCAGCGAGCGTCTCGAGGAATTGCCGCTCGCCCGCGTCGAGAACCAGGGCTACATCCACTATCAAAAGGGCGGCCTCGCCATGTACCTTTTGAAAGAAGAGGCCGGTGCAGAGGTGGTCGATCGCGCCCTGCGGCAACTGCTCGGAGAGTTCGCGTTCAAGCCTGCGCCGTATCCCAACTCGCGTGATTTTCTGCGCGTAATGCGTGCTGCGGCGGGGCCGAGTCACGACGCGTTGATCACCGATCTTTTCGAGCGCATCACGCTGTTCGATCTCAAGACCGAATCGGCCAAGACGCAGCGCTTGGCCGACGGACGTTGGCAGACGACGCTCGAGATCCGTGCGCGCAAGCTCTATGTCGACGGGCGGGGCAAAGAAACGGCCGCGCCGATCGACGGTCGCTTCGAAGTGGGCTTGTTCACCGTCGAGCCCGGCAAACCCGGGTTCACGCGTGACAGCGTGCTCGTCGTCGAGCGACGCGCCTTGCACGATGGCGTGCAAAAGATCGTCGTGCTGAGCAGCAAGCAACCAAAAGTGGCGGGCGTCGACCCTTACAACAAGTGGATCGACCGCGACACCGACGACAACCTGCTCACCGTCGAGGAAGTGAAGGCGGGCGCCCGCAGCTAACGCGCGTCCGCCTCCGCCAGCACCGCCGCTTCGCGTTCGGATTTGATGCCCGCTTTGAGCGCGTTTCGCTCCGCTTCGGGCCGGGCGAGGTGCCAGCGCAGCGTGTCGCGCACAGTCTCGCGCATCGGTCGTATGGTGAGGCCTGCGCGCAGGGCGCGTGCGGCCGAGGTCGCGGCAAAACCCGCCTCGTCGCCGCTCGAAGGCACCCAGACCGGCATGTCGGACCAAGGCGCGACCTTTTGTGCCGCGAGCGTGTCCGCCGGCACCCAGCGTGCCACGGGTTTCGTCGCGGGCCGCGCGATCTCGATCGCCGCAGCGATCGACTCGTCGACGAGCTCGCCCATGCGAAACTTCTCGGGCGGCGAGAGCACGTTGAAGACGCCGCCCACATCGTTCTCGATGAGCCGCAGCGTGAAGGCTGCAAGATCGCGCGCATCGATGATCTGGATCGGGTCGCGCGGCGTCCCCGGCGCGAGCATCCGCCCACCGCGCGCCGCGCGCGCCGGCCAATAGGTGAAGCGATCGGTGTTGTCGTCCGGGCCGACGATGAGACCCGGCCGGATCACCGACGCACGCGATGTTCCATAGACCGCCTGCGCCGCGCGCTCGCACGCGGCCTTGAGCGGACCATAAGTCGCCTCGTCGATTTTTTCGGTCGCAGGGTCATCGAGTTTGCCGACCGGCGAGTTCTCGTCGTTGGCCGTCAAAAAATTCGCGTACACCGACACCGAAGAAATGAAGAGATAGCGCCGCACCTTCGGTTCGAGCAGCGTCGCCGTATCGCGAACCTGGCGCGGCAGATAGCCCGAGTTGTCGATCACCGCGTCCCACTCGCGACCGGCGAGCGCCGCGAGGTCGCCATTGCGATCACCGCGCAGGCGTTCGATTTTTGGGTAGCGGTCCGTGTTCGTGCGTCCGCGGTTGAAGAACGTGACCGAGTGCCCGCGGGCGAGGGCGAGTTCGGTCATGTGCAAACCGATGAAGCGCGTGCCCCCGAGGATCAGCAGGCGTAGCGCATTCTTCGGGGCGGCATGGCCCAGCGTGCTCGCGAGGGCGCCGGTGGCGAGGCTCGCGCCGGTGGCGGCGAGAAAGTGACGACGTTTCATGGGGTGAGACTATCACCCGAGCGAGGTATTGCGTATACACAATAATTGAGTATGATTAGCAAATGATTCACAACCGGATCGCCCTCTACCGTGTCGAGCGGGGCCTGAGCCGCAAGGAACTGGCGGTCGCCGTCGGCGTCAACCCGCAGACCATCGGGTTTCTCGAGCGGGGGAGCTACAGCCCCAGCGTCGAGCTCGCCTTGAAACTCGCCGCCGTGTTCCGCGTTCCGGTCGATTCATTGTTCTCGCTCACGCCATTCCCCGCGCTCGCGACGCAGATCACCAGCGATCACCCGCAACGTTCGGAGTCCGACCATGACGAACTCACCCTCCCGGCCAACGCCCGACCGGTCTAAATACATCCTGCTCACCCCGAACGGCGCCAAAGCGCTCTCGGCCGTCGCGATCGGTTCGATGTATGCGTGGTTCGTATTGAAGTTGTTTCTCACCGACGAACAACCCGCACTGCAGCTCGCCGTCGGAGCACTCGGACTCATCGGCATGATCGGCACGATCGTGATGTTTTTGTGCACGTACAGCTTCGTGGCCAATTCGCCGGACGACTATCTCGACGAGCGCGAGATCCAGGATCGCAACGCCGCCCACATGCGCGCGTATGCGTACGCGGTGACCATGCTGCTCGTCGGCTACATCGTGAGCGATGTCGTCGGCAAGGTTCAATTGGGTTTCACCATCACCTCCGGCGTCGTCACCAACTATCTGAACCTCGCGCTGTTCACGTCCTTGGTCATGCCGGCCACCGTGCTCGCCTGGCGTGATCGGGAGGTGGGGGAGTGAGTCCTTTGCGAGAGAGCGTCGCGGTGATCACTTCCGTCGCTTGAACAAATCGAACAGGCTGAACGTCACGCGATGGTAGATCCGGTTGTAGAGCGCTTTTTTGGGGTTGGTGATCCACCCGAAGCCGCGCGGTGCCTTCAGCCCGAGGCTGTGACGAATGAAGCGGGCGGGGGAGAGCCGGGCGGCGATCATCCCCTTGAGAGATGGCTTACGCGGGCCCCATTTCATGGTGATGTTTCCCGAGGTGCGTGCATGGGTGTCATGCGCACAACTTCGCCGAGTCCACGACGTCGTCTGCGAGCGGACTCTCCGCGTGCAACTCGAACCAGTCGGGACCTTGGCGCCGCACGAACCGCTCGGCCTTGATCCCTGATTTGCCGAGGGTCTCCCAAAGATCACGATTCGGACCGATCAGGGCATCGGCCGCGATCACCGTCTTCATGATCGCATCGCCGTATTCCGGTACCTCGACGACGACGAGGCCTTGCGGCAGCCACACTTTGTAATCGCCCGGTGCGTGCCAGTGCGCCTTCTTCGCGGCATCCGGCGACTCTTGCTCGCCACGGCAATCGGCTGCGGTCAAAAGACTCATGAAGGTGTCGTGCACGGTGCGCCGCATTGGAACACTGCGCCGAATGTAGGTGTGAGCGAAGGTCTCGAAATGGGCTAGCAGGTGGGTGCCGGCCCAAGCGTCGTCGGCGAGGACGCTGGCGATGAGGGCGAGATCGTCTTGGAGGACACCGGGGGATGGCATGGTGCGAGACGAGGATAGAACGATTTTGGGGGAATGACCGTAAGCCTGGACAGGCTCGAAAACTGATCCATTGGGATCGAGCCGGTAACTTATCAACACGGTGTCCGATTGACGCATCGATTTTCCGGAATGACTCGCGCCACTTCTCGAAATGACCTATAAGGAAGTCAATGTTTAGCTATTTTTGATTTATATATCTGTGGTCGTCCTAATGTAGGACGTCGTATGCCTGGATCTGTGGAGAAGTTTGACAAACGTGCGAGCGGCTCGGATCGGAAAGGAGAGGGGTAGTATCCGCGTAATGAAAAATTTTGATAACACTCAAAGAGCTACTAATGTCTGACGCATGTTACGGCTGGAGCTCTGATTTTCCGACCTTTACGGTCGCGGAGCCGCGCTTCGTGCGTGGACAGCTGCAAAACTTCTTACCCGATGTTGGTGCTTCGCAGCTTCGTGCGTGGGACGAAAGCATCCCGAAGCTACAACGCGAGATCGCTGAGTCGCTCGAGTCGCAAGCAAGGGCCCGGAACTATAGTGCAATTCTCGAGTATCAGTTGCCACTGGAGTTTCGACGGCCCGACGTCCTGCTGCTAGTGGGGAGTGCAGTCATTGTCC
>JAFMJH010000051.1 GCA_017853555.1 Steroidobacteraceae bacterium
ATGTGGGCGTTGTGGATCGTCTCGGCCCTGTGGTTCTGGTTCATGTGGATGGTGCATTGGCGCCGTCAGGCACCCGAGGGGGCGGTCCTCGCGAAGTGGGATTGGCGCGTCCGATACGTACTGATCGCGTTGTTCGGCGGCTCCGGGCTGTACTCGCTGCTCACCGGCTGGCCCTATCCGACGGCCTGGCTGGCGCTGAAGGTCATGCTGCTGGCCGGTGCGATCATTTGCGGTATTTTCGTGCGTCATTACATCCGCGAGGCGTATCGGTCGGCTTTGCCGGCCATCGCCGCCGGCCGTGCCACCCCGGCCGACAACGAGGAATTTCGCGTTTTGATGGTCAAAGGGACCTGGGCGCTGGTCGTCTTGTGGGTGATTCTGTTCACGATCGGTGCGCTCGGAGCCCTCAAGCCCTAAAATGACCGGATGATCGCTCGTATCCGGTTGCGCTTCCTGCCCCTGCTCGGGGTCTTGTTCACCACGTTGTTGCTGACGAGTTGTCTGGGCGGCGCGGGCCCCGAGGCACCGTCCATCACCGACCAGCCCAAAGATCGCGCGGCCTTCGTGTCGCAGACCGCTTACTTCGACGTGGGCGTCACCGGCAAGCCGCCGTTCTCGTTCCAGTGGTATCGCGACGGTGTCGCGATCAGCGGCGCGACCGCGGCGACGTATACGTCACCGGTGGTCACGCTCGCCGACAACGGCGCGAAGTTCACCGTGAAGATCACCGGCGCATCCGGCTCCGTCACGAGTTCGTCGGCGACGCTCACGGTCAAAGACAAGCCGACGGTCACCACCGATCCGGTGTCGACCAGCGTGGCGCCCGGTGCCTCGGTCAGCTTCACCGTGGCGGGGGCAGGCGATTCTTTGGCCTATCAATGGTTGCGTGACGAAGTACCGATCACGGGTGCGACGTCGGCGACGTATACGTTCACCGCAGCAGCCGCCGACGATGGCGTCGTGTTTCGCGCCTATGTCGTCAATCCCGGTGGTTATGCGGTCAGTGCGCCCGCAACGCTGACGGTGACCGGCGTGCCGGCGGTGACGATCGCGCCCGTCGGTCAAACCGTGGCGCTCGGTGATCCGGTGTCGTTCGGCGTGTATGCGACCGGCGGCAATCTCACCTATCAATGGCAGCGCAACGGCGTGAACATCGTCGGCGCGACGAGTCGCGTGTATCGCATCGCCGCGACGGTTGCGGGCGATCACAACGCCAATTTTTCAGTCGTCGTCGGCAACGCGCAGGGCAGTGCGACGAGCAGTGCGGCAACGCTCGGCGTCGTCGCCGGCAGCGTGCGTCCGCTCGCGACCCCGGTTGCGCAAGTTGCGCTCTCGAAGAGCGCGACGGCAGGCTTCAATTTCACGCTCGTGCGCAAATCGAACGGCAGCATCGCGAGCTTCGGTTACAACAACGAAGGTCAGCGCGGTGACGGCACGATCGCTGCGGCCAACGATGCGGCCGGGACCGTGACGTTGCCGAGCGGGCGCGCTGCCAAAGAAATCGACGCCGGCGGCTCGCATGCCATCGCCTTGCTCGACAACGGCGACGTGTATGCCTGGGGTCTGAACGATGGCGGTCAGCTCGGTCAGGGCAATACGACGACCGCGACAACCCCGACGAAGATCGTGCTGCCACGCCCTGCGGTGTCGGTGGCCGCGGGTCGTACTTTTTCGGTGATCGCGCTCGACGACGGTCGCGTGTACACCATCGGCGTGAACGATCTCGGCCAGCTCGGCAACGGCACGCGCGATCTGGTATCGAGCCCCGTGCAAGTCACCGGGCTCGCCAACGTCACAGCCGTGTCGGCGGGCAATGCGCACGTGCTCGCGTTGCGCGCGGACGGCAGCGTCTGGGCCTGGGGCGCGAACGGCGCGGGCCAATTGGGCGACGGCACGTTCAAGGCGAGTCGCGTGCCGGTGGACACGGGTTTGCGACAGATCGCGCGCGTGCGCGCCGGCGGTGACGGGTCGGTGGCGGTTTCGCAGCGCCGTACCGTCTATTTCTTTGGTGAGAATTCCGATGGCCAGTCCGGCCTCGGGGCCGCCGTCACGGCCGATCTCGGCGTGGCGACGGCGATCGCGCTTGATGCGGTCGACGCATCCTTGGCCGATCGCTTCACCTTGTATCTCGGCAGCGATGGCCTGGCGCGTGCCGCAGGCGCGAACGAAGCAGGATCTTTGGGTGATGGCGGCACCACGGCGCGCAGCACATTCGCGCCGGTCACGGTCGTCGCCAACGGCATCTCGATCGGTGCGGGTGGTCGCTCTTTCTCGGCTGCGATCGCGGCGGACGGCACGACCTACACCTGGGGCGACAATTCGGCCAAGCAACTCGGCAACAGCACGATCAGCACCACCGGCACTTCGACGCCGACGGCGATCCCGTCGTTCGACGCCGTGCCTTGATCGAGAGGGTAACCGCATGATTCGCGACAAACTTCCCATGCTCGCAACCTTGCAATTGTTGGCGGTCAATTTCGCCGCGAACATCGTACCCATCAACGGCTACAACACCGGTGTGCTGTCGGACATGTATCCCACCGGGTTCACGCCGCCCGGCTGGGTATTCTCGATCTGGCTGGTGATTTACATCGGTTTGCTCGCGTATTCGGTCGCGGCATGGCGCGCCCCGTCGCGATTGCGCGCACGCGCCGCATCGGTCGCCAATCTCTACTACGTGAATGCATTGGCGAACTCGGCCTGGATTTTCGCCTGGCACTACCGGCAGGTGCTGCTCAGCGTGCTGATCATGCTGGTGATTCTTGGAACCTTGGCCGCGATTTTCTGGAAACTGCGCAACCAACCGCGTCCGACCTGGGCCGAATACTTTCGCGTCGATGCACCGTTCAGCTTGTATTTCGGTTGGATCACCGCAGCGACGCTCGTGAACTTCGGTGCGCTGTGTTTCGAGCGCGGCATGTGGCCGCTCGGGTTGTCGATGGACGAGTGGGCGCTGGTGACGGTGTGCCTCGCAAGCGGTATCTATGCGATCACCACCACCGTGACGCGTGATGCCGTGTTCGGCGGCGTATTCGTTTGGGCGTCGTTGGGCATCGCCACCAAAGCGGCGGGCATCACGATGTCGGTGCAACTTGCCGCCGCGAGCGGCATCGTCGTCGTGCTCGCCTGCATCGCGCGCGCAGCGATCGCACGTCGCGAGCGTCCTCGCTACGCCTGATCCGTCGTCTCCAGCCAATCCGCCACGGCCGCGAACGGGGCCGCTGCGTCGGGCTCGTTGAAGATTTCGTGGTACATCGTCTCGAAGCACTCGACGCGTACGATCGAGCGCGGCGCCGCGGCGGCGAACTCATGGCTGCCGCGCGGGTTCACCAGTTGATCGTCCCCGGCGTAAGCCAGCAGCGTCGGCGTGTCCCAGTGCGTCGCGGCGGCGATGACTTCGGCACCCGAACCTGCGACGAAGGCACCCAAGCGCGCGCAGATGCGATCGTGCACCAGAGGATCGGTGACGTAGGCGCGCACGACCTCGGCGTCGTGCGCAAGGAATTCCGGCCGCAAGCCATTGCCGACGCGCAGATCGGGCAGCAGCCGCGGCAACAGCGCGAGTGCGACGCGTTGCCAGGGTGCGGCATCGATGGCGAGCGCCGGCGACGAGAGCAGCAAGCGGTCGGGCGTACATGCGCCGCGCGCCACGGCCGTCGCGGCGACGAGTCCGCCGAGACTGTGACCCAAAATCAGTTGTTTGCCGACGGCTTCGGTCGCATCGACGAGTTCGGCAAGGTGGTCGACGAGTTGCGTATCGCGCAGCAGCGCGCCGCGCGCACCGTCGGAGTGGCCGTGCCCGAATTGGTCGTAGGCGCGAACCGCATAGCCGCGCGCGACGAACCAGGCGGCGACGTGCGTGTAGCGCATCGCATGTTCGCCGAGACCGTGCACCAGCAAGACGACCCCGCGCGGATTGATCGCCTTCCAGTCGTAGACCGCAAGACGCATGCCGTCCGCGGCGCGCCAGAGATGCTCGCGCGTCGGCGGAAACGCCATGCCGTGCCGATGGATCGCGGTGTCGGGGGTCATCGGCACCGATGATGCGACATTTCGACGGATATCTCACCCTGTCGATCGCCGTGCATTTGCCCCGACCCAAAAAATCCCCTTAGGATAGGCTCATCATCCCAATCTTTAAGCGTTTCGGAGGGGTCTATGGCGAGCAGTGCGTTCGATTACGACTTGATCGTCATCGGTTCAGGGCCGTCGGGTCAGCGTGCCGCCATCCAGGCCGCCAAGCTTGGCAAATCCGTTGCAATCATCGAACGCGCCCGTGCGATCGGCGGCATTTGCGTCAATTTTGGAACGATTCCTTCCAAAACATTTCGCGAAGCGGTGATGCATCTGTCCGGATTTCGCGAGCGCGGGATCTATGGCTCTTCGTATCGCGTGAAGCAGGACATCGGCATCGATGATCTGCTCTATCGGGTCGAGCAGGTGGTGCGGTCCGAGATCGATGTCATACGCAACCAAATGGCGCGCAATCGCGTCGAATTGATCGAGGCGACGGCGACCTTCGCCGACGCACACACCATCGAACTCACCACCCCGAGCGGACACGGCAAGCGCCAGATCACCGCCGACAAGATCGTCATCGCCTGCGGCACCGAAGCGGCGCGTGACGATCACATTCCCTTCGACGGTCAGCACGTGTTCACGAGCGACGACGTGCTCGGCCTGCAGCGCCTGCCGCGTTCGATCATCGTGGTCGGCGCCGGCGTGATCGGCGTCGAATATGCCACCATGTTCGCGGCACTCGGCGTGCGCGTCACGATCGTCGACAAACGGCCGGTGCTGTTGCCGTTTCTGGATCATGAGATTTCGGCGGCTCTCACGTACGTGGTGCAGCAGAGCAACGTCACCATGCGTCTTGGCGAAGAGGTCGAAGAAATCCACTTGCTCGAAAGCGGTGCGCAGCCGGTCGAGGTGCGCCTGAAAAGCGGCAAAGTCCTGCACGCCGAAGCCTCGCTCTATTCGATCGGGCGCGTCGGTGCAACCGAGCGTTTGAATCTGGCGCAAGCGGGCGTCGCCCTCGATTCGCGCAATCGCATCACCGTCAACGAACACTTCCAGAGCAATGTCGAGCACATCTATGCGGTCGGTGACGTGATCGGCTTTCCGTCACTCGCTTCGACGTCTTATGAGCAGGGGCGGGCAGCGGCGCGGCATGCGTTCGGCATGCGGGTCGATCACGAAGGCGGTATCGGTCTGTTTCCGTACGGCATTTACACCGTGCCCGAGATCTCGACCATCGGCAAAAATGAAGACGAACTCACGGCCGCCGGAATTCCCTATGAAATCGGCAAAGCGAACTATCGCGAGATTTCGCGCGGTCAGATCATCGGCGATCGCACGGGAATATTGAAGATCATCTTCAGCCCCACGGATCGGAGACTGCTCGGCGTGCACATCATGGGTGAGGGCGCGAGCGAACTGATCCATATCGGCCAGACCTTGATGGCGCACGACGGCAAGATCGATTACTTCGCCGATGCCGTCTTCAATTTTCCGACGCTCGCCGAGTGCTACAAGACGGCGGCGCTCGATGGCATCAATCGCCTGAGCGTGTAAAGACCCGAGTGTAAAAAAAGGGCGGTCACGTTTTGCGTGACCGCCCCCATTCGGCAGAGTGCCGCGCACCCCGAAGGGCGCGCGTGACTCAGAACGCCTTGCGTACCGTCACACCGAAAGTGCGCGGCTGATTCGGATAAGCCGAGAAGCTGCCGGTCTGCGCAACCGACGGGAACGCGCTCATCAAGTAGCTGTCGTTCGAGAGGTTGCGGCCCCAGAGCAGGAAGTCCCAACCATCCCTGTTGAACCCGATGCTGGCGTTCAGGGTGTTCACCTGGCGCGAAGCGATCGATGCGAGGATGTTTTCCGATACCTGCACCTTGCTCTGATAGTCGTAGTCGGCACGCACGAAGCCTTCGACGCCTTCGACGTTGAAGCTGTACGTCATGCCCGCCACGATGCTGGTGCGCGCAATGCCAGCCGGACGCGTGCCCGACAGGTCGCCGGTCACCGCGTCGCCATTGGCGTTGACGGTTTGCGCGCCGACGAACGAGTCGTACTTCGGATCGAGGAACGTGCCCGAGAAGTCGACCTGCCAAGCCGGCGTGAGCTTGAATTGGGTTTCGATTTCGACACCCTTGCTCGATTGCTTGCCGGCGTTGCCGAGCACGAAGCCCGTGCCGAGGAACAGGTTCGACTGGAAGCCCTTGATCTGCTGGTCGAAGATCGCGATGTTCACGGCGGCGCGATTGAAGCGGCTCTTCACGCCGATTTCGTAGACCGTCGATTCTTCAGGACCCGCGTAACGCGTGCCGTACCGCGGGTACCACGGGTTGGTGGCGCCACCGAGCGGCGAGAGCGCGGCGGTCGCCGGAGCAAACGGCTTGCTGTCGCGCGAAAGGTTCCAGGACGTCGCCTTGTAGCCCGTCGAGACACCGGCGTACGCGTTGACGTTGTCGTTGAACTCGTAGGCGAGACGCGCGGTGTACGTGGTCTTGCTGTCCTTCGAACGATCGTTGAACGGCACGATCGGCGAGAGGAACTGCAGCGCGTAGCCGGCGAGCACCGGGTTGCACAGCGGACCGATCAGCGCACCGAACGGTGCCGGCGCCGTGTAGCAGGGGATGCGCGCGCCGTCGGCGACGCTCGCACGATCGGCGATCGCCGTGGCGGTCGCGGCGGGAATGCCCTTCGCGATCAACTGCTGCGCGATCAAACCGTAACCGAGCTTCACGAGATCGACCTGACCGAACGGCTCGGTCGTCGTCTGCTGGAAGTCGACGGCCTTGTTCGTCTTGGTGAAGGCGATGCCTCCGGTGACGGTGAGCTTCGGCGCCACTTCGACGTCGAGCTGGCCGAAGATCGTGCCTGCATCGGTGTCTTGACGCGTGTTGATCACGTTGCCGGTGCCGGCGCGGAAGAACGAACCGACCGGCAGACCTGCGCCGGCTTCGATCTGGCGCAACTGCGCTTCGCCACCGCTCATCAGCAGCGCGACTTTGTACGCATCGGGAATCGGCAGGTTCGCCACCGTGGCCGGCAGCGTCGCGTTACCCGCACCACTGAAGAGACCGGCGGCGAACGGGCGGAAGCCCGTGCCGATCAGGATGGTGTTGTCGTAACGGACCTTTTCCTTCATCAAATAAATGCCCGCCAAAGCGCGCACTTTGCCGCCGTCATCGAAGGACACGCGGAATTCCTGCGTGTTGGTCTTGATGTCGCCGACGTTGCGGTTGGTGTTGCCGAGATCGGCGCTGGTGAAGTCGAAGTCGTAGTCGAAATCGGTCTTTTGACTGCGCGCCGAGGTGATCGAGGTGAACTTGAGATCGCCCGCGTCGTAATCGACGTGCATCGACAAGCCGCGATTGGTGACGCTGTTGATCGGCGCCTTGTTGACGTAGTTCGTGCGCGCGTACGGATCATTGCCGTAGATTTGCCCGTTCACGGGAGTGTAGAAGGGGATCGGCAGGGTCGGGATCGCCGTCACCGGGCCCGACTGCACGATGCGGCTGGTCGGACCATTCACGAGGTTCGACACGCCGCAGCAGATTTCGTCGATGTTGCTGTAGTCGGTGATGAAGCGAACGCTCAGCTTGTCGCCGGCATTCCACAGCAACTGACCACGCACGTCGAAGCGGTCGCGATCATTGATCTTGGTGCCGTTCTTGAGGTCGGAATAGTAACCGTCGCGCTTGTTGGTCGTGCCGGTGAGGCTCACCGCGACGTTGTCGCTGACCGGGCCCGTCCACTTGCCTTTGAGGATGCGCTCGCCGTAGTTGCCGAGCGTGCCTTCGAGGTAACCGCCGGCTTTGAATTCCGGCTTTTGCGTGACGATGCTGATGACGCCCGCCGAAGCGTTCTGGCCGAACAGCGTGCTTTGCGGGCCGCGCAACACTTCGACGCGCGACACGTCGACGAGATCGCCGATCGCACCGGCGGAACGCGAACGGTACACGCCGTCGATGAACACGCCGACCGAGCCTTCGATGCCCGGGTTGTTCGCGCCGTTACCGAAGCCGCGAATCACGAAATTGGTTTGGGTAGAAGTTTGCAGCGTGTAGACGCGCAACGACGACACGACGCTCGCCAGGTCCGTGAGGTTCTGGATCGAGGCGCGCTGGATCGTCTCGATCGGCGTGACGGACACGGCGACCGGAACGTCTTGCAGCGTCTGCTCTCGCTTGGTGGCGGTGACGACGACTTCCTCGAGCCCCCCGGTCTCTTGCGCGACCGCGGTACCCGTCAGGAGTGTCACGGCTGCGACAACTCCGGCTACGGAAAATGACTTCATTGCGAAACCTCTTTATTGTGGACGCCCGAGAGGGCGGCTTGGCCAGATTCTAAACCCAAGCCGCCGAAAGCCCAAAAGCCGGTCTGTCAGGGCTATATATAAGGTGTTGTTTTTTC
>JAFMJH010000003.1 GCA_017853555.1 Steroidobacteraceae bacterium
GGCCGTAGTAGGGATTCTCGGCCGTCGCGGTGCGCATCGCGCGCACGTAACCCTCGGGCAGCAGACGTCGTCGCTCCCAGTTGCCGTCCTGCATCAACAAAATCGCGAGGCGCAGATAGCTCTCGGGCGGCAACATCAAACAGCAGCCCGAATGCGCAAGCCCACCCGGACGATCGACCCAGATCTCGCCGCCCGGTGCGCCGATGGGCTGCAGAATTTCACGCGAGATGAAATCCGCGTAACGCACGCCCGTGGCGCGCTCGATGACGAGCGCGACGAGTTCGGCGATCGCATTGTTGTATTCGTAACGCGTGCCCGGATCGTCGGTGAGCGGATATTCACGCACGATGATTTCGCCGTGACGCGGATGCAGATAGGCGCGATTCAGAATGTCGTCGGCTTTCGGTGCCGGACCCTGCGCGAGAAACCCCGAACGCATATCGAGCAGATGCCGCACGAGTATGCGCGAACGACGCGCATCGCCGCGCCATTCGCCGATGAAATCGACCACCGGCTGATCGAGTGATTTGATCTTGCCGAGCGCGATCGCACGACCGATCGCGACTGCGCCGACCGGCTTGGCCAAACTGCGCGACGGAAAGGTGGATGCACGGGTCGAGCCGCCGAAATAACTCTCCTCGACGACTTTGCCGCGATGCCACACGAGCAGCGCAGAGGAATTGTTGGCCGCCGCATAATCACGCGCTGCGGACAATGCCTGCGGCGCGATGCGCACCTCGGCAGCTCGCGCCACGGGCAAAGGGCGCACGCGCCGCGCACCGGCGACTTTTTCGAGTGGCTCGTAACTCTCGAGCCCGAGCCCGAGTCGCGCGGCGTTCTGCAGGCGATCGAATCGTTGCTGATACACCGCTTCGTCGTCGAGCGCCTTCGGCTCGGCGGCCGCTTGCGCGTGAGAGAGTTGGCCGTGCGCGAGGCAGGCCGACAGTACCAACCACAGAATCGTTCGCTTGCTCATGGGCCGAAGCCTAACGGTACTCGGGTGCGCCCGCAAACCGACCGACGGGCGGCGGCGCGCATCCCTGTGCCTGCGTCGCCGAAGCGATTATTCTCGCCCCATGCGCATTGCCAAACCGATCTTGATGGTGAGCACGCCGCTCGGCGTGGGTCTCGGGCTGTTCGAGGCGTTTCGCGTGGGGCGCTGGCTGGGATTGCTGATGATCGTGCTGATCGGCGCGATCGTGGCCTTTTCAGTTCTGACCGTGAACCGAATTCGCGACGACCGACGCAACACCGCGCAACACACCGGCTGACGGCGCTGGCGGCGGCACGATCAGCACGTCGCAACCGACCGCACCGGCAAACGTATCCGTCAACGCGCGATCATGCGCGGCCACGACGATGACGTCGATCCGCTGCTTGGCCACGTGGCGCGCCAGCGCCTCCTCGCCCTGCCCCTCGCGCAACACCTCGAGCTCGCCGTGACACCCCTCGGCCAGATGTTCCGCCGCCGCCATCAACTCCGCGGCGTCGCCACGCGCGAGTTTCGACTCCGCCGCGAGCAACGCGCAAATCTTGGGCGACGGACTCCACGAACGGCCATAGGTCAACAACAGCGGTGCGCTGCAGGCGCGAATCAGGTTCAGGTCGGTGATCGACGGCAAGGGCGCCGGCTGCACGCCCGCATCGGTAAAACTTTTGATGACCAGCGACGGTTTGACGATGCGGACGTGCCGGCAGATCCCGGCGCTCACCGTCGGCGCACAAGCCGCCTGGATGGAGAGCGTCACGTCGCGCGCGGAGACCGAACCGCGCAAGGCCTCGAGAAACCGCCGGCTCTCCGCGAGGCGACTCGCACGCGCCGCATCGGCCGCCGCACCGGCGGCGTAGGCGATGCCGTGTTCGTCCTCGCAGGTGAACAATTCGATGTGCGCACCGAAATGCCGCGCGATCATGACGGCCTTGTGCACGGCGACGTTCGATCCCGACGCACGCTCGGCAACCACCACGATGAAGGACATCCGATTCATGCGCAGGCGATGCAGCGGTCGGTATCCGGGACCGCCTCGAGACGCGACGTGGTGATCGGCGCGCCGCACGCGACGCAGCGCAGGTATTCACCGCGCTCGATGCGCGCCAGCGCCCGATTGATGCGCTGCAGTTCGCTGCGCGCCGCATCGTCGAGATTTTGCAGGACTTCATCGTTTTCGCGCTGCACGGCCTGCTCGCCGAAATCGGCCGACAGCGGCTCGTGTTCGCGTCGCAACTCGGCCGCAGTACGGCGAGCGCGTTCGGCTATTTCCGTACGCCGCGCGAGCAGACGACTGCGTGCCGCATCCAAAGTGATCATCGGCGATCCCACCCAAACGAAGGTTGGTGCACCGTCGCACGCCGCCCCTGCGGTCGACCATTGCGAAAACTACGTACGCCCGAGGACGCACGACGAGACGCCGCGGGCGCCGTGCTAGCATCAACCAAACTTTCGACGCGCGCGCGGCATGAACTCGAACGGCAACACAACGGCACCCTCGCAGGGCGAATTCCAGGCGCTGCTCGACGCCACGGTCGATGCCGTCATCCTCATCGACCACACCGGTCACATCCAGAGTTTCAATCGGGCGGGAGAACGGCTGTTCGGATATGCGGCCGACGAATTGATCGGCAAAAACGTGAGCGTGCTGATGACCGCGACCGATCGCGATTCGCACGATCACTACATGGCGCGGTACATGAAAACCAACGTGCCGCACATCATCGGCGTCGGTCGCGAAGTCGACGCGCGCCGCAAAGACGGCACGGAATTTCCCGTGTTTCTGTCGGTCGGACAAATCCATGGCGCCAACCCGCCGCGCTTCATCGGTCTGCTGCACGACATCACCCTGCGTCGCGAAGCGATGGCCGCGATTCGTCGCGAGCGGGATCGCGCGAATCTCTATCTGGAAATCGCGCAGGTGTTCCTGCTCGCGCTCTCGGCCG
Organism: Steroidobacteraceae bacterium; assembly: GCA_017853555.1. GTDB lineage: Bacteria > Pseudomonadota > Gammaproteobacteria > Steroidobacterales > Steroidobacteraceae > UBA964. The sequence continues at coordinate 2,935 of JAFMJH010000003.1, forward strand.
ATCTGCGGGTGCAATTGGTCAATCGCAAAGGTTGCGAAACGCTCGCGCGGCGCGAAATCGACCTGCTCGGGCGCGACTGGCTTGAGGTGGCAGTGCCGACCGCACAGCATCAACGCGTGCGCCGCGACATCGAGCGCGTGGCCAATGCCACCGCCGATGAAGATTCATACCTAGAACACGAAGTGCTGGCCGCCGACGGCCAGCGCCGACTGATCGGCTGGCGCTTGATGCCGATGCGCGGCGCCGACGGTCGTCTGGTCGGCTATTTCGCCTCGGGCGAAGACATCACCCATCGACGCGCGATGGAGCAGTCGATGGAACGCACGCGCTTGCTCCTCAACGAGGCACAGGAAATCGCGAAGCTCGGCAACTTCGAAATGTTTCACGGCGGCACTGACGGCGCGCCGGCCCAGCCTTTCTGGTCCCCGGAGATGTATCGCATTCTGGGTCTCGAGCCACCGTCCCATCCGACGCAGGGCCTGGACGTCGCCGAGCTCCTCGCGCGCATCCACCCCGAAGATCGCGCGCGCAACGCCGAGGTGTGGCGCCAGGTGGTCGGACAACCCGGCACCCGGCTCGATGAATTTCGGGTGCTCACGCCCGCGGGTGAACTGCGACACGTGCAAATCAACTACACCTCCACGCCGGCCCAAGGCGGCGGCATGCGCGTCGTCGGCACGCTGCTCGACGTGAGCGACGCCCGTCGCGCCGCCGAAGATGCCCGCGTGGCGCAGGAACGCATGACGCACGTCTCGCGTCTCGCCACCATGGGCGAAATGGCCGCCGGCATCGCGCACGAACTGAACCAGCCGCTCGCCGCGATTGCCAATTATGCGAGCGCCGCGACGCGCCTCGCGGCGGCGTCGCCGTCGGCCGCCGACTCCGACGGCGACGTGCCGCTCGCCCTCGAGCAAATCCAGCGGCAGGCCTTGCGTGCCGGCGAAATCATTCGACGGCTGCGGGCGCTCGTGCAAAATCGCGAGACGCGCCTCGAAGCCGCCGACCTCAACGAATTGGTGCGCGAAGTGCTCGTTTTCACGCAGAGCGACGCGCGTCTCAACGACGTGCAACTGGTCGCCGAACTCGCCGACGATCTGCCGGTCGCGTCGGTCGACCGTATCCAGATCCAGCAAATTTTGCTGAATCTCCTGCGCAACTCGATCGAAGCGCTCGGGGAACGCCCGCGGGGCCAGCGAACGGTGCGGATCCGCACACGACATCGTCCGGGCGTCGCGCTCGAAGTGCAGATCGAAGACAACGGACCGGGCGTGCCGGCAGAGCTGGTCGCACGCATTTTCGATCCGTTCTGCACCACCAAAGAAACGGGCACCGGGCTCGGCCTTGCGATCAGCCGCACAATCGCCGAAGCACACCAAGGTAAACTGCTGTATGCGACGGCGCCTGCGGGAGGCGCACGTTTCACTTTGCAGTTGCCCTGCCCGACCGGGAGAGACGAAGAATGAACCGCAATGCCTCCGTGTTCATCGTCGACGACGACGACGCCGTACGCAGCTCGCTGCGACTGTTGCTCAAATCGGTCGGGCTGCCCGCCATGGCCTATGCGTCGGCCGGCGACTTTTTGGCGGCCTGGCATCCGTCGCAAGCCGGCTGCCTCGTGCTCGACGTGCGCATGCCCGGCATGAGCGGCATCGAACTGCAACACGAACTGAACCGTCGCGGCGCCATCATCCCGGTGATCTTCATCAGCGGCCATGCCGATATCCCGATGGCCGTCGAAGCGATCCAGCACGGCGCGTTCGATTTTCTGCAAAAGCCGTTCCGTGATCAGGAACTGATCGACCGCGTGCAACGGGCGCTCGCCGCCGACGGCAACAATCGCGCCGAACTCGCCAAACGCGATGCCATCCGCGAGCGGTTCGACTCGCTCACGCCGCGGGAGCGCGAGGTGCTCACGCTCGTCACGCAAGGCAAGGCCAACAAAGTCATGGCCGGGGACCTCGGCGTCAGCCAGCGCACGGTCGAAATCCACCGCGCACGAGTGATGGAAAAAATGGGCGCGGCCTCGCTCGCGCAACTCGTGCGGATGGTGCTCGACCTCGAGGGCGCGCACGTCGACTGACCTCGACGGGCGACCGTCGCCCCCCGACTCCACCGCCGGCGGCAGGGAACCCCTGCGTCTTCTACTTATTCATGTGCTGCCGTGTTCCAGCGAACATTGCGCCGTCGCGCCACAGGCGCGCTGAGCAAGGTAATGGACGATGACGGCGACGCAATTCGGCATCACTCAATACAACGACAAAGTGGTGCGGCAGTTCGCACTCATGACCGTCGTCTGGGGCGTAGTCGGCATGCTGGTGGGCGTGATCATCGCCGCACAACTGCTGCTGCCGGAACTGAACTTCGACCTTCCCTGGCTTACCTATAGCCGGCTGCGGCCTCTGCATACCAACGCCGTGATCTTCGCCTTCGGCGGCTCGGCGATCTTCGCGACCTCGTATTACATCGTGCAGCGCACCTGCCACACGCGTCTGTTTTCGGACCGGCTTGCCGCATTCACCTTCTGGGGTTGGCAAACCATCATCGTGCTCGCGGCGATCTCGTTGCCGATGGGCTGGACGACCGGCAAAGAGTACGCGGAGCTCGAATGGCCGATAGACCTGTTGATCGCGGTCGTCTGGGTGGCCTACGCGATCGTGTTCCTCGGCACGCTCGTCAAACGCAAAGTTCAGCACATTTACGTCGCCAACTGGTTCTTCGCCGCCTTCATCATCACGGTCGCGGTGCTGCACATCGTCAACAGCGCAGAGATTCCGGTGACCTTGACCAAAAGTTACTCGGCGTACGCCGGCGTCGTCGACGCGATGGTGCAATGGTGGTACGGCCACAACGCCGTCGGGTTTTTCCTGACGGCCGCGTTTCTCGGCATGATGTATTACTTCATCCCCAAGCAGGCGGGACGCCCGATCTACTCGTACCGCTTGTCGATCGTGCACTTCTGGTCGCTGATCTCGATCTACATGTGGGCCGGGCCCCACCATCTGCACTACACGACCCTGCCCGATTGGGCGCAGACGCTCGGCATGGTGTTCTCGCTGATGCTGCTCGCGCCCTCCTGGGGCGGAATGATCAACGGCATCATGACGCTCTCCGGAGCTTGGCACAAATTACGCACCGATCCGATCCTGAAGTTTTTGATCGTCTCGCTGTCCTTCTACGGCATGTCGACCTTCGAAGGGCCGATGATGTCGATCAAGACCGTCAATGCGCTCTCGCACTACACCGACTGGACGATCGGCCACGTGCACTCCGGCGCGCTCGGCTGGGTGGCGATGGTTTCGGTCGGTTCGCTCTACATGCTCATCCCGCGGCTCTACGGTCGCACGGAGATGTGGAGCACGAAACTGATCGACGTGCACTTCTGGGTGTTCACGATCGGCATCGTGCTGTACGTCGCGTCGATGTGGATCGCGGGTGTCACGCAAGGGCTGATGTGGCGCGCGACCAATCCCGACGGCACGCTCACCTACACCTTCGTCGAAGCGCTCAAGGCGACCTATCCGTATTACGCAGTGCGACTTTTGGGCGGCACGATGGTGCTCGGCGGCATGTTCATCATGGTCTACAACGTCGCCAAGACCGTCGGCGCCGGCAAGGCGGCCGACGTCGCGATTCCGGCACCGGCCCACGCGTGAGCGGAGCACAACACGCATGAAACACGACATCATCGAAAAGAACACGGGTCTGCTCGGCATCCTCATCGCCGTCGTCATCAGCATCGGCGGCCTGGTGGAGATCGTGCCGTTGATGCTCTCGCAAGAGACGACTACGGCCGCGCCCGGCATCGAACCGTACCCGGCACTGCAACTCGAAGGACGCGACATCTACCTGCGCGAGGGCTGCTACAACTGCCACTCGCAAATGGTGCGCCCCTTGCGCGGCGAGACGGAGCGCTACGGTCACTACTCGGTAGCTGGCGAGTCCGTCTACGACCACCCCTTCCAGTTCGGCTCCAAGCGCACGGGTCCCGATCTTGCGCGCGTGGGCGGTCGCTACAGCGACGAGTGGCAGCGTCTGCACCTTCAAAATCCGCGTGACCTCGTGCCCGAATCGAACATGCCGGGCTTCCCGTGGCTGACGAATGCGGCAATCGATGCGTCGCTCACCGGCAGGAAGATGGCTGCGCTGCGCGTGGTCGGCGTGCCGTACACGGATGCCGATATCAAAGGCGCCGCCGAGGCCGTGCGCGGCAAGACCGAGCTCGACGCGCTGGTCGCTTATCTGCAAGGGCTGGGCATCGCGGCCAAAAACTGGAAGTGACCGACATGAGTGCTGCAACCCTTGGAATTCTGCGCGGCGTGGCAACTTTGCTCGCGATGATCGCCTTCACGGCCGTCGTCGTCTGGGCCTGGAGTCGGCGCCGACGTGACACGTTCGATGCCGCGGCGAAACTGCCGCTCGAGGAAGATCCATCATGAGCAACGGCGTCAGTCTGTTCATCGCCCTCGCCGCGATTCTCAACACCATCGCCGCGGTGGGTCTGCTGGTCTGGATGCGCAAGCGACGCGGCGAGGAATCCTCGACCGAAGATACGACCGGCCACGTCTGGGACGGCGATCTGCGCGAGTACAACAACCCGCTGCCGCGTTGGTGGCTGTGGTTGTTCGTGCTCACGGTGGTGTTCGCCGTCGCGTACGTGATTCTGTATCCGGGTCTCGGCAAAAATCCGGGCGCGCTCGGCTGGACCCAACAACGACAGTGGGATCAGTTGCAAGCCGATCAGGAGCGACGCGCCGAAGCGGTGCTCGCGGTCTACCGCAACCGCAGCAGCGAAGATCTCGCTCACGATCCGCAAGCACTCGCCATCGGTCGCAATCTGTTCGCCAACAATTGCGCCGCCTGTCACGGTTCCGACGGTCGCGGCGCACGCGGCTTTCCCAATCTCACCGATCGCGATTGGTTGTATGGCGGAACCGCCGAAGCGATCGAGACGACGATCACGCAAGGCCGCATGGGCGTGATGGCGCCATGGGGCGAAGTGCTCGGCGCAGGCGGCGTGGATGATGTAACGGCCTACGTAATGTCGCTCTCGGGCCGCAAAGCACCGCGCGGCGACGTCGCGGCGGGCCGGACGCACTACGCGACGTACTGCATCGCTTGCCACGGTCCCGATGCGAAGGGCAATCAGGACGTCGGCGCCCCGAATCTCACCGACAACATCTGGTTGCACGGCGGAACGCCCGACCGCGTGCGCGAGACCATTGCCCAAGGTCGTCAAGGCAACATGCCGGCGCACGGCGAGCGTCTCGGCGCACTGCGCGTGAAGTTGCTCGCGGCCTACGTGCAGAGCCTCGGAGAACTGCGTGTCGCAAGTCGCCAACCATGAGTCGCTCGGTACGCACGGCCGCATCTGGCTGACGGTACTCTGGACGTCGTTCCTCGCGGCCAGCGGCGCGACGATGGTGTTCTTCGCGTTCGTCGATCCGAGGCCGGCGATCGAAATGCTCGCGCCCGCCGCTGCGCCACCCTCGCGCACCGCGCTGTACAGCGTCGGATTCTTTTTGTTCTGGATGATCGCAGCCCTGTCGGCGTCGCTCACGGCGTGGTTGTTGAGCGCGCCGTCCCGCCGTTCGTCGCCCTGAACGCCGCATGACCGACACGATCAAAAGCGGCGCGCAAGCGGACGAGTCCTACTACGCGGCCCATCAAAAAGTCTATCCGCGCGACATCGCCGGACGCTTCGCGACCCTGCGCATCAGTGCCGCGTGGCTGCTGCTCGGACTGTTCTACGGCCTGCCGTGGCTGCGCTGGAACGGTCGACAGGCGATCCTCTTCGACCTGCCCGCCCGCAAATTCCATCTCTTCGGACTCACGCTCTGGCCGCAGGATTTCATATTCCTGACCTGGCTGCTCGTCATCGCGGCGCTGAGCCTGTTTTTCTTCACCGCAGTCGCCGGTCGCCTGTGGTGCGGTTACGCCTGTCCGCAGACGGTATGGACCGAAGTCTTTCTTTGGATGGAACGCGTGACCGAAGGCGATCGCACGCGGCGCATGAAACTCGACGCGGCGCCGTGGTCGTTGCATAAACTCGGCCGCAAAGGCGCAAAGCAGCTGCTCTGGGTGAGCTTCGCGCTGTGGACCGGGTTCACCTTCGTCGGCTTTTTCACTCCCATCACCCTGCTCGGCGAACTCGCGCTCACCGGGGCGCTCGGCCCCTGGGAGAGTTTCTGGATTTTTTTCTATGGCCTTGCGACCTACGGCAATGCGGGATTTCTGCGCGAGCAAGTCTGCAAATACATGTGCCCCTACGCGCGCTTCCAGAGCGCGATGTTCGATCGCAACACCTTGATCATCACCTACGACCTCGAGCGTGGCGAACCGCGCGGCGGGCGTCGCAAAGGCAGCGACGCGCGCAGTGCCGGGCTCGGCGACTGCGTGGACTGCACATTGTGCGTGCAAGTCTGCCCGACCGGCATCGACATCCGCGCGGGCCTGCAATACGAATGCATCGCCTGCGCGGCGTGCATCGACGCCTGCGACTCCGTGATGGATCGCATGCACTACCCGCGCGGCCTCGTGCGCTATGCGACGCAAAACAATCTCGATCGCCAGAGCACGCGCATCATTCGACCCCGCATCATCGTCTACGGCGTGTTGCTGCTCGCGCTGTGCGCGGGCTTTGTCATCGCGCTCGGCCGACGAGCACCGGTCGCGCTCGACGTGTTGCACGATCGCAATGCGCTCTATCGCCCACTCGATGACGGCGCAATCGAAAACGTCTATCTGCTCAAGATCATGAACAAGGACGCCATCCCGCACCGCTTCCGGGTCGAACTTGGCGATGCGGGATATCGCCTCGATCCGATCGCGCCGCAGTTCGACGTACCCGCCGGCGAAGTATTCAACGCTCCGGTTCGCGTCCGCCGCGCCGCGCTCGAACAACGCCACGATGCCGTCGGACGCTTGCGCTTGCGCATCGTCGCCACCGACGCACCGTCTTTGCAGGCGCAGGCCGACGCACGTTTCTTTGCCCCACGTGATTGAGGTGCCCTCATGTCCGAGACGACCCTGAACGCACGACGCGGTGGTGCGGCCTTCTTCGTGATGCTCGGCATCCCTGCTTTCGCGGTGCTCGCCAGCATCCTGCTGGTGTTCGAAGCGGTACGCAGCGCAGAGCCCGAACTGCCCGCGAGCTACGCCGTCGAAGGTCGTGCGCTCGATGCGGACTTTGCCGCGGCGCGGCGTGCAGGCGAAGCGGGGCTCGCACTCGAACTCGACATGAGTCGCGACGGTCAACTGCGACTGACGGCGCAGGCAGGCGACGACACGGCACTGCCGCCGACGCTCAGCGTGCATCTGACGCACACGACGCTGCCGATGCGCGATCGCCAGACCGTTTTGCGGCGCGATGCGACGGGCGCGTACATCGGGCGCATCCTGCCGCTGGAAACAGGCCGCTGGTGGATACAGATCGACGGCACGACCGAATCCGGTGCACCATGGCGACTACGCTCCAGATTCCGCACCCCGCTCGAACATTTGTCGATCAAAAGTTGATCTACCCCGCACCGTCGACTCCACGATGAACGCCATCAGCCCTACGCTCGCCGCCGGACACTGGAGCAGCGAAACCGCGGGCGAAGGTCATGCGGTGTTCAATGCCGAGGGCATCCACTGCGCCAACTGCGCCCGGTCGATACGCACGGGGCTCGAAGCACTGCCCGGCTTGCGCCGGGTCGACATCAACGTCGTCGATCGGCGCGTCTCGGTCGTCTGGGATACGGCGCGTTTGAACTTGGCGAGCATCCTCGCCAAAGTGGCCGCGCTCGGTTTCAAGCCCGTGCCGCTGGTTGGCGAACGCGCCGTCGCGGCACAACGACTGGAGCGTCGCACGGCGCTCAAACGCACGGGACTCGCCGGCCTCGGCGCGATGCAGCTGATGATGTACGCGGTCGGTCTGTACGCCGGCGCATTCTCCGGCATGGATCCCGCACTCGCCGAGTTTTTGCGCTGGACCTGTCTCGTCATCGCCACGCCGGTGCTGTTCTACTCGGGTGCGCCAATCCTGCGTGGCGCCTACGACGACTTGCGCAGGCGCGTGCTCGGCATGGACGTCACCGTGGCGCTCGCGCTGATCCTCGCTTTCGTCGCGAGCGTCGTGAATACGATCCGCAACGTCGGCGAGGTCTATTTCGATTCGGTCGCGATGTTCATCTTCTTTTTATCGCTCGGCCGTTACGTCGAGATGCGCGGCCGGCACCAATCGGCCAACGTTACCGAGGCGCTGGCCCGCGCCCTGCCCGAAACCGTGCAACGCCTGGACTCGACGCTGACGACGCCGAGCAGGATTCCGCTCGGGGAGGTCGTCGTCGGCGATCGCTTGCGCATCGGTTCGGGACAGGTCGTGCCGGTCGACGGTCTGGTCGTGCAGAACGTCGCGTTGCTCGACGAATCTTTGGTCACCGGTGAATCCGCACCGGTCACGCGTACCGTGGGCGCGGCACTGCTCGGCGGCTCGGTGAACGCAGGCGCGGCTTTCGCCATGGAAGTGACGCGTCTGCCGCAAGACTCGACGCTGCACGGTCTGGTGCGGCTACTCGAGCGTGCGCAAGGCGAGCGCCCGCGGCTCGGCCTCGCCGCCGAACGCATGGCCTCCTGGTTCGTCGTGCGCGTACTGTTGCTGACCGCCGTCGTCGGCATCGGCTGGTACTTCGTCGATCCCTCACGCGCCTTCCCCGCGCTGCTCGCGGTGCTCGTGGCGACCTGCCCCTGCGCGCTCTCGCTGGCCACGCCGGTGGCCATCGCGGCGGCGACCTCGCATCTTGCGAAACTCGGCGTACTCGTACTGCGCGCCGATGCGGTCGAAGGACTCGCGACCATCGATCGCGTCATGCTCGACAAAACCGGAACGCTCACCGCAGGCACGCCGAAAGTTCTGCGCTGCGCGACGCGAGCCGGCGTGGAACCCGCGCGTGCACTCGCACTGGCCGCCGCGCTCGAAGCCGGCTCCACGCACCCGATCGCCGCCGCGTTTCGACCGCACGCCGATCCGACCTTGCACTGCCACGACGCGCGGGAGATCGCCGGCGCCGGCATCGAAGGTCGCATCGAAGATCAGCGCTATCGCATCGGACGCGCCTCGTTTGCACTCGAAGGTACGGGCGATGCATCGCACCGCGGCACGCTCGAAGGCGTGGTGATCGCGGACGCGCGCGGCTGGCTCGCGGACTTTCGCATCGCCGACGAATTGCGCGGCGAAGCCCGTGCGACGCTCGATGCGCTGCGCGCGCTCGGCATCACCCCAGCCCTCGCGAGCGGCGACCGGCACGAAGCGGTGGATTTCGTGGCGACCCAACTCGCCATTTCAGAAGCCGCGGCACGCTTGTCGCCCGAAGACAAACTCGCGATGCTCAAGCGCAGCCAGCAGGCCGGTCACCGCGTGCTGATGATCGGCGACGGTATCAACGACGGACCGGTACTCGCCGCAGCCGACGTTTCGATGGCCATGGGTCGCGGCTCGCCGATCGCGCATGCGGCCGGCGATCTGCTCTTGCTGCGCGACTCGCTCGCCGCGTTGCCGCAAAGCATCGAAGTGGCCAGACGCGCACTCGCGATCGTGCGCCAGAATTTGCGCTGGGCGGCCGCCTACAATCTCGCGGCGATCCCCTTGGCGGCACTCGGTCTCATGCCACCCTGGGTGGCTGCGATCGGCATGTCGCTCTCGTCGTTGGTGGTGGTATTCAATGCCCGTCGCATCGCCGCGCCCAACGGAGGTCACTGAATGTCGAGCATCTATCTGCTGATTCCGTTGTCGCTGCTGCTGCTCGGCGTCGGCGCCTGGGCGTTTTTCTGGGCGGTCAACAACGACCAATTCGACGATCTCGACGCGCCGGCGCGGTCGGTGCTCGATGACGACCCGCAGGCGGAGGTCAACCCGTCGTCTGCAGGCCCTGCGCAATCCCGTTGATGCTGGCGAGCAGCGCTTCGAACAACTCTCGATCCTGCGCACCCTTGGCGCGCCAGCGACGCAGCAGATCGACTTGCATCAGATGCATCGGGTCGACATAGGGATTGCGCAACGCGAGCGCGCGTTGCTGCGTACGCTCGTCATCCAGCAACTCGTGACATTCTTTGATCTCGAGCACGGCGGCGACGGCGCGCGCATATTCCTCGCGCACGCGCTCGAAAAACGAACCCGAAGCCTCGCCGGCGAGCGCAGCGTAGTGCGCCGCGATGTCGAGGTCGGTTTGCGCCAGCATGATCTCGAGATCGTCGATCAATTGCCGCAGAAACGGCCAACTGCGGATCGCCCGTCGCACTTCGTCGCTGCCGAACTCGGCGATGACGGCCCGCAAACCGCTGCCGGAGCCGAACCAGCCGGGCAACAACATGCGGTTCTGCGTCCAAGCGAACACCCACGGCACCGAGCGTAGACCGGCGAGTCCCTCCATCCCCGGACGCACGATCGGACGCGCACCGATCTGCATGCGCTCGATGACGTCGATCGGCGTGACGGCGCGAAACCAGAGATCAAATGCCGCATCGTCGGTCACGAAGCCGCGATAGCAGGCCTCGCTCGCCGCGGCGATCCGATCGGCCACCGCAAGCGTCGCAGCGTCGATCGATGCGGGTCGGTCGCGATCGGCGGCACGGCTTCGAGTCAACGCACCGAAGGCACGCTCGAGCGTACGCAAGGCAATCGGGCTCAAGCCGTAGTGACGACTGATGCTCTCGCCCTGCTCCGTCAAACGCAGCCAACCCTGTATGGTCGCCGGCGGGGTTGCCTGCACGAGCGCATCGATGCGACTGCCGCCGCGCGCAATGCTGCCACCGCGCGCATGCACGACGATAGGCTGCTCGCCCGCGGCCGCGATCGCCCGCACGATTTCGCTCTGTGCTCGATACGCCGCCACACGTGCCGCACAGAGCCCGGCCTGCTTGCCGCTCTCGGCATAGCCGACCAGCGCCAGTTGCCGCTCGCCGCGCGATTCGAGATGCCGGCGATAGATCGGCTCGGCGAGCAGTGTCGTCAACACTGCACCGCTACGCGCGAGCGCCTCCATCGAATCGAACATCGGCGCGACGTCGATGGCGATGGTCGATTGCTTTTTGTCGTAGGCTTCGGCCCATTGCGCGAGCAGCAAAGTCGCCAGCACGTCGTCCGCACCCATCACGCCGTTGACGATGTAGCTGCCGATCGCTTCGCCGCCGAAACGGCGACGACACTGCAACATCGCATCGAACACGCCGATGCAGCGACGACCCATCGCATCGAGCTCGGCGCGCGGACCGACGTCCCGCGCGAGCATCGAAACGAGCCGCGCGTGCCGCTCATCCGACTCGAGCGCAAGCCACGCCGGCTCATCCAGCGCCTGCGCGATCACGGCATGATGGATCTGCGCGTGTTGCCGTACATCCAGCGTCGCGAGGTGAAAACCGAAGGTCTCGATGCGTCGCAACAAGCGCCGCACCTGGTGCAAACCGGCATGCACACCGCGATTCGAACGCAAACTCTCGGCGACCAATTCGATGTCGCGTCGGAACTGACCGGGATTTTCGTAGCCGTTCGGCCGCAGATCGTAGGTGGCGCGCAAACGCTCGGACACCTGACCCATGAACACGCGATACGGCATGCGATCGTGACGCGCCGGCGCCGACGCTTTGACCGCCGGCAACAGCAGCTCGTACTCATCGATGCGCTGCTGCAACGCCACGCTCACCGCCACCCGACTCGCACTTTGCGACAACAACTGCGCAAGCGACTGGCATTCGTTGAAATAGGCGTTGACGATGGCTTGTTGTTGCCGCGCGAGGGTCTCGCGCAGAGTTTTGGCGTTGACGTCGGGATTGCCGTCCATGTCACCGCCGACCCAACTGCCGAACCGGATGATGGTCGGCAGCTCGAAGCTTTCGGCTGCGGCGCCGTAATGCCTCACCAATGCTTCGCCGATCTCTTCATAGAAATTCGGCACGATTTTGTACAGCACTTCGACGAGATAGAACAAGGCATGTTCACGCTCGTCCGCCACCGTCAGCCGTTCACGCGGATGATCTTCGGTTTGCCAGCTCGTCGTGAGCTCGGTGCGCAGACGCTCGCGCAGCACGCGGCGCTCGCCCGGGGACAAGGTGGGATCGAGTCGATCGAACAGCAAACCCGCGAGCCGCGACTGCTTGCGCAAAATGGTGCGTCGCGTCGATTCAGTGGGATGAGCGGTGAAGATGGGCTCGATGTGCAGACTCGCGATCCATTCGCGCAACACCTCGAACGGTACGCCATCGGCCTTCAGTTGCGCGATCGCGTCTTCTACGCCGCCCGGTTGCGGCTTGCCGCCGTCACTCAAAAAATAGGCGCGTCGTCGGCGCACTCGATGCAATTGCTCGGCGAGATTGACCGCCTGAAACCAGCTCGAAAATGCACGCTCGAGATCACGCGCCACGCCCGGTGCGCGACCCCGCACGCGTTGCTCGAGACTTGCGGCGGCAGCCGCATCGCCATTGCGGCGCGCGATCGCAAGCACACGGTCACGCTCGACCAAGTCGAACAATTCTTCGCCGCCCTGGTCGCGCAACACCTCGCCGACCAATTCGCCGAGCATGTGGACGTCGTCGCGCAGCGCGGCGTGCTTTTCGGGAAATTCGATCTGGGTACGATTCACGGCCGGAATTCTACACCCGGAAAAGAAACGGCCCGGACAGTTGCCTGTCCGGGCCGGTCAACGCGGCGCTAACCGCGTATGGATCAGCGGAACGAGTAGCTGAAATCCACGCCGAAGCTGCGACCCGGTGAGTCGTGGATGAACGACCCGCCGAATTCAGGCGCCGGAATGATTTCCTGCAGATACTTCTCGTCGGCAATGTTGCGGCCCCAGGCCGTCACGCTCCACACGCCGTTGCTGACGCCCACGCGGGCGTTCATCAGGCTGTACGGATCACGCTTCTGCTTGGAGAAGTTGCCCTGACCGAAGGAGTAGTAGGTGAACAGGTTCGGCACCAGGTTTTCCTGCACGGTGCTGAACCAGGTCTCGCCGACGAACGACGCGTCGAGACGCGCGTTCACGGTCCAATCACCCGACAACGGCGCCTTGAAGTCGATGCCGGCATTGCCGGTGTACTTCGGGGCGTACGGGATCGCGTTGCCGGCCGTGTACGGACGACCGGTGTACTTCTTGATCTCCGAGTCCGTGTAGCCGTAGCCCGCGAACAGCGTGAACATGTCGTTCAAGCGGTAGCGGGTGTCGAGCTCGAAGCCCTGCACTTCAGCCTGGTCGGCATTCGTCACGACGCGCAGCAGACCGAAGGGGCCGGCGAAGAAGTTGAAGAACTGCATGTTCTCGATCTTCGTCTGGTACACCGCACCGTCGACGCTCAGCGCGCCGTCGAGCAGCTTGGCCTTGAAGCCCGCTTCGAGGGCCTTCGAGACTTCCTTCTTGTAGTCGTCGTTGACGTCGTTCAGGCTGCGGCCGCCGCCCGGGCACACCGGCACGTACGGCGCGACGAAACGCGAAGCACCGAGGCACAGGGGCGAGTAGTACAGCTCGACCGTCGCACGGCTGCCGGTGGAGTTGAAGCCACCCGAACGGAAGCCGTAGCCATAGGAAGCGAACCAGGCGAGGTCATCGCTCTGCTTCCAGTTGACCGACAACTTCGGCTGCAACTGCGAGAAGTCCTTCGAGCGACCCGGGATCGAGGCGAGCGAGGGATTCACGGTGTACGCAGGGTTGATGAACGTGTTCGCACCGGCGGAGCCGTTGAAGCCCGGAGTCTGCGGCTTGATCTTCGGCACGTTGTTTTCGACCTCGCGCTTCTCGCTGTCGTAGCGAACGGCAAACGCGACTTCGAGACCCGGCTGCAAGTCGTACGCGATCTGGCCGAAGCCGGCGTAGACCTTGCTCTTGAAGGTGTCGGCGTAGAGCAAGTCGGTGGGGTTCGGACCACCGGTGAGCACCAACGCCTGCTTCAGGAAGCCCTGACCGCTGTCCGAGCCCTGCGAGACGACGACTTTGCGCTCGATGTCGGCAAAGTACGTGCCGGCCGTCCAGCGCACCGACTGATCGCCCGGCGACGCCAGACGCAACTCGATGCTCGAGTCCTTCTGATCGCGCTGCTGGTACTGATAGCCGTCACAGAGCGACGGGCCGTACGGCGGGAAGAAGGTCTGCACGAAGCCGCCGGAAGGCTGGTAAGGGCCGAACGGCGACGGCAGCGGATTCGCCGGCTTCGCGTCGTTGCTCTTCTGGCAAGCCGAGGTGAGGCTGTACAGATAGAACGCGGCGCTGGTGCCGTCGGTGAGGAAGTAGTTCGTCTGGTCGTTGTAAGCGGCGATCGCCGTGAGCGTGCCGACCGACACGTCGAATTCACCCTTCACCGACAGATTGATGTTCTTCTGTTCGTTTTCGGGTTTGACGTTGTTGATGTAGACGAACTTGTGGTTGTTCGGATCTTCGTAATAGTCGGCGGCATTGGGGACGCCGAGCGACTTGAGGTACGCAGCGGCTTCGGCCAACGCCAACGAGGCGTTGAAGTTGATGGCGCCCGCGTTGATCTTCGAGTACTTCGCCTTGAAGTCGAGCGAACCGCTGTCACCCACGTTGGTCATCAAACGACCCGACACGCCGGTTTCTTTGAAGAAGTCGACGCAGTCGTCGCATTTGAGGAGCGAGTTCTTCCACTGGCCGTCGGTGCTGCGCGTGTAGGCGCCGAACGAACCCTTCACGCCATCGGCGATCGGGCCGGTCAGATAGAAGTTGGCCTTGTAGCTGTTGTACTGGCCGTAACCGCCGCCGACGTCGAATTCGAAGGTGTCGCTCGGCTTGCGGGTGCTGATGATCATGGCACCGGCAACGGCGTTGCGGCCGTAGAGAGCGCCCTGCGGCCCCTTCAACACTTCGATCTGCGAAACGTTGGAGAGCTCCTGGTTGAGCGCATTCGGATTCGTTTGCAACACGCCGTCGATGACGAGCGCAAAGTTGGTCTCGGCGTCGCGACCCGTGTTGATACCGCGGATCACCACCTGCATGTCACCGGCTTCGGCAGTTTGAACCTGCGCGACGCCCGGCGTCATGGCAATGAAGTCTTGCGGACGTTCGATACCGGCCGATTTGATCTCGGTCGCGGTGAAGGCTTGCACGGTCGCCGGCACGTCGACGAGTTTTTCCTCGCGCTGACGGGCCGTGATGACGATTTCTTCGAGCTGCACGTCCTGCGCGCTCGCTTGAATCGCCGAAATGGCGCTCAACACGCCTGCGGCAACGAGTGCCGATTTGCGGATTCGATCGGACATTGAATAGGCCTCCGGGAATCAATCCCTGACTTGGAGTGGAAAACTCGCGGAGTGTACGACCCGGCCGTGTTTTCGTGCAACGCGAATCAACGCACTCGAACACGTTTTGTTGCATTTATGCAACGACAGCCGAATGGCCGCGCCCGCAGGAAGGAGACCGGCGCGCCCCCGCTTTCGGCATCATGGCGCGGTCAGATCGCAGCAGGAGTCCCGACGTGAACGCCACCGTCCCACCCGTACCGGCCATCGATATCGTCAGCGGCATCTGGACCGAGGAAGCGCTGTCCTTCCGGCCAGGCTGGCAGGATCAGTTCTTCGCCGGCAAGATGAAGTCGAAGACCGACATGAAGGGTGTGTCGCTCGAGGCGCATCTGGCGCAAATGGACGAGGCCGGCATCGAACGTGCGTTCCTGTTCGCGCCCAAGGTCGGTCGCAAGGGTCTGCCGGGCTCCTTCCACCTGCCCTACGAAGTGATCGCCCGCGCGGTCGAAAAGTACCCCGGCCGCTTCTACGCGATGGCGGGCATCGACCCGTATGAAGGCATGAACGGCGTGCGCCAACTGGAAGACGCGGTGAAGAACATGGGCTTCATCGGCGCGCACGTCTATCCGCACTGGTTCGACTTGCCGCCCGATCATGCGAAGTACTACCCGTTTTACGCCAAGTGCGTGGAACTCGGCGTGCCGATCCAGATGCAGGTCGGTCAGTCGATGGTGTATGCCAAAGAGGCACCGATGCGCAGCGTCGGACGACCGATTCTGCTCGACGGCATCGCCTGCGATTTTCCCGAACTCAAACTCATCGGCATCCACGTCGGCATTCCCTGGACCGACGAGATGATCGCGATGGCATGGAAACACGAGAACGTGTTCATCGGCTCGGACGCGCACAGCCCGAAGTATTGGCCCGAAGCTTTCGTCAAATACATCAACAGCTACGGGCAGGACAAAGTTTTGTTCGGCACCGATTTCCCGGTGCTCGGCTTCAAGCGCACGATGGACGAAGTGCTCGCGCTCAACTTGCGCCCGGAGCCGCTGCGCAAATTCCTGCGCGACAACGCGCTGCGCGTGTACGGCATCAAGACCTGAAGACCGCGAGTCTCGCGGCCGGCGACGATCGTCAGTCCCCGCCCTTGGCTACCGTGGCGGCCGCCTGCTCGGCGGTCATCGCCGCGCCCTTCGCGGTGAGTTCGGCGATCTGCTCGGCCGTCATGCCCGCTTCACGCAGCACTTCTTCGGTGTGCTCGCCGAGTCGCGGCGCGTGGCGCCGGATGTCGGCGGGCGTCGCACCGAAATTCACCGGGAACTTCGGCATGCGCAGTCGCCCCTCGGTCGGATGGTCCTGGAATTGCCAGAAACCGGTGGCCACCAGATGCGGGTCGGTGGCGAGGTCTTCGAGTCGATTGACGACGATCAGCGGCACGCCCGACTTGTCGAATATTTTGAGCCACTCGACCGTGGTGCGCGTCGCCATGATCTCGCCGGTTTTCGAATAGGTGGCGTCGATGTTGCGCACCCGATCGGCGAGCGTACGAAATTGCGGATCTTCGATCAGCTGCGGATGCCCGGTCAGGCGGCAGAACTTTTCCCAGTGCGCATCGAGGTACGGCAGGATCGCGATGTAACCGTCGACCGTCTTGTACGGCTTGCGGTGATGGCTCATCAGGCGCGTGTAACCCGGCTTGCCTTTGGGTGGCTCGAAGGTCATGCCCCAAAGATGTTCGGCCATCACGAAATTGACCATGGTCTCGAACATCGGCACTTCGAGCTCCTGACCCTCGCCCGTGCGCTCGCGATGAAAGAGCGCCGCGAGCACGCCGTAGACCACCGTGATCGCGGTGGTCTTGTCGGCCACGACGGTCGGCAGATACCGCGGCTCGCCGAGCACCATTTCATTGAGGGCCGCGACGCCGCTCACCGCCTGGATGGAATCGTCGAGCGCGCCCAGCGTGCCGTACGGGCCGTGCTTCGAATAGCCGTACGCGCCGCAGTAGATGATGCGCGGATTGATTTTTTTCATGTCGGCGTAGTCGAGACCGAGCTTGGTCATGACTTGCGGCCGATTGTTGTGCACGAACACGTCGGCATCTTTGACGAGCGCGAGCAGCGCCTCGCGCGCGCCCGGCAACCGCAGATCGAGCACGATGCTGCGCTTGTTGCGATTGCAGGTGAGGTACAGCGCCGACATGCCGGGGTTGGTCGCCGCACCGAGGGTGCGATTGCTGTCGCCGCGCGGCTGTTCGATCTTGACGACCTCGGCGCCCATGTCCGCGAGCAACTGGCAGGCCCAGGGGCCGAGCACCACGCTGGTCATTTCGACGATTTTGATGCCGTGCAAGGGTCCGGACATAGGAGGCTCCCGAAATCTCGATTTTCGACGCGGCGATGATACCCTTGTGGCCGTGCCGTACTCCGAACTCTTCCTGCTGCAGGCCGCACTGCAAACACTGCTCAGCCTCTGGCTGGTGCGGATCTGGCAACGCAGCGGTCACCTCGCCGCACTCGTGCTGCTCGTGCCGCAACTCTGCCTGGTCTACGACAACCTGATCGTGGGCATCGGGCACTGGATCGGACCAGGGTCGATGCTCGAGGCTTTGTCCTGGCCGCGATTCTGGACGCACTGGCTGTTCGGCGCCTGGGGCATCGCCGGATGCGGAGCGATTCTGCGTCTCGCCGGCGCTTCCGCCGTGCAAAGCACGCGCGGCATGCTGCTCTTCTGCTCGCTGACGCTCGCGATGATGATGTACGACCTGCCGCACTTCTTCAAAGAAAACATCCATGCGGTCTGCGAAAACGGGCTGGTGCGCTATTCGACCGCGGTCGCCGAGGGCACGGCCTGCTTTCCGGGGCAGCCCGTCGTGCCGGGCACGGCTCCGTTCGCCTCGATCTGCACGCTGCTCGTCACGCTGATCAGCGGCGGCTGGTTGCTCGCCAAGCGGCGCTTTCCGTGGATGCTGATCGGCGGGCTGTTGATGTTCGCGACGACCTTGCCGCCACTGCGCGCCCTGAAGCTCGACAATCTCGGCGAAGTGTTTTTCACCGCCGGCATCATCTGGGCACTCGCCCGCTACGCACCGCACCGCCCGCGCATCGCAACCGAACCCGCGTGAACGAAGTCCGCACGAAACCGGCCCGGCTCGATCCGCTGGGCGCACTCGCGTGTGCCGCCGCGGCGATGCTGTTCGCCTGCAAAGGCATCTTCGCCAAAAAACTCTATGCGCTCGGCGTGAGCGTCGATGCGGTGGTGATGATCCGCGGCGTGATCGCGCTGCCGATGTTCTGGATCCTCGCGCTGCGCCGCGAGCCGCTGCGCGAAGTACTCGATACGCCGTGGCGCGCCATCGCCGTCGCCGCATTCGCGGGGGCGCTCTGCTACTACGTCGGCGCGATGCTCGACTTCGTCGCACTCTCGATGATCGAAGCGAGCGTCGAGCGCGTATTGATCTTCAGCTATCCGGCGATGGTGGTGCTGTTCACCTCGGTGCGCGATCGGCGCCGGCCCGCCAATCGCGTGCTGCTCGCAGTCGGTCTGACCTACGTGGGCATCTTCTTCACCGTCGGCGGCTTCGACATGGCCGAACTGCGCGCCAATCTTCTGGGCGCATTGCTCGTCATCGGTTCGGCCTTGAGTTACGCGGTGTATTTCATCGTCAGCGAGAAATACACGCGTGCCATCGGCAGCGCGCGCTATACCCTGTTCGCGATGTCGGCCGCGCCGCTGTGTCTGCTGGTGCACTTCGGAGTGCAACGCGATTTCGTCGAACTGACGACCATCTCCGAGCCCGCCTGGCTTTTGCTGTTCGGCATCGCGGTGCTGTGCATGTTCTTGCCCGCCTCGCTGCAAGCCGAAGGCGTACGACGCATCGGTGCCGAGCGCGGTGCCGTGCTGTCGACCGTCGGCCCGCCGACGACCGTGGTGTTCGCCTGGGCATTGCTCGGCGAGCGCCTGAACGTGTGGCAGTTTCTGGGGATCGCGCTGATCGTCGGCGGAATTCTCGCGCTCGACCTCAGCCAGCGGCGCGCGCCGCCGCAGCCAGAACCCGCCGCGCCTTGAAGACGATCGGATAGTCGACGAACTGTCCGTTCACCTGTATCGATGCGGACCCTGCCGCCTCGGCCTGCTCGAACGCCTCGACCACCGCACGCGCCTGCGCGACTTGTTCCGCAGTCGGCGTGAACGCCGCATTGCAGGGGGCCACCTGATCCGGATGGATGCAGAGCTTGCCGTACAAGCCCATGCGTCGACCGTTCTGCGCGGAACGCGAAAATCGCGCGATATCTTTGACTTCGATCACGACCGTGTCGACCGGCGGCTCGATGCCGGCGACCCGCGACGCGTGCGTCAAGCGCGCCCGCGCGTAGGCGAGTTCGTGCTCCTCGAGCGTCCACTCGAGATCCAGATCGTTGGTGTAATCGCCGCCACCGAACGCGAGTCGCTTCAGACGCGGATCGGCGGCCGCGATTTCATTGGCGAACTCGATGCCGCGCGCCGTCTCGACGATGGCCATGAGTTCGATCGCACCGACCGCCAGCCCCGCGACCCGTTCCGCCGCGGCGATGAACGCGGCAGCGGCACGCACCTGCTCGGCCGACTCGATCTTGGGCAACACGATGCCGTCGACACCGTGGCCGACGACGCAGGCAATGTCGTCGGCACACCATGCGGTCTCGAGACCATTGACGCGGATGTAGCCGCGCGCGCTGCGCGGCGCACGCATCGCCTCGACCACGGCGGCACGCGTCGATTCCTTCTCGGCGATCGGCACGGCATCTTCGAGATCGAGCAACACCGCGTCCGCACCCGCAGCGAATACTTTGGCGACCTTGCGTGGGTGATTACCCGGCGCGAACAGGTAGCTGCGTAATCCGGAAGGCAAAGCGCGCTCGTGACTCATGGATACACTCCGAAGGAACGTGGCCGCCGATTCAACCCGGCTCGAAGCCGACGCCCGAGGCGGAACGATGCAGATCGAAAGCATACGTGAAGCGCTCGGCCGGATGCTCGGCGATGGTGATCTGCAACACCGATCCGTCCGCTTCGCGATAGCGTCGCAACACCGTGAGCGACGGACTGCCCGCCTCCACGCCGAGCAGCGCGGCGCGTGACGCGTCGACGAGGCCCGCGCGGATTTCCACCTCGACGCGCGCCACGCGTGCCCCGTAGCGACGCTCGATCATTTCGAAGACGCGCCCGCCCGCCCGCCCGACCTGCGGCACCACCGCCGCGTAGCGCGGCGAGAGATAGATGTCCGACCAGCCGATCGCGGCACCGCTCGGTTGCAGACGACGCACGGCGCTCACGACATTCCAGCGCGCGCCGCGCGCGCATCCGAGGCGCGAAGCAAGCGCCGCATCGGCGGTGATCTTGCTCGCCGCACGAACCTCGAGACGACTCGGCTCGGGATAGCGCAGCAACTCGGCGGGCGAGCCGAGTCGCTGCACGTACGCGCCGGCGTTCGCGTCGGCGGTGACGACGGTGCCGATGCCGCGTCGCCGCGTGATCAAGCCGAAATCCTGCAAGCGCCGCAACGCCTCGCGCACGGTGTGGCGACTGACGCGGTGTCGCTCGGCGAGCTCGAGCTCGCCGGGCAGCACGTCGCCGACGGCGTAACGACCGCTGCCGATGTCGGCGAGCAGAGCTTCGGCGAGTTGCCGATAGCGCGGCGCAGCAACGATTTTTCGTGATTTGACAGGCACGACGGCGCAACCTAGCATTTGTCCGTACATTTGAACAGTGAAGGACGCGCCCATGAGTCACACCCCGCAGGCCGTCGCGCCGAATCGCTATCGCGAGTCGTTCGGCCGCTACTACGAAGATTTCGTCGTCGGCGATGTCTACGAGCATCGTCCCGGCCGCACCGTGAGCGAAGCCGACAACACCTGGTTCACGCTGCTCACCATGAACACGCACCCGCTGCATTTCGATGCGGAGTACGGCAAGGCCTCCGAGTTCGGTCGCTGCATCGTCGCCTCTCCGCTCACGCTGGCCATCGTGGTGGGCATGAGCGTCACCGACGTCAGCCAGAAAGCGATCGCGAACCTCGGCTGGAAGGAAATCCGCATGCCTGCGCCGGTGTTCGCGGGCGACACGCTCTACGCCGAATCCGAAGTCCTCGACAAACGCGAATCGAAGTCGCGCCCGACCGCGGGGCTCGTGACGGTGCGTACGCGCGGCAGGAAAACGGACGGCACCGTGGTCTGCGACTTCGAGCGGACCATACTCGTTGCCAAACGCGGACACGCGGTCGAAGACCGCATGGGGTACTGACGTGAATGCGATGACGGACGAAGACCGCGAGATCATCGACACCATCGAGCGCTGGGCCGAGCGCGAGTTGCGGCCGATCGCCCGCAAGTTCGACCACGCCGACGAATATCCGACCGAGATCGTCGCGCAGATGAAAGAGCTCGGCCTCTTCGGCGCCACCATCGCCCCCGAGTACGGCGGCCTCGGTCTCGGCGCGAGCACCTACGCACAGATCGTCATGAAGATCTCGGCGGTGTGGATGGCGCCGGTCGGCATCTTCAACTCGCACCTCATCATGGCCGCCTGCGTGCAACGCCACGGTACCGCCGAACAAAAAAATCACTGGCTGCCGAAGTTCGCCACCGGCGAGTTGCGCGGCGGCATCGGCCTCACCGAACCGAATGCCGGCACCGACTTGCAGAGCATCCGCACCGTCGCGCGACGCGATGCCGACGGTTACGTCATCGACGGCAGCAAAACCTGGATCACGAACGGCGTCCATGGTGACGTGTTCGCGATCCTGACCAAGACCGACCCCGAAGCGCAGCCGCGTCACAAGGGCATGAGCCTCTTCCTGTGCGACAAAGGCCCGGGCTTCACGGCGGCAAAGAAATTGAAGAAACTCGGCTACAAATCGATCGACAGCGCCGAACTGGTCTTCGAAAGCCACCGCGTCGGCGCGGACCGGCTGATCGGCGCAGTCGAAGGGCGCGGCTTCCAGCAAGCCGTCGGTGGTCTCGAGCTTGGTCGCATCAACGTCGCGGCGCGCGGCGCCGGCATCGCCGCGGGCGCGTTGCACGCTGCCGTACGTTACGCGCAGGAGCGACACACCTTCGGCAAACCGATAGCCCAGCATCAAGCGATCCAGTTGAAACTCGCCGACATGGCCACCCGCGTCGAGGCGGCAAAACTTCTGATCGAGCAAGCCGCGCGCAAATACGACACCGGCGAGCGCTGCGACCTCGAAGCGGGCATGGCGAAATTGTTCGCCTCCGAAGCAGGCGTGGAGAACTCGCTCGAGGCGATGCGCATCTTCGGCGGCTACAGTTACTCGACCGATTTCGACGTCGAGCGCTACTACCGTGACGCACCGCTGATGTGCATCGGCGAAGGCACGAACGAAATGCAGCGCATCATCATCGCGCGGCAACTGCTCGAACGGAATCCGCTGTGAACGCGGCGGCGCCCCGCCACGCCACCGACCTGCCGCTCGCGGGCGTGCGCGTGCTGACGTTCGAAAACTTCGGCGCCGGTCCGTTCGGCTCGATGTACCTCGCGGACCTCGGTGCCGACGTCATCAAAATCGAAAGCCGCTCGCAAGGCGGCGACGCCACGCGCGCGATGGGACCGTATTTCCTCGGCGAGCACGATTCGCATTTTTTCCAGACCTTCAACCTCAACAAACGCAGCGTCACGCTCAACCTCAAGACGGTCGAGGGTCAAGAGGCGTTTCGCAAGCTCGCCGCCCGCTCCGACGCGGTGCTCAACAACTTGCGTGGCGATCAGCCCGACAAACTCGGCCTCACCTACGCGGCGCTCGCCGCGGTGAATCCGCGCATCGTGTGCGCGCACTTGTCGGCCTATGGCCGTGACAACGAACGACGCGCCTGGCCGGGGTACGACTATCTGATGCAAGCCGAAGCGGGCTATCTGCACGTGACCGGCGAACCGGGCTCACCACCGTCACGCATGGGCCTCTCGATCGTGGACTTCATGACCGGCATCACCACCGCACTCGCCCTGCTCGCCGCGCTCTTCGGCGCGGCGCGCACCGGTCGGGGCCGCGACGTCGACGTGAGCCTGTTCGACGTCGCGCTGCATCAGCTTTCATATCCGGGCACCTGGTACCTCAACGAAAAACTCGTCACCGGGCGCGCACCGCGCAGCGCCCACCCTTCCGCGACGCCCGTGCAACTGTTCCGCACCGCCGACGGCTGGATATTCATCATGTGCATGACCGAAAAATTCTGGCATGAACTGCTGCGCGTGGTGGATTCGGACGAGGTCGCGAACGACGCGCGTTTCGCAACCCTCGCGGCGCGGCGCGAACATCGCGAGGCGCTGACCGTCGCCCTCGATGCGGTGTTCGAACGCGACACCACCGCCAACTGGCTGACCAAACTGCAGGGCATACTGCCGGCGGCGCCGGTGTACGACCTCGCGCAAGCGCTCGACAATCCGTTCCCGGCTGCCACCGGCATGATCCGCAACACCCCCCATGGGCTGCGCCCGGATTTCCGCAGCTTCGCCAACCCCATCAAACTCGATGGTGCGCGTCTGCCTGCGCAAAGCGCGCCGGCACTCGGCGCCGACACCGACAGCGTGCTCGCCGAACTCGGCTACTCTGCCGCGGACCTCGCGCGCTTGCGCGCCGCCGACGCCATCTGACGGGATACCTGCCGATGAAACTCGAAGGCTTGCGTGTCGTCGATTTGTCACTGTTCCTGCCCGGCCCGGCGCTCACGCAACTCATGGCCGACCACGGCGCGACCGTGATCAAAGTCGAGCCGCCAGGCGAAGGCGAGCCGAACCGGCATATCGGTGCGCGTCAGGACGGCGTCTCGGTGTTCTTCAGAAACACCCACCGCGGCAAGCGCAGCGTGAGCATCAACCTCAAACATGAGACGGGCCGCGAAGCGCTGCTGCGAATCGCGGAGCGCGCCGACGTATTCGTCGAAGCGTTTCGTCCGGGCGTGGTCGATCGCCTCGGCGTCGGCTACGCGGCCGTCGCGGCGCGCAACCCGCGCATCGTCTACTGCTCGATCTCGGCGTTCGGTCAACGCGGCCCCTATCGCGACATCCCCGCCCACGATCTGGCGACCGAAGCACTCGGCGGCATCGTGAGCCTCAATCTCGGCAACGACGGCCAACCGACGCTGCCGCACGTCCCGATCGCCGACTTGAGCGCCGCCCTGCACGCCTTCGGCGGCGTGATGATGGCGCTCTATCGACGGCACGCCACGGGGCAAGGCGATTACATCGACATGTCGATGCACGATGCGGTTCTGGCGAGCACGCCCAACGTGACCGGCGACGTGTTCGCCCATGGCCACGCGCCGATCGTCAAAGAATTTCGCTCGCTGGGCGGCTCGGCGTTCTATCAAATCTATCCGACGCGCGACGGCAAGCACGTCGTGCTCGGTGCCCAGGAAGCCAAATTCGTCCGCAACCTGCTCGGCGAACTTGGCCGTCTCGATCTCGTGCCGCTGTGCGACCGCGGCCCCGGCGCACACCAACGACCCGTCATCGACTTTCTGCGTGCGACGTTCCTCACGCGCACCAGAGACGAATGGGTGGAATGGTTCCGCGGCAAGGACATCGGCTTCGCGCCCGTCAAAGACTTGCGCGAAGCCTTTGACGATCCGCAGGCCGCAGCGCGCGAGATGCGACTGATCGACGACGCCGGGCGCGAGCACGTCGGCACGCCGGTGAAATTCGCGCACGAACCGGGCCGCCCGCAACTTTGGCTGCCGAAAGTCGGCGAACACAACCGCGTCGTGCTGCACGAAGCGGGCTACTCGGATGCGGAGATCGACCAGTTGTACGCGAGCGGCGCACTGCCTGCGGTCGATGGCCCCTGACGAGCCGATTCGCGTCGCGGCGCGCAGACTGCGATAATCCGGTTTTCGCTCCCCACGCATCGAAAACCAGAGGCCCAAGATGTTCGAGTCCCTGACCCGCGTTCCGCCCGATCCCATCCTCGGCGTGTCGGCCGCTTTCCAGAAAGACTCCTCGGACTCGAAAGTCGATCTCGGCGTCGGCGTCTACAAAGACGAAGCGGGCAAGACGCCGGTGCCGCGCGCCGTGCGCCGCGCCGAACAGGACCTGATTGCCGCGCAAACCACCAAAGCCTATCTGAGCCCGGTGGGCAATCCGGGCTTCAACGCGCAAGTCGCCGCCCTCGCCTTCGGTGCCGACCTCGCCGGTCGCAAAGCCGACTTGTCGCTCGCACAGGCGCCGGGCGGCAGCGGTGCGCTGCATCTCGGTGCGCAATTCCTGAACGCCGCGCGTCCCGGCTCGATCGCGTACGTCAGCGATCCGACCTGGGCGAACCACATCCCCCTGCTCGGTGCCGCCGGCCTGAAAGTCGAAAAGTATCCCTACTACGACAATGCCACCAACGGCGTCGCGTTCGATCGTATGGTGTCGTTCCTCGACGCGCTGCCCGCCGATTCGGTGGTGGTGCTGCATGCCTGCTGTCACAACCCGACCGGCCAGGATCTGGACGTCGCGCAGTGGCAGACGATCGCCGAGGTGCTCGCCAAGCGTCGCCTGCTGCCGTTTCTGGACATGGCCTATCAGGGCCTCGGCGAAGATCTGGATCGCGACGCCGCATCCATTCGTTTGCTTGCGAAAACGGTACCCGAATTGCTGGTCGCCGTGTCCTGCTCCAAAAATTTCGGCGTCTACCGCGAACGCACGGGCTTGCTCGCCGTGCTCTCGGCCAACGCCGAACAAGCTTCGATCCACGTGGGTCAACTCGGACGCATCGCGCGCACGTTGTGGTCCATGCCGCCGGATCACGGCGCCGCCGTGGTCGATCGCGTGCTCGCGACGCCCGAGCTGCGACAGGAATGGGTGGCTGAACTCACGCACATGGCCAACCGCATCAACAGCCTGCGCTCGCTGCTCGCCGAAAAATTGACGGCGACGACGGGTCAGGATTTCGGCTGGATAAAAGGTCAGCGAGGCATGTTCTCGCGTCTGCCGTTGCGCGCCGAACAGGTCGTCGCGCTGCGCGAGCAGCACCACATCTACATGGCGCCGGACGGACGCATCAACATCGCAGGCGTAAGCCCGGCGAATTGCGCGCATGTCGCCGACTCGGTCGCGGCGGTGATGCGCAGCTGAGGCTGGAGGCCTGCAGCGTCACCCTCAAGCGATCGCGCAGGTCACGCCGGTGCCGCCGAGCCCGCAGTATCCGTCGGGATTCTTCGACAGATATTGCTGGTGATAGTCCTCGGCGTAAAAGAATTCCGGCGCCATCAGCACTTCGGTGGTGATGGCTCCGTGACCGCTCGCACGCAGGCTTTGCTGGTACGTCGCGAGACTCGCCTGCGCGAGCCCGAGCTGCGCGGCACTCGTGCAATGGATGACCGAGCGATATTGGGTGCCGATGTCGTTGCCCTGGCGCATGCCTTGCGTCGGATCGTGCCGCTCCCAGAACGCACGCAACAACTCTTCATAGCGCACGCGTTGCGGGTCGAACACCACGCGCACCACTTCGGAATGCGCGGTGCGGCCGGAACACACTTCCTCGTAGGTGGGGTTCGGCGTGTAGCCGCCCGCGTAGCCGACCGACGTGCTGTAGACGCCGGGGATCTTCCAGAACAAGCGCTCCGCGCCCCAGAAACAGCCCATGCCGAACTGGGCCACCTCGAGACCCGCCGGAAACGGCGGCTGCAAGGGTGCGCCATTCACATGGTGACGGTTCACGATCGCAAGCGGCGCGGCACGACCCGGCAGGGCCTCGGCGGCCGAAACTTGCTCACTCTTGCGACGAAACAACGCCATGACGGACTCCGAAAACGGGAATCCCCGGATTCTGGTGGCGGCCCGCCGGGGTTTCAAGCCGCGCGAGTCGCCGCCGGCTACAATCGGCGGCAGCGATGACGATCTCAGCCAGCACCCCCCGCCTGCGCGCCACGCTCCTCTGGTACCTCGCCCTGCTGGTACTGACGGCGGTCACGCGCACGGCGCCGATTCCGCCCGCGCTCGGCGGCGCGTTCGACGCGCTGGCTTTGCTCGCCGTGGCGACGGCCTGCCTCGGGCGCATCTGGTGCTCGGTGTTCATCGCCGGACGCAAAGACGCCGAGCTCGTCACCGTCGGCCCCTATGCCCTCTGCCGGCATCCGCTCTACACGCTGTCGATGATCGGCGGTGCGGGGCTCGGGCTCGCGACGCATTCTTTGCTGCTGACCGTCGCGACGCTGCTCGTGCAGGGCTTTTTGTTCGCGCGCGCGGCTCGCGACGAAGACCGCTTCCTGGCTGCGCGCTTCGACGAACGTTTCGTGCGCTATCGCGACGCCACGCCGCGCTTCTGGCCGCGACACTGGCCGCGTCAAGGCTGGCGCAATCTCATCCCCGAGACGCTCGTGGTCCGGCCGATGATTCTCTGGAAGGCGTTCGTCGATGCAGGTTCGGTCATGCTGCTGTTCGCGCTCGTCAACGCCGCCGTACTGTGGCGCGAGCTCGCACCGCTGCCAAAAATATTGATCTTGCCGTGAGCGTCCTGAAGACCGACCTGTTCGGTCGCATCGAGCGTCGCAACGACGGGGGCCTCGCGCACGTGTTGCGCGATACGCGCAGCGCGCCATGGTGGACTACACCGCTCGCCCGTCATCTGCTGCGTCGCGAACACCGCGCCTTGACGCTGCTCGCCGGCCTGCCACGCATTCCGCGCCTGATCGACGGCAACGCCGTGCAGCTGCGACGCGAATGGATCGAAGGTCTGCCCTTGCACCGCGCCCCGCGTCCCGACGCACGCTATTTCCGCGAAGCCTTGCGACTCGTGCGGCAAATGCACGCCCGCGACCTCACGCATGACGATCTGGCCAAAGAACCGAACTGGCTGGTCACGCCCGACGGCCTGCCCGCGGTGGTGGACTTCCAGTTGGCACGCCACGCCCCGAAGCGCGGGCGTTTGTTTCGGATGCTGGCGCACGACGACTTGCGTCACCTGCTGAAACACAAACGCAGTTATCTGCCCGAACGGCTGACGCGCCGCGAATTGCGCATCCTCGCGCAACCCTCGCCGCTGTCGCGGCTGTGGCGCGTGAGCGGCAAGCGACTCTATCTTTTCGTCACCCGCAGACTCCTTGGTTGGGCGGACCGCGAAGGCGCCGGCGATCGCCTGGTGTAGAATCTCGCGCCATGACTGCTTGCCACGCTCACAACCTGCGCACTCCGGCCACCGAAACCGTGCTCACCTACGGCGTGCGCGTGTCTTTGTTGCCGGCCGACCCGTTCCGCAAATTGCTCGGCGACGACTGGAATCGCACGCATTGGTATGCGAGCGCCACAGAGCGCGACGCGGCGCTGCTCGAGATGAGCCGCAAGCACGAATATTCGCGCCCGGGCGATCGCCCGGCGCTACGCTTCGAGAAGATCGAGCACGCGACTCAGAACGCGCGGCCGAGGAACAGATAAAACGGCGTGTCTGCACCGCCGAAACCGGTGCCGAGATAAAGCGGGCCCAGCGGCGTATCGAAGCCGAAGAATGCACTGCCCTGTTTGCGCGCCGACCCCCAACCCATCGCGCGCCGCTCGTCCCACACGTTGCCGACTTCGAACGCAACGCCTGCATACGCCGGCACGTTCAGGAACCCTTCGCCACCCGCGCCGATCTTGCGCACGTACATCAGCCGCGAAATCGCGTAGTGCCGACCGCTGATCGCATCGCGCGGCAAACCGGACAAATTCAAAAATCCGCCGAGCGGAAACAGCGTGCGCACGTTGCTCGCGTCTGCAGCGAAATTGGTGCCGAAGGAAGTCCACAGCACTGCAGTGTCGCGACCCTGCGATCGCGCAGCCAGCCAATCGACCGTGGCGACATCGGCATCGCGATCGGATCCCAGCGCGCGTCGCTCGCCGCGCCATTCGACGCGCAGCGACTGGCCCTGCCGCGGGAAATTGCGGTCGTCCAGCGTGTCGTAGGAAAAGCGCGTGTAGTACTCGCGCGCCTCGAAGTCGGTGCCCTTGAGAGATGGGTCGCCGAGACGCAATCGCGTGTGCCCGGTGACGCTGCGCACCCCGGCACGCACCTCGCCCCAATTGGCGAGTTCGCGTCCGACGTCCAGTCCGTACTCGGTCGACCGCAAGCGGTAGTCCGCGACGAACTGCTCGCGCTCGAACAACGGCACGTTGCGCAACTCGAACCGTGCGGTCGGCAACAGGAACCAGCGCGCGCGATCGCCGAACGGCAAGTGGAATTCGGTCGCCACGCGGGGCTCCGAACCGACTTGCACATCCCACACCCATTCGGCGCCCAAAGAACTGATGTCCGCGATCACGAAACGCGCCGCCGCGTTGTAGTTGGCGTTGCCCGTGAAGTCATCTTCCAGACTCAAGCCGAACCGCACATAGTTCGGACCCCACGAATTGCGCTTGGCGAACAATTCGAGATCCGCAACGTCCGGGGCGCGCGGCTGCAAGCGGTAGTCGACCGCTTCGAAGTTGCCGCGTCCGAAGAGCGTCGTGAGACCTGCATCGAGTGCCGCAGGCTCGGCACGCGTGCCGGCGAATTCGGCAAACTCCGCATTCAGCAAACGCGAATAGCGGACCGAGTCGCCCGCGACGCGTACGGTGTCGATGCGCGGCAACGGTTGACGCCTGGCCGCACGCCGCGCGAGAAACTCGGCGTAGCCGCGCTCATCGAGCGCGAGCGGCGCAAGGCGTGGTGCCGCATCGCGCGCCGCCGTCTCGCCCAAGCCGATGGCGCGGGCGGTGATCGCGAGATCGAACGTCGAGTCATCTTCGCCGAGCGCCGGCGTCAGCAATACGTCCTCAGGAAGCAGCTTGCGCCGTTGCGCATCGCTGCCGCGTCGAACCATGATCGACAGCATCTGCGAAGAAATGCTGGTCGCCGAGTCCAGCGACCCGCGCGAACGCAGCGGAAAACCGACGTCGACCACGATCAGCACATCGACGCCCATCGAGCGCGCCACCTCGACCGGCAAATTGTCGGCGAGACCGCCGTCGACCAAAAGTCGCCCGTCGAGCTCGATCGGTGCGAACACGCCCGGGGCGGAGGAGCTCGCGCGCATCGCCGTGGCGAGATCGCCACCCTCAAGCACCACGGATTCGCCGCTTTCGAGGTCGGTGCTGACCGCGCGGTAGCGTGTCGGCAGATCGTCGAAACGCGCCACGGACGCCACCGGCAGCGTCGCACGCCGCAACAACTGCATCACCGCCTGCGGCGATACCAGACCTCTGGGCAGACGAAATCGTCCGGCGTTCAAGCCCAACGGCAATTTGACGAGGTAGCGCTGGTCTTCCGTCTTGCGACGAAAGCTCTCGAGACGTCGCGGCACGGTTTCTGCGAACGCCGAACGCCACTCGGGCGAATCGATCAGTGCCTCGATCTCGCTCGACGAGAGACCGCTCGCGTACAAACCACCGACCACGGCGCCCATGCTGGTACCGGCGATCGCATCGACCGGAATGCGTTGCGCCTCGAGCATCTTCAACACGCCGATGTGCGCCGCACCGCGCGCACCGCCGCCGGACAACACGAGGCCGACTTTGGGGCGCGACTGGGCCCAGGCGTGATCGACGCTCCCGATTCCGAGCGCGGCGAGCAGCAGCAAGAACAATGGGCGAACGAGGGGGCGCGGCACGCGCGAAGAATACCAGCGTGGCGCCACTCGGGCGCGGCTTGCAGGATAATGCGCCGATGTTGCGCCATCGCCTGTCGCTCCGGGTTGCTTTGACCGCATGCTTGGCCAGCGTGGGTCCGCTCGGCCATGCCGCAGAACTCGACGAGGTCGTGGTCACCACCCTGCGTCGTCCGCAAGCGGCGCTCGCGGTCTCGGGCAGCTTGTCGAGCGTCAGCCCGAATGAACTCGGCGTGATCGATCTGCTGCACGCCGCCGACGCGATCAACCAGGTGCCGGGCGCCTATGTGCAGCGCGGCAGCGGCCAGGAGAGCCTGACGGCGATCCGCTCGCCGGTCCTCGCAGGCGCCGGAGCCTGCGGCGCATTTTTGATTCTCGAGGACGGTACGCCGATTCGTCCGGTCGGTTTTTGCAACGTCAACCAGCTGTTCGAGATCAACACCAGTCAGGCTGCCGGCATGGAAGTGCTGCGCGGACCCGGCACTGCGGTGCTCGGTGCCAATGCCGTGCACGGCACGCTCAACGTGCTGACGCCGGCCGCATCGGCGGTGCAGAGCGGCCTGGGACTGACCCTCGGCAGCGCCGATTTTTCGCTCGGGCGATTTTCTTTGCGGAGCGATGCGATCCATGGTCTTGCCGTCTATGGCAACTGGCGGCGCGACGGCGGTTTTCGTGATCACTCGACGACGCGCGATGCCAAATTCAATCTCGCCTACGACGCGAACGTCGCCGCAGGCACCCTGCGCGTCCGCGCGAGCCTCACGCAGTTGCGCCAGCAAACGGCCGGCTTCCTGCGTGGCTTCGATGCATATCGCGACCCTGCGCTGCGCCGCACGAACGCGAACCCTGAAGCGTTTCGCGATGCCGACGCCGAACGCGTGTCGCTCATCTGGAATCGCGACACCTCCGCGCGCAGCGACGAACTGCGCCTCGCGCTGCGGCGCTCGAGCATGAGCTTCCTGCAACATTTTTTGTTGGGCAAACCGCTCGAACGCAACGGGCAAGACAGCGCCACGTTCTCGTATGCGCACGAAGCCCCGTCACCGTTTGCAGCGTTGCGATATCGATTGGGCATCGATGCCGAAACGGCGCAGGGACGTCTGCTCGAAGTGCAAGACGGACCGACGCTCGAGGGCAGCGCCGCGGCGCGCGCGATTCGTCCTGCCGGACGACATTACGATTACGCCGTCCGGTCTGACGTCATCGGCGTGACCGCCGCACTGGCGAGCGACAACGCGACTTCGCAACGCTTCGATTGGCGGTTGTCCGTGCGCGCCGATCGTACGCGCTATGGGTACGACAACCGGATGCGCGACGGCAACGTGGCCGAAGACGGCAGCACCTGCGGCACGAGCGGCTGCCTCTACAGCCGACCTGCCGATCGCACCGATCGTTTCGACACGCTCACGCCGCGACTCGAGACGGGCTTTCGCCTCGCGCCGCAGGATCGGTTGTACGCACTCGTCAGCGACGGCTTCCGACCGCCCGAAGCGACGGAACTCTATCGCCTGCAACGCGGTCAATCGGTCGCCGATCTCGACTCCGAGCGCATGCGCGCGCGCGAAATCGGCTGGCGACACGTCTCAAAGAATTGGCGGGCCTCGATCGCGCTCTACGACGCCGTGAAGCGCAACGTGATTTTGCGTGACGCGAACGGCTACAACGTCACTGGCGGCAGCACCAGTCATCGCGGCGTCGAATATGAAATCCGCTGGCTCGGCGCCGAGCACTGGTCAGCCGCACTCGCCGGCACGCGCGCAAGACACCGGTACGAGTTCTCGCGCAACGTCGACGGCGGAGAAATCATCCGCGCCGGCAACGACATCGACACCGCACCGCGCGCCCTCGACACGCTGACGCTGCAATGGCAGGGCGACTCGCGCTGGCGCCACGCGCTCGTCGTGCACCGCGTCGGCGACTATTTCGCCGACGCGGCCAACGAGCGACGCCAACCGGGACACACGGTCGCCGACTTGCGCTCGAGCTTTCGCTGGCAACCCGGCTTGATCATCGGCGTCGACGTCACCAATCTCGCCGACCGGCTGTATGCCGATCGCGCCGACTACGCGATGGGCGAATGGCGATACTTCCCGGCGCCGCGGCGCAGCGTCTTCATCACGCTCGATTGGCGGTCATCACCCGCGATTCGCGGCGACTGAACGCCTGATCGTCACACCACCCGGATTTTGGCTGGATCGTAGGGCAATTTGGGCCAGCGCAGCGGCAAGGATTCCAGCTCCTCGCGCAGTATCTGCGACACCACGAAATCCCGGAACCATTTGCGGTCCGCGGGAATCACGTACCACGGTGCGTGCGAGGTACTGCAACGCCCCAACGCATCGCGATAGGCGGCGCGATACAGGTTCCATTTGCGACGCTTCTCGAGATCATCGGGGTCGAACTTCCACTGCTTGTCGATCGCGCTCAAGCGCTCTTCGAAGCGCACTTTCTGTTCGGCGCGACTGATCTGCAGAAAAATCTTCACGACTTTGGTGCTCGACTCGCGCAAGACCTCCTCGAACGAGTTGATGCGCGCGTAGCGCTCGCTCCAGATCTCCCGCGGCACGAGATTTTCGACGCGCGCGACCAGCACGTCTTCGTAATGCGAGCGATTGAAGACGGCGATCGTGCCGCGCTCGGGCACGCGCTGGTGGACGCGCCAAAGAAAATCGTGCTGCAAGTCGATGGCGGTGGGTTGTTTGAAAGCGGTGACCGAGCAGCCCTGCGGATTGAAGGCGCCGATCACGCGCCGGATCGTACTGTCCTTGCCGCCGCCGTCGATCGCCTGCAGGACGATCAGCACCGAATGGCGTCGCTGCGCGAACATCTTGTATTGCAGATCGCGCATGCGCTGCAAATTCTCGCCGATCGCCTGCTCGGCCTCGTCGCGACCCCAACCGAAAGTCCGCGCCGCCTCGGCATCGCGCAGCTCGGGTTTTTGACCCGGGCGCACGCGCAGGAGCGATCGCAAGGCTTCGCGAGCCGTCCGCGCGACGACGCGACGAGTCACGCCGCGGCTCCGCGTGGAATCTGTTGCGTGATGCAGTGGATGTTGCCGCCGCCGAGCAGAATCTCGCGCGCCGCCACGCCGACGACCTTGCGATGCGGAAATGCTTTGCGCAGCACGGCAAGCGCCGCCGCATCCGTTTTGCGATCGAGCAGCGGCATCACCACGCCGCCGTTGGCGATGTAGAAGTTCACGTAACTCGCCGCCAGGCGCTCGCCGGCGCGCCGACGTTTCGCGTCCACGTTTTTGCGCACCCCGGCGGCCTCGCGGGCGGTGCTGCGCAAAGGCCCGGGCATCGGCAGGCGGTGCACGCGAAAGCGCTCGCCACGCGCATCGCGCTCATCCATCAGACGCGCATACGCATCGGCGGAGATCCGATATTGCGGATCGCGCGGGTCATCGCAACCGGCGAGCAACACCACGCCGGGCGCCGCGAAACACGCGAGGTTGTCGACGTGACCGTCGGTCTCGTCGCCGAACACGCCGTCGCCGAGCCACACGATCTTGCGCGCGCCGGTATAGGCGAGCAACAAAGATTCGATGCGTTTGCGACCGAGCCGGGGATTGCGATTCGGATTGAGCAGACACTGCTCCGTCACGAGCAGAGTGCCCGCACCGTCGCTGTGGATGGCCCCACCCTCGCACACCATGGGCGCGCGATAGCGAGCGAATCGTTCGACCTCGAGTACTTTGCCCGCGACCTGCTCGTCGCGATCCCAGGGCGCATACAAACCGCCGTTGAAACCACCCCAGGCATTGAAGCGCCAATCTACGCCACGTACCTCGCCCCGACGATCGAGGACGCAGGTCGGCCCGACGTCGCGCATCCACGCATCATCGCTCGTGAGCTCGACGACGCGGATCGACGCATCGAGCACCGCGCGTGCGCCGGCGTACGCCGCCGCCGAGGCGCCGACCGTCACCGGTTCGAAACGTCCGATCGCGCGCGCGACGGCCGCGAAGGCGCGCTGCGCCGGACGCGCCTCGTCCCGCCAGTTGTCGGTGCGCTCGGGCCACAACATCCAGCAACCGCGGTGCGGCTCGAATTCGCCCGGCATCCGGAAACCGTCCGCCAGAGGCGTGGATCGCAAGGTCATGGTCATGAAAGACATTCTAGCGAAGCGCTCGGGGCGCCGGCGATGCGGCCCCGCTGTGCTAGCATTTCGGCGCTGAAAATCGTTCCTCAAGGAGAACCATCCATCATGTCGACGCCTGCCAAGGTCACGCTGACCCCGCCTGCGGGGGGCGCGAAGATTTCCATCCAGAACGGCAAGTTGCACGTTCCGGACAACCCCATCATCCCCTTCATCGAGGGTGACGGTACCGGCGCCGACATCTGGCGCTCGAGCGTCCGCGTGATCGACGGCGCCGTGGCCAAGGCCTACGGCGGCAAGCGCAAGATCCACTGGCTCGAGGTCTACGCCGGCGAAAAATCGCACAAACAATTCAACACCTGGCTGCCGGACGAGACCGTCGCGGCCTGCCGCGAATATCTGGTGTCGATCAAAGGCCCGCTCACCACGCCGATCGGCGGCGGCATCCGCTCGCTGAACGTGGCGCTGCGCCAGCTGCTCGACCTCTACGTTTGCCTGCGTCCGGTGCGCTGGTTCAAGGGCGTGCCTTCGCCGGTCAAAGCCCCGGAAAAAGTCGACATGGTGATCTTCCGCGAGAACACCGAAGACATCTACGCCGGCATCGAATTCGAACAAGGCACCGAAGAGAACAAGAAATTCCTCGAACTCTTCAAAGCCAATTTTCCGAAGGCGTACGCGAAAATCCGCTTCCCGAACACCTCGGGCATCGGCATCAAGCCGGTGTCGCAGGAAGGCACCGAGCGCCTCTTCAAAGCGGCCGTCGAATACGCCATCGCCAACCAGCGCAAGAGCGTGACGATCGTCCACAAGGGCAACATCCAGAAGTTCACCGAAGGCGCGTTCCGCAACTGGTCGTACGCGCTCGCCGAGCGCGACTTCCCGGGCCAGACCTACGGCTGGGAACAGTGGGAGCGCACCAAAGCGGCGCAGGGTGAAAAAGCGGCGAACGCCGAGATGGACGCGGCCAAAAAAGCCGGCAAAGTCATCATCAAAGATGCGATCGCGGACATCACGCTGCAGCAAGTGCTCACGCGACCGGACGAGTTCGACGTGCTCGCGACCTGCAACCTGAACGGTGACTATCTCTCCGACGCGCTGGCGGCGCAGGTCGGCGGCATCGGCATCGCGCCGGGCGCCAACATCAACTACGTCACGGGTCATGCGGTGTTCGAAGCGACGCACGGCACCGCGCCGAAGTACGCCAACCTCGACAAGGTCAACCCGGGTTCGGTGATCCTCTCGGGCGAGATGATGCTGCGTTACATGGGCTGGACCGAAGCGGCCGATGCGATCATCGGCGCGATGGACCGCACCATCGGCCAGAAGACCGTCACCTACGACTTCGCCCGCCTCATGGAAGGCGCCACCGAGGTCAAGTGCAGCGAATTCGGCGACGCGCTGATTCGCAATCTTTGACGGAACCACGCGGTGACCGCCGACGCTATCGTTCTCGCTAGCGCTCGGCGGATCGCCGCGGCTTTCGCGGACTACAACGCCGAGTTCCGCGACATCACCCGACGCGCCGCGCTGCGCTTCGAGACGCGCGACTGGCACGGCACGCAAAAAGACGCCGTCGAGCGCATCGAACTCTACGATCGCGCCGTCGACCACACCGTGCTGCAGCTGCGCAATTTCCTCGGCGAACAGGTGCTCGATCGGCCGCTGTGGCGGGCGATTCGCGATCGCTATGCCGACGACATCGCCGGCTACGCGGACGCGGCGTTCGACCGCACGTTCTTCAGTTCGGTCTCCCGCCGCCTGTTCGGCACCATCGGTTCGGCCAACGACATCGAATTCGCGGCCGATGGTCTCGAACCGCTTGCCGGCGCCGGCCAGCGCCCCGAGACGCAGATCTACGTCAACCGCGGCCGCCTCGACATGCTGGTCGAAGAGCTGCTGGCGGGCATGCGGCTGCGCTGCAGCTGGGTCGATCTCGACAAAAGCGTGCAGCATGTCGTCAATGAAATCCACGCGCGGATCGACGACGCAGGCCTCGGCCGCCGTGTGCGCTCGATCGAAGTATTGCGGCCCGTGTTCTATCAAAGCACTCGCGCCTACCTGGTCGGTCGACTGGAAACCGATCTCGGGCACGCACCGCTCGCACTCGCGTTGCAACACACGGAACGGGGACTCTCGATCGATGCCGTGATGTTGGACGAGAACGACATCAGCGTCGTGTTCGGCTTCACACGTTCCTATTTCCACGTCGACCTCGAACGCGTGGTCGATGCGGTCGTCTTCCTGCGCCGCCTTCTGCCGCGCAAACCTTTGAGCGAGATTTTCACGGTCCTCGGCCGCGCCAAGCAGGGCAAGACCGAGCGCTACCGCGAGCTCGTCCGCCACCTCGGAGACTCCGACGATCTGTTCGCGCACGCGCCGGGCGAACGCGGGCTCGTCATGGTGTGCTTCACCTTGCCCTCGCTCGATCTGGTGTTCAAGCTGATTCGCGACCGCTTCCCGCCCGTGAAGAACGTGCTGCGCCAGGACGTGCTCGACAAATACAAATTCGTGTTCAAGCATGATCGCGCCGGTCGGCTCGTCGATGCGCAGGAGTTCAAGCGCGTACGCTTGCCCAAAAACAGATTCGCGCCGGAATTGCTCGAAGAGCTCGCCACCGAAACCGCAGAGACGGTGCATACCGACGGCGACGATCTCATCTTCGACCACATGTACGTCGAACGTCGCATGGTGCCGCTCAACCTTTATTTGCGCGAAGCGCCGCAGGACGCCGCCGAGCGTGCGGTGCTCGATTATGGGCAGGCGATTCGTGATCTGGCCTGCTCCAACATTTTCGCGGGTGATTTGCTTTTGAAGAACTTCGGCGTGACGCGTCACGGCCGCGTGATCTTTTACGACTACGACGAACTGTGTCGCGTCACCGATTGCCGCTTTCGCGACGTCCCCGTCGCAGGCAACGACGAAGACGACATGCGCGGCGAAGCCTGGTTCTACGTCGCGGACAACGACGTCTTTCCCGAAACCTTCCTCAACTTTCTCGCCTTCGACGATGCGCAGCGCGACCTGTTTTTGCGCGCGCACGGGGACGTGCTCACGGCCGACTATTGGCGCGGCATCCAGCACCGCGTCGGCGCCGGCGAGATTCTGGAAGTGCTCCCCTATCGGCCGCGCCGGCCGGGCCTGTCGCTCACGCCTTGAGCAGCGCCTGCTCGAGATCGGCCAGCAAGTCGGCCGGATCCTCGATCCCGATCGACAGCCGGATGCTCCCGTCGCGAATGTCGCTCCATTCGCGCTCCTGCGGCGACAGGTCTTTTCCGCCCATCATCTGCGGCGGCACGATCAAAGATTCGGTGGAGCCGAGACTCGCCGTGTTGGCGAACAGCGCGAGCGCCTCGGCAAAGCGACGACCCGCCTCGGCGCCTGCACGCAGGTCGAACGTGACGACGACGCCGAAATCCCGCATCTGTTTGCTCGCCAGCGCATGAAACCGATTCTCCGGCAGCCCCGGATAGCGCACGTTCACGACCTCCGGACGCGCCGCCAGCCACTGCGCCACCGCGAGCGCGTTCGCGCTCTGCGCTCGATAGCGTACGAAATAGGTCTTCATGCCGCGCACCATGAGCGAGGCGGAATGCGGATCGAGCTGTGAACCGAGTTGCCTGAATTCGGCGCGCACCCGCCGCATCGTCTCGCCGTTGCCGATCACCGCGCCACCCATGACATCACCGGCGCCGGTGGCGAACTTGGTGAGGCTGTGGATGAACAAATCGACGTCGTACTCGCCGTGCTGATGGAACCCGGCGAAGGTGTTGTCGAGCACCGTGAGCGCTCCGTGCCGGCGCGCCGCCGCCGTGATGAACGCGAGATCCGCCACCTTGGTGACCGGATTGGTCGGGCTTTCGAAAATGACGAGCCGCGTCGGCGTGCCCGCGAGCACCTGCTCGATGCCGGCGTGATCCTCGATCGAGCGCATGGTCGAACGCACGCCGAACCGCGCCAGAAACTGCCGCAGCAGTTGCCGCGTCGGCGTATACCCTTCGGCGAAGTGCAATACGTGATCGCCTGCTTGCGTGAGCGCGATCAGCGTCTGCGCGATCGCGTTGACGCCCGATGCGCAGGTGACGCAATCATCGCGGCGCTGCAATCCGGCGAGCAACAACTCGAGTTGTCGCACCGTCGGGTTCGACACTCGCGAATAGAAATAACCGTCGCGCTCGCCGCGTATCATCCGCAGCGAATCGTCGATGCTGTCGAATTCCCATTTGACGTTCTCGTAGACCGGGAACAACAGCGAATGGTTGTCCTGCGGCAACGGGGGCAGCGGCGGATGGTTGACGCGCGTTTCGTCTTTCATGGCCCGGATTGTACCGTCCGGACCCGGGCTCAACCGCCCGCGGCGCGGGCCATTTGTTCCTCGCGTTGGCGCTGACGCTCGCGGCGCCGCATCCACAGCGTCGAGCAGACGACGCACACGGCAACGATCAACACCATGAGGCTTGCCAGCGCGTTGATGTCGGGACTGACCCCGAGACGCACTTTGGAAAACACCACCATGGGCAAGGTCGAGGCACTCGGGCCGGCCACGAACTGCGAAATCACGACGTCATCCCACGACAACGTGAAGGCCAACAACCACCCCGACACGATCGCCGGCAGAATCAGCGGCAGCGTGATCCGCCAGAATACCGTCGCCGGCCGCGCGCCCAAATCGAGCGCCGCCTCTTCCAAAGAATCGTCGAAGCCCGCGAGGCGCGACTGCACGACCACCGTGACGTAGGCCAGGCAAAACGTGATGTGCGCCAGCGTGATGGTGAGGAAGCCGCGCCCGTCCGGCCAGCCGATCGCCTGCTCGAGCGCGACGAACAACAGCAGGATGGACAAACCGGTGATCACCTCGGGCATGACCAGAGGCGCGGTCGTCATCGCGGACAGGAAAGCACGACCGCGAAACGGACCAAAGCGCGCCAGCGCGAGTCCCGCGAGCGTACCGAGCACCACGGCACCGGTGGCCGTCGCGGCGGCGATTTCGATCGACAAACGTGCGGCACCGAGGATTTGCGCATTGTCGAGCAGCGCCGCGTACCACTTGAGGGTCGGCGAATTCGCCGCGTCCCACACGGTGACGAGCCGGGAATTGTTGAAGGAGAAGACCACCATCGACAGGATGGGGATGTACAAAAACCCCAAACCCAGCACGAGCATGGTGTTGCGAAACCGCCCGTTCATCGTCGCGCCGCCTCGAGCTCGCGGTTCTGGTAACGCTGGAAGAGCATGATGGGCGCAAGCAGCACGACCAGCAGCACGATCGCCACCGCGCTCGCCACCGGCCAGTCGCGATTGGCAAAGAATTCGTCGGACAGCACGCGCCCGATCATCAGTTGATCCGAACGCCCGAGCAACGACGGGATCACGTACTCGCCCACCGCCGGGATGAACACCAGCAGACAACCGGCCACGACGCCCGGCAACGACAACGGCAGCGTGACGCGCAGAAAGGTGGTGACCGGTCGGGCACCGAGATCCGCTGCCGCCTCGAGCAGCGTGAGATCGTGTTTCTCGAGGTTCGAGTACAGCGGCAGGATCATGAACGGCAGATAGGAATAGACGATGCCGACGTACACCGCGAAATCCGTATACAGCAGGCTCAAGGGCTGATCGATGAGCCCAGCCGCCAGCAGCGCGTTGTTGATCACGCCATCCGTCTTCAGCAATCCGACCCAGGCGTACACGCGCAGCAGGAACGAGGTCCAGAACGGCAGCATGATGAGCATCAACAGCAAGTTGCGCGTCGACTCGCGCGCCCGCGCGATCGCATAGGCCATCGGATAGCCGATCAGCAGGCACAGCAGCGTCGATACCGCCGCCACCTTGAGCGAATAGAGGAAGGTGGAGAAATACAGGCTGTCGGTGAGCAGATAGCCGTAGTTGCCAAGATTGAAAATCGCGACCATTCGCGAACCGTCCGCCGCCTGCTCGAACAGCGGTGCATAGGGGGGCATCGCGAGCCGCACTTCCGAAAACGAAATCTTGAAGACGATCAGGAACGGGACGACGAAGA
This sequence comes from Steroidobacteraceae bacterium, assembly GCA_017853555.1. Taxonomy (GTDB): domain Bacteria; phylum Pseudomonadota; class Gammaproteobacteria; order Steroidobacterales; family Steroidobacteraceae; genus UBA964. Next base: position 43,871 of record JAFMJH010000003.1, read on the forward strand.
ACAGCAGCAACCACAGGTACGGTATGCCGATGACGAGATTGCGACCTCTGACGCGCGCGAGCAGCCCGCGCGCGCGTCGATCGAGTCTGGCGAACGCGTCGGACATCGTCAGTTCGTCAACACGACCGGACTCGAGGGATGCCACGCCAGATGCACGCGCTCGTCCCAGACGATGCGATCTTCCGCGTGGCGCTCGACGTTGGGCGCCGTCACTCTCACCACGCGCCCGCCGTCGAGCCGCACGAGATACACCGACACGTCACCCATGTAGGCGATCTCGATCACGACACCCTGCGCACGATTCTCGCCGGAGGCCGGCGGGGTGCGACTCATCAGGATCTTCTCGGGCCGGATGGCGACGCATACCTCGGCATCAGGCGCCGCACTGATGCCATGGCTCACGAACACCGGCGCCTCGAGTTCGCCGCAGCGGATGCGCACGTGGTCCGGCTCATCGTCCACCAGTCGACCTTCGAAAAGATTGACCGAGCCTATGAAATCCGCCACGAACCGCGAGCTCGGAAACTCGTAGATGTCGGTCGGCGTACCGACCTGCACGATCTGGCCCTTGTTCATGACGCCGATGCGCGTGGCGAGCGTCATCGCCTCCTCCTGATCGTGCGTGACCACGATGAAGGTGACACCGAGTTTTTCCTGCAGATTGATGAGCTCGAACTGCGTTTGCTCGCGCAGTTTCTTGTCGAGCGCTCCGAGCGGTTCGTCGAGCAACAAAAGTTTCGGGCGCTTGACGAGCGCGCGCGCCAACGCGACACGCTGCCGCTGACCGCCCGACAATTGGTGCGGCTTGCGATGGGCGAACGCACCGAGTTGCACGATGTCGAGCATCTCGGCGACACGCTGCGCGGTTTCAGCCTTGGGCAATCCTTCCTGTTCGAGACCGAAGGCGACGTTCCGCTCGACCGTCATGTGCGGAAACAGCGCATAGGACTGGAACATCATGTTGACCGGCCGCTCGTACGGCGGGATCGACGCCATGTCCTGACCGTCGATCAGAATGCGCCCGGAGGTCGGCATCTCGAACCCCGCCAGCATGCGCAGCAACGTGGTTTTGCCGCAGCCGGACCCGCCGAGGAGACAGAAAATCTCGCCCTTGTAGATGCTGAGCGAGACCTGATCGACCGCCACGAAGTCGCCGAAGCGCTTCGTGACGGATTCGATCCGGACGTACTCGCGAGTGCGGTCGACTTGTTTTTCCGCCATGCCCAGGCTTACTGCCCGGTTTTCACACGCGTCCACGAGCGTGTCAAAAGACGGTTGAACTCCGGCGACTCCGGCAGATCGGGCACGAGCTTCTGCATCATCGCCTCGGAGGGATAGACGTTCGGGTTGCCGGTGACCGATGCGTCGATCATCGACTTCGAAGCCGCGTTGCCGTTGGCGTACTGGATGAAGTTGCTGTTCTTGGCGGCGACATCCGCGCGCAGCAGATAGTTGATGAACAGGTGCGCGTTCTTCGGGTGCTTCGCATCTTTGGGAATGGCAAGCTGGTCGAAGAACATCACCGCGCCTTCCTTCGGCACGTTGTAGGAAATCTCGACGCCGTTCTTGGCCGACTCGGCACGCGACTTGGCTTGCAATACGTCGCCTGACCAACCGAGCGCGAGACAAGCCTCGCCGTTCGCGAGTGCTTCGATGTAGGCCGAAGAATTGAAGTTGCGGATGTACTTGCGCACCGACAGCAGCACTTTCTCGGCGGCAGCGAGATCTTCGGGCTTTTCGCTGTTCGCGTCCTTGCCGAGATAAATCAGCACCGTACCCAGAACTTCTGACGGCGCATCGAGCAGCATCACCCCGCAATCGGCGAATTTCGAAACGATCTTCGGGTCGTAGAACATCGCGAAGCTGTCGACCGGGGCGTTCGGCATGCGCTCCTTGATTTTCTTGACGTTGTACCCGACACCCGAGGTGCCCCACATGTAGTTCACCGAGTGCGCGTTGTCCGTATCGAACGCCTTGGCGACGCGCCCGGCGATCGCCGGATCGGCGTTGCCCAGATTGCTCAGCTGCGATTTGTCGAGCGTCGAATGCACGCCCGCCTTGATTTGGCGATACAGGAACGAACCGGAGGGCACGACCAGGTCGTAACCCGTATTGCCGGCGAGCAACTTCGTCTCGAGCATCTCGTTCGAATCGAAGACGTCGTAATTGACCTTGATGCCGGTTTCTTTGGTGAACGCGGCGATGACGCCCGGCTCGATGTAGTCGGACCAGTTGTAGACGTTCAGCACCTTCTCTTCGGGTGCATTGGCGGTCGCCTCGGCGGATTTGTCGGCCGCGGGCTTGCCGCTGCAGGCAGCGAGCGTAAACGCAATCAATACGGCCGCGGCCGCGCGAACGGGAACGTTGATCACCGAGGTATCTCCCTGAAAACCGAAGCCCTGCGACGCCCGAGCGGCGCCGGGGCTTTTATAACGCAGCGGGGTCCCCGGGGGAAGGACTCGCGCCGCGGAGGCAGACCCCGGGGAGTCAAACGTTGAGCAGCAGGTGCTCTCGCTCCCAGGAGCTGATCACCTGCAAAAACACCTCGTACTCGGCTTCCTTGACGATGGTGAAGGCCGACACGAAGGACTCGCCGAGAATCTCGATCAGCGGCTCGCACTCGCGCAGCAAGCGAATCGCTTCATCGAGGCTGCGCGGCAACGAAAACGGCATATCGTGCGCGCTGCCCGAAAGGGGCTCGGTCGGCGTCAGCCCTTGCACCATGCCGAGGTAGCCGCAGGCAAGCGACGCCGCGCTCGCCAGATACGGGTTGGCATCCGCACCGGCGAGCCGATTTTCGACGCGCCGATCCTGCGGGCCCGACATCGGCACGCGCAGACCCGCCGTGCGATTGTCGTAACCCCAGTGCACATTGATCGGTGCAACCTGGAAGCGGCTGATGCGCCGATAGGAGTTCACGTTGGGCGCGAGCAGCGCCATGGCCGCGGGCAGATAGCGCTGCAGGCCCGCGATGTGCGCAAAGAACAATGGCGTCGGCGTGCCGTCGGCGGCCGAGAATACGTTTTTGCCGGTCGTGTGATCGATCACGCTCTGGTGAACGTGCATCGCACTGCCGGGCTCTTTGGCATGCGGCTTGGCCATGAACGTTGCGTACATCTTGTGTCGCAGCGCCGCTTCGCGCGCCGTGCGCTTGAACATGAATGCTTGGTCGGCGAGATCCAGCGCATTGCCGTGCAGCAGGTTGATTTCCATCTGCGCCGGACCGTCTTCGTGGATCAAGGTGTCGATCGCGATGTCCTGCTCTTCGCAGAATTGGTAGACGTCGTCGAACAGCGGATCGAATTCATTGACGGCCGCGATGCTGTACGACTGGCGACCGGGCTCCGCGCGCCCCGAACGACCGATCGGCGGCTTGAGCGGATAATCCGCGTCGATGTTGGGTTCAACCAAATAAAACTCGAGCTCCGGGGCAACCACGGGCTCCCAACCCCGCGCCGCATACAAGTCGAGCACGTGGCGCAACACCTCGCGCGGCGCCATCTTCACGCGTCGGCCGTCGGCGTAGAAACAATCGTGAATCACTTGCGCCGTGGGCTCGGCCGCCCAGGGCACGCGACGCACGGTGCGCGGGTCGGGCTTCAGTATCACGTCGATTTCCGCCGGGCTCATCGCCGCCGAAGTATCTTCGGGATAATCACCCGTCACGGTTTGCAAAAAAATGCTCTCGGGCAGGCGCATGCCCTGCTCCACCTGGAACTTTTGCGCCGGCATCAGTTTGCCGCGCGCGATGCCGGCCATGTCCGGCACGATCGCCTCGACTTCCTGAATGCCGTGGTCGCGGAAAAACTGTGAGATCTGGTCGGTCATGGGATGCTCCGTGACGATGCCGTGCGCCGTGCGGCACGTTCGCGCGACGCCGCACCGAACGCGGCGAACATCGCGATGGAAAATTCATTGGCCATCACGCGCCACTCCGGATGCCACTGCACGGCCCGCGCGAACGCCGGCGCCGCATCGACGCGAAACGCTTCGATCAGGCCGTCGGGCGCCACCGCTTCGACCACCAGACCCGGCGCGAGTTCGCGCACGCCCTGCCAGTGCAAAGAATTGACGCGGATGCGGCGCTCGCCGGCGGCCCAAGTCAGCATCGGCCCGTCACCGACGAGCTCGACGTCGTGCGCGGGGCCGTACTGCACATCGAGCGGCTGCGATTCATCGTCGCGATGATCGAGCATGCCGGGCACTTCGTGCACGCGCTGCCAAAGCGTTCCGCCGAGCGCGACGTTCATTTCCTGACAGCCGCGACAAATGCCGAGCACGGGCACGCCGAGTTCGATGGCGCGCGGAATGAGCGCGAGCGTGCTCGCGTCGCGCGCCGGGTCATGCAGCGTGCCGGGCACGCTCGGGTCACCTTGATAATGGTGAGGCTCGACGTTCGACGGGCTGCCGGGCAGCAACAGGCCGTCGAGCTGCGACAGCACTTCGTCGACCGCCAGCGGTTCGGGCAACGACGGAATCAGCAAGGGCAATCCGCCGGCGGCGCGCGAGACGGCATGGGCATACTTCTCGCCCACCGCGTGAAACGGGTGGGGTCCGAGCATGCGACGGTCGGCCGGGATTCCGATGACGGGACGGGAAGACATGTGGCGATGCAAGGCACCGAAGGGGCGCCGTGCAGGTACGATTAGACCACAGCGACGACCCCCAATGCGGCCATCGATTCCCGGAAAACCTCGTAACCCCATGATTTCAAAGTGATGGATTTTTCAGAATTCAAGCAGCAGCACCCGCAAATTCGGCAGGGCATCGCCCGCTTGCACGACCTCGACGGCCTGCCGCGGGACAGTGTGCTCACTCTCGAGGATGCAGCGACCGCCTACCGCGACGGCGTGCCCCTGCCCGGCACCCTGCTCACCGGCCAATCGACCACCGCGCCCGCGGCCAGCCCGATCGATTCGATTGGGTTGGGTTTGGATTTGGATGCCCTGCGCCCCTGTCGCGCCCTGCCCCACACGCTGCAGGCCGCGGCGAATGCCGCCGTCTGGCAGGTCAGCATGTTCGAACCCGACGGTCGGCCATTCTTCGGCGACCCGCGGCATGCGCTCGTCAAAGTACTCGATCGCTTCCACCGCCTGAATCTCACGCCGCAGATTCGCTACGGCAGTGCCGTCGGCGCGGATGCGCTCGAGAGTTGCGACGCGGCGCTCGCAACGCGCACCGCGCGAGCGTCGATCGCCACGCTCGATCTGCAAATCACCATCACGGACCCGATGGGTGCCAACGCGCTCGATGCGACCCTGCTGCAACACGCCCTCGCGGGCGTACGCGCTTTGCGGCGTGACGGCACGGCCTTGCTCCGTGCCGACGCGTCGTCCGAGAGATCGCCGGAGACGCTCGATATTGCGCAAGTTGCGCTCGCGGTACACGGCGTCGATGCGCGCGCGCAGCCTTATCTGGTGACGGCGTGGATCTTGGCAGGCATGCATCTCGGGATCGCCGAAAGCGGCCGACTCGGGCCATCCGACCCGGCGCCGCTCGATGACGCACTCGCCATTCTCGAAGCGAGCGATGTCGCAGCCGCTTATCTTGGCCGACCATTTCGCGACCTCTACGTCGCCCATCGCAGACGCATCGGATCGACGCGATGAACGACACTGCGGACGCGTCGTGGTACCACGCGCAAAGCCCGCCACCAGCGGCGCAACCCGCGCTGCAGGGCACGGTGGACTGCGACGTCGCCGTGGTCGGCGGCGGGATCGCCGGGTGTTCGACGGCGCTGCATTTGGCCGAACGCGGCTATCGGGTCGTGCTGCTCGAAGCCGAGCGCATCGGCCATGGCGCATCGGGCCGCAGCGGCGCGCAAGCCCTCGCCGGAGTCGCCTGCGGTCAGGAGAAACTCGAGCGACTGCTCGGCGCCGATGACGCGCACCGAATCTTCGAAGTGACGCGCGAAGGCCTGCGTTTGCAGCGCGATCTGATCGCGACGCACCGCATCGAGTGCGAGTACGTCGCCGGCACCATGCAGGTGGCGACGCGGGCGCGTCAGGATCGCGAACTGCAACGCGAATTCGCCCTGCTCACCGACCGCTACGGACACGACAGTCTGCGGCTGATGCAGCGCGAGGAGGTGCGCGCCACGATTGCATCCGCGCGCTATACGAGCGCGCTGTACGATGCGGCCGGCGGTCATCTGCAACCTCTGGCCTACGTGCGCGGACTCGCGCGCGCAGCGATGGCCCAAGGCGCACGAATCTTCGAACACACACGCGCACTCGCCCACGCACGTCACGTGACCGCAAGTGGCGAGTCCGCACTGACGCTGCGCACGCCGGGCGGCGAAGTGCGCTGTCGCCACATCGCGCTCTGCGGCAACGCCTGGCTCGGTGATTACTCGGCGACGCTCGCGCGCAAAATCATCCCCGTCGGTACGTACGTCGTCGCCACCGAATCTTTGGGTGCCGAGCGCGCCCGTGCTCTGATCCGCAACGATGCTGCCGTATCCGACGCGAACTGGGTACTCGATTACTTTCGGCTGACACGCGATCACCGCTTGCTGTTCGGCGGCCGCGTCAGCTATTCAGGCCTCGAGAACGGCGTGGACGGCAACGCGACGCGTGTGCGCATGGTGCGCGTCTTTCCGCAGCTCGCGGACGTCGCCATCACCCACGCCTGGGGCGGCTGGATCGACATCACGCGCAACCGCGCCCCGCATTTCGGTCGCCTCGCACCGGACATCCATTTTTTGCAGGGCTTTTCCGGCCACGGGATTGCGCTCGCGGGCATCGCCGGGAAACTGCTCTCTGAAGCCATCGACGGCACGCAGAGCCGCTTCGATGTGTTCGCGAAGATTCGTCACCACGACTTTCCCGGCGGCACGGCACTGCGCAGACCGGCCCTCGTGCTCGCGATGCTCTGGTACCGCTTACGCGACCTGCTTTGAACGCCGCCGCCATGGCGGCACGAGCCAACGTTCGGCGATTTCCGCGACCAAAGAATACGCCGCCGGCACCACGACCAGCGACAAGGCCGTCGAGGTGATGAGACCCCCGATCACCGACACGCCGAGCGGCGCACGAAATCCGCCGTCGGCACCGAGCCCGAGCGCGATCGGCAACATGCCGGCGCCCATCGCCATGGTGGTCATGATCACGGGCCGGACGCGTTTTCGGCAGGCTTCGATCAGCGCTTCGTGCCGCGGCAACCCATCGCGCTCGCCGAGCACCGCGTAGTCGACGATCAGAATCGAGTTTTTGGTGGCGATGCCGGTCAGCAGCAAAAGACCGATCAGCGACGGCAGCGACAGGGAATTGCCGGTGAGCAACAACATGCCGAACGCGCCACCGCCGCACAACGGCACGGCGGCCAGAATCACCAGGGGTTGCGACCCGCTGTGGAACAGCAACAACAACACGACGTAGACGCACACGACCCCGGCGAGCATCGCGAGCGCGAACCCGAGGAACAATTCGACGAACGCCTCGGAGTCGCCCGAAGGCACGAGTCGTACGCCCGGCGGCAAATTTTGCGCAGCCGGCATTTTCCGGACTTTGGTCATGACGTCGCCGAGCGGCAGGCCGTTCAACTCGGCGGTGACGGTGACGTTGCGCTCGCGATCGAGCCGATCGATGCGCGCGGGCCCACTGCCCTCGTAAATGTCGGCGACGGCCGACAGCGGCACCGCACCGCGCGCACCGGGCACGCGTAGCTGACCGAGCACCGACGCATCGCGCAGCGCACCCTCGGCCAATTGCACGCGGATCGGCACCTGACGCTCGGCGAGATTGAGCTTCGCAAGCCGCTGCCGAATATCGCCACTGGTCGCGATCCGCGCCGCCTCGGCGATATCGACGGTCGATACACCGAGGTCAGCCGCACGCGCAGGGTCAGGTCGAATCACGAGCTCCGGCCGCAGCAGCGCGGCCGAGGTCGTCACGGAACCGAGCCCGGGCAACGTGCGGATCGCCGCCGCGAGATCGCGCGAGGCGACGGCCAGTTGTTCCGAGTCGCGACCGGCGAGCACCAGACTCAAACGATCGCCGGGACCGGCCGCGGCGAATCCGACGCGTACGCCGGGCAAGCTCGTGAGCAACTTGCGGACGGCATCCTCGAGCTCGGCTTTGCTGCGCTTGCGCGCGGCATGGAACTCGAGCGTGAGGTTGACGCGGCGCACTTCCGGAAACGTGAGCCCGCCACTCATGCTCTCGCCGGCTTCGGCGCCGATGGTGGTAAACACGCTTTTGATTTCGGGGATCGTCCGCAATCGCGCCCGCACTTCACGACCGATTTCGAGCGAGTCGTCGAGACGGGCGCCCGGCGGCAACTCCACCTGCAACTGCACGCGCGACGAATCCGTCGCGGGTACGAACGTCTTGGGTATGAAGGGAATCAGCCCGAGCGACAGCACGAACACGCCGAGCGCCATGGCAATCACGCGCCAGCGATTCGCGAGCGCACGCTCGACCAACCCGAGATAGCGCTGCATCCAGATCGAGTCGACCGCGGCGCGCGGCTCACCTTTCATGAAGAAGGCGGCCAGCATCGGCGTCAACAAACGCGCCACCAACAGCGAGAACAACACCGCCGCGGCGGCCGTCCAACCGAATTCGCGGAAAAACTTGCCGGTGACGCCCGGCATGAAAGCGACCGGCACGAACACCGCGGCGAGCGTCGTCGACGTGGCGATCACGGCGATGCCGATTTCGTCGGCTGCGTCGATGGCCGCCTGCAGCGGCGATTTTCCCATCGCTCGATGGCGGGCGACGTTCTCCACTTCGACGATCGCATCGTCGACGAGAATGCCGACCACGACGGCGAGCGCGAGCAAGGTCAAAAGATTCAGCGAGAAGTCGAGCCAATGCATGATGGCGAAGGTCGGCACGACGGACAGCGGCAGCGCGATGGCCGATATCCACGTCGCCCGCCAGTCGCGCAGGAAAAACCAGACGACGAGCACCGCGAGCAAAGCCCCTTCGATCAACATGCTCATCGACGATTCGTACGAGGCTTTCGCGTTCTCGACACTCGACGCCACTTCGGTGAAGCGCACCTCGGGATACTCTTCGCCGAGTTTGCGGATGCGTTCGCGTACCGCGTCACCGACGGCCACTTCGCTCGAGCCGCGCGTGCGCAGGACCGATACACCGATCGCAGGTTGCTCATCGAGCAAGGCCGCCGAGCGCGCCTCGGCCGCTCCGTCGGTGATGGTCGCGATCGCCGACAGCCGCACGCTGCGTCCATCGGGCAAATAAATCGGATAGTTGACGAGATCGGCCGCCGTACGCGCGACCGCGACGGTACGCACGGATTGCTCGGCACCGCCCGCCTCGGTGCGACCACCCGGCCGCTCGGCCTGCAGTCGCGCCAATTGCTGCGACACCGCTCCTGCCGATACGCCGAGCGCCTGCAAGGCTTCGGAGCGCAGATCGACGCGCACCTCGCGATCGATGCCGCCCGTCCGCTTGACGGAACCGACGCCCTTCACGCCGTACAGGGCTTTGGTGACCTTGTCGTCGACGAACCACGACAGTTCGTCGGGCGCCAAACGCGGCGAGTCGACTGCATAGGCGAGCAAGGTGCCGCCGATGAGGTTGAGTCGCTGCACCACCGGCTCGTCGATATCCGCCGGCAACTCGCGCCGCACGCGCGCGACGGCGTCGCGAACTTCGTCCAACCCCTGATCGATGTCGCGACCGAGTTCGAATTCGATTTTGGTGATCGAGGAACCTTCGCTCACCGCGGAGTTGATCTTGCGAATGTCGGCGATGCTCGCCACCGAATCTTCGATCTTGCGCGTGACGTCCGTCTCGAGTTGCGACGGCGTTGCGCCCGCGAGCGTCACCTGCACCTGCACGGTGGGCAATGCGATGTCGGGCAACTGCGAAATCGGCAACTGTCGCAGGCCCCAGAAACCCGCGAGCGTCATGATGACGAAGGCGAGCGCCGAGGGCAGCGGGTTCGCGATGCCCCAGCGTGACAGACTCAAGCGCCGGACTCCTCGGCTACGGCGACCACGTCGCCGTCACCCAAAAATCCGGCGCCGCGCACCACGACCTGATCGGCGGCGGTGAGACCGCTGCGCACTTCGAAACGGACGTCCTGCGACGCACCGAGTTCGACGCGCCGTTGCGCCACGCGGCGATCTTTGCCGAGCACGAACACGTAGGGGTAACCGTCGCGGAACACCACCGACTGTCGCGGCACGACCATCACCGTGGATTTGCCGACTTGCACGCGCCCTTCGGCGAACATGCCGGAACGCAGCGCACCCGGCGCGACGAGGTCGGCATACAGCAGCGCCGTGCGCGACTTCGGATCGAGCGCCGGAGCCACGGCGCGCACCCGACCCGACACCGTCTCGCCACCGGGCCCGCGCAACGCGACCGTGGCACCGACGCTCACGCGCGCGAGGTCGTTCTCGGGAATTTCGGCACGCCATTCGAGTCGCCCGCGTCGAATGAGGCGCAGCAACTCGGCACCGGAGGACACGACTTGACCCGGCTGCACATTGCGCGCCGAGACGATGCCGTCATCCGGCGCACGCAAGCTCGCGAATCCCAGCCGCAACTGCGCTGCATCGCGATCGGCCTCGGCGACGAGCGCCGCGGCAGCCGTCTTGGCACGATTGGCCGACAACTCGTCGAAACTCGCCGTCGAAATCAGTTTGCGCTCGAGCAGGTTGTCGCCGCGTTCGGCTTGCGCGCGCGCGAGCGCAGCGCTCGCCCGCGCTTGCGCGAGGCTCGCGTCGGCCTGCCGCGCTTGCACTTCGAGCGTGCGCTTGTCGAGTTCGAGCAGGACCTGACCCTTGCGCACGCGCGCCCCGACCTCGACCGGCACGGCAGCGACGCGCAAACCGGACAGTTCGACGCCGAGGGACATCTCCTGCCACGCCGCAACGGCCCCCGAGACGACGAGTTCGCGTTCGATCTCCTGCATCGAGGGCCGAACGACCGTGACGGTCAACGAAGACGGCGCAGGCTTGTCGGGGCCGCGACGACCGCCGCAGGCCGCAAGCAACCCGAGCATGGCCAAAACCGAGATACCGAGGCGACGGGATGCGTTCATCATCGTTGCACCATACGCAGGGTGCCCGCCGTCCGCTAGCGTTGCTCGTCGCTCGTCCGACGACCGGCCAAGGAAATCACGTCACGTCGCGCCGACGCCACGCCCTGCGGATGACAAAACTCGAAGCAGCGGTGTATCTGCGCATTGCGCGCAAAATCGGGCGGAATGGTTGCCGCGCTGATGTCGGTCACCCCATATCGCGCCTGCAGCCCGGGGTCGAGTTTGAACTTTTGGGCGTTGGTCGAGAACACCAGCAACCCATCGGGCGCGAGCAAGGCCATGCAATCGTCGATCAGTGCCGCGTGATCGCGCTGCACGTCGAAGGTGTCCTCCATGCGCTTGCTGTTCGAGAACGTCGGTGGGTCGCAGAACACGAGATCAAAAAGTTCGCCCCGCGCTTTGGCGGACTGCAACCACGCGCGCACGTCCGTCTGCACGAGTTCGTGGCCCGCATCGAAGCCGTTCAGGCGCAGATTTTCGCGCGCCCAGGCGAGATAGGTTGCGGACAGGTCCACGCTGGTCGTTGCACGTGCACCGCCGGCCGCCGCATAGACCGTGGCGCTGCCGGTATAGGCGAACAAATTAAGAAACCGCGCACCCTGCGCCGCGCGACGCACGCGCTCACGCGTCATGCGGTGATCGAGAAACAACCCGGTGTCCAGATAGTCGACGAAATTGATGCGGAACCGCAGTGCATTCTCGCGTACCACGTGAAACTCGCCGCGTTCATCGCGACGCGTGTACTGCTCGCCCCGCTTGTGACGACGTCGCGTGCGCAAATGCACCTGCGCAGCCGGTATGCCGGTGGTGGCGACCAAGCCCGCAAGCGCCTCGGACCGACGCCGCCGGACGTCCTCTTCGGGAATCTGCGCCGGCGCCTGATATTCCTGCACCACCAGCCAGCGCGTACCGCCGTCTTCGGCGGCGTAAAGATCGATGGCAAACGCGTATTCGGGCATGTCGGCGTCGTAGATGCGGTAGCACGTCACCGTCTCGCGACGCGTCCACGCCGCCAATTGTTTGAGATTCTTGGCAATGCGATTGCCGAACATTTGCGCGCCCGTCGTCGCGGCGAGCGCCGCATCGATCTGCAAGCCCGCCTTCGGCTTCAGATCGCGCACCGCCTCTGCCGCAACCGAAATGCGCAGCAAGCGACATTCGAGCGCACCGTTCCACACCGTGTGCACGCGATGCGCGCGCAGTCCGAGCTCCAAACCCAAAGACGCGTCACCCGTCAAAATCGCCGCCTCCCAACCGGCGAACCGCTCGCGCAACACGCGTCCGAGCTCCGCATGCACGGCCCGCGCTTCGGATTGATCGCCGAGCCGCAACCCCCACGGCGGATTGGTGCAAAGCAGGCCCGCCGCCGCATCGACCGGCGGCGCGGCATCGACGAGTGCGCCACGCTCGAAGCGCAGCAGTTCGGCCACGCCCGCATACGAGGCGTTCTCGCCGGCGATTTTGAGTGCGCGGGCATCTAGGTCGCGGCCAAAGATGCGCGGTGCCTGCGCACGCCCTGCGGCAAGCCCCTGATCGCGGCGCAGATCGGCCGCCGATCGCACGCGCTCCCAGGCCGCGGCATCGTGACCGCGCCAACCCAGAAAGCCGAAATAGCGACGACCGTGATTCGCGGCGAACCCGGCAGCCATGCGCGCCGCCTCGATCACGAACGTGCCCGAGCCGCACATCGGATCGACGAAGTACGCCCCGGCCGCGGCACGTTCCGGCCAACCCGCACGCAGCAAAATGCCGGCAGCGACATTCTCGCGCAGGGGCGCCTCGACGGCGTTCGCGCGCCAACCGCGCCGATGCAAGCCTTCGCCCGCGAGATCGATGGAGACCGTGACCTGCATGCCGGTCGCATGCGCATGCACGCGCACTCCGGGCTCGGAGGTCGAAATGTCCGGTCGTGCCCCCGTCGCCGCGCGCAACGCATCGCAGATCGCATCTTTGAGTCGCAGCGTGCCGTAATGCGTGTTGGTGATCGCCGGATGGCGACCGCTCCACTCGCAAGCGAGCGTACCCTGCGGATCGACATGGGCCGACCAATCGATGCCGCGCAATGCGGCCTGGATCGAGGCGTCGTCGGCGGCCTCGAAGCGCGCGATCGCCAAATGCACGCGGCTTGCCACCCAGGATTCGAGACAGATTCGATAGGCGAGTTCCAATGACCCCGTGAACGCCACGGCATTGCCGCGCTCGCGCACGTCGGTCGCCCCCGCCGCGAGCAACTCGCGCGCCAGCAAATCGGCGAAACCCCGCGGCACGCTGGCGAGAAATTGACGAATGTCCGGCATGTCGGTCACTCCGACCCCGCGCGCGCTGCGTTCAGCCCGGGCCACGGTTTCACGCGACGCGCGCCGTTTTTGAGGTGACGCCCCAGGATGCGATAGACGTCTGCATCGAACCCGCTGCGGGGCGTATCGATGCTCGACTCGTCGAGTCCCGGCACCACGGTGCCCAGATACTGCCAACCGTCGATCACGTGCCAATGCAGCACATCTTGCGCGCTGCGCTCCTCGATGACGATCGGGCCGCGGTAAGGCCAGGATTTTATTTTGAAGGGTGCGAGCGCCAGCTTGACGCGCAGCGCATGCCGCGCGAGCGGCTCCTCACCCACGCAGGCGCCGGTGCATTTGCCGAGTTGGCGCGCGAAACAGGAGCCCTCGCCACCGGTCTCGAGACCCAGCACGCGCAGACACAGACGCGCATCGCGCGCCGCGTTCACGAGCGCGGTGCGCGCTTGACGCGCCGTCTTGTACAAGCCGAACGCATCACCCTGCGCGGGGACCGCACCGTCGAGCGACAGCAACTCGGGCGCGGCCGCTTCGTCCGCGAAATGCCAGGTCCAGGTTTCGGAGTTGCCCCGCAGCTTGCGGTTGTAGACCGGCTGCAACTCGCGCACCAGACGCGACTCGAGCAGCAAGGCGCCGAGCTCCCCGGCGGTTTCGGTCCACTCGAGTCGGCGCACTTGCGCACTCAGTCGCTGCGACTTCGCGTCGCGGGTCGCGCCGGAGAAATGCGACAACACCCGCTCGCGCAGATTGTTCGCTTTGCCGACATAGATGAGCGCATCGCCCTCGCCGTAAAACCGGTAGACCCCCGCAGCCTCGGGCAACTCGTCCGGCAGATCCTCCGGCAAATGCGCGGGCAAAGACGGTCGACGTCCGACCTTGTCGAGCGCCGCAGCGAATGCGGCGGGCTCCACCTCGCGCAGCAACACCTGCCAAAACTGCGCAAGGACGTCGGCGTCGGGCAGCGCGCGGTGCCGCGACTCGCACACCAATCCGTGCCGCTCGATCAAGGAATCGAGATTGTGCCGCCCGGCATCCGGAAACAATTCGCGCGACAGCCGCACCGTGCAGGCGAGCGGCGCGACGAAATGATGGCCCGCACGGCGCATTTCGGCACGCACGAAACCGTAATCGAAACGCGCGTTGTGGGCGACGAAACGCCGACCCTCGAGGCGCCGCGTGATCTCCGGGACCAACTCGGCGAACGTCGGCGCCGTACACACCATCTCGTCGCTGATGCCGGTCAATCTTTGAATCGAGGGCGGAATGCCGACACCGGGATTGACCAAGGTGCTCCATCGCCACTCCACTTCGCCGTCGGCCATGCCGACGATGGCGATCTCGGTGATGCGGTGCCACGCCGGGTGACCTCCGGTGGTCTCGACGTCGACGAAAGCGACGGGCGCGCGCGCGGAACTGCTCAACCGAGTTCGATCCAGGTGGTCTTCAGTTCGGTGTACTTGTCGAACGCGTGCAGCGACTTGTCGCGCCCGATGCCAGACTGTTTGTAACCGCCGAACGGCACGGTGATATCGTCGGCGTCGTAGCAGTTGACGTAGACGCTGCCGGCCCGCAAGGCCCGCGCCACGCGATGCGCCCGCGACAGATCGCGCGTCCACACGGCCGCGGCCAGACCGTAGATCGAATCGTTGGCGATGGCGATCGCTTCGGCCGTCGAATCGAACGGGATGGCCGCGAGCACGGGTCCGAAGATTTCCTCGCGCGCGATGCGCATCTCCGGTCGCACGGCATCGAACATCGTCGGCTCGACGTAAAACCCGCCGCTCGTCTGCCGCGCCCGTCGACCACCCAGGCGCAAGGTAGCGCCCTCGCGGCAACCGGCATCGATGTAGCCGAGCACGCGCTGCAACTGGGTTTCGTCGACGATGGCGCCGAGTCGGGTGGACGGATCGAGCGGATCGCCCGGCGCATAGTCGCGCGCGTGCACGGCGATCTTTTCGAGCAGGGCATCGCGCACGCCGCGCTCGACCAAAAGTCGCGAGCCGGCCGAACACATCTCGCCCTGGTTGAAGAAGATCGCATTCGCCGCGGCCGCCGCGGCCGCATCGAGATCGGGACAATCGGCAAACACGATGTTGGCGGACTTGCCGCCGCATTCGAGACCCACGCGCTTCATGTTCGACTGCGCGGCGTACTGCATGACGAGCTTGCCGGTGACGGTCGAACCGGTGAAACCGATCGCATCGACGTCCATGGATGCGGCCAAGGCCTTGCCGGCCGTGCCACCGAAACCGGGCACGACGTTGAACACCCCGGGCGGCAGCCCCGCTTCGAGCGCGAGCTCCGCGAGCCGCAACGCCGTGAACGGCGATTTCTCGGACGGCTTCAACACCAAAGAATTGCCGGCGGCGAGAATCGGCCCGATTTTCCACGCGGCCATCAGCAACGGAAAATTCCACGGCACGATTGCACCGACGACGCCCATCGGTTCGCGCGTCACGGTGGCGAGCGTGCCGGGGCCGGTCGGAGCCACCTCGCCGTAAACTTTGTCCACCGCCTCCGCATACCAGCGGATGCTGCGCACCGTGGCAGCGACGTCCACCTCGAGGCTGTCGGTGATCGGCTTGCCCACGTCCAAGGTCTCGAGCAGCGCGAGTTCGTCACGCGCCGCGGCGATCGCGTCGGCAAACCGCAGCAAGACTTTTTTACGCGCCGACGGCCGCGCGAGCGCCCAGGCGCCCGAGTCGAAACTGCGTCGCGCTGCGGTGACTGCCGCATCGACGTCTTCGGACTCGCACGCGGCGACGGGCCCGAGCTCACGGCCGTCGATGGGACTGGTTTTGAGAAAGGTGGCGGCATTGCGCGCGGCCACGCGACGCCCGTCGATGACGGCCCGGCCGTCCGGACGCAGACCGGCGGCACGCGCGCGCCAATCGATGTTTGCGGTCGAAGATGGATGAGCAGTCACGGCCCAAATTGTACCAGCCGGCACCCCTCGCCCCTCGACCGCGACGCACCGTATGCTCGCAGCGGCGCTCACCCTCGCACCACCTTAGTGCGCAAGGCCACAGTTTTGAGCGTAAAATCGCGGTTTCGAACCGTTTGGCGCGTGGCACGAGTATTGCTCTCGTCTGTGCGGACTCCCAACCCCCCGAGGACCTCGAACAATGAAGAAGCACATCGCGATCGCTGCCCTGACGATATCCAGCCTGTACGCCGGTATGGCGCACGCCGAACTCGGATCCACCGTCACGCTCACGTCGGACTACGATTTTCGCGGCATCACGCAAACGGCACTGAAGCCCGCGCTGCAAGCGAGCCTCGACTTCTCGCACGAGTCCGGCTTCTACCTCGGCGCCTGGGCGAGCAACGTCGATTTCGGCAAGTCGGCCAAGACCGAAGCGGAACTCGACCTGATCGGAGGCTTCAAGGGCAGTTTCGCCGAAGGCTTCGGTTATGACGTCGGCGTCGTGCACTACGCCTATCTGCCGACCAAAGACCAAGTCGCGTTCAACGAGATCTACGCCGGTGTCACTTTCAAGGCGTTCTCCGCCAAATACTGGTACTCGGAAGATTTCGGCAACACGGGCGCGCCGGCCTCGTACATCGAAGCCAACGCGAGCATCCCTTTGCCGAGCGATTTCGGCGTTTCGCTGCATGCAGGCCACAGCAGCGGCGATTACTGGAAGGATGCGTACAAACGCGGCTACACCGACTACTCGATCGGCGTCAGCAAGACGCTCGGCCAGTTCACGGCGACCCTCAAGTGGGTGGACGGTTCCGACCTCAAAGAAACGGTCAAAACTCCGGGTGACGTGTTCTCCACCAAGAGCAAAGTGGTCTTCCAGGTCGCGACGACCGTCGGATTCTGAAACCCTGACGCACCGACGTGGTCGACTTCACCCGCAGTCCGCGCGAACTCGAACTCGAGGAACGCACCCAGCGGTTCATCCGCGAGGTCGTGATCCCCTATGAGTCCGATCCGCGGCTCGCGCACGGCATCTCAGACGAGATCGTGCGCGAGATGCGGGCGAAGGCACGCGCAGCCGGTTTGCTCGCCTTGCAGGCCCCGCGCGAGTGGGGCGGCGCCGGCCTCGACCATCGCGAGACGGCCACCTTGCTGCGCGCCGCCGGCTATTCTTTGCTCGGGCCGCTCGCCATGAATTGCGCCGCACCCGACGAAGGCAACATCCACCTGCTCGATCGCGTGGCGAGTCCCGCGCAGAAAGAACGCTTCCTGCGCCCGCTCGCCGCCGGCGAGATCCGTTCGTCGTTTTTCATGACCGAACCCGACGGCGGCGCGGGATCCGACCCGGACATGATGCGCACGACCGCCGAGCGCGACGGTGATCACTGGGTCATCAACGGTCGCAAATGGTTCATCACCGGCGTCGACGGTGCCGGCTTCGGCATCATCATGGCGCGCACGGGTGAACACGCCACGCTGTTTCTCACTCCCCTGCCCGCGCCCGGCATCACGATCGAGCGCGTGATGCATACGGCCGACGAGATGACGCCGGGCGGGCACGGCGTGGTGCGCATCGAAAATCTTCGCTTGCACGAGTCGTCGATCCTGGGCGCCGTGCACGAAGGGTTCCGCTACGCCCAGGTGCGTCTCGCACCGGCGCGTCTTACGCACTGCATGCGCTGGTGGGGTGCGGCGAAACGCGCGCACGACATCGCGACGGCGTACGCGGTGTCACGCCAGGCGTTCGGCAAAGCCTTGATCGACCACGAAGGCGTGGGTTTCATGCTCGCGCGCAACGAGGTCGACCTTCGTCAGACGCAACTCATGATCGATTACGTCGCCTGGACGCTGGATCAAGGCAGCAAAGCCTCGACGGA
Organism: Steroidobacteraceae bacterium; assembly: GCA_017853555.1. Lineage (GTDB taxonomy): Bacteria > Pseudomonadota > Gammaproteobacteria > Steroidobacterales > Steroidobacteraceae > UBA964. The sequence continues at coordinate 61,993 of JAFMJH010000003.1, forward strand.
TTCGAGCATGGCCAAATATTCGGTATCCGAAACGCTGTTCCAGATCGTCGACCGCTGCGTGCAAGTGCTCGGCGGACGCGGCATCGTCGACGAGACGCAGGTGTCGCGCATCTGGCGCGAGATCCGTGCCTTTCGCGTGTACGACGGCCCGTCGGAAGTTCACCTGTACTCGCTCGCGCGCCGCTTGAAGCGCAACGCCGCGCGATCCTGAATCGAGCGTCGGCCGCCTGTTCTATGGCTTGAAGTTCGGGTCCTGACTGACCCGGCGCGCCCGGGTGCCCGCGGGCGCTTCGTAAAAGCCCGGGTCCGCATAGCTCTGCAGGCGATCGCGCACTTTGAGGATGGTCATCATCCCGCCCATCTCGAGATTGCCGTAGGGCCCTTTGCCCATCGCCATCGGCAAAGTGTTCTCGGGCGTATCGTGGAAACTCATGTCGGTGTGCACCTGATGCTCGGCCATGCCGTGCTCACCCATGGAAAAGTAACCGGGCAGATGTTTGGAGATCTGCGGATCGAGGTCGCGCTGCTTGACGCCGAGCGGGTTCGGAATCTCGTGCCCCATGGCATTCATGGTGTGATGCGACTTGTGGCAATGGAACGCCCAATCCCCCGGCAACGAGGCCGTGAACTCGATGTCCACCGTTCCGCCGACCGGCACCAGACTCGTGGTCATGGGCCATTGAGCCGACTCGGGAATGCGACCGGCATCGGTCCCCACGACTTTGAAATGAGCGCCGTGCAAATGCATCGGATGCTCGTGCATGGACAGGTTGCCGATGCGGATCCGTACCCGTTGCCCGGTGCGTACCACCATCGGGTCGATCATCGGGAACACCTTGCCGTTCATCGTCCAAAGATTGAAGTCCGTCATCACCGACGGATCGGGACGATACGTACCCGGATGCACCGCCCAGTTGTGCAACAGGATGGCGAAGTCGCGCTGCACCGGATGCGGATCGACGCGCGGATGGATGATGATGAGACCCATCATCCCCATCGCCACTTGCACCATTTCGTCGGCGTGCGGGTGGTACATGCGCGTGCCCGATTCGCGCAGCGTGAACTCGTAGACGTAAGTCTCTCCGGGCGCGATCTGCGGCTGATTCAAACCGCCCACGCCATCCATGCCGTTCGGCAGCAGGATGCCGTGCCAATGCACCGTCGTGTGCTCGGGCAATTTGTTGGTGACGAAGATGCGCACGCGATCCCCTTCGATCGCCTCGATCGTGGGACCCGGCGTGCTGCCGTTGTAACCCCAGGCTTTGATGCGCGTGCCGGGGGCGAACTCATGCTCGATTTCTTCGGCGATCAGATGGAATTCTTTGACCCCGCCCTTCATCTTGAAAGGCAGACTGCGGCCGTTCAGCGTCACGAGCGGCGCACGCGACGACGACGGTGCACGCGCCGGGCCCGTGTCGGTCGCGGCACCGGCACCGCCGGCGGCACCCGCCACCCCGGCGGCCAGCAGCAATTGTCTGCGACTCAACGTATCGCGGTCGGTCACTTGGAGGTCTCCGCAACGGCCGGCGCGAAACGCGCGAGCGACAAATCACCACTCGCCCGCGCAAGTTGCAGGCGCGCCAACCAATAGTCGCGCAGCGCGGCGACCGATTCGATCTCGGCCTCGAGCGCCTCCTGGCGCGCATGCATCGGATCGAACGGTCCGCGCAACATGAAGAAAAACTCGCGCGACGTGCCGTCGACGATTTTGGCGCGTGCCGGCACGACTTCTTTGGTCCACAGCTCGGCCCGACGTCGCGCATTGGCAAGCGCCGCCTGCGCGCTGCGCACCTCGAGTCGCACATCGAGCGCAAGTGCTTCGGCTCTGCGCATCGCAAGGCGCGACTCCGCGTGACGCGCAGCCACCTCGGCGGTACGGGCATCGAACAACGGCAACTCGAGTGCCAGGGCGGGGCCGCGCGAGCGCTCACCGCTCGCATCGGTCTCGCGGACCGCGCCGCCCTCGAGCTGCGGCACGATGCGCGTCGCACGTGCCGTTCCGAGCCGCGCCACGCTCGCCTCGACGCGCCGGCGCGCCGCCTGCACGTCGAGCCGCGCGCGCAATGCTTCGGCTTCGCTCGCGGCGACGGGCGGATCGCCCTGCGGCAACGCCGGTACGGCGCCGAGCAACTTCACGGGCGCCTCGCGCTCGAGCACGCCCATCAAACGCGCCAACTCGAAGCGCGCGTTGAGCGCCTCGAGCGCGGCGTCATCGGCGGTCTGCTGCGCATGCAGAAAACTCGTGCGCTCCTGCTCGAAGTCGAGCATTTTCAAATTGCCGGCATCGCGATAACGACCGGCCACTTCGAAGGCGAGCCGACCGAGATCGGCGTGCTGACGCCGCAGCTCCGCGATGCGCGCGGCGGTCAAAGCCCGCAAATGTCGCTCCCGCGCCTCGATCGCGAGGTGTTGCACCGCAAGCGCCGCCTCCAATCGCGCCCCGTCGAGCTCGATGGCGGCAGCACGACGCCGCGCAGGCAGCGTCAGCAAATCGATCAACTGGGTCGTGAGCCCCCAGTCGACGGTCGCACCGCCGCCATCGGCGAGGGCGCGTCGCTGCCAATCGATCACCGGGTTCGGCGCACTCGCGGCCGACAGATAGTCGGCGCGGGCGATACCGAGCGTTTCGAACTGGGCTTGCAGATCGGGGCTCGCGAGCAAAGCGATCTGCGCCGCGCGCTCGACGTCGACACCCGCCGCCAACGCTTCGTCGATGCGTCGTGCCGCGACCGCATCGGCCGCCGCATCGCGACGCCACACGATCTCGCCGCTTTGCTGCGGCAGTACTTCATCAGGCAATTGCGCACATGCCGAACACAGCGCGGCGGCAAGGACCAAGGTCAAATATTTGACCGACGGGCTGCCAGCCGATCCTTGACTGCCCGAAACGGCGCAGCGGAATCGCTCATCACCCGAGTCGCGCATCGCTTACTGCTGGGCGGCCGGAGTCCGCGATTGCAGGAGCACCGCGGCACCGAGTCCCGCCGCCACGAAACCCGCCATAGTGAGCAGATAGTGCGGGAAATAACCCGCCACCGCCTCGACGTACGCGAGCGCAGTCAAGGCAGGGTCCGAGGCCGACAAATACATGCCGAGATTGGCGATCGAGAAGGCGGCGGCCGCACCGACGGCGACCGTGACCGGCGCCAGGGAAAGACGCGAGGTGGCGATGCCCGCGATCCACAGCGAACCGTAGGCCGGAATCAAAAACAGATAGGCCGGCGAGAAGCAGTCAGCCGGCGTGCCGAGCGCAACTGCGGCCAAGTCGATGATCCAGGCGAGCAAAAAGAATGCGCCGAACAAGACCATGTCGGCGAGCCAAAGACCCGCGAGGAAGAATACGGCCCAGGAGGCATCGGGCAGGCCCGCGAATTCACCGAAGTGTCCGAGACGGGTCACGCCCATCACGGCAGCCAACGCCGCGACGATGATCCATTTATGCATCGTGCCGCTCGAGTCGTCGAAGTTGAACCTGAATTGCATGCGTAGACCCCTCAACGAGTGCCGTGGTAACGAATGGTGAAGAATGCCTCTCGCCCGAGCGCAGGATACAACGAAGTCGTCTCGTAGCGACGATCCAAAGCGTTTGCGAGGCGAAATTGCAAGTCGATGATCGGGGAGGCGCGATAGGTTGCGGCCAAATCGACGACCGTGTACGCGCCGAGCGGGATGCGATTGGCGAGATCGTCGAACCGACCACCCGCAAATCGCAGATCGCCCGCAAGGTCGAAATCTCCGCCACGCCAGGCCAGCGTGGACTTGCCCGACCAATGCGGACGACGCGGCAACTCGCGACCGCTCGGCACACCCGCCGAGCGATCCATGGCGTCGAGCCAGCCGAGCGACTGCTCGAGCCGAAATGCGCCGAATCGCCAAGCGATGTTGGCATCGACCCCGGTGAGACGCGCACGTGCGATGTTTTTGGGCAGATAAGTTTTGGTGTCGAACGCGACCAGATCGTCCACCGCGCTGCGATAGACGGCGACCGACCAACGACCCCACGCCGGATGATGTTTGAGGCCGAGCTCGCTGGTCACCGACCGCTCGGGCGACAACGACGGGTTGCCGTAGAGCGGGTAGTACAAATCATTGAAAGTCGGCGCCCGAAAGGCATTGGCGATGCTGGCATAAAGTTGCATGCCGGCGGCGAAACGGAAGCCGAGCGCGAGACTGCCGGTCGAATGACCGCCGAACTGCTGATTCTCGTCATAACGACCCGACACGCCGAGACTGTACGGGCCGCGCGCCGTCGAATACTGGAGGAATGCCGCACGATTGCGCCGCGCATCGACCGTATAGCGCGTGCTGCTGTCGACCTCGTCGCGCAACCAGTCGAGTCCCGCCACCCACTCGCCCCCGGTAGCGGAAAAATCGTTCTGCCAAGTGGCGCTGAAACGGCGCGAGTCGAAGCGCGACGTCGTCGTCACGCCGCGTCGCAAAGAAATCGATTGATCGTCCGCGCGACCGAGCGTGAGCACGCTGCGCACACCATCGAGCCACGTACCGCGCACCGTGGTACCGACGATTTGGTTGCGCAAATCCGACTCGTTCAAAAAAGAACTGTCGAAGGCGACATGCGCTTTGGCGCGCTGCGCAAAGGCTTCAAGCTGCGTACCGTCCGCAAGCCGCGTACCGGCGCGCACATTCACGCTGCTGTTGCGATACGGATCGCGATCGGGCTCGTTCGTGAAACAGCCGCCGCCCGGCGGAAACGGTGCACCGGCGCAGGCATTCGTGCCGTCCGTCGCCAAATGGGACAACTGGATGTCCGCCCAGGCCGATTCATCACCGAGCCCGAATCCGGCCGATGCCTGCCGCGTACCGTGCGAACCGGTGGTCAGGCGCACCGTGGGCGCGGCCGACGCTCCGCGACGGGTGAAAATCTGCACGATGCCCGCCATCGCATCCGGTCCGTAAAGGCTGGAACGCGGACCGCGAACGATTTCGATGCGCTCGATCGTGTCGAGCGGCAGGTCCTGGATCGCGGGGATTCCGGCGGTGACCGAGCCGATGCGCACGCCGTCCACGAGCCACAGCGTTTGCGCCGAATTTCCGCCGCGCAGGAAGACCGACGTCGGCTGCCCCACTCCGCCGGAGCGCGCGATGCTCACCCCTTCGACGCCGGCGAGCACCTCGTCGAGCGTGCGCGCCTGCAGGCGCTCGATGTCGGCGCGCTCGAGCAGCGTCACCGACGCGAGCGTGTCGTCGACGTTCTGCTGCAGACGGGACGCGGTGACGACCACGCCCTCGGTTGCCGAAGCGCAAGGCGCCGCGACGATCGCCGCGGCGAGTAACGCGGCCAACGCCGCGCGCAAAGAAATGGACATCCGACACTCCCTCGCGCGACCACCCGTGCGCGAAACGACGTTGAAACGACGCGAGGCCGGTCTCCGGACTGACGAGCAAGCGCCGTGGCGCTTTGGCGAACCGCCTTCCCATGCTTTGCGAGCACAGTGGCTTGGATGTGGTTCGCCGAAACTCGATCACCGTTGCGGGGGCAGTGTCGGATTGGCTTTGCGAGCCCACCGACTTCCCGTTTAACCCGAATCGTTGCGAGCGACTCGGACACCTCACGAACGATGCGAAGGCTACGCTCGCCTCGCGCAGACGTCAACGCAAGTGGACGAGCGTGATCACGAACTGCACGAGAGCGCCGAGCAACCGGGGCGATCGCGCGCCCATTCCGGACGACGCGCCGCCAGATCGTCACAACCCTGTTGTTCGCGGTAGGGCTCTCGCAACACGGTCAGCAAGCGCTCGAGTACGGATACATCACCGGCTTCGGCGGCCTCGATCGCTTGTTGCGCCAAATAGTTACGCGGCAAATACAAAGGATTGATCAAGTCCATCCCGGCGCAACGCGCGGCGACATCCTGCGAAGTAGGATCGAGGCTCGAGCGCGCGCGATAGCGCGCGAACCACTGCGACCACCGCGTTCGCAGTTCGACGCCGGCGTCGCCGTCGAAGGCTGCGGGATCGTAGAGCGCATCGCGCAACAGAACATCGGGAGTCGTTGCACGATCGCGATGCAGGCGGGTGAGATTGCGAAAGAAGATCGGCACGTCGATCTCGTGTGCCGCAAGCAGGGCATACATCGCCTCGAGCAGCGCATCGTCGTCCTCGCGATCGAGCGCGGCGAACCCCAATTTGTCCGCCAACATGCGCCGATGGGTTCGTGCGAAGGTCTGCCGATAATGATCGAGCCCCTCGTGCAGCGGCGCCTCGTCGGCAAACAAAGATTTCAAGGAGCCCGCGAGCCGCGCCAGATTCCAGGCCCCGATCTGCGGCTGTCGCGCATAGGCATAGCGACGCCCCGCGAAATCGGTGGTGTTCGGCGTCCAGTCGGGATCCCAGGTTTCCAGCCAACCGTACGGGCCGTAATCGATCGTGAGCCCGAGAATCGACATGTTGTCGGTGTTCATCACCCCGTGCACGAATCCGACCCGCATCCAATGCGCCATCAGCCGCGCCGTTCGCTCGCAAACCTCGCGAAACCAGCGCGCGTAACGCGCGGGATCGGCGCCGTCGAGTTCGGGGAAATGCTCGGCGATCACGAAATCGGCGAGCTGTCGCAAGATCGCGTGTTCACCGCGCGCCGCATGCATCTCGAAATTGCCGAAGCGCACGAACGACGGCGCCACCCGACATACGATGGCGCCCGGCTCGGCCCGCGGGCGGCCGTCGTAGAACATGTCGCGCACCACCGTCTCGCCGGTGGCGACGAGACTCAGCGCGCGCGTGGTCGGTACGCCGAGCGCATGCATCGCTTCGCTGCACAAAAACTCGCGCAGCGAAGATCGCAACACCGCCCGACCATCGGCATGCCGCGAATACGGCGTCATGCCCGCGCCTTTGAGTTGCAACTCGCGCGACCGTCCGTCGCGTGCCGTCAGTTCGCCGAGCGAAATCGCCCGACCATCACCAAGTTGATCGGCCCAGTGGCCGAATTGATGCCCCGCGTAGCGTGCGGCCCAGGGACGCATGCCGCGGGCGAGCGCATTGCCCGCCAGAATTTGTACGCTTGCATCACGCTCGCCCGGTCGCATCAGCCCAAGTTCGTCGGCGAGCAGACCCGACCACGCGAGCAGATGCGGCGCAGCCACCTTCGTCGGCTCGACGAAGCTGTAACAGGCATCGGCGACAAGCCGCGTTCCCGGATGACGCGCGGGATCGGCGGGCAATGCATCGACGTACCGATGCGCGAACTCGAGATCGCAGAGGGGCTTCACGGTCTCCCTGCCCCGCCTGCACGCGCGAGGCGCGCTTGCCCGAAAGACGCGCCGCGCCTACGCTCGCGTCGATGGCCGACGTTCGTCTCGTTTCTTTGCACGTACATCCGATCAAATCCTGTCGGGCGATCGATCTGCATTGTGCCCGAATCGGCTCCGTCGGACTCGAACACGACCGCAGCTGGATGGTGGTGGATGGCAACGGGCGCTTCATCACCCAGCGCACGCACCCGGCCCTCGCGCGCGTCGCCGTCGCCATCACCGATGCCGGACTCACGCTGCACGCGGCAGCCGATACGGCACCGTTGCACGTGCAACGGCCGGCCGCAGACGCACCGCTGCGACGCGTCGAAGTATGGCGTGACACCGTCCTCGCGCGCAGCGCCGGCGCGGCGGCGGCGGAATTCTTTTCACGTCTGCTCGGCATAGCGGCGGAACTCGTTGCCGTCGGCGCCGAAACGCAACGCATGCAATGCAACGAGTGGACCGAGGGCGTCGCCGTGCCGGTGCATTTTGCCGACGGTTATCCGCTGCTCGTCTGCAATCGCGCATCCCTCGATGCGCTCAACGCGCGCCTGCCAGAGCCGTTGCCGATGACGCGCTTTCGACCCAACCTGGTGATCGAAGGTCTCGCGGCGTTCGAGGAAGACGCGATCGACTCGATCGACATCGGTCCGGTGACTTTGCGCTTTGCAAAGCCCTGCACGCGCTGCGGCATGACGGGCGTGGACCAGCAGACCGGGCTGCGCGCAAATGATCCGCTCGAGGTGCTGCGCGCCTTTCGCTACGACGCGCTACTCAAAGGCGTGACGTTCGGCCAGAACGCCACGGTGGTACGCGGCGCCGGCGAGTCCTTGCGCGTCGGGGATGCGGTCAGGGTGTCGCGACGAGCTCGACCCGCGCGGTGACCTGACCTCGAAAGTCGAGCCAGGCGTGGTTCGCGTAGTCGTAGAGCTTGCAACTGCGCACACACTCGGCATAGGTCTGCCAGGTCATGCGGTAGCTGCGATAGCTGTCCTGGAACTTCTCTTCCAGCATGCGCTGCGCCCGACGCAGCGAATACATCGGGATGCGCGGATTCAGATGGTGGGCGTTGTGCTCCATGATGTTGTGGAGCAGACGATCGAGACCGAACGGCAATTTCACGTGCGCGGTCGAGGTCAGATAGGCGCGATAACGCTGCCAATCGTGCCGCTTGTGGAACCAGGCGATCGATGGATGCGTGTGGTGGACGAACACCACGAAACCCATGACCGCATTCCAGATCGCGAACGGCACGAACACGCCGAGCGCCAGCAGCAGCCAGACGTTCTGATCGGTTTCGTAGGCGGCGATCGCGACCAAGGTGATCCATACGCCCATCGACACCGTGACCAGCGCACTGTCCCAGTGATATTTCGCACGGCTCGCGCCGATCTGCCGACGCGTGGCGAAATAGAGCTTCTTCCACCACAACTCGACGAAGTAATAGAGACCCCAGCCCAAGCCGCTGCGGTAGATGCGCTCGAGCACGCGCCGATACCCCGGCAGCGCATCGAATTCTTCTTTCGAGAACGGCGCCCAGACCTGGTCGCGCCCCTTGAGATTGTTGAAGCCGTGATGCGCGACGTTGTGGCCGACGTCCCACAAGCTGAAGGCGGTCATCGAAGGCAGGAATGCGACGCGCCCGAAGATGTCGTTGAGCAGCGGACTTTTGAAGAAGCTGCCATGACAGGCATCGTGACCGATGAGGAACAAGCGCACGATCCCGGCGGTGATGAGCGCAGACCCCGCGAGCTTCCAACCCAACCCGGTTTCCATGACGACCAGGGCGACGCCGGCCCCGAAAATGCACAGGTCCACCAGCAGCGCGAAGAACGGACGCCAGAAACCGGCATTCTCGAACGCCAGCAACAACGCCTTGCGACTGACCGTCGGGCTCGGATCGGCTTGCGGGGGACCTATCGATTCCATGTGCGTGCACCTCGTCCGGATCACCTCCGGGGCACGCAGTTTAGCAGGAAGCCCAACCCTCAGCCTGCCCGAGGGTTGGGCGGTCCGTTCAAGCGACCGGCTGCTGCCCGTCGCGTGCGAGGTACACGATGGCCTTTTTCAAGGTATCGCGCTCGGAGGTGATGCGATGCAGCTCGCGCCGCAATCGCTGCACTTCGGTGAGCTCGGCGCCGTTGCCGACGAGCGCCGCGCCGCGACGAGCGCTTTTTTGCTTGCCGGAGGATTTCGCGCCGTTGGCTTTCTCGGCGGCGATGCCGAATTCCTTGATCCAGCGGCTCAGCACGTTCTGACGTATGCCCACTTCGCGCGCCGCTTGCGAGGCGGAGACGCCGCGCCCGACGATCTGGCGCACGGTTTCGATCTTGTAGTCACGGGTGAAGTTGCGACGCGACATGTTTGCTCCTTTGGGGGGACCCTAGCCGAAGCCAGCCTTCGGGTAACTCACCTTATTGAGCGCAAGGATGCAGCGTCAACGCGCTAACGCACAAACCTGTTCCGATTCGGAATCAACTCAGCGCAGCCAACTCGCCTCGGCCTCGGGATCGATAGCCAAGCTCGTTCTCGCCGCGACGACGTCCGCGTGCGGCAGCGCACCCTCGTCCGCCAGTGCAGCGAGCGCGGCGAGCGCGATATGCGCCCGGTCGACTTCGAAAAACCGACGCAACGCGACGCGGGTGTCGCTGCGACCGAAGCCGTCGGTGCCGAGCGCGACGAAGCGCTGACCCGGCAGGTAACTCGCGATCATCTGCGGCACGGCGCGCACGTAGTCGCAAGCGGCGATCACCGGAGCGTCCCCGGCGAAGCAGCGCTCGAGATGACTCACGCGGCGCGTCTCACCCGAATGCAGTCGGTTCCAGCGCTCGACCTCGCGACCCTCGCGCGCGAGTTCCGCGAAACTGGTCACGCTCCACACTTCGCTCGCCACGCCGAAGTCGGCGAGCCAATCGGCCGCCGCGATCACTTCACGCAAGATCGCGCCCGCACCGAGCAGCCGCACCGGCGAAGCTTTGGTGCGCGCCTGCGCGGGCGTGCGCGTGGCGAACCGATAGGCGCCGCGAATCACGTCTTCGCTCGCGCCCGCCGGCAGATCGGGCTGCGGGTAATTCTCGTTCATGAGCGTGACGTAATAGAACTCGTCGATGCCCTGCTCGAGCATGCGACGCGCGCCATGGTCGAGGATCACCGCGAGTTCGCCCGCAAATGCCGGATCGTAGGCACGGCAGTTCGGGATGGTTGCCGCGATCAGCTGGCTGGATCCGTCCTGATGCTGCAGCCCTTCGCCGCCGAGCGTGGTGCGACCCGACGTCGCGCCGAGCAAAAATCCGCGCGCACGCTGATCGGCCGCCGCCCAGATCAAGTCGCCGACGCGCTGGAAGCCGAACATCGAGTAGTAGATGTAAAACGGCAACAGCGGCACGCCATGCACGCTGTATGAAGTGGCCGCCGCGACCCATGAAGAGAGTGCACCGGCTTCGGTGATGCCCTCTTCGAGCAGCTGGCCGTCGCGACTTTCGCGATACGACAGGAGCGAGCCCGCATCTTCAGGCTCATAAAGCTGACCCTCGGGCGCATAGATGCCGATCTGCCGGAACAGACTCGCCATGCCGAACGTGCGCGCTTCGTCGGCCACGATGGGCACGATACGCGGCCCCAATGTTTTGTCGCGCAGCAAATTGCCGAGCAGCCTCACGAAGGCCATGGTGGTCGACATTTCTTTGTCTTCGGCGCGCAGCGCAAAGCCCGCGTAGCCGGCGAGCGGCGGTACCGCAAGCGGTGACGCGGATCGCCGTCGCATCGGCATGGTGCCGCCGAGCGCGGCGCGGCGGGCGCGCAGGTATTCGAGTTCGCGACTGCCCTCGGCCGGTTTGATGAACCGCAGCTCGGCGACTTCGTCGTCGCGCAGAGGCAGATCGAAGCGGTCACGGAACTCGAGCAAGGCGTCGACGTCGAGTTTTTTCTCCTGATGCGCCGTCATGCGCGACTCGCCGGCGCGACCCATGCCGTAGCCTTTTTTGGTCTTGGCGAGAATGACGGTCGGTTGCCCGCGATGCGCGCTCGCCGCCGCAAAGGCGGCATACAGCTTGCGCAGATCATGACCACCGCGCTTCAGCGCATCGATTTCGGCGAGCGACATATGCGCCACGAGCGCCCGCAGCGCCGGATCGAGCGCGAAGAAATGCTCCTGGTTGTAGGCGCCATCGTTCGCGCCCAGGGTTTGATACTGGCCGTCGACCGTGTTCGCGAACGCCTTCAACAGCGCGTGCTCGCGATCGCGTGCGAACAGCGGGTCCCAGTCCGATCCCCACAAAACTTTGATGACGTTCCAGCCCGCGCCTTTGAAGAGTGCTTCGAGCTCCTGGATGATCTGGCCGTTGCCACGCACGGGCCCGTCGAGACGCTGCAGGTTGCAGTTGATGATGAACGTCAGGTTGTCGAGCTTCTCGCGTGCCGCGAGCGTGAGCGCGCCGATCGACTCCGGCTCGTCCATCTCGCCGTCGCCGAAGATGCCCCACACGCGACGTTCGGCGGTGTCGGCGTGGCCGCGGTGCTCGAGATAGCGCAGGAACCGCGCCTGATAAATCGCGTTGATCGGACCGATGCCCATCGAGCCGGTGGGGAACTGCCAAAAATCCGGCATCAGCCAAGGGTGGGGATACGATGACAGACCCGCTCCGCCCGTCTCCTGTCGATAGTTCGCCAACTGGGCTTCGCTCAACCGCCCTTCCATGTACGCCCGCGCATACACGCCGGGCGCGGAGTGCGGCTGGAAGAAGACGAGATCGCCACCACCGGCTGCATCCGGACCTTTGAAAAAGTGATGGAGGCCGGTCTCGAAAATCTCCGCCGCGGATGCATAGGTCGCCACGTGCCCGCCGAGTTCGCCGTAGGCTTTGTTGGCGCGCACCACCATCGCCAGTGCGTTCCAGCGCATCAACGCCGTGATGCGTTCTTCGAGTGCGATGTCGCCCGGATGCACCGCCTGTTCGGCGAGCGGAATGGTGTTGCGGTACGCCGAGTACGGCATGACGTTCGCGACGATGCCGAGTTGCTGCGCTTGTTCCTCGAGCGTGCGCAGCAGGAACCGACCGCGCTCGCGACCACCCGCGGCCACGCTCTCGCGCAAGGCGTCCAGCCACTCACGGGTTTCTTCCGGATCGTTGTCGGCAATGCTCATCCGGCAACTTTAGAGAGACGGGCGCGGCAGTAGATGCCAAACAGTGCCGCTATCCGCGGCTCGATCAGCATGTTATGCTTTAAAAAATCAACCAGGCGGAATAAAATGCTGCCATCGACTCTGGACGCCACCGACCGCAAGATCCTCGCCGAACTGCAGCGCGACGCCAAACTCACCAACGTCGAACTGGCGCAGCGCGTGCATCTGTCGCCCTCGCCCTGTCTCGCGCGCGTACGCGCACTCGAAGAGTCCGGCGTCATCCAGCGCTACGTGAGTCTGCTCGACCCCCAAAAGTTGCAACTCGGGGTCAACGTGTTCATCCAGGTGAGCCTCGAGCGACAAGTCGATCGGGCGCTCGAGACCTTCGAAGATACGGTGCGACGCTTCCCGCAAGTACTCGAGTGCTATCTGATGACCGGCGACTCCGACTATCTGCTGCGCGTCGTGGTCTCCGACGTCGAGGCCTTGCAGGCCTTCATTGTCGATGAACTGACCCGCATCCCGGGCATCGCGAGCATCCGCTCCTCGTTCGCCCTAAAACAAGTCAAATACGAAACCGCGCTGCCCATCGACGCTCCGACGCGCACCCTGCGCCCGGGTCGCACCAAGACCCGCAGTTGATCGGCGGCCGCCTTGCCATCGCACGCATGCCGCTGCGTGCGACAGCACGCCGAACATCAGTGATTCTCGCGTCACCATGCATCCGGTCGGATCATGAGAGGGACGCCCATGCGCGCATTACGCTTGATCGCCGCCGCGCTCACCGTACTACTCGGCGTCGTCGTTGCAGTCTGGGCGCTGCGATTCGAGTTTGCGCTCGCCGATGGCGATGGCGGGTTCATCAGTCCAGGCGTCGCGCTCGCCGTGATCTTGGGCGGCTCGCCGATCGTCACAGGAATCGCCGCGATTCGTTCCGTTCGGCGTGACGGCGAGTGAGACTCTCGCGCGTGATGCACTGATGATGCGCTGATCGGGCTACAATGCGATCAGGAGGAGTCGAACGTGAGACCCTTGATCGTGACGGCGCTGCGCGACGAGCTACGTGACTGCGCTATGCCCGATGACTACGCCGTGCTGTTCACGGGCGTCGGCAAGGTCAATGCCGCAATGGCACTGACCGAGGCCCTGCTCTCCACACCCGCTTCGATGGTGATCAACTTCGGCACCGCCGGCGCCATCGATGCGAAAACTCGCGGCCTGCACGAGATCGCGCGGGTCGTACAGCACGACATGCTCGCCGAACCGATCGCACCTCGCGGACGCACGCCGTTCGACGACTGCGTGGGGGTGATCGAATCTGGCTTCGGGACGCTCACTTGCGCCACGGGCGATCGCTTCGTCACCACCGTCGACCCGTGGCTGCACGAGCATCGCGTCGACGTGGTGGACATGGAACTGTTCGCCATTGCCGCGGTTTGCCGGCGCTTGCAGATACCGTGGCGCTCGTTCAAATTCGTCTCGGACAGCGCCGATGAAAACGCCGCCGAAGATTGGCAAGGCAACGTCGATCGCGGCGCGGCGTCTTTTCTCGCACAACTTCAGCGTCTACGCACCGATACCCGATGACATCCCGCACCAGCACGCATCACGGCAACTACCTGCTCGATCGATTCATCGAGGCGCAAGGCTCGCTCGGCAGCCCCGACATTCATGGGTTGCAGCTCATGCACGGCAGCGACCCATTCGACGCTCTGCCGAGCCGTGACTTCATCATCTTCCCGACCACCGCCGTCGTCGCTGCGCAAACAACGATGCCCGACGGCTGGATATCGGGCGTCAGCGTGATCGGTCGCGACGGGTCGTTCGGCATGGCGTCGTTCGCGCATCCGGCACCCGTGCGTTATCGATACCGCACCGTGCAACCGGGCGATGCGATCGCGATCCGCTGGGAAGATCTCGAGCCGCTCTATCAATCACCCCGCATCGCGCCGATCCTGCTCGATTACCTCAACTACGTCGTGCAGGAATTGTCCGTGCAGGCGTACTGCATCAGTCGGCACGCCGCCGAGGCGCGCACGGCACGCTGGCTGCTCGCGGTCCGCGCACGCAGTCCCTTGCCCGTGGTGCATGTCACGCACGAGATGCTCGGCGACTGCCTTTCTTTGAAGCGCGAAGTGGTCGCCGGCGCGCTCACCCGACTGGCGACACTGGGCGCGATCGAACCCCAGCGCGGTCGCATCGCCATCAGCAATCCAAGAGCTCTGCGCGACAGCTGCTGCACCTGCCACGAAGTGGATCGGCTGTGGGAGATGAAGTGGGATGCGAAGATGTTGGTGGAAAGGGAGGGACTCGAACCCTCGACCCCGGCATTATGAGTGCCGTGCTCTAACCAGCTGAGCTACCTTTCCGAGCCGCAATCCGCCGAAGATTCGAGCGGGGGCGCGAGTTTCGCCGCGCCCTATCCAAGTGTCAAGACGATGCGGTTCGGGCGCCGCAGCGGCTCACCGAACGCGCGTGAGCCAGCCGTGGCGATCGGCCGCAGTGCCCTGCTGAATCGCGACGAGCGCGTTGCGCAGGCGCAGGGTTTCGGGACCGATCTGACCATCGCCGACCGGAATCTCGCGCTCCTCGTGCACCAGCGTACCCACGCCCGACAACACGGCGGCCGTGCCCGAGAGCGCCGCCTCGCCGTCACGCGCCCAGGCGAGCAACTCGGATACGTCGAACACGCGCTCGTCGGTGCGATAGCCGAGATCGCGCGCGAGCGTCAGCAAAGAATCGCGCGTGACGCCATGCAGGAATGAACTGTCGAGACTGCGCGTCAACAACTCGCCCGCCCGCAACAACACGAAATTGGAGGCGCCGGTTTCCTGCACGGAACCGCCGGGGCAAAACAACACCTGATCGACACCGTATTTTTTGCGTGCCGCGAGCGTCGGGCCCATGGCTGCGGCGTAGTTGCCACCGGTTTTGACCATGCCGAGATGCGGCGCGCAGCGCTGCGCATGCTCTTCGACCAGAATTTTGAGCGGCTTCATGCCGCCGGCGAAGTAATCCCACACGGGGCTCGCGAGCACGACGAGCATGGCTTCGGTCGACGGTGTCGCGGCCGCGCCGATGTTGGGCGTCGTGCCGAACAACAAAGGACGCAAATAGAGCGCGCCAGGGGCTTCCGGAACATCGGCACGCACGCGCGCGATGACCTCGAGCACGGCGTCGCGCAACTGACCCGGGTCGGGCTCGGGCAGCACGAGCAGACGCGCGCTGTTCTGCATGCGCGCGATGTGCGCATCGAGGCGAAAGACATGCACCGATCCGTCGGCGTGCTTGTAGGCCTTGAAGCCTTCGAAACATTCGCTGCCGTAATGCAACGCATGCGATGCGGGGTGGATCTCGAGCGGACCGGTGTTGCGGAACTCGGTCGGCCCCCAGGCGCCGTCGCGATAGTGTGCGACCGCCATGGTGCCTGCGAGCACGCTGCCGAACGGGGCGTTTCTGGGATTCGTGTTCATCGTGGCGATAGCATAACCGCTAGGCCATCCGATCGACACCGAGCAGAATCAACGCGCCGATGACGATGAAGATCGCTGCGGCAACGCCGTGTACGACCTTCATCGGCAACTTGCGCGCGGCCGCCTCGCCGACCAGCACCGCGGGCACATTGGCGAGCATCATGCCGAGCGTCGTGCCCGCCACGACGGCAGCGAGCGGCTCGTATTTGGCTGCGAGCGCGACGGTGGCGATCTGGGTTTTGTCGCCGATCTCCACCACGAAAAACGCGAACAGCGTGGTCAGGAATACGCCGAAGCGCGGCCCGCTCTCCTCGGTCTCGTCCAGTTTGTCGGGCACGAGTATCCAAAGACCCATGGCGACGAACGACGCACCCAAGATCCAGCGCATGAGATCCGGCCCGACCGCCGCCGCGACCCACGCACCGACGGCACCGGCGACCGCATGATTGAGCAGCGTCGCCACCAATATCCCCAAGATGATGGGTACGGGCTTGCGGTATTTGGCGGCAAGCACCATGGCGAGCAACTGCGTCTTGTCGCCGATCTCGGCGAGCGCCACGACGCCGGTGCTGATGAGAAAACCTTCCACGCGACGAGCTTCCGACCGATCAGACGTTGAATCGGAAATGCATCACGTCGCCCTCGCGCACGATGTACTCCTTGCCCTCGAGCCGCAACTTGCCGGCCTCTTTCGCACCGTGCTCGCCTTTGAGCGCGACGTAATCGTCGAACGCGATCACCTCGGCACGGATGAACCCGCGCTCGAAATCAGTGTGGATGACGCCGGCCGCCTGCGGCGCAGTCGCGCCTTTCTTCACCGTCCATGCGCGCACTTCTTTGACGCCCGCGGTGAAATAGGTTTGCAGGCCGAGCAAGGCGTAACCGGCGCGAATGACCCGATTGAGTCCCGGCTCCGCGAGCCCGAGTTCCGCCAGGAAGTCGGCGCGGTCCGCGTCGTCGAGTTGCGCGATCTCGGCTTCTATCGCGGCACACACGGCGACCACCTGTGCGCTCTCGCGCGCCGCGAGCGCGGTTACGGCATCGAGCATGGGGTTGTCTTTGAACCCGTTCTCCTGCACGTTGGCGACGTAGAGCACGGGCTTGTAGGTCATGAGCTGCATGTCGCGCACGATCGGTCGCTCGGTCTCGTCGAAGGCGAGCGCACGCACGGGCTGGCCTTCGTTCAAAGCGTCGCGCACGCGCCGCACGACGTCGCGCGCCTTGATCGCTTCTTTGTCCTGGGTCTTGGCGGCCTTCTCGGCGCGCTGCAAAGCCTTCTCGGCCGTTTCCAGATCGGCGAGCGCCAGTTCGGTGTTGATGATCTCGATGTCCGAGAGCGGATCGATGCGACCGGCGACGTGCACGATGTCGTCGTTGACGAAGCAACGCACGACATGCGCGATCGCGTCGACTTCGCGAATGTTGGCGAGAAACTTGTTGCCCAGGCCTTCACCGGTCGAGGCGCCTTTGACGATGCCGGCGATGTCCACGAATTCGACCGTGGTCGGCAGAATGCGCTCCGGGTTCACGATGGCCGCGAGTTGTTCGAGTCGCGGGTCGGGCACGGGCACGATGCCGACGTTGGGGTCGATCGTGCAGAACGGATAATTTTCCGCCGCGATGGTCGAGCGCGTGAGCGCATTGAAGAGCGTCGACTTGCCGACGTTCGGAAGACCGACGATGCCGCACTTGATACCCATGGTTCTATCCTGTCGTTTACGCCTGCGTATGCAGGCGAGTCATGGCCTTCTCGGCCCCTTGTTCGAGCAATACCGGCATGGCGTCCGCCGCCGCATCCACGGCCGCGCGAATCGCCGCTTCGTCGGACTGCGATGCGCTCTGCAGCACGTAATCGAGCACCAGATCTTTGTGACCCGGATGACCGATGCCGATGCGCAACCGCCAGTAGTCGGCACCGATCGCGGCGCTCGTGTCGCGCAGTCCGTTGTGTCCGCCATGCCCGCCACCGTGCTTGAGGCGCACGACGCCGGCGGGCAGATCGAGCTCATCGTGTGCAACCAGAATCTCGGCGGGCGGGATGCGATAGAAGTTCGCGACCGAGGCGATCGACGCGCCACTGCGATTCATGAAGGTCGAGGGCTTCAGCAACCAGAGTTCGCCGGCGTCGATGCGCACGCGCGCGAGCTCTCCCTGATGTTTCGACTCGCCGCGAAACACGCCCCCGTGACGGCGCGCGAGCTCCTCCACGAACCAGAACCCCGCGTTGTGTCGCGTCCGGACGTATTTCGTACCCGGATTGCCGAGACCCACGATGAGTTTGAGATCGGTACGCGCCACCTGACTCTTCCGTCGAAACACCCCGCAAAAAAGGAGGCCGCCCGTCGGGCGGCCTCCCGCAGCAGGCACGAGGCCGAAGAATTACTTCTTCGCGTCCTTCTTGGCCGGCTCTTCCTTCTTCGCGTCGCCCGCTGCCGCAGGCGCCGCAGTGGCCGCCGCAGCCGCAGCTTCGGCCGCCGGGGTGTCCGGCTCCTCGGCGCGCGGGCTGTGGATCGACACCACCACCTGGTCCTTCTTGTGCAACACGGCCGTGGCGACGACGCCGGCCGGCAGCGCGATGTCGGAGATGTACTTCGACTCGTTGAGTTTCATCTGCGACAGATCGAGCACGATTTCTTCGGGCAGATCTTTCGGCAGGCAGGTGATTTCGATGTCGGCGAGACGATGCGAGACAATGCCGCCCTGCGTCTTCACGCCCGGCGAAGCCGCCTCGCCCTTGAAGTGGATCGGCAAGCGCAGACGGATCTTCTCCTCCGGCAGCACGCGCTGCAGATCGACGTGCAACACCTGGTTTTTGGCCGGATGCATCTGCAGATCTTTGACGATCGCCGCTTGCGTCTCGTCGCCGACCTTCAGACCGATGATGGTGGAATAGAACTTCTCATCGTCGATCAGCGTGACCAGCTTTTCGTGATTGAGCGACAGCATGCGCGGATCGCGCTTGCCGCCGTAGAGGATGGCCGGAACACGGCCCGCATGACGCAGGCGGCGGCTCGCACCTTTGCCTTCGTCGTCGCGGGCTTCCGCGGCCAGTTCGAAAGAAATTTTCATTGACTATGACTCCTGAGGTTGAAGATAGACCGTTCCGCGACCAGAACGGCCTCAATCGACGTACAACGAACTCACCGACTCTTCGTCGCGAATGCGTCGTATCGTCTCGCCGAGCAGACCCGCCACCGTAAGTTGGCGAATCCGTCCGCATTGTTTTGCCGCGGGCGACAACGGGATGGTGTCGGTCACCACCAGTTGATCGAGCGCGGACTTGGAAATCTTCTCCACGGCCGAGCCGGAGAGGATGGGATGGGTGATGTAGGCGACGACCTTGGTCGCCCCCTCGTCCTTCAGCGCTTGCGCCGCAAGACACAGCGTGCCCGCGGTGTCGACCATGTCGTCGATCAGCACGCAGGTCTTGCCGGACACTTCGCCGATGATGTTCATCACCTTCGATTCGTTCGGTCGCGGGCGACGCTTGTCGATGATGGCGAGTTCGACGTCGTCGAGACGCTTGGCGAGCGCGCGCGCACGCACCACGCCGCCGACGTCCGGCGACACGACGATCATGTTCTCGTAACCCTGACGCCACGCGTCGCCGAGCAACACGGGCGAGGCATAGACGTTGTCGACCGGAATGTCGAAGAAACCCTGGATCTGCTCGGCGTGCAAATCGACGGTGAGCACGCGCTGGATGCCGGCGGCGACCATCATGTCCGCGACCAGCTTCGCGGAGATCGCCGAACGCGTGGCACGCGGCCGACGATCCTGGCGCGAGTAGCCCATGTAGGGCACGACCGCCGTGACGCTGCCGGCGGACGCGCGACGCGCCGCATCGGCCATGATCAAAAGTTCCATCAGGTTGTCGTTGACCGGCGGACAGGTGGGCTGGATCAGAAACACGTCGCGACCGCGCACGTTTTCCATCAGCTCCGCGTTCACCTCGCCGTCGCTGAACCGACCCACGGAGACGCGACCGAGCGGCACCATCAAATGGCGCGCAATCTCCTGCGCCAACGCGGGATTCGCGTTGCCGGTGAACAGGGCCAAAGTTTGGCTATCCAAGCGAGCCTCTCCGATCGGCACGGGCCGAACTGGCTGGGGTGGAAGGATTCGAACCTCCGAATGGCGGGATCAAAACCCGCTGCCTTACCACTTGGCGACACCCCAGCAAAATCGACGAATTCGGTCTCTAAACTTCCTCGAGGCGCTTGCGCAAAGGCGAGTCCGAAAGTCCGCGCACCACCCACGACCGCCAACGCGGCGGCACCTTGCGCGCAACTTCGGCGGCTGCGTCGGCCGACTCGAACGTTGCGTAGATGCACGCCCCGGTGCCGGTGAGCCGCGCGCTCGCGTAACCACCCAGCCAGTCGAGCGCGGCGGCCACATCCGGAAAGCGCTGTCGCACCACCGGCTCGCAGTCGTTCCCGTCACCCGACGCCAAAAGGGCCGGTATTGTGAGGATGGCAGAATTTCGTGTCAATTCAGGAGCCTGGAATACATCCTTGGTCGCCACCGCGACCCCGGGATGCAGCACGAGAAACCAGCGCGCCGGCAGGCTCACGGGCGTCAGGCGCTCGCCTACACCCTCACCCACGGCGCTGTGTCCGTGCACGAAGACGGGGACGTCGGCGCCGAGGGCGAGCCCGAGTTTGGCGAGCTCCGCCGCCCCCAGCCGGGTATCCCAGAGCCGGTCGAGCACGCACAAGGTGGTCGCCGCGTCCGAGCTGCCACCCCCCAGACCGCCGCCCAAGGGGATGCGTTTGCGGATCCGGATGGTGACCCCGGTACGCAGGCCGCTCGCTGCGCGTAGCGCAAGCGCCGCCCGTACGCACAGATCGTCGCCCGGGGCGACGGCGGCCAGCGCATCGGCCCCGGAGGCCGCGTCCGAGAGCCGCGTGATCGTGCCGTCCGACCTGGGCTCGAACGCAAGTTCATCCGCCAAGTCTATGATTTGAAAAACGGTTTGCAGTTCGTGGTAGCCGTCGGGTCGACGTCCTACGACCCGCAGACCGAGATTCAACTTGGCCGGCGCCGGCCACCAGATCAGGCTCATGGCCGAAACTCCTGCCAGCGCTCGACGACCAACCGGGCACGGGCGCGACCCGCGCCACTCGAGATCTCGAGCCGCCGCGGCAACGACCAACTCGAGCGTGCCCAGGGCACGTACTCGCGGAAACGCACCTGCCACCCCTGCTGCTCGAAGCCGCGCGTCGCCGAACCCGGCTCGGGCGGCAGATCGACCGAGGACCCGGCGGGGTCGGGAACGCCCAACAACCAATAGCGCAACGAGGCCAAGGGCAGCGCAACCCCGAGTCGGCGTTCGATCTCAGCGCGGGCAGCTGCGTCGTCGAAGCGTGCGCCATCAGCCCCCCGCAGCGTGAACTGCTCGGGCCCGAAGACGATGTTCAAACCGCCGAGGCCGAGCGGGCCGTCGAGCGCAAGGTCGGTGGCGAGGCCGCGTTGGCGCCAGTGCACGTTGGCCGTGTAGCCCTCGTCGGCGATCGCCATCGCGAGGCGACCGGAAAGCTCGTAGCGCTCCACGCGCTGCAAAGCATCGCGCAGCGCCAGAGGATCGCTCGGCGGCGCAAGCACGTTGGCGGGCGGCAGACTCGCGCAGGCACCGAGCGCAAGCGTGACCAAAACGAAGACGAGGCGCGACATCATGACCGCCCGCGTCGCGCCGCTCAGTGCGTACCCGAAGATTTGGGCGGCGGCGCGTAACGATCGTGCACGGCACGCAAGGGCTTCGATTCGGGTGAGCTCGCGAGCGCGCGTGCCCACACGGCACTCGCTCCCGCACGATCGCCCGATTCCCACAACACCTCGCCGAGATGCGCGGCAATCTCCGCCTGACGCGACAGCGCATAGGCGCGCGTCAGCAAGGTACGCGCCGACTTGAGATCGTTACGGCGATATCGCACCCAGCCGAGGCTGTCGATGAACGCTGCGTTGTCCGGACGCTGCGCGAGCGCCGCGCGGATGAGTTTCTCCGCGCGCGACAACTGCAGCTTGCGATCGGCGAGCGTGTAGCCGAGCGCGTTCATCACCGTGCCCTCGTCGGGACGGTCGCGCAGCATCTGCTCTAGCACCGCGACGCCCTCGCGCGTACGGCTCGCGGCATCTAGGGTCACGGCGCGCTGGTAAAGCAGTTGCGGATGGGAAGGACGGCGCTGCAAGGCGGCATCGAGACCCGCAAGCGCGAGGTCGAACTCTCCGGCCTCGGCGAACACGTTGGCGCGCGCGAGCTCGACGTCGATGACGGTGTCGGCATTGCCGCGCAGCAAATCGTCGAACAACGCGGTCGCGGTCTCGCGCTCGCCGCTCGCGATCAGCAACTGCGCGGCACGCGTGCGTACCGTAAGCGCACCGCCCGCGGCGATCAATTGCTGGTAACCGCGCAACGCGGCATCGGTGCGCCCGAGTCGCTCGGCGATCACCGCCAAATAGTACAGCGCCTCGCCGGCACCCTCTTTGCGCTCGAGTCGTGCACCGAAACGGCGCTCCGCGGCCACGAGATCGCCGCTCGACAGATCGAGCAAACCGAGCCTGCGATCCGCTTCCGCTGCCTGCGATTTGTCGCTGGCGATGCGACCGAGTTCGATGCGTGCTTCGTCGATGCGATCGAGCGCGAACAAGGTCTCGACCACCGCATAACGCTGATTGACCGGGTCGTCTTTGGCTGCACGTTGCGCTTCAAGCAGCGCACGCGCCGCGTCGCCTTGCCCCACCGCGAGCGCGGCCGCCATGCGCGTCGAGCGCGGATCATTGCCCACGCCCTTGATGCGCGCCGCCGCGAGCAAGTCGGCGCAGGGCGCCAAATCGTCGGCGTTGCAGGCCATGGTCGCCAACTGCAACAACACGTCGCCGTCGACTTGATCGCGCGGCACCAACGTTTCGAACACGCGCCACGCGGCGACGGTCTGCGCGCCCTCGGTCAGCGGCGGAAGAATCTCGCCCCACGCGCGCGCCGGATCGACGTCGGGCTTCGCGAGCAACTCGGTGAATGCGCGCCGTGCAAAATCGATTTGCCATGCATCGAGCGCAGCGACCCCCACGGCACGCAAGGCGTCGGGATTCTCGGGATCGAGTTCGTACAACCGTCGTGCGGCCTGCCATTGGGCAGGCAGGTGTTTGCAAAAATCGGCGACGCCCAGCGCGCGACGCGCCACCCGCGGATTGCGATCGGTCGCCGCCGCCTGCACGTAGGCCTCGGCCGCCGCGCGGCAATCACCTTTTTTGAGAGCGGCATCACCGGCGAGCACACGACCGTCGCGATCGGCGACTTCGGTCGACTCGGCCGCGCGCGCGAGGGTCGCGAATGAGCATAAAAGCGCGAGGATGGCCGCGCCGAACAGACTGGAGGAGCGCATCGACCGCAGACTATCACGGAATCGCGCCGCGCAAAGATCCGTGCGGTACGCGGTAGAATTGCACCGGCATGAAAGATTCCATCCGTCAGCGCCTCGAGCGCAGCCGCGACCGTTACGAAGAAGTCGGCCGCCTGCTTGCGGACCCCGGGACGGACGGCGGCTCGCGCGAATTTCGCGACCTGTCGGTCGAGTACGCGAAACTCACACCGTTGGCCGAACGCTACGGCGCGTACGTCGGCACCGAACGCGAGCTCGAAGCCGCGCACGGTCTCGCCGCCGATGCCGACCCCGAAATGCGTGTGCTCGGCGACGAAGAAGTGCGACGCCTGCAAACGAAGCTCGCGACCGACGAACTCGAACTGCGTCGCATGCTGGTGCCGGTCGACCCGCGCGATGCGCGCAACGTGTTCCTCGAAATCCGCGCCGGCACGGGCGGCGACGAAGCGGCAATCTTCGCCGGCGACTTGCTGCGCATGTACGTGCGCTACGCCGAACGCCAAGGTTGGCAGGTCGAAACGCTGAGCGAGAGCCCGGGCGAGCACGGCGGCTATCGCGAAGTGATCTGCCGCGTGATCGGACCAGGTGCGTTTTCGCGCTTGAAGTTCGAATCGGGCACGCACCGCGTGCAACGCGTGCCGGCGACCGAGGCGCAGGGGCGCATACACACGTCGGCGGTGACGGTGGCCATCCTGCCCGAACTCGAAGAACTCGAAGAAGTCGAAATCAACCCGGCCGAACTGCGCATCGACACCTTTCGCTCATCGGGCGCGGGCGGTCAGCACGTCAACAAAACCGACTCGGCGATCCGCATCACGCATTTGCCCACCGGCATCGTGGTCGAATGCCAGGACGAACGCTCGCAACACAAAAATCGCAGCCGTGCACTCGCGCTGTTGCGCGCGAAACTCGAAGCGGCGGAACGCGAGAAACGTGAAGCGGCGCAAGCGCGCTCGCGCAAACTGCAGGTCGGCAGCGGCGATCGCTCGGAACGAATTCGAACCTACAACTTTCCGCAAGGCCGCGTGACCGACCATCGCATCGAACTCACGCTCTACCAACTCGAGCAGATCATGGAAGGTCGCCTCGAAGAGGTCATCCAGCCTCTGCAACAGGAACATCAGGCGGAGCTGCTTGCCGAAGAAACCGGTACTGCATGAAGCCGACGGCGATGCAGAACGGTTGAAAGGCCGCACTGACGAGCAAACCGATCACGCCCGACACGCCCGCCGACGGCAAACGTCCGGTGAGCTGCGTCACGACGAGATTGAGCGCGATGTCGATCGTGAACAACACCAGCACGCCGATCCCGACCAACAACAGCACGTACGCGCTTTGCCACCAGCGCTTGCGCACGAGTTGCAGCGCGCCATCGAGCGCCGCACGCACGGACAGGCCTTCGATGATCAGCAGATAAAACGCGGGCAAGGCGGCGACGGCCAGATACACGCCGGGCACGATCAGCACGGCGAGTCCGACGACGACGATCAGCAGCATCGCGATCACGAGCAACAACAAGGACGGCAGGCGTCGCGTGGCGAGGCGCAGCGATACCCTCCAGGGGGTCGGCGTCGCGGACTGCATGGCCGCCTGACGCAAGACGATCAAGGTCAACAACCAGCAGCCGAGCGCGGCGGCGATGCAGGTCAACAAGAATGCCCCGGGACGCGAAGAATGACTGAGCCCCGTCAGTTGCGGCCACTGCCCCACCGCCACCGCGAGCACGGACAAAGGCAGGCATTCGACGGCGCTTTGTTTGAAGAGCGCGAAACCGTCCTCGAGCACGGTGACGGCCGTTTGCGCCGCCGACGGCGTCGCGGTTGATGAAGAAGTCATGCGAGGCGGACTTTACCAGAGCATGCCGCGTGTCAGACTTGACCCATGACGACCCCCGCAGACCCAAGTTGCACGCTCGCGGATGCGCTGCGTGATTGCCGCAAGACACTGGCGCCATTGGGCGAGTCGGCCGCGACCGAAGCCGAATGGCTCGTGCTGCGCTGTCTCGACCTGCCGCGCGCGACCTTGCTCACCGAGCCACTGCGCCGGGTAGGGCCGGACGAGCGCGCGCGACTGCAACAGTGGAGCGCGCGACGCGCGCGCGGCGAACCGCTCGCCTATCTCACCGGCGAACGCGAGTTTTGGTCATTGACGTTGCGGGTGTCGCCCGACGTGCTGGTGCCGCGCCCCGAAACGGAACTCCTGGTCGAACGCGCGCTGCAGTTCGGCGACGCACTCGAGCGCAGGCTCGGGCGAGTACCGAACATCGTCGATCTCGGCACGGGCTCCGGAGCGATCGCGCTCGCGCTCGCACACGAGCGCCCGCACTGGAACATCACCGCCATCGATCGCTCGGCCGCTGCGCTGCTGATCGCGCAAGACAACGCCGCGCGCTTGCGCTTGCCGCAAGTGCGGTTTCTGCTCGGCGATTGGTTTGCGCCCGTAGCCGCGCAGCGCTTCGACATCGTGATTTCGAACCCGCCCTACGTCGCCGCCGACGACCCTGTGATGCGCGGCGACTCGCTCCGCTTCGAACCGAGCGCGGCACTGACGCCCGGGCAAGACGCGCTCGCCGCCCTGCGCAGCATCATCGCGCACGCGCCTCGGCATCTCGAAGCGGACGGCTGGCTGTTGCTGGAGCATGGCCACACCCAGGGCCCGGCGGTGCGCGCCCTGCTTGTGTCCGGGGGTTTCGGTCACGTAGTCTCGCACCCCGATCTGGCTGGCCACGAACGACTCACACAAGCTGCCGCGCCGATCACCCGCTCGTCACACCCGGAGTAACTCTGATGCTGCGTTTCGAAACCACCGCCGGCCGCTTCGACGTCGAACTGTTCGACGGGGAATCCCCCGAGACGGTCGCCAACTTTTTGCGCTATGTCGACGAAGCGTTCTTCGACGGTACGCTCTTCCATCGCGTCATTCCGGGCTTCATGATCCAGGGCGGCGGCATGCTCCCCGGTCTCGAACCTAAGGAAACGCAGGCGCCGATTCGCAACGAGGCGACCAACGGTCTCGAAAACCTGCGCGGGACCTTGGCGATGGCGCGCACGAACGACATCAATAGCGCGACCTCGCAGTTCTTCATCAACCTCACCGACAACGATTTTTTGAATCACGCGCCGGGCAACTACGGTTATGCGGTGTTCGGTCGCGTGATCGAGGGCATGGACGTGATCGATGCCATCGCCGCGGTCGCCACCGGTCGTCGTCGCGGTCATGCGGACGTGCCGGTCGACGACGTCGTCATCCACTCCGTGCGGCGTCTGGCCGCGGCGGACTGACCAGGGTTGCCCGCGGCGCATGAACGGGCGCCGAATCGTACGCTGGTTGCTGCAGACACTGCTCGCGGCGGTCGCCGCGAGCGTGCTCGCCGTGCTGCTGCTGCGATTCGTGCCGCCTCTCACCTCGGCATTCATGATCGAAAACCGGCTCGCGTCGCTCGCAGCCGGTGATTTCGGTCGCGCGAACGACTACGACTGGGTGCCGCTCGAAGAGATCTCACCGCACGCGGCGATCGCGGTCATCGCCTCCGAGGATCAGCTGTTCCCCTTTCACGCAGGTTTCGACTTCGACTCGATCCGGCAAGCCATCCGCTACAACGCGAAAGGTCGCAAGACTCGCGGTGCGAGCACGATTTCGCAGCAGGTGGCGAAGAATCTTTTTCTTTGGTCGGGGCGCAGCTATCTGCGCAAGGGACTCGAAGTCTGGTTCACGGTGCTGGTCGAAGGGCTGTGGCCCAAAGAACGCATCCTCGAGGTCTATCTGAACGTCGCCGAATTCGGACCGGACACCTACGGGGTCGAAGCGGCGAGCCGCAAGTTTTTCGGCAAGAGCGCCGCGCGCCTCACGCGTCGCGAGGCTGCGACGCTTGCCGCCGTACTGCCCTCACCCGCGCGCATGCGCGCCGCGACCCCTTCGGCCTACGTGCAGCGCCGCAGCGAATTCATCATGGGTCAGATGCGCGCGCTCGGCGGCGAGTCGTATCTGAAGCAACTGGACGACGAAGAGCCGAAGCGCAAGCCCTGATCCGGCGCGACGCTCAACCGGGCTCGTAGCCGAGATTCGGCGCAAGCCACCGCTCCGTGATCGCGACATCCGCGCCCTTGCGGCGCGCGTAATCTGCGACCTGATCACGATCGACTTTGCCGACCGCGAAGTAATGCGCCTGCGGATGCGCGATGTAGAACCCGCTCACCGACGCCGTCGGGTACATCGCGAAACTCTCGGTCAAACGGATGCCGGTGTTGCGCTCGACGTCGAGCAACTGCCAAAGCTTGGCTTTTTCGGTGTGATCGGGGCACGCGGGATAGCCGGGCGCCGGGCGGATGCCGCGATATTCTTCGGCGATCAGCTGCTGATTGGTGAGTTGTTCGGCGGCATCATAGCCCCAGATTTCGCGCCGGGTAAGTTCGTGGAAATGCTCGGCGGCCGCTTCGGCGAACCGATCGGCGAGCGCCTTCAAAAGTATCGCCGAGTAATCGTCGTGCGCCGCTTCGAAGCGCGCCACGTGCGTCTCGATGCCGATGCCCGCGGTCACCGCGAACGCACCCACCCAATCGTCCACGCCCGATGCGCGCGGCGCCACGTAGTCGGCGAGGCACTCGTGCGGCAAACCCTCGGGCTTGCCCTTTTGCTGGCGCAGATGATTGAGCGTCGTGAGCACGCTGCCGCGCGCCTCGTCGACGTAGAGCTCGATATCGTCGCCGACGGCATTGGCCGGGAAAACGCCGACCACGGCGCGCACCTGCAACCATTTCTCGGCGACGATCTTCTTGAGCATGCGACGCGCGTCGGCATAGAGATTGCTCGCCGCCTCGCCGACGACGGGGTCGGTGAGCACATCGGGGAACTTGCCGGCGAACTCCCACGCATTGAAGAACGGCATCCAGTCGATGTA
Organism: Steroidobacteraceae bacterium; assembly: GCA_017853555.1. GTDB lineage: Bacteria > Pseudomonadota > Gammaproteobacteria > Steroidobacterales > Steroidobacteraceae > UBA964. The sequence continues at coordinate 90,117 of JAFMJH010000003.1, forward strand.
ATCGAGCAACTTCTCGAGCGGATAACGCTCGAACACCTGCACGCCGGGACGCAAGGGCGCTGCGGGTCGATAAGCCGCCCAATCGATGCGTGCGCGGTTGGCACGCGCCTGCTCGAGCGTCGCGGCCGGTTGCTTCACGGTCTTGGCGGCATGCTGTTCTCGCCGCTGCTCGTGCTCGGCGGCAATTTTCGCGGCGAACGCGGCCCGGGTGTCGCGACCGATCAAGGACTGGCATACGCCCACCGCACGCGAGGCATCTTTGACGTAGACGACGGGGTGACGATACTGCGGCGCGATCTTGACCGAGGTATGAGCCGGCGACGTGGTGGCACCGCCGATCAGCAACGGCACGTCGAAGCCCTCGCGCTGCATCTCGCGCGCCACGTGCACCATCTCGTCAAGCGACGGCGTGATCAAGCCCGAAAGGCCGATGATGGCCGCGTTCTCGCGTCGCGCGACGTCGAGGATTTTTTCGGTCGGCACCATCACCCCGAGATCGATCACCTCGAAGTTGTTGCACTGCAAAACCACGCCGACGATGTTCTTGCCGATGTCGTGCACGTCGCCCTTGACGGTGGCGAGCACGATCTTGCCGTTCGAGCGCATGCCGCCGCTCTTGCCCGACTCGATGAACGGAATGAGATGCGCGACGGCGCGCTTCATCACGCGCGCGCTTTTGACCACTTGCGGCAAAAACATTTTGCCCGCGCCGAACAGATCACCGACCACGTTCATGCCGTCCATCAACGGCCCTTCGATGACGCGGATCGGATGCTCGGCCTCGAGCCGCGCCGCTTCCGTATCCGCGACGATGTATTCGTCGATTCCTTTGACGAGCGCGTGCTCGAGTCGCTTGGCGACGGGAAAATTTCGCCATTGCAAGTCGGCTTCGCGACGCACGCCGGTCTCGCCCTTGTAGCGACCGGCGACCGCCAGCAGCCGCTCGGTCGCGTCGGCGCGACGATTGAGAATCACGTCCTCGACGGTTTCGCGCAACTCGGACTCGATGTCGGCGTAGATCGCCAGCTGCCCGGCGTTCACGATGCCGAGATCCATCCCGGCGCGAATCGCGTGGTAGAGGAACACGCTGTGCATCGCCTCGCGCACCGGGTCGTTGCCGCGGAACGAGAACGACACGTTGCTGACGCCGCCGCTGATCATCGCATGCGGCAGGCGCTCTTTGATGAGCCGCGTCGCCTCGATGAAATCGACGCCGTAGTTCGCGTGTTCGTCGATGCCGGTGGCCACGGCAAAAATATTGGGATCGAAAATGATGTCTTCGGGCGGGAAACCGACGCGTTCGGTCAGGACGCGATAGGAGCGCTCGCAGATGGCAACTTTGCGCGCGACGGTGTCGGCCTGACCCTGCTCGTCGAACGCCATGACGACGACCGCGGCACCGTAGGCGCGCACCAGACGCGCCTGCGCGACGAAGGCGTCCTCGCCTTCTTTGAGGCTGATCGAGTTGACGATCGACTTGCCCTGCACGCACTTGAGCCCCGCCTCGATCACGCTCCACTTGGACGAATCGATCATCACCGGCACGCGCGCGATGTCGGGCTCGGCGGCGATGAGATTCAGGAAGCGCACCATCGCCGCCTCCGAATCGAGCATGCCCTCGTCCATGTTGACGTCGATGATCTGCGCGCCGGCATCCACTTGCTGCCGCGCGACCTCGACTGCCGCGGTGTAATCGCCCGCCTCGATCAGTTTGCGAAACTTCGCCGAGCCGGTGACGTTGGTGCGCTCACCGACGTTCACGAACAGACTGTCTTCGGCGATGTCGAGCGGCTCCAGACCCGACAGCCGGCATTTGACCGGCACGAGCGGACGCACCCGCGGCGCGACACCGCGCACCGCCTCGCGTATGAGCGCGATGTGCTCGGGCGTCGTGCCGCAACAACCGCCGACGATGTTCAGCAACCCGGCACGCGCGAACTCGCCGATGATCTCGGCCATCTCGGCCGGCGTCTCGTCATATTCGCCGAACGCGTTCGGCAACCCGGCGTTGGGATAGGCGCAGACGTAGCGATCGGAGATGCGCGCGAGCTCGGCGACGTAGGGACGCATCTCGCGTGCGCCGAGTGCGCAGTTGAGGCCGATGGAAATCAGGTCGGCGTGACGTACCGAATTCCAGAACGCCGCCGTCGTCTGACCCGACAGCGTGCGGCCCGACGCATCGGTGATGGTGCCCGACACCATCACCGGCATGTCGAGCGCGAGCTCGTCGAGCACGCCTCGCACGGCGAACAACGCCGCCTTGGCATTCAAGGTGTCGAACACGGTCTCGATGAGCAGCAGATCGACGCCGCCGTCGATGAGCGCACGCGTTGCCTCAGAGTAGGCCGCGACGAGCTGATCAAAATTCACGTTGCGCAGGCCCGGATCGTTCACGTCGGGCGACAGCGAAGCGGTACGGTTCGTGGGACCGAGCGCACCGGCCACGAAACGCGGCACGCCGGTACGCGCCGCCACTTCGTCCGCCACTTCGCGCGCGATGCGCGCGGCACGACGATTGAGTTCCGGCACCAAAGCTTCCATGCCGTAATCGGCCTGAGCGATGGTGGTCGAATTGAAGGTGTTGGTTTCGACGATGTCCGAGCCGGCCTCGAAATACTGCCGGTGGATGTCGGCGATGATGTCAGGTCGCGTCAGACACAACAAATCGTTGTTGCCGCGCACGTCGCGTCCGTAATCGCGGAACCGCTCGCCGCGGTAACCCGCCTCGTCGAGTTTGTGACGCTGGATCATCGTGCCCATCGCGCCGTCGAGCAGCACGATGCGCTGGGTGAACAACTCGCGCAATTCGGCAATGCGGCGCGTTCGAGCCGCGACGTCGACCGGCTCGGTCATGCCGAAGCCCCCTGCAACTGCGGGCGCAAGCCGAGCGCATGACAAATCGCGTAGGTCAGCTCGGCGCGATTGAGCGTGTAGAAATGAAACTCGTCCACGCCGTGACGACGCAGACGCGACACCTGCTCGATCGCGAAATTCGCAGCGATCAGACGACGGGTTTCGAGATCGTCGTCGAGACCCGCGAAGCGCTCGGCAAGCGCCGCGGGCACCCGCGCTCCGCAACGTGCGGCGAACCGTTGCACCTGCGCGAAGCGACCGATCGGCAAGATGCCCGGCACGATGCTCACGGTGATGCCCGCCGCGACGCAACGATCGCGAAAGCGCAGGTAGTCGTCGGTGTCGAAAAAGAATTGCGTGATGGCGCGCGTCGCGCCGGCATCGACTTTGCGCCGCAGATTGAGCAGATCATCTTCGGCGGAGGTCGCCTCGGGATGCGTTTCGGGATAGGCCGCCACCGAGATGTCGAAATCGGCGATCTTGCGCAGTCCCGCGACCAGATCTGCACCGTATGCGTAGCCGTCGGGGTGCGGCACGTACTGTGCAGCGCCCTGCGGCGCGTCGCCGCGCAGCGCGACGATGTGGCGAATGCCCTCGTCCCAATATTTGCGCGCGATATCGAGCACTTCGCCACGCGAAGCCCCGACGCAGGTCAAATGCGGCGCACCGGTGAGCGATGTTTCCTGCTGCACGCGCTTGACCAGTTGATGCGTGCGATCACGCGTCGAACCGTCGGCACCATAGGTCACCGACACGAAGCGCGGCGCGAGCGGCGCGAGACGCAACACCGATTGCCAAAGCGTCGCTTCCATCGCCGCATCGGCCGGCGGAAAAAACTCGAAGGACACGATGGGCGGTGATCGATCGGCGGTCATGCGGGCACCAACATATATTTGCTTCAGGCGGACAGAGGCAGACGCATCGCAAGCCCTTGCGGCCTGCAGCGCGCAGCGAGCACGTGCTCGCCTTCGGCTTCAACGGGAATCAGGGCGACGCAGTCGAACTTTTGCGCGGCGAGCAAACGGCGCAGTTGCGCAGGCGCACCGGCGCCCTCGTCGAGCGCGTCATACGCGGCCACCAGCCACAGCGCGCCGTCGGGCGCGAGTCGACGCTCGGCCACGGCGCAAACGTCGGCGAGACGCGCGGGCGCGTGTTCGTCGCGTGCGGCCGCAACGGCGGGCGCCATCACGACGACATCAAACGGTTTCGCATCGTACGGGGCTGATTCGAGCAGGCACTGCAGCGTGATGCCGCTGGCGCGCGCATGGGCCAACCAGGCGGCCGACTCCGTCTCGTCGCGACACCAGATCACGACTTCCGCGGCGACGCCCTGCACCGCTTCGAACAATTCGCGGAACCCGGTGCGCAGCAGCACTCGACGATTGGTCAAATCCTGCAGCCAACTCGTGCCGAGCGCACCACGCAAGCTGCGCCCGAGACGTCCGGCGGGCAGGTTCAACTGCGACACACTGCGCGCCACGCGCAATTTCGGCGCGACGGCTTCCATGGAGCGCAAGCGCGCACGAGCCTCGCGCAGCGGCGTTTCGTCGTCGGCCACTCGCAGCAACAACAATTGCAGCAACTCGGCGGCAAACCCAGCGGCCGCCACCGGCAAATACTCCACGCGTTGCCCGCGACGCACGCGCTGCAACAAACCCGCGGTAGCGAGCTGCTTCAACTGGCGCGACACATTGGGCTCGCTCTCGCCCGTGGCCAGCGACAGTTCCGACACGCTGGTCGGCCGATCGGCGCAGAGCCGCAGCAAACGCAGGCGCGCCGGGTCCGAGACCGCGCGCAGGCAGGTCGCCAAAGCCACCGAATCTTGAGTTGTAGAGTTGCTCAACATTGCAATATTTGAATTTTAGCCGAAAACCACCGCGCCGAACAAGCACGGGCTGCCGGTAGACTCTGCGTCGATGCGCCTGTCCATGATCATCACCACCCACGAACGGCCCGATGCGCTCGCCGTGGTCCTCGCGAGCGTTCGACGGCAGAGCCGGCTACCCGACGAGTTGCTGATCGCGGATGACGGCTCCGGTCCATCGACCGCCGCCGTGATTGCCGCCCACGCCGCCCAGGCCGACTACCCCACCCGTCACCTGCGGCAGGTACATCAGGGCTTTCGAGTGGCGCGCCTGCGCAACCTCGCCCTCGCGGCGGCCCGGGGCGATTACGTCGTGCTGCTCGACGGCGACATGCTGCTGCACCCGGAATGGCTCGCCGATCACGTGCGCGCCGCGCGCCGCGGCTGCTGGGTGCAAGGCGTGCGCGTGCCGCTCGACGCCGCGCTCACGCAACGCGTGCTGAACGATGGCCTTGCACCCCCGCCGTTCGCGCAGGGACTCGGTCTCTTGCGACGCGCTTATCTTTGGCACGCGCCATCGTTGCAGACTGTGCTGGCGCCGCTCGGCAACTTGCTGGTCGCCGTCAAAGCCTGCAACCAGGGTTTCTGGCTGGACGATTTGCGCGACGCAAACGGCTTCGACGAGCACATCGAAGGTTGGGGGCCGGAGGACAAAGAACTCTGCGCCCGCCTCGCCAACGCTGGCATTCGCCGCCGCACCTTGCTGGGCGGCGGCATCGCCTGGCACCTCGCGCATCCGCCGGCGCCGCGCGACCGCCGCGGGATCGGCGCTGCGGTGTTGCGCGAAACGCTGCGCAGCGGCCGCACGCGCTGCGCCCGCGGACTCGACGGGCACGCTTGAGATCTGCGCGCGCGTGCTAGCATGCGCGCCCTTCGAACTGCTGCCCCGGCAGCCTCGCTCACGATGACAGTTCAGGAGACGACCGTGCCCGCAAGCTCCTCCGTCGGCAAACTCGTGCTCGTACGTCACGGCCAAAGTGTCTGGAACGTCGACAACCTCTTCACCGGCTGGACCGATGTCGATCTCTCGCCCAAGGGTCGCGAAGAAGCTGCCAACGCGGGTCGCGAAATTCTGCGCGCGGGACTCACGATGGATCTCGCCTACACCTCGATGCTCAAGCGCGCCATACGCACGCTGTGGTACATCCTCGATGAAACCGATCGCATGTGGATTCCGGTCGAGCGCAGCTGGCGACTGAACGAGCGTCACTACGGCGCCTTGCAAGGCCTCGACAAAGCGCAGACGGTGGAAAAGCACGGCGAGGCCCAGGTCAAAATCTGGCGCCGCAGCTACGACGTCCCGCCACCGCCGCTCGCGGCCGACGACCCGCGTCACCCGCGCTTCGACCTGCGCTATGCCGACGTCGATCCGGCGTTGCTGCCGGCCACCGAATCTTTGAAAGATACGCTGGCGCGCGTGCTGCCGTTCTGGGAAACGCGCATCGCGCCGCAACTGCAAAGCGGTCGCAACGTGCTCGTCGTCGCGCACGGCAACAGTCTGCGTGCGATGGTCAAAATGCTCGACAACGTCGCCGAACGCGACATCGTCGAACTGAACATTCCGACCGGCGTGCCGCTCGTATATGAATTGGATTCAGCGCTGAAGCCGACCGGCAGCCGCTATCTGGGTGATGCAGCCGCCATCGAAGCGGCGGCCCTCGCGGTCAAACGTCAGACCGAGCGTCGCTGATCACGCGACCGGGCGCCCAACCGTCGTAGCGCCCGCCGAACTGCGCCGCAAGCTCGCGCAAGCGCGTCGAACTCGCCTGCACGCGATCGGCGGTCAAGTGCATGGTTTTCAGCGCGTGCACGCTGAAGGGCTGATCGACCGAATCGACCAACTCCCGCACGTCGACCGCATACCCTTCCGTCGCGAGGATCGCCGCCACGGCGTCGGTCGCCTCGCGCGTCGGCAAGGCGACGAAGAAATCCAATTCCAGGGGGCGAAAAGGATCGGTGCCGCCGCGCCGCAGACGCTCGATCAATTTCGCATCCCAATCGTCGGTCGGCATCGCACGGACGCGTCGCACTTGATACACCACGCGCCAAATCGCGATCGCTGCACCGGCCAACAAAAACAGAAAAAACCAATCCATGGGCGAATCCTCAAAGGTAGCGCGGCGGACGTTTTTCCAGAAAGGCGTTCATGCCTTCCATACCCTCGGGCGATGCGGCCTGTGCGGCGATCGTGCGTCCCTCGAGATCGAGTTGCGCGGCGAGCGCAGCCTGCGACGCGGCGAGCAAACGCTTCGTCTTGGCATACGCATGGCGAGGCCCGGCGGCCAAACGGCGCGCGAGCATCGACGCCTCCCGTTCGAGCTCGGCATCCGGGACCACGCGATTGACGAGCCCCCAATCGAGCGCTTCCTGCGCCGAGAGCATGCGGTTGGTGAACAGCAACTCGGCCGCGCGCTTGGCGCCGATCAAGCGCGGCAAAAAAAACGAGGTGCTGCCGTCGGGCGTCAAGGCAACGCCGGTATAGGCGAGATTGAACCGGCTCGACTCGCCACACAGCGCAAGATCGGCCATCGCGACGAGCCCGACACCCGCACCCGCGGCCGTACCATTGACGGCCGCGATCACCGGCGCATCGAGCGCGACGAGCCCCTGCACGCCTTCGTGCAGCAAGGCCGTGAGTTCCAGCAAATATGCGTCGACCGGCGCGCCCGTACCGATCATGCCGCGCAAATCACCGCCAAAACAGAAGTGCTTGCCGGCGCCGCCGATCACCACGGCGGCAATGCGCGCATCGTCACGCAGGCACCGTACTGCAGCGGCGAATTCGCGCGCCGTGTCGAGATCGAGCACATTGGCGTTGTCGGGCCGATTGAGCGTCAAGCGCGCGACGCCCTCCTCGACCGCGAGCAACACTTTGCTCGACACGACGCTCATGACGACCGGATCACTCGTCCGGTGCGATGGTGACGCGCAATCCGTCGAGCGCATCCGTCATGTCGATCTGGCAGGAGAGGCGCGAGCCTTCTTTGAAGTGCGCGAGTTCGAGCAACAGCTCACGCTCGTCGGACATCGGCGCGGGAATCTTGGCCGCCCAGGCCGGGTCGATGTAGATGTGACAGGTCGCGCACGAGCACATGCCGCCGCAGATCGCCGAAATGCCGTAGTCGAGCTCGCGCAACGTCTCCATGACCTTGAGACCCGAACGGGCCTCGACGTCGTGTTCCTTGCCGTCGCGATCGATCACTTTGAGCAGCGCCATGAGCGGGTCCTATCTGACGTATATCGGGGGCGCGTAGTTTGCCTACCGGCCGCGCCTCGCGCCAGCGCACTCGGCTCAAACGGCCACTGCGAGCGCCTCCCATTGCGCATCGAGCACCCGTCGCGCCTCCGCCAGCACGGCGAACCGTTCGTGCGACGACGCGACGTCGGCACGGCGCACGAGCCAATCGCGCAGCTGCGGGTCGGCAGCCGCGGATTTCGCGACAGCGGACGCAGGCGCCGTCGCCGCCACCCAAAGACCGGCGGGATCTTCGAGTACGTGGCCCCGATGTGCGTACTCCCAATCGAGCAGCACGAGCTCGCCATCCGCGCGCACCAGCACGTTGTGCGGCCCGAGATCCCCGTGCACGATGCAACACGACGCCGAGGCGGCCCAATCATGCGCCTGCAGCGCAAGGCTCACCGCCTCGAATGCCCGCGCATGCAGCGCCGCGCGCCGCGCGTCGATCGCGCGCAGGCGATTCTGCAACGACGCAAGTCGCGTCGCGAGATCGAACGGCGGCAGATCCGCGCTGATCGGCAACGCGCGCAAACGCTGCAAAAGTTTTTGCATCGCCTCGCGCCGCGTCGCATCGCGCCACCAATCCGCCTCGAGCGGCCGCGCATCGACGAACGGCATCCAGGTCACGCCGAGATCCGCATCATGATGCAACACCGTCGGCGCGAACCCGGCGCTCGCGGCCTGCGCCTGCAGTTGCAGTTCGACGTCGAGATCGGCGCCGAGCACGCGTCGCTGCGCCGGCGAGGCATGGCGTCGCAACACCAGATCGCCGGCAGGATGCGGCACGCGATAGACGCGGTTGACGGCACCCCGCGTCAGGGGCATCGGCGTCACGTCGGCCGCAAACCCGCCACCTGGAAACGTATCGAGCAGTTCTTCAAAGGTCACGCTGCTCGCCATGCGCGATACCAACTGCGCAGACCGTACAGCGCGATCAGGAAATAAATCGCGTAGAGCGCCGCGACGAATGTCAGCCCTTGCGAGGCGTACAAAAAGAACGACGCCGAATCGACCAGCAACCAGTAGATCCAGTTCTCCAGCACGACTCGCGCGGTCATCCAGGTTGCCAGCAGGCTGACCACCGTGACCGCCGCGTCGAGCGCGGGCCACGCCGCACCTGCCGTCGCAAGCCACGGTGCCGCCGCCCATGCGACCAAAGCCGTCACCACGACGGCCAGCAAGTGCCAACGCAAAGGCCAGACGACGATCTTTCGCGCCTCGCCCTCGGCGCGCGACCAGTGCCAGAACCCGTAGCCCGCCATCAATACGTAACTGGCCTGCAAAGCCGATTGCAGCGGCAAGGCCGCCTGCGCCGCGAGGACCGCCAAGATCATCGAAGACAGCGCACCGGACACCCACGCCCAGCGACTGCGCTTCACGACCAGCAGCGCATAGCCGATGCCGGTGAGTAGCGCGAGAATCTCGAATGTCTGACTGGTCGAAATATCGTTCATTGCAACTCCATGCGTATCGACACGCCGATCTGCCGCGGATCGGCCTGCTGCACATACAACTTGTCCGGAAAATCCGGCGGCTCGTTGCCGAAGTAGAAGCCGCGTTGCGCAGACACACGATCGAGCAGGTTGCGCACCCAAAGACTCGCCTGCCAATCGCGCCGCTCGTAGCCGACCCGCATGTTCATCAACATCCGAGCCGGCGCACGCTGGTCGTGGCTGTCTGAATAATAGAAGCCCGCTTGCTGCTGGGCATCGACACGAGCGAACCAGCCGCGCGGATGTCGATAATCGAGGTTGATCGCGGCCTGCAACTCGGGGGCGTGCGCGGTCGCGCGACCGGCCAGATCGCGCGCACCGACGCGATACTCGAGAAATCGCGCGCGCAGCACGCCGAGCGATGCGCCTAGCGTCAGGTCGCGACCGACGCGCCAGGACGCCGAACCTTCGAGCCCGTAGTTCTCGCCGCGCGCCGCATTGTCGGTGAGATAGATGAAGCTCAAGGGATCGCCCGGGTCGACCTGCACGGATGTGCCGACTTGTTGCCGACTGCGGCGCATGTAGAACACGGCAAGCTCGGCGCGCGACGCCGCCGCATCGCGAAATTTGTAACCCAACTCGATCGCATCAAGCAGCTCCGGATCGAAACGTCGTCGCGACGCCGGCACGGCGGCGCCGATGTTGAAGCCGCCGCCTTTGTAACCCCGGGAAATCGACAGATAACCGCGCGAGCGTGCATCGACGACGTATTCCAGCGACGCGTTGCCTCCGCTCATCGTGTCAGCCGGCGCCACGCGTGTGCCGTCGGTATCGTCGTATCGCGTCGAGCGATGCTCCACGCGCGCACCGACGTGCAGCGCCCACTTCGTATCGAACGCGAATCGCAAATCCGAGTACAACGCGAGCGTGTCTGCACGATAACGACTCACCAAGGCGCGATACACCTCGCCGCCGTACAGATCGAGCTGGTCGTTCGTTTCGGTGACGCGCAGCGCATACACGCCGGCAAGCCAACTCGTGCGCGCATCGGCACTCGACAGCACCCGAAGATCTTGCGACATCGTGCGATGCCGTCGCAAAAATCGCGACGTGAAGTCGTAACCGGGATCGTGACCCCAATCGCCATCGAAGGCATAGACGATTTCGGCATCGGTGACTGCGCTGACGCTGCGCAGATCGACCACGTCGCCCTGGCGATCAAGGGCAATCGACGCACCGCGCGAACGCTGCGCGTCACGCCCGGGCTGATCGGACTGCGTGACGCGCGAATTGTCGATCGAGAATGCATCGAAGCCGTTGTCCTGATCAACCCACAGCAGCGACACGTCAGCCTTCCAGCCCGCAGCCGGCGCAGCGCGCAGACGCGCCCGCAACGTCCGCTCATCGAGTCCGTCGGTGTCGTCCCGATTCAACCACGCATTGCGTCGAAAGCCGTCGCTGCGAAATTTTTGGGCGACGACTCGCCATGCCGACTCGTCATCGCCCGACGCATCGGCCAAGCCACCGCCGGCAACCAAACCCGCGCCATACGTGCCGGCGCCCCCGCCCTCGAACTGCAGACTCAACGAGGACGTCGGCTCCGCAGCACGGGTAGCGACATTGATGAGGCCCGCCAGCGCATTCGCGCCCAAGGTCGTACCCTGCGGGCCGCGCAGCACTTCGACTTGGGCGACGTCGAGCAGCGTCGCGGGCATACCCACGCCCGAAAAATCCATGCCGTCGATCAAAAATCCGACCGACGGATTCGGCGCACCCTGCCATTGATCGGTCTCGCCGATCCCGCGCAGTTGAAAATAGCGCGGTCGCGAGCTGCCCGAGGCCCAATTGAGGTTCGGCACCAGCGGCAACACGTCCTGCAAATGCTGCACCCCCGCCACGCGCAACTCGTCGCCCAACACGGTACTGCTCGCCGCCGTCTCGAGTCGCGAGACGGGCCGCAACGACGCGGTGATGACGATTTCCTGCAGTTCATCGGCAGACACGGCAGCGACCGCGTGACCGATGCAGACAAAAGACAACAAAAGTGGAATGGCACGAGATCTGTGCATCACCTACTCCCTCCGCCGGTACTAACCGGATCAGGTTCGACGGGTTCGCTGCCCCATGCAGCGTCTCAGGCCTTGCGGCCACCCCTTAGGTTCGAGCGGCGATTCTCCCATCTAAACGCAGCTTTGCAAGGGTCGTGTACAATCGCGCCCCCGCGATGCTCCGGGAGTGCGCACGACATGACGCGTACCGTCCAAGTTTTCCAAGTCGATGCCTTCACCCGCCAACTCTTCACCGGCAACCCGGCCGGCGTCGTATTGGGCGCCGAAGTCCTCAGCGACGAAGAAATGCTCGCCATCGCCCGCGAACTCAACAATGGCGACACCGCGTTCGTGTTGCCGCCCGATGGCGAGGATCACGACGTTCGCGTGCGTTTCTTCACGCCGCGCACCGAATCGGGTTTCGTCGGTCATGCGACCGTCGCCACGCAATACGTACTCTCGCGCGCCGCCAGCGGCCGCAGCATCCGTCGTCAAAAGCAGAAAGCGGGCATCGTCGACGTGGAGATCCGCGGCACCGGCGAGGATCGTCGCATCGCGATCCGTCAATCGACGCCGCCGATCGGTCGCGAACTGAACGAACGCGAGCGGCTCGCGGTGCTCGATGCACTCGCGCTATCGAGCAGCGATCTCGATCCGCGCTGCCCGATCGGCATCGTCGGCGGCGCGGGCAATCGTCTTCTGATCGGCGTGCGCGCCCCGCAACAGCTGCGACAGATGAAGCCCGACATGAACCGGCTCAACACGCTCTCGGCGCAACTCGGCGTATCCGGTCACTTCGTGTTCACGCTCGATTCGCAGATCGAGGGCTGCCTCACGCAATCGCGCATGTTCTGCCCCGCAATCGGCATTCCCGAAGACCCGGTGAGCGGCAACGCGCACGGCCTGCTCGGCGCGTACCTGCTGCATCACGGTTTGTTGTCGCGCGACGGCGATCGCGCCGGGTTCTGCGGCGCACAAGGCCAATTCGTGAATCGCCCGGGTCGCGTCGACGTGGAGCTCGAATTCGACGCGCGTGCGCTGATCGGCGTCTGGATCATCGGCAGCGTCCGCACGGTCTTCGAAACGACGATCACCCTGCCCTGAGCCCGACTCAATCGGGCGGACGACGCCAGCGCACACGCAGATCGATGACGTGCGCGATCAAGGACAAGGCGAGGCACCCGCCGATGACCGCGCGCGGCAGTTGCTGCAACGCGGCCGCCACGGCGAGCATCAGCGCCGCGCCCGACAGCAAGTTCCAAAGAATTTCGTCAGGCGGCAGCCCGTGCCCGTGGAGACGCCACAACCACCACAAAGCCACGCCCTCGATCGACACGAGCACGGCGATCAGGGCAACCGTGTCGCCGGAAACCAGTTGCGACGCCAGATCCATAGGCAACGGCGCCCGCCGATCAGGTGGGCGCGAGACCGAGCAGGTGCGCGAGATCCTTGAAGAAGATGCGCAAGTGCGCGAGCGGTCGCGAGCGTACGAGCCGCTTGTGCATGTACGCCTCCCACGTCAGGCGCTGCACGTCCGGGTCGCGACACATCTTCACGAAGCGTTCACGACGCGCATCGTTGGTGTACCAAAATCTTTGCATGATCCCGAGCACCCAGAACACCCGGCCGTGCGCGGCCATGAACCGGCGTCGCGCGTCGCGCAACGCTGAAGGGTTTCCGCTCTCGAGAAAGCGATCGATCGCCGTGGCGCACATGCGCCCGGCCGCCATCGCGTAATAGATGCCCTCGCCCGAAGCCGGCGCCACCACGCCCGCGGCATCACCTGTGACCAGCACGTCGCGTCCGTCGTCCCAGCGACGCAACGGTCGCAACGGGATCGGTGCGCCCTCGCGACGCAAAACTTCGGCCCCTTCCAAACCGGCCGCGCGACGCAAGCCCGTCACCGCATGTCGAATCGAAAAGCCTTTGTGAGCCGTGCCCGCACCGGCACTGATCGTGCCGCCATGCGGAAAAATCCACGCATAAAAGTCGGGCGACAACTCGCCCCGATAGTAGACGTCGCAGCGCGCGCCGTCGTAGTTGGCTGGCGGTTGCGCCGGCGCACGCAGGATTTCGTGATACGCGTAGACGAAAGGCACTTCCTCCGCGCCGGCAATGCACTGACGCGCGACTTCAGAGCGTGCGCCGTCGGCGCCAAGCACCGCACGCGCGCGTACCGTCGTCACCGCGCCGCCTTCGTCGCGCGCTTCGAAGTGCACGATCGGTTCGCCGTCCGAATCGCGCGTCAACCGCACGAAGGTGCCGCTGCAACGCGTCGCGCCATGCTGCCGCGCGCGCTCGCGCAGCCATTCGTCGAAGACGTCGCGATCGACCATGCCGACGTAACCACCCTCGATGGGCATGTCGACCGCGCGGTCACTCGGCGAAATCATGCGTGCCGCGGATATGCGCGCGACCAGAAGTTCGTCGGGGATGTCGAATTCTTCGACGAGTTTCGGCGGCACGGCGCCACCGCAGGGCTTGATGCGCCCGGCCCGATCCAGCAACAACACCGACCAGCCGCGCCGCGCGAGATCATCCGCCGCGGTCGCGCCCGAGGGTCCGCCACCAACCACGACCACATCGTATTGATCAGCGAGACGCATGATTTCAACCTCCGTGGACGCCGGTTGCGTACGACGGCAGACCGTCGACGTTTTGATCGTCGTCGTTGCGCACTTCGAGTCGCGACAATCGCACCGCAAACACCGTCGCGAGCACGAACAGCAATGCCTCCGCGGCGAACACGAGCCCGTAGGACTCGGCCACCGAACCGGTCATTGCGCGCACGAGGTCGACGGAGCCGGTGGCGAGTATGCCGCCAAGCCCGAAGGCCACGGCTTGCGCCGCACCCCAAAGACCCATGCGCGTGCCTTCGCGCTCGCCGCGCCCTCGGCCGACCAGACCCATCATCGAGCCGATCGCCGCGACCGCGTAGGCGCCATTGGCCAAGCCGAGGCCGAAGACCAAAGGCTTTAGGGCCGCGTTCGCGCCGACGAGTCCCGCGACCGCGAGACCGACGAGCATCGCCGCCGACGACACGCAGCCGAACAAGGTCCACGAACGGATCGAACCGATGCGTGAGCTCGCGCGAGTCGTGCAGATGACCGCGACGAACAACATGCCGAGCAACACGCCGGCGTTCTGCGTACCCGACAGCTTGGTGGTCTCGCCGGGCGTCAGGCCGAAGACCGCACCGGCGAAGGGCTCCAGGATCAGATCCTGCGCGCTGTAGGCGAGCATCGATACGAAAATGAAACTCGTCAATCGACGCGAATGCGGCTCGGCCCACACTTCGCGCAGTACGGCGACGAAATCTTTGCGTTCCGCCTGCGCCGGCGCGGTAGGCACTTCGGCGATGTCGCGTTCAATGCCGTAGACCGCAAGTACCGTGACGAGCAAAGCGACGAGACCGATGCCGACCGTGGTCTCCACCAGACGCGTGAGCGAAAACGGCTCGAGCATGCGCCCGGCGATGACGCTCGTGACGATGAAGCCGACGATCATCATCAACCAGGTCACGGTCGCCGCCGCGGCGAGACGCTGCGGCGCGATGCGCTTGGACATCAACACCAGCAAAGCGGTACCCGACGCGCCGACGCCAAGCCCGATCACGATGAACGCCAGCACGGCCAATGCAATGCCGAGCGCGAGGTTGATCGGCATCAAGCAGGTTGCGAGCACGGCACCCACGCCTCCGGCGGCGAGCGTCGCAATGCCGCCGATGATCCACGGCGTGCGCCGCCCGCCGAGGTCCGAGTCGTAACCGAATCGCGGCCTGACCACCTGCACGAAGTAATGCAGCGCCACCAGCACGCCCGGCAGGATCGCGGGCAACGCGAGTTCGACCACCAGCACCCGATTGAGCGTGGAGGTCGTGATCACCACCAAAGATCCGATCGCCGCCTGCACCAGACCGAGACGGAGAATGTCGAACCAACCGAGCTTGCGCGTCATACACCTACTCCGGAGGCGAGCGTACGCACGGCCAGCGCGCTCACCAACATACCGAGAACGTACAGCGGCACTCCGGTCGCGTTGTACCAAACGTCACGCTCGACCGGACGCGCCAAAAATCGGCGCATCAGGACGATCTGACTCAAGAGCAAAAGAACGATTACGCCCGCATGCCACGGACGGTTCCAAAGGACGAGCAACGCGATCACGGCAAGCTGGGCCGCGACCATCACCGCGCACGCGAGCCATCCGGCACGCTCGATCCCGAGCTGCACCGGCAAGGACCCGACGCCCATGCGTCGATCGCCGTAAACGGATTTGAAATCATTGAGCGTCATGATGCCGTGCGCACCGAAACTGTAGAGCGCGGCCAAAGCAAGCAGTCGCGGATCCGGCGCATCGCCGGTCATGACCAGCACGGCGGTGATCCACGGCAAACCCTCGTACGCGAGTGCGACGGCGGAATTGCCCATCCAGCCGTTGCGCTTCAAACGCAGCGGCGGTGCGCTGTAGGCCCAGGCGAGCGCAAGCCCGATCGCCGCGGCACCGAACACCCAGACGCCGAGTGCAGCGGCGAGCAACAAGGAAACGAACGTCCACCAGATCGCGATGTACAAACCCCAATGACCGGGCATGCGACCCGACGGAATCGGACGTTGCGGTTCGTTGATCGCATCGACGTGACGATCGAACCAATCGTTGACGGCCTGACTCGTGCCGCAGACCATCGGGCCGGCGAGCAAAAGTCCGAGCAGGATGAACGGCCAATGGCCTTCGGTGGAGACGCCGGAAGAAACGATGCCGCACAAGAATGCCCACATGGGCGGAAACCACGTGACCGGCTTCAGCAACTCCAGCATGGCAGGCCATGCGGGTCGCCGGTGCAGCCATAGATCGGTAGCCGGTCGTGCCATGGATCGAAAATATCCATGACACTCCTTGATGTCAATTTAAGTTTACATTGCCCGCAGGGCGATCGTCGCTAGGTTTTGCCCGAGCGACGCTTGGGCGCCGCCGCGACCGGCTCCTCGTCCGCCGACTCGAGTCCGCCGAGACCATGGCGGCGCAACTTCACGTACAGGGACTGCCGCGACAAACCCAGCATCTCGGCGGCCGAGGCCCGATTGTCGCGCGTGAGCTCGAGCGCCGCTTCGATGCACAAGCGCTCGATCACGTCGCTGGTCTCGCGAACCAGCTCCTTGAGTGAAACCCGTCCGACGAGCTCGGTGAGCTGTTCGACCGAACGGGGCAGCTCGCGCGCGCCGCGACTCTCCGCGCTCGCGCGGCGTCGATCGACGTTGCGGATCGAGAACCCGAAACCGGCCTCGGCCTGGTCGGACAACGCGACAGCCGAGATCTCCACTTCCGCGCTCGAACCGTACTCGCCGCGCAACGTGGTGGCGAACAACCGCACGCTGCCGTGCTGCTTGAGGTTGGCGACCAGCACGCCCAAATCCACGCCCGGGCGCCCGAGCCAGCGCTCCAGAGACTCGTTGCGCACCAGATCTTCGTTCGCCAATTGCACGAGATCGAGGAACGCGCGATTGGCCGAAAGTATGCGACCGTCGAGCCCCGTGACGACCAGCCCGTCGGGCAAACCTTGAAAAACGTCGACGAGGCTCGTTGGCACGCCCGAGGGCGCGGCGCCGCCCGCTTCGACGAGCGCGAGCCGCACCAGCACGTTCGAGACGTTGTCTTGCCGGAAAACCGCGCCGGAGAGAGAACAGCGTCGCTGGCGATCGGCGAGTCGCACGCGCAATTCGTCCGCGCGACCCGAGGAACGCAGCGCGGAGAACCAGTCGCCGATCGTGCGCGCCGAGGCCTCGTCGAAACCATCGATGAACGCCCGCCCGGCGAGCTTGCGCGCCGGATCACCGAACAGCTTGGAGGCGGCCGAATTCGCTTCGACGATCTTCTGCGATGCCGCATCGACGAGGATGATCGGCTCGGCGACCGACTGCAGCAGCAATCGATAGCGCGTCTCGGCGATCCGCAAACGCGAATAGTCGCGCTCCAAAGATTGTTCCGCTTCGATCAGACGCTGCTGCATGGCCGCGACCGAGCGCAAGTCGCGCCCGAGCGCCAAGAATTTCCCCGAATCGCCGAGCGGACAGAGCCCGTAATTGACGGGGATGGTCGCACCCGATGGCAACTGGTGATTGAGCTGCCGCAGGCGCGCCGACGGCGCGCCGACATCGGCGAACAGCAACTCGATCTTGGGCCGCGTATCGACGCTGACCGCATCGGTCAAAGGTTTGCCGACGATCGCCACGCCGATTTCGGCGGCGAGTTGCTCGTTGCCGAACGCCGCATCGCGCACGACGCCCTTGGCGTCGAGCACGAGAGCCACGTCCGATGAAGCAGTAATGAGGCGAGATACCGTCTCGGCGTCGAGATCGGTAAGGGCCTTCCTTGGCGCCTTGAATGATTTCACTCGTCAGACCATGTCAGTTCCGTTGACCGAGAAGCTGTATCAAACGCTCCGCTTGCATCACGGCATCGCGACCGTCGATGGCCGTGGTATCGGCACCGACGAGCGCCACCCGTTCGGGATGCGCGGAAAACGGAATGCCACCGACCATGACCCCAACGGCGCGGTTGAGGGACACCCGGCGCAGGTTCCTTAGGAACCCGGCGAGTTTCTCGAGTTGGTCCGCACTGCTGATCGAGACCCCGACGATCGCAAACCATTCGTTTTGTACGAGCGAAAGTATATCCGAATCGGATCCACCGGGGACGTCCCATACGTCCCAGCCCGCGTGCCGCATCAACTCGGCCACCATGATCGAGCCGAACACGTGCTGCTCGCCGGGCAACGTCACGAGCAAGACGCGATGTCCGGCGCGCAGCGCCGCTCCGGTCGCCTGGGCCTCGGCCCGCATTTCGTGGGCGATTTTTTGCAGGCGCTGCACACCGACGGTCACCTGCACGAAATCAGCCTGATCACCCTCCCACAGCACGCCGAAATGCCGCGCTACCGCGCCGAGCAGATCAAGACAGATGGCATCGGCCGTCATGCCGACATCGCGCAACTCCGCGATGAAGGCCCGCTCCTGCGCCGTATCGCCGGCGAGCACGATCCGCGCGAACTCGACCACCTGCTGTGCCGTGGGGCGCCGATTGACCGAGGATTCGTCAATCTCGGAGGGACAGTCCGCCCGACGGGCGAGCAGCAACCGCGGGATCACCTGCGATTCGATCGTGTTCAACAAAGTTCTGGATTGGGCGGCACCCGACGCGGCCGAAGCGTTCGCGGACAGCTCCGGATAAGGCGACTCGGAAGAGTCTTCTTTTTGTTGGAAGCTCGACATCGCAAAACCTCAAACGCCACGGGAATTCCAGTGCCCGTATGCGCCGAAATGCCTTCCCTTGCGACGTTGTTTCCTGAGGTTCCGACAGCCTGCGACCCCTGACGACGTCTGCACCTTGCCACAGATAGACGTGGACGTATAATTTGTCAATAAATATTGACGTAAATCTTGATTGACATAGCGGGACCCATTCTCTAGATTCAAGGGTGATACCGCGCTTCGAGTGGCCCATGCCCGCAGCAGAACACGCGACCGGACCTCGCCCCATGTACACCCCCGAAGAGCGCCGCCGCCGGGACGCCTCTCCGTGGACCATCGTCCAGGGCATCCTCGCCCCGCTGCAATTGCTCGCCTTCCTCGTAAGCCTCTGGCTCGTGCTGCAGTTCTTGAAGACCGGCGAAGGCGCGGCGGCGGCCACGACGTCGGTCATCGTCAAAACCGCTTTTCTGTACGCGATCATGATCACCGGCGCGATCTGGGAGCGCGAGGTGTTCGGCGTCTGGGTGTTTGCGCCGTCGTTTTTCTGGGAAGACGTGGTCAGCACCGTGGTCATCGCCCTGCATACGGCTTACCTCTACGTCTGGCTGACCGACGCCCTGCCCGTGCGCGAACAAATGCTGCTGGCCCTGCTCGCCTACTCGACCTACGTCATCAATGCCGCGCAGTTCTTCTGGAAACTGCAGCTCGCCAAACGCGATCGACGCGTCGTCGCGCTCGAAACCGCACCGATGATCACGTCATGAAATTCGCGCTGTGGAAAAACTCGCGTTTCCTGCCGTTCGCGGATGCGGCGAGCCACGAATTGCCCTTGCCGCGATTGCTGCGCCTGTCGTTGTTCCAGGTCTCGGTCGGAATTTCGCTCGCCCTGCTCAACGGCACGCTCAATCGCGTGATGATCGTCGAGCTCGCGGTACCCGCGTGGCTGGTATCGGCGATGATCGCACTGCCGATTTTGTTCGCACCGTTTCGCGCGCTCATGGGTCACCATTCCGATCAACATCGCTCGGTGCTCGGCTGGCGGCGCGTGCCCTACATCTGGTTCGGCACACTTTTGCAGTACGGCGGCTTGGCAATCATGCCCTTCGCGCTGCTGGTGCTGAGCGGAGGCGGTCGCGGTCCGGTGGTCGTCGGTCAGATCGGCGCCGCAATCGCGTTTTTGCTGGTCGGCGCGGGACTGCATTCCACGCAAACCGCAGGCCTCGCGCTCGCGACCGATCTGGCGCCGACCGAAACGCGCCCGCGCGTGGTCGCACTCATGTACGTGATGTTGTTGCTCGGCATGGCGGCCGCCTCGCTCGCATTCGGCGCGTTGCTCTCGGGCGTGTTCTCGCCGCTGCGCCTCGTGCAAACGATCCAAGGCGCAGCCGTGGCGACCTTCATGCTCAACGTCATCGCACTGTGGAAGCAGGAACCGCGCGACACGACGCGCATGAGCCAAACGGGCGACGAAAAACGTTTCGGGGTCGCGTGGCGCGATTTCACGGCACCCTCCAAGACGCGTCGCCTGCTGGTGGCCGTGGGATTCGGTTCAGCCGCTTTCAGCATGCAAGACGTGCTGCTCGAGCCGTACGGCGGCCAAGTGCTCGGCATGCAGGTCGGCGCCACGAGTTTGCTCACCGCATTGTCGGCCGCCGGCGCGCTGCTCGCGTTCGGCTTGTCGGCACGCGTGCTCGGACGCGGCGCGGATCCGATGCGCGTTGCGGCGCTCGGCGCATTGATCGGCGTATTCGCGTTCGCGGCCGTGGTGTTCGCCGAACCGCTCGCCTCGGCCTTGCTGTTCCGCATCGGCGCCGCTTTGATCGGCTTCGGCGGCGGATTTTTCTCCGTCGGCACGCTGCTCGCCGCCATGGCGCTCGAAAAATCCGACAACGGTCTCGCACTCGGCGCCTGGGGTGCGGTGCAAGCGAGCGCCGCAGGAGCCGCGATCGCCGTCGGCGGTGCGGTTTGCAATCTCATCGGGCAACTCGCCGCTGCGGGTTCGTTGGGCCCTGCACTCGCCTCCGCGGCGACGGGCTACATGTTCGTGTATCACGTGGAGATCGCGCTGCTGTTCGCCGCGCTGATCGCCATCGGACCGCTCACGCGCAGATCGAGCGCAGGCAAGCAACTCTCGCCGACGAATCGGATCGGACTTGCGGAGTTGCCGGGTTAACTTTTTTTGATCGAAGCAGTTGAAGTTTCAGGGAGGACGAAGTCATGCAGAGCAATCCACTGTTCGAATACACCGACACTGCGCAATTGGCGCTGTACGGTTTTTGGATTTTCTTCGCAGGCCTGATTTGGTACCTGCATCGCGAAGACAAGCGCGAGGGCTATCCGCTCGACACGCATCGTGTCGACCGTCACGGCAATCCGGAAACGGTCGAGGGTCTGCCCGGCGTACCGTGCGCGAAGGTGTTCCGTCTCGCCGATGGCAGCGAAATCAAAGCACCCGACCCGGCGCGTGCCGATCGTCGACCGGTGCCTGCGCGCCAGATCGGTTGGGATGATCGCTACGGGCCGGATGCCGGCGCGGCGCTCGAGCCGACCGGCAATCCGATGACCGACGGCATCGGTCCCGCCTCGTACGCCGAGCGTGCCAACCAACCCGAGCGCATGTTCGACGGCACGCCGATGATCGTGCCCTTGCGCCTTGCGAACGGCTGGGGTGTCGAATCGCGCGATCCGGATCCGCGCGGCATGACGGTGCACGGTCTCGACGGCGCGAGCGCCGGCACGGTCAAAGAACTTTGGGTGGACCGCGCCGAGCCGCAAATTCGCTATCTGCAGGTGGAACTGGCCGCAGGTGGCAAGCACGTGATGTTGCCGAGCGGCTTCGTGCGCTATGACGCGGCCAACCGACGCGTGAAAGTCGCCTCGATCACGGCCGCCCAGTTCGCCGGCGTGCCGACGATCGCGAGTCACGATCAGATCACCAAGCTCGAAGAAGACCGGATCTGCGCGTATTACGCGAGCGGTCATCTTTACGCGACGCCGTCGCGCAGCGAATCGCTGATCTGACGTCATGACGACGCGCGCGACATTCGCCGAACACGACCGTGAACCGGTGCATGGCCTGCCGGCAGAACTGCCTGCGGGCGAGCGGGTGTTGTGGCAGGGAGCGCCGGACTGGCGCTCCCTCGCCCTGCATGCATATCGCGTGCGCGAACTCACCGCATACTTCGCGCTGATCGTCGCGGCGCGCGCAGGCTATCTGCTCTCCACCGGCAGCGACGTCGAATCGGCACTGCGCGGCTGCATGGGACCCGCGCTGCTGTCGATCGTGTGTCTCGCGCTGCTCGGCGGCATCGCAGCCCTCGCCGCGCGCTCGACCGTGTACACGATCACCACGAAGCGCGTCGTGATCCGACAGGGCATCGCGCTGGCGAGTTCGATCAACCTGCCGTTTGCGGCACTCGATGCCGCACAGCTGCGCCTGCGTTCATCGGGCACGGGGGATCTCGCGCTCTGCCTGAATCGCGAGCAACGCGTGTCCTATCTTTGGATGTGGCCGCATGTGCGGCCGTGGCACATCACGCATCCGCAGCCGTCACTGCGCAGTCTCACCGACGCGCAGCACGTGGCCGGCATCCTGCACCATGCCTTCATCGCCGCGACACCGAACGTCGAGTCGACCTCGACACAACAACCGCGCATCGTCACCGAAGCCGGTCATGCCGGCGCGCAGCCGCTCGGAGTCTCGGCGTGACGACGCACGCGCACCCGCAAGACTTGCCAAGGCCGGTGCTCGCGGCGGCGGGCGCACTCGTGGTATTCGCGATCTTGATCGCCGCCCTCGCCCGCAACGGCCGCCCGGAAAGTGCGGCGATCGAACCTGCGTCGATCGTGGCCAGTTACGACGTCCAGCTGCTTGCGCAGCAAGATGGCGCGATCGTGCCGGTCCTCCCCGGCGGATATCGTCTGCCGGTCATCGATGTCGAGCATGCCGGCTTCGTCAGCGGCGTCGTTCGCGGTCTCGCGCGTGGTCGCAAGCTCGCTGCGCAAGACCCCAACGGTCCGTATCGACTCGTGCGCATGCGCGACGGACGCCTGCTGCTCATCGATCCGGGCACGGGCACATCGATCGAGCTCGGTCTCTTCGGTTCGGACAACGCACGCATTTTTGCCACCATGTGGCGCACGGCGGACGCGCGCGCCGACTCGAGTCGCCATTGAGCGACCGAGCGTCAACATGAGCTGGTCGCTGCACGCACTGCCGATCCTGCTCACCATCGCGGCCTGGTGGGGATCGACGGCAGTGATCGCACGTGTCGTCGGCAGGCCCCAACACACCTATCGGCGTCTGCTCGGCATCGCGAGCCTGCTGGGCGTCGCCGGATTGATCCTGAACATCTCGCTACTTCAGACGCTGACGATCAGCTCCGCGATCGGCGCATTTTGCGCTGCCCTCGCGATCTGGGGCTGGATCGAAATCACGTTTTTGACGGGTGCCGTCACGGGGCCGCCACCCGCGCATGCACCGCGCAGCCACGGACTCGGACGCGCCATCGACGCCTTGCGCGCCATTCTCTGGCACGAACTGCTGATCATCGCCACGGTGGTGAGCGTCGGGCTCGTCACCGCCGGCAACGACAACGAACTCGCGTTGCTCGTGCTGTTGCTGCTGTGGTTGATGCGCAGCAGCGCGAAACTGAATCTTTTCCTCGGCGTACGCAATCTCGGTGAAGGCTTTTTGCCGCCGCCGTTGCTGCACTTGCTCGACTTCATGCAAAAGCGCCGCATGAACCTGCTGATGCCGATTTCTTTGCTGCTCGGCAGCGCCATCACGCTGCAATGCGCGCGCGACGCGCTCGAGGCCACGACGCCCTATGCCGCGACCAGTGCGACCATGCTCGCCACCCTCGCGCTGCTCGCGGTGTTCGAACATCTGCTGATGATCCTGCCGCTGCCGGCCGAGCACTTGTGGCGCTGGAGCCTTGCAAACCGACGAGGCGTACCATGACGACGGTTTCCCCTCTTTCTTTGCTCGCGCAGGTCAACGATCCGGTGCAACTGCGCGCGCTGCCCGATACCGCGCTGCCAAAGCTCGCGGATGAATTGCGCGCGTTCATGCTGACGCAGGTTGCCGCCACGGGCGGGCATCTCGCTTCCGGACTCGGCACCGTTGAACTCGCCATCGCACTGCACCACAGCTTCGATACGCCGCGCGACCCGCTGATCTGGGACGTCGGCCATCAAGCCTATCCGCACAAGATCCTCACGGGTCGTCGCGACGAACTCCACGGCATCCGCAAACGTCCTGGCATCTCGGGTTTCTTGCGTCGCGACGAAAGTCCGTACGACGCGTTCGGTGCGGGGCATTCGAGCACCTCGATCAGCGCCGCTCTCGGCATGGCGGTGGCCGCGCGCACCTTGGGTCAGCCCGTGCAAGCCGTCGCCGTGATCGGCGACGGTGCGCTCACCGCCGGCCTCGCCTTCGAAGCGCTGGATCACGCCGGCGGCATGGGCGAAGACCTGCTGGTCATCCTCAACGACAACGGCATGTCGATTTCCGAGAACGTCGGCGCGCTGTCGCAACGCCTCACGACGCAGGGTCGTACCGGCGCGGACGATGCCGCGAGTTTCTTCCGCGCGTTGGGCTTCGAATATTCGGGCCCGATCGACGGGCACGATCTGACCGCTTTGCTGCCGGCGATCCGCACGATCAAAGAAAAGCGCGGCCCGCGACTGTTGCACGTCGTCACCTGCAAGGGCAAAGGTTACGACTTGGCCGAGGCCGAGCCGATCAAATATCACGGCGTCACGCCGTTCGACCCCGTGCAGGGTCTCGCGGCGGGCAAGCCCGCCGCACCGACGTACACCCAGGTCTTCGGCGATTGGCTCTGCGAGATGGCCGAACAGGATCCGCGTCTGGTCGTGATCACGCCGGCCATGCGCGAAGGGTCCGGCCTCGTCCAGTTCGCCAAGCGCTTCCCCGATCGATACCACGACGTCGGCATCGCGGAGCAACACGCCGTTACTTTTGCCGCGGGCCTCGCCGCATCCGGTTTGCGTCCGGTCGTGGCGATCTACTCGACTTTTCTGCAACGCGCTTTCGACCAATTGGTACACGACGTGTGCTTGCAGCAATTGCCCGTGACCTTCGCGATCGATCGCGGCGGGCTGGTCGGCCCGGACGGCGCAACGCACAACGGCGGTCTCGATTTGAGCTTCCTGCGTTGCGTGCCCGGAATGACGGTGATGACGCCCTCGAGCGGCAACAGTTTGCGCGCGATGTTGCGCACCGCCCTCGATCTCGGCACCCCCTGTGCAGTGCGCTATCCGCGCACCGTCGCCACGGGCGCACCGACGCAATCGCTACCCTTGCCGCGCGCCCTGCCGATCGGTCGCGGGGAGTTGCAACGCCGCGGATCGGGCATCGCCCTCATGGTGTTCGGCACGCTGATCGAAACCGCGCACGAAGTCGCGGACATCATCGACGCCAGTGTCGTCGACATGCGGTTCGTGAAGCCGCTGGACGAAACGCTGATCCTTGAAATCGCGAGCCAGCACGACGTGCTGGTCACCATCGAAGAAAACGTCGTGGCCGGCGGCGCCGGCTCTGCCGTCGCGGAGTTCCTCGCCGCACGCGGACACGACACGCCGGTCTTGTCGCTGGGCTTGCCCGATCGCCCGATCGAGCACGGCACCCGCGATCAATGCCTGCAGGAAGCGGGGCTCGACGTTCCGGGCATCTTTGACGCCGTGGCACGCCATTGCGCGGTGATCGCCGAACAACGGGAACGCAGCCGCAAGCCCTTGCGACTGCGCGATAACGCGATGTTCAACGGCGTGATGCGACTCCTGACGCGCAGCCAACTCGGCTGAGATCAGGCAATCCGCTGCAGCGCCTCGGGCAGACGGAAACGCACCGTCTCCGCAAGGCCGGGCAACTCGCGTACCGTGCGCGCACCGAGTGCGCGCAAACGTTCGCAAACATTCTGCACCAGATACTCCGGCGTCGAGGCGCCGGCCGTCACGCCGATATCGCGCACGCCCTCGAGCCAGACCGCTTGCAACTCCGTCTCGTCTTCGACGAGCCGCGCCGGCACGCCCTGATCGGCGGCAACTTCCTGCAGTCGATTCGAATTCGAACTGTTGTGGGCACCGACGACGATCACCAGATCGACGCGCTTGGCCAGCTGTCGCACGGCGCGTTGCCGATTGAGGGTTGCATAGCAAATGTCATCGAGACCCGGGCCGACGATGTCCGGATAACGTTCCTCGAGCGCTTCGATCAACTCGCGCGTATCTTCCAGCGACAAGGTGGTTTGCGTGACGTAGGCCACCGCCGCGTCCGGCGCCATCGGCAACGCGCGGATCTGCTCCAGCGTACCGACCACATGCACCGGCCCCTGCACGGAGCCGCGCGTACCCTCGACTTCTTCGTGACCCTCGTGCCCCACGACGACGATCGTGTAGCCACGCTGCGAATAGCGCTGTGCCTGAAGATGAACTTTGGTGACCAAGGGACAAGTCGCGTCGATCACCCGCAACTGCCGCGCCCGCGCCGCCTCGACGACGGCGGTCGAGACGCCATGCGCACTGAACACCGTCACGGCACCTACGGGAATGGCCGCGATGTCCTCGACGAAAATCGCGCCGCGTGACGCGAGATCGCCCACGACGTGCCCGTTGTGGACGATCTCGTGAAACACGTAGACCGGTGCGCCATGCATTTCGAGTGCGCGCTCGGCGATTTCGATCGCCCGCGATACGCCCGCGCAAAAGCCGCGCGGTTGTGCGAGCAGTACGTCCACCGGTCTGCCAGGCAGCGTCAGAGACGGCCCCGAACGCTCGTGTCTGCGGAAGCGATCACCTTCTTGGCAGTCGGTGTCGCCGCAGGCGCGGCATCGGCGGGTGCAGCGGGCGGTTTTTTCGCTCCCTGCAACTCCGGATAGTCCTTGGCCATGCTCTGACCGAAATACGGCTTGTACACGCCCTGGTGACACGTCGCGCAGTTGATCTTCGCGACGTCGCCGGTCGGGCCTTTGCGATGCTGCGGGAACACCTGCGTCAACGGCAGCAGATAGCCGTTGTTCAGGTTTCGCACCATGCGGATGCCGTACCACGCGGTCGAACGTTGCGGACGACTTTGCTCCCAGCTCGACCATGCGCGGGTGTTGTGACAATAGGTGCAGTTGACGCCCAAAGATTCGGACATGTGCACCATCAGCGAGTACGTCCACTCGGCCTGCTTCACCGACGAGCGATTGCCCGGCGGCAAAGCCTTCGTGCCTTCGACGCGGATGTTCGCATCACCGAGCAGGAACGGCGTGTAGGGATCGTACGGCAGGCTCGAATGCCCGATGGTCGTCATGCCGAGGCCGGTGATCGCCGAGTTCTGACCCGCGCGCGTGCCCACGAAGGCGTTCTCGCGACCCGAACCCGGGTCCGTGAACCATTTGTACTGCGGCACCGGTCCGCCGCGATGGCAGGTATGACAGGTGACGCCGGTCTGCTTCACGTGCGAAGTCCACTGGCTGTTGATCTCGCGCGTCATGCGCAACATGCTGCGCGCGACCTGATACTGGTACTTGCTGCCGTCCGAATAATTTTCGGCGTTGTGGCAATAAGTGCAGTTCTTTTGTTCGGCCGGCGTGACCCACTCGGTCATGGACAACATGACGCGCGTGAACTCGCCGACCGAAAGGTCGTTCAACACCTGGACGTTCTGATAGATGTCTTTGGCGAGCGGCCCGCTGGAATCGGCCGGCGGCTGTATGCCGCCGATCTGATTGCGCTCCGCCACGACCTTCATCAGGCGCGGGTTGTAGTTCTGCTCCATGCCCGTGCCGCGATAACCGGTTTGCACGGTCTGCACCGGTGGTCGCTCGCCGCAGGCACTCAAAAGTCCCAGACTGGCGATCGCCGCCAGCATCAGCTTGTGGGTCGTGTTCATTTTGCAGCTCCCGTGAGCGTCGCCGGATCGGGCAGCACCTCGAAGGTGGCCGGATAACTCGGTGCAACACCGTGCTTCACCGCCCAGAGATACCAGTTGTCGACCACCGTGCCGGTGAGCAGGATGCCGATGCCGCCGGTGAGCGTGCACAGCACCGCGAACCACCAGGCCCAACGATGGATGGACTCCATGGTCGCGTTGAACCCCATGGTCCAGCGCCAGAACAAGGCGGCTCGCTCGGAGGCCGTACCACGATCGAGCGATTGCTCGACTTCGCGCTCGCCGCCGAAGCGGCTGACCGCCATGATCGTGCCGGCGTGCATCGCGAACAGCAGCACCGATCCGTAGAGGAACACGATCGACAACGCGTGGAACGGGTTGTAGAGCAAGTTGCCGTAGCGCAGCGAGAAGGCGGCAGTCCAATCGAGGTGGGCGAAGATGCCGAACGGCACGGCTTCGGACCAGCTGCCCATCAGCACCGGACGAATGAAGCCCAGCACCAGGAACAGCCAGATCGCCGAGGCGAATGCCCAGGCCGTGTGCGTCCCCATCTTGAGTTTGCGCGCCAGGTTGTACGTGCGCACCCACCACAGCAGCACCGACATCGTGAGGAAGAAGCCCGCCATGAGCCACCAGCCGCCGTCATGCAACGGCGGCAGTCGCAAGCCGTATTGCGGCGCCGGCGGTTCGAGTGCGAGCCAGAACAACTGCCGCACGAACTGCAGCGGGTTCCAGTTCACCGACGCCAGCATGTTGAGGCCGACGATCTCGAAGGCAATGATGAAGCAAAGTATGGAGGCGAAACCCGTGGAGCCCAGATAGAACGGTCCTATCTGCGCATCACCGATCTTGCCCAGCCAATAGTTGGCGCTCGCTTTGACGCCGCGCACCCAAACGCCGCGCGGCTCGTGCGGAACACCGGGATAGTGCGGTGCAGTGACCTGCACGCGCGTGAAGATATTTTGATACTCAGCCATGACTGCGCACCTCAGTTCCAGATCGGCAGGTTGAGCCACCAGGCCCACCAGTCCGTCCAACTACGAGTCCAGAAGGGACCACTGACCACGATGCAGATCGCGCTCCACACGCCGGCGTTTACCGAGAGCAGCAAGCCGAAACGGTGGATGCCGAGCGTGCCGATCGAGTAGCCGATGTTGTCGCGGAAGAACGTGTTCTCGTGTTCCGCGCCTTTGACGACCTCGCCCTCGGGCGGATTGAGCGCGGACAGCACGAGCGACCCGTGCAAGGCGAGTGCGAGCACCGTCGTGAAGAAGAAGGTGACCGCGACCATGTGCGCCGGGTTGTAGTGGAAATGCAGATACTGATACGCCACGTTCGACACCCAGTCGAGGTGACTGTAGATGCCGTAAGGGAACGCGTGTCCCCAGGCGCCGAGCAGCACCGGCCGGATCACCTGCAAGGTGACGTACGCGAGGATCGCGCTGCCGAAGGCGACCGGCACGTGATAGCCGATGCCGAGCTTGCGACAGATTTCCACCTCACGCAGCGCCCACGAAACGAAGGCGCCGATCGCGCAGATCGTGACGATCTGCCAGAGCCCTCCGGCTTTCAAAGGCGCGAGACCGAGACCGTAACTCAGGTCCGGTGGCGCGATGCTGATTTGCCAGAGATTCCAGGTCGGCCCGAGCGCTGCCCCGTACACCAGCAAGGCAGTACCCAGCAACGCGAAGAACGCGGCCGTGATACCAAAGAATCCGACGTAAAACGCACCGATCCAGAAATCGAACAGGTCACCCCCGACGAGGGTGCCTCCCCGGACACGGTATTTTCGTTCGAAATTGAGCATAGCCATGACTATTCCCCGTCAAGCGCAGCGGGCATACCCGCCGTTTCCTGCCTCAGATCGAGTCCGCGTCGGGCGACGGACACTGGTGTTTTGCAACACGAGGTCCGCCGCCTTCCGCGATTTTTGTCGTCAGTTCGGCAACGGCGCGTTGTGCTGCACGTTGCTGGCGGCGGCCGGAGCCTTGTCCACCAGGCAAGTGCCACTGCCCTTACCGTCGAGCCAGCACGAATACTTGGTGCTCAATTGCACGAAGTGATTCGTGGCTACGATTGCGGCAACGAGAATGCCGCCGACGATGATCACCTTGCGGGGATCCATCACCATCCATATACGCCACATATGTGAACTCCTGAAAACGTTGGATCAGTGACTTAGAACCAGGGGACCCAGTTCCAAATCAGGTAATGGGCGAGCGCGGACACTGCGAACCACAACCACGTGCTCATCCAAAAGAACCGGTTGATGGCTCGCGCCTCGTCCGGCGTTGCTCCTGAAATGCTCTTACCGTCTGCCATGGGTTTTCACCTCCTTATTTGGCACTTTCTCAAACCGCGCACTCCCGCACGGAAGGGATTGCCGGCTGCAACCGAAGTTGCAACCTGTGGCTGCCGCAAGCGCGACATCCACCGACAATGCGTACCCCCACTTCGACCTGATCGGAGTCAACCCGCTCATGCCGCACGCTCACCGGTGAGCTCCGCCCGCGCGCGTGAAACGCGGGCCACCGTGACACGCTCTTCGCCCGCGGATCGCGCATCGCGCTCGGCGCGATCGCGCAACCGCTTCGCAGCGGAGATGCGTACCAGATAAGGTTCGTTCGCGACGATCTCGTCGAGGAGTCGTCGCGCGTCGTCTTCCCATTCGCTCGCCTCGCGCAGCGCGCGCGCCGGCGTCGCATCGACTTTGTCCATCTCGGTACCGAGCGGCAAAATATTGAACAACGCGTCGAACAACGCGTTGCAGACCTCTTGCACGAGGTAGGTCGCGCCGGAATAGCCCATGAACGGCGTGCCGACATGGCGACGAATGACTGCGCCGGGAAAAGAAGCCGGGATGTACATCGCACGAGGTCCGAGCTCGGCCAGGTACATGCGCTCGTTATAGCTGCCGAACAGCACGAGGGGGGTTTTCTCGCGCACCGCCTTACGTACGGCCGCGTTATCGGGCTTGACACCGGGCCGACGCGCAAACGAGAACGTGCACGGCAGACCGAGCTCGGATTCGAGAAAGTTGCGAACGCCTCGCGCATAGGTTTCGTTGGCGACGATGGCGAAACTCGCAGTGCCGAAGAAATCCTGGGTGACGGACCGCCAGAGATCCCACAACGGCTTGATGGTCGTGTGCTTCTCGCGCTCGATGAACGGCTCCGGATCGAGCTGCAACAGCTCGCCGAGCTTGCGCAAGAATTTCGTCGTGCTGTGCAGGCCGATCGGCGCTTGCAACCACGGCCGCTCGAGCCCTTCGCACAACATCGCGCCGAACTCGCGATACAAGCACACGTTCACTTCGGCATCGGCGAGCTTCGCGATGTCCTCGAGATGCGAACCGAGCGGAAAGATCATGTTGATCTCCGCACCGATACCTTCGACGAGACGCCTGATCTCGGCGAGATCCGAAGGCATGTTGAACATGCCGTAACTCGGCCCGATGATGTTGACTTTGGGCTTCGCACCCTCGGCGCGCGGCTTCAAGGTCGGCACCTTTTTCGGACCGAACTCGGTCCACAGCCACCACAGCGCGCGGTTCGCGCTCTGCCATTGATCTTCGTCGATGGTGCGCGGCAGGAATCTCTTGATGCTGGTGCCTTCGGGCGTCACACCACCACCGATCATCTCGGCAATCGAGCCGGTGACGACGACGCTCGGCAGGTTGGGATCGAGCACGGCGTGCGCCCTGCGCATGGCCCCTTCGGTGCCGTGCTGACCGAGTTCTTCTTCGGCAAGACCCGTGACCACCACCGGCAACTCGTGCGGCGGCAAGGCATCCGTGTAATGCAGCACCGAGGTCACCGGCAGGTTCTCGCACCCCACCGGACCGTCGATGATCACCTGCAAACCCTTGATGGCGGTGAACACGTAGGCCGCACCCCAATAACCGCCTGCACGATCGTGGTCGAGCACCAGCATCAGAGCATCTCCTCGGCTTTGCGGGCTTTGGCTTGACGCTCGAGCTTGCGACGCCACGAGTCGCGGAAATCCGGATGTTCGCGCGGCGTATCGGTCCAGATGCCGGCGGCATCGCCGCGACCCGTACCGCCGAAAAAGGCTTCCATCTCTGCGAAGCGCGCCTTGCCGGCGAGCGCCGCGTTGACCACCTGCGCGATCGAACCTGCGCCGGCCGGCCCCATCAAGGGACGCGAGGACATCAGGTTGGTGAAATACAGCGCGGGCGTTGCCGCTTCTTTGGCCTTCTGCACGACGGGCGTCGTGCCGATGACGAGGTCCGGCTGAAATTCTTTGAAAGCGGCGAGGTCCTGTTCGAGAGATGCCCGAAACTGGACGTGGACGCCGCGCGCCTGCAACCAGTCGCGATCGGACTCGGACCACGGCGTACGCGGGCAGGCGGTGCCGACGTAGCGCAGATCGGCACCGCTTTCGACGAGCAGTCGCGCGACCAGCAACTCCGATCCTTCGTAACCCGACAGCGTGATGCGGCCCTTGATCGGCGCAGCAGCGATCGCCGCGCGAATTGCCGGCAACACTCGATTCTTCGCAAGTTCGATCTTGTCGCGCGCCACGTTGCAGCGCGCGCCGATGGCCTCGAGCCAGTCGGCCGTACCATCGTGACCCACCGGCGCGGAACCGACGATATCGCGGCCCGCAGCCTGGAATTCGCGACACACGGAGGTGTAGAACGGATGCACCGCGGCGACCACGGCGCAATCGAGCGCCGCGTAGAGTTCGCGCCATTCGCGCGTGGGCACGAGTTGCCCGGCGGCAAGCCCCATGGGCTCGAGCATCATGCCGATGCCGACCGGATCGGCCGGAAACACTTCGCCGATCAACGTCACCGTGGGTCTGGCTGCACGCCCGTTGCGCGGCACCTGGACGGGGCCCGCCTCGGCCTCTTGACGCGCATAGGCCAGCATCGCGCCGGCCAACACGTCTTTGGCTTCGGCGTGCGTCGGGATGCCGAAACCCGGCACGTCGATGCCGATGATGCGCACGCCGTTGATTTCTTTGGGCAACAACTGCAGCGGCACGCCGGACGCCGTAGGCACGCAAAGATTGGTGACGACGATGGCGTCGTAGTGCGCGGGATCGGCGAGTTCGTGCACCGCATCACGGATGTCTTCGAACAACTTGCCCGTGACGAGCGATTCGGAGTTGAAGGGCACGTAGCCCACCGAGCGTCGAGCGCCATAGAAATGCGACGTGAAGGTGAGGCCGTATACGCAGCATGCCGAACCCGAGAGGATCGTGGCCGTGCGTCGCATGCGCAGACCCACGCGCAGCGAACCGAACGCCGGGCACATGCTTTGCGGCTGATCGTGCGGGCCTGACGGATAGTCGGCGGCATAACGCTCGAGCGTCTCGCGCTTGCCGGCTGCACGCGCGGCCGCTTGCATCTGCGCACGACCACCCTGCCCCTCGCTCGAATGACAACCACCCGAGAGTGCAGCAGGTGCCGCCATCTCGGGTTGATCGGCGTCCGCGACGCCGAGGTTGTCTTGAGTGAGTGCGTTCATGTCAGACGTTTTCGTACACCACTTCGAGGGAAGGCTTGGCCACGAAGGCGCTGCCGCACATGTCTTCGAACGTTGCCGGCTGCAAGACGTAGTCGCGTCCGACGGCCTCGCCCTTGAACAAACCGAGCAACGCGTCCTGCGACAACGGTCGCGGTCTGACCGGCGGCGCGGTCGCGACGTTCGCGGCGAGCTCGCCGAACAACGGACCCCAATGACTTTCGGGTCGACCGATGATTTCGTAGTTGGCGCTCTTGCGACGGATTTCTTCGTTCGCCGGAATCGACGCGAGCACCGGGATGCCGGCCGCATCGGCGAAGGCCTGCGCCTCGCCCGTACCGTCATCCTTGTTGATCACCAGGCCCGCGACACCGACGTTGCCGCCGAGCTTGCGGAAGTATTCGACGGCCGAGCAGACGTTGTTCGCGACGTACAGCGATTGCAGATCGTTGCTGCCGACGACGATCACTTTCTGGCACATGTCGCGCGCGATCGGCAAACCGAAGCCGCCGCACACCACGTCGCCCAGAAAATCGAGCAGCACGTAATCGAAACCCCAGTCGTGGAAGCCGAGCTTCTCCAGCGTTTCGAAGCCGTGGATGATGCCGCGTCCGCCGCAACCGCGACCGACCTCGGGTCCGCCGAGCTCCATCGCGAACACGCCGTCGCGCTTGAAGCAGACGTCACCGATTTCGACCGGCTCGCCGGCGAGCTTTTTCTTCGATGACGTTTCGATGATGGTCGGACAGGCGCGGCCACCGAACAAAAGAGACGTCGTGTCGCTCTTCGGATCGCAACCGATGAGCAGCACCTTCTTGCCCTGCTGCGCCATCATGTAACTGAGATTCGCGAGCGTGAAACTTTTGCCGATGCCACCTTTGCCGTAGATCGCGATGATCTGCGTTTCTTTGGTGACTTTCGACGGCACGACCGTCGGCGGCGCTTCGGCCGCTTCGGCGCGCAAACTGCGCTTCAAACGCTCCACGGGAATCGAGTGTGTCTCGCCGGACGACGTCATGCGGTGTACCTCCAGTCGAGAATCATCTTCAGGCATTCGGGATCACCGAAAGCCTGTCGGTATGCAGTGCCCGCCGCTTCGGCGTCGTGGCGATGCGTGATGAGGCCGTCGAGCGACAACCTGCCCGCCTGCACGTGCCCGAGCACGGCGACGAGATCGGATTCTTTCCACTCGGCGGCGATGCGGATGCGCGCTTCGCGCATGAACGCCGGCGCGAACGCGAACGACAAAGGCTCGACGTAAAAGCCCGCGAGCACGATTTGACCGCCGGGTGCGAGTCGCGCGACTGCTGCATCGAGGATGTGGACGTCACCGCTGACGTCGTAGATCGCGCGATAGTCCCGTCGAGCGTCATCTTCGGGCGCGATGACCAGATAACCCTGCGCATCGTCGCGACGCTTTGCGTTGCGCTCCCAAACCGTGGGCGCCGGCGAACCCATCGCCAACGCGACCCGCGCGAGCAAACGACCGAGCACGCCGTGACCGACGATGAGATCGGGTGCGGCCGCATCGTGCGCGGCGAGCGCGTGATAGGCCGTCGCGGCGAGCGCCAGCAGCACGCCGCGTTCGCCGAGCGATTCGTCGATGCTCATCACGCGCTGCGCAGGCACCACGAGTTGCGAGGCCGCGCCACCGAACAGGCCACGCACTTCACCGAAACAACGCGCACCGGGAACGAACACGCGTTCACCGACGCGGTGCGCGCTCACGTTGGCACCGAGTGCGCGAATGCGACCGACGGATTCGTAGCCGGGAACGAGCGGATAACCCATGCCGGGGAAGGTCGGCATGCGACCCGACCACAACAAGCGTTCAGTGCCGGTGCTGATGCCGCTCCACTCGACGTCGACCACGACGTCATCGGATGCAGGCGACTGCAGGGAAAGCCGATTCAGCGCCAGGCGCTCCGGTCCCTCGATCACCACGGCGAGTGTGTTCAATCCTTGCGCCACGAGCGCCCCACCCTTTTTTCCTAATTTGTCAGTCTACGCTTACGTTTTTAGGTGTCAACTTTAATTAACACCCGGGTTTGAGATCGGGGCCGGGGCCCCGCCGGCCGCGGCTCAAAAGCGTTCGGCGACCAAAACCCGGGTCTGCAACGGCACGCGCGTCCGGAATTCGCGGGGCGGCCCGAAGCCCGCCACTTTCAGAAATCGGGCAAGTTCTGCGCGACTGCGTGGCCGGCCTCGCCCCATGGCACGCAGGTAGAGCCCGAAATAGGCGGCCCCCATCCGTTCGGCACCCGGGGTTTCCGCCAGCGGCTCCGCGATCAGCAGATTCCCGCCGCGCGGCAGCGCATCGTGCGCGGCGAGCAACAAATGGGCGACCGTCGCGTCGTCGTGATCGTGCAAAACGCGAACGAAACTCACGACATCCGCGCCGCGCGGCAAAAGATCGCGCGTGAAATCGCCGGCGAACAATTCGGCACGCGCCGTCATGCCGGCCGCCATGAATCGCTCGCGCGCCTGCGCCACGACGGCGGGCAAATCGAACAACATCAAACGCAGCTGCGGAAGGCGCCCGCCAGCCGAGCGCAGAAAACTGCCGTCGCCGCCGCCGACGTCGAGCAGACATCGGTGACCACGCAGGGGCCAGGCATCCAGGATTTCATCGGCCACCAAACTTTGGGAGGCGGCCATCAAGGTCGTGTAGTCGCGCGTCGCACTGCGCTCGAGCGCGTGCGGGGTATCGGCGTCGGCATAGGGCCAGTACCGTGCGAGTTCCGTCGAGCCGATCGGCGCACGCAGCATCGCCACCGGATCCGCGAGGTCGCGGTACAGCACGGCGTGATGTTCGATCATGGCGAGCACGCCGGGATTGCCGAGCAACGCCGCGCCGCGCACGCCTAGCACCCAGCCCTCCTCAGGATCGAACTCGAGCAGATCGAGCGCGACGGCCGCTCGCAACAGAGTCTCGAGCGCTTCGCGCGGCAGACCGACGACCGCGAGCAGCGCCTCGGTCGACAAGCCGCGTTCGCGCAAGCGCTCGAGAATGCCGAGGCGAACGCAGGCGAGCAGCACCTGCGAGTACACGAATCCTGCGACCACGTCGAACATCTCGCGCGCATGGCGACGAGCGAGCGGACGGGTGAAGGGAAACGCGGCGACGCGTCGCTGGAAGGTCGGATCCGCAAGGCGTGCGTTGCGCCAGCGTCGGAAGGCGCGCGCGAACTTGGTCAACATGCGCGATCAGGCGGCGCGTTGCAGCAGGCTCTCCGGCAACAAGCGACGGGCCTCCTGACGCAACAACTCGCGCAAACGATCGGCGCCTGCACAAGCGGGAACGGATTCGATCGCTTCGGCGATCAAAGATTCGAAGCGCTGCACGGCGCCGAGGAGGCCGAACTCGCCCAGCGCAGTGGGTCGCCCGAGCGCCGCGTCGCGTCCGGCGGGTTTGCCGAGTTCGAGTTCGGTGGCGAGCGCGTCGCGCACGTCGTCGGCGATCTGGTAGGCCTCGCCCAGGCGGTCACCGAGCACACGCCATGGCGTCGGATCGCCGCCCACCGACAGAGCGCCGCCGACCGTCGCCGCGATGAACAACGCACCGGTCTTCAAACGACGATATTCCTCGAGCGGCGCGCTCGTTTCGCACTCCCACGCCTGCCCCGCGACGATCCCCACCGGCGCACCGACCGCGCGCGTGAGCGCCAGCACGATACCCGGCAAGGCAGCCGGCGCATCGGCAAAGGCCCGCGCGACGTTTTGGAAAGCGAGCACGATCAAGGCGTCGCCCACCAAAAGAGCGATGCGCTCATCGAAGGCTTTGTGCACCGACGGTCGGTTGCGGCGCATTTCCGCATCGTCGAAGCACGGCAAATCGTCGTGCACCAGCGAGGCGCAATGCAGCAACTCGATCGAGGCCGCGGTCGCTTCGGCGAGTGGCGAATATGGATCACCGCAACCTGCGGCAACGGCCAAACAAAGATTGGGTCGGACGCGCGCACCGCCGGGGAACACGGCGTAGCGGATCGCGGCAGCGAGACGCGGCGGACACCCGAGCACGTCGCAGGAGGCGACGGCCGTTTCCAGAGCCTGTTCGATCACCGATGCGTTTTCCATGCGCGCCTCCGCAGTGACGGGACCCGGCGACAGGTACGGCTGGCAATAGTCAACTTTGATTGCCACACTAGGTTGTCATGCAGAATAGACACCCCTCGGTGCTTAGTCAAACCGGGCCCGACTTCGCGGCGCACGTACCCGCGGATGGCTACGCCTGGTGGTATCTGGACGCCACCAGCGACTGCGGACGGCACGGCGTCACGGTCATCGTGATGCTCGGCTGCGTGTTCTCGCCCTGGTACGCGGCAGCCCGCCGACGCGGACCGACCGACCCGCTCGACCACTCGGCAATCAACGTCGCGCTGTACGGCGCCGCCGGCCATCGCTGGGCGCTGACCGAGCGCGGTCGCGCGGATGTGCGTCGTGACGCCACGACGCTTGCGATCGGGCCGAGCGCCGTCCGCTGGGAACAGGATGCGCTCACCATCGACGTCGACGAAGTCACTTCACCGTGGCCGAGTCGCTTGCGGGGCTCGATCGTGCTGCGACCACGACACATCGGCCAGCGCGCGTACGTACTCGATGCGAACGGCAGGCACTTGTGGATGCCGATCGCCACCAGTTGTCCGATCGAACTGAATTTTTCGTCGCCGCAACTCAAATGGCGCGGCACGGCGTACCTCGATGCCAATGAAGGCAGCGCACCGCTCGAAACGGATTTCGACTCGTGGCATTGGTCGCGAGCGAGCCGCAACGGCCGCAGCGTGATTTTCTACGACACGTACTGGCACCGTAGCGACGGGGCGCATAACGACGGCCCCGATCGCGCAGCGCCGGACCGTGCCATCGCTCTCGCCGTCGATGCGGACGGCAACCAGGAACATATTTTGGCTCCGCCGCTGCGTACGCTGCCTCGCACGCGCTGGGGCATCGATCGACGCACGCGCTGCGATGACGATGCACGCCCCGAGCTGCTCGAAACCCTGGAAAACGGCCCGTTCTATGCGCGGTCGCTGGTCGGCAACGTCATCGGAGGAGAGGCCTGGACCGCCTTCCACGAAAGCGTGTCACTCAAGCGCTTCGCTGCGCGCTGGGTGCAAACCTTGTTGCCGGTGAAATTGCCACGCCGCGTGCTGCGGCGCGACTGACGCTCAACGCAGGGCGAGCGAATCGCGATCGACGCGTTCGAGACGCTCGAACACGCCGAGCACACGTGCAAGTTCACGCGCGAGCAGGCCCTCGCCGACCAAAGGATCACCCTGCACGCCGTGCAGCCGATCATGTCGCACGACGGCATCGAGCAAAAATTGTGCTTCCGGCAAGGCAGGGCGCGAATCCGACGCACCGCGGCGCGTCGCGGCCATCAAGGCCTCGAACAACAAAAACAATTTTCGCCGTCCGGACACGACGGCCCGACTGGTCACCGAGTCGCCACGCTGGCGCGACACCTCGCGACCGATTTCGGCGTACATCAGACGCGCGGCATGAATCGCCGGACGACACTCCACCGGCAGTTCGTCAACGCCTGCCGCGGAGCGACCGTACAAACTTTCGGCTTCGGCGAGCAATCGCTTCACCACCGCACCGAGACGCGCGTCGAATTCAGGCTGTTGCAACCATTGCTGCGGATCGATGCCCGCCTCCCGCAACCAGTCGCGCGGCAAATACAGTCGCGACATCCGTGCATCTTCGCCGACGTCGCGCGCGATGTTGGACAACTGCATCGCCACGCCGAGATCGGCCGCACGGGCGAGCGCGCGCGGCGAACGCACGCCCATCAGCAAAGCCATCATCACGCCCACCGTGCCGGCGACCCGCACGCCATAGGCGCGTACCTCCGAGATCGTGTCGTAGCGACGAGCGGTCGCATCCCATGCGAACCCCTCGAGCAACGCCGCCGGAATCTCGCGCGGGATGTGGAAGCGTGCGACCACCGATGCGAGTGCACGATCGGCCGGGTTGTCGATCGGCTCGCCGCGATAGGCACGGTCGAGGCGCAACTGCAGCGTTGCCAGCGCGGCGGCCGGATCGGTTGCGCCGTCGATCGCATCGTCAGCCTCGCGACAAAATGCATAGAGCGCGAGCGCGGGCCAACGCACGCGCCGAGGCAGCAACAGCGATGCAGCATGAAAAGTTTTGGAGCCGGCGCGGA
Organism: Steroidobacteraceae bacterium; assembly: GCA_017853555.1. Classification (GTDB taxonomy): domain Bacteria; phylum Pseudomonadota; class Gammaproteobacteria; order Steroidobacterales; family Steroidobacteraceae; genus UBA964. The sequence goes on from JAFMJH010000003.1 coordinate 129,363, forward strand.
TCGCGGCACGACAGGCAGCCAAATCCGACATCGACGGCATCGGACCGCCGATGGACGCACGTAGCGCGGAACTCATGTCGACTTGCGAGACCTGCATCGCCGGACCCCGCCGGTCTGCGACCGGGAACGAATGCCCGGCACTCTAAGGCTTACGCGCGGCCGCTGGCAACCCATGCAAAGTCGAGCATCGCGACTTCGCCGAACGTGGCGCGATGCCGCGCCGCGAGCGCGATGATGTTCCAGGCCGTGTAGGGCATGGCGATGAACGGCCAGGGATCGGTCCGCGCCCAGGTCACCTCGCGCGCCTCCAGCAGGCAACGCAAATTGTGTCTGAAGCCGGCAGAAAACATGGATTTTTGAGTCTCCGTGAGGCACGGATAAAACTGCTGCTGCATCCGCTCGGGACGCAGCGCGATGGGCCTCTGCATAGCGGGGTCCAGCACCGCCATCGCAAGCCCCTCCGGTGCCACGAAATGGATGCCGCTGGTGGCGCGCGGGTTGCACTCGATGCCGTACACCACGCCCGACGCATCGACGATCAGATCGAAGGACACGAAGCCATCGAAACGCGTATGTGCAACGAAACGCCGCACCCACTCGTGCACCGCCGCACTCGGCTCGACGCGCTCGAAACACACGGCAACCGTGCCTTGCATCACGGCACCGCGGTACACCACCGTCTGGCACAACTCGCCGGCGCGCGCGATGCTGAAGGTGCTCAGCAATTCGCCCTGCACTCTTCGCTGCACGATGCTCGGCTCGGCAGTCGCGGGCAACGCGGCGCCGCGGGCAAAAAACTGCACGCCGCGCCCCGAACAGGACGACACCGGCTTCACCACGTAGTCGTGCTGCGCCGCGAGCTGCCGCGCCTCGGCTGCATTCGCGTCGCAAGTTTCGGGTGCGGCGACGCCGGCAGCCCGGCACACGGCCACGAAACGTCCCTTGTCGTGCACCTCGAGCAAGGCCTGCTGCGGCATGCAACGCAGTTCGCAACCGTCCGGCAACGAACCGTGCAAGCCGGCGACGTGGAGGATTTCTTCGGAGACCGGCACGACGATATCCACGCGCTCGCGCGCGATGATCGCGCGCAAGTCGTCGAGATAACGCTGCCGGTCGACCACCGGTGCAGTCACGACGAACGAACGCTCGACCGCACGCGAGGTGCCCGTCAGATGTTTGGCAAACGGTTCGGCCACGAGCACGCGCGCACCGGCTGCGCGAAGTGCACGCGCCAGCTCGAGCGCCTTCGGCAGACGCCCGAGCGTCAACAGCACGGTTTTCACGCCGCGCCCCGCGCAAGGTCATCGCTGCGACGGGTCACCGAACACATCAATTCGCGCTGCGGCCGGATCGTCAAACGGGCCACCGGTCGAACTTTGTGCGCATCGTGAACTTTGATGTCGTACCGGCAGGCCAGACGCGCGAGGATCAACGTCGCCTCGAGCGTGGCGAAACCCGCTCCGACGCACACCCGCGGCCCGAGCCCGAAGGGCAGATACGCGCCGGGCACGAGTTCGTGTTCCCGCTCGGGCGAGAAGCGATCCGGGTCGAAAGCGTGGGGATTGCGCCAATAGTCGCGATGGCGGTGGATCGTCCACGGCGCAATCATCAGCATGGCGCCCTTGCGCACTTGAAACCGACCGATCTTGGCGGGCTCGGCCGCCACGCGCGGAATGAACGGGATCGGCGGATAGAGACGCATGCTTTCGCGAAACACGTTGCGCACGTAAGTCAGACGTCGCACATGCTCGAGCGTGAGCGGCGCGTCACCCGCCACCGAGCGCACTTCGTCACGGATGCGCTGCAGCACGTCAGGCTGCATGCCGATGATGAGAAAAGCCCAGGTGAGCGCGCTGGCCGTCGTCTCGTGACCGGCGAGAAACATCACGCCGAGTTGATCGAGCAATTCTTTGCGCGAGAAGCCTTCGCCGCTTTCCACGTCGCGCGCGGTGATGATTTCGGCGGCAATATCGTCAAAGGACAAGGGGCTTGCCGACAGATGGGTGTCGACGAGATCACCGAGGTGGCGTCGGATGCGCTCGCAAGCCTGCAACACCGCCTCGTGCTGCGGGATGTGCGCGAACGGCGGATCGAAGATCAGGCGCCGCAACTCGACCTGCGCACAGGTACGCTCGAACACCGTAAACGCCTCGAATACGTCCACGGCCGTTTGCGAACGCAAGGAGGTCGAGAACACGGTCCGGCAGATGATGTCGGCGGTGAGATGGCTCATCGCCAAATCGAGCGAAAAGCGCCCGCCATGCGTCGCGAGTTCATCGAGGCGCGTTTCGTAGTCATCGACGGCGGCGGTCATTGCGGCGAAGGCCTTGTTGAGCCGCATGTGCGAGAACGAAGGCTCGATCATGCGTCGCTGACGTCGCCATACGGTACCGCTCGAGACGAAGATCGAGTTGCCGACCAGAGGCTCGAGCGCGCCCACCATCAAGTCGTTCTTCGGGAAGATGCCGAGCGGATCGGTCAGCACGTCGCGCAACATCTCGGGCGCATTCACGATCAAAATCGAACGTCGCGAATAACCGAGCCAGCCGGCATCGACGCGATAGGCCTTGGAAGGCAGCAGGCTCAAGAGATCGCCGTCACCCCGCGCGGCAACGCGCAGCAGCGACACGATCGCCGCCAGAGAGGTCGGCCGAGGCGGTTCGTACATGGTCACACCCTAACGCCGTCGCCGCGACGACGGAAGTCCCGCGCGCGAACGGACCATTTTGACAAGGCCGGTGCGACGCGGGCAGCATCGCGCGCATGTTCGATCCCAACGCGCCACTCGTCGTCACGGCATTCCAGCTGTTCGTGCTGTTGCACATCCTGGCCGGCAGCATCGGACTGATCACGTTCTGGGTACCGGTCGTGGGCCGCAAAGGCGGCAGACAGCACAAGCGTTGGGGACTCGTCTTCACGCGCACCATGCTCGCGACGGGCGCTGCAGCGTTGGGCATCAGCGCGTGCACGCTGATCGACCCGGTGGCCACGCATCCGCATCTGCCGGATGCCGAATGGGTACGCGGCATCTTCGGCTGGATGATGCAGGGACTCGCGCTGCTCACGGTGAATCTCGCCTGGTATGGCTGGCTCTGCATCCGCAACAAGAACGATCATCGCGGCAACCTCGAATGGCGCAACCTCGCGCTGCAGGTGCTGCTCACGATCGCATCACTCAATTGCGCGTGGCAAAGCTATCGTGCCGACATTCCCCTGATGCTCGGCATGCCGGCGATCGGTCTGGCGACGGTGGCCACCAATCTTTGGTTTCTGTTCAAACCCGCTCGCGGGCGCATGGACTGGCTCAAAGAACACATCAAAGCATTGGTCGGCGCGGGAATTTCCGTATACACGGCGTTTTTCGCCTTCGGCGCGGTACGCACCGTTCCGGCGCTCGCCTTGCATCCGGGTCTTTGGGCCATCCCGCTCGTGGTCGGTCTGTCGCTGATCATCTTCCATCAACGTACCGTGTCGCGCGCCGCGTGAGTCGCGTCATCGTCGTCGGCGCCGGCATGGGCGGACTCGCCGCCGCCACGGATCTCGCACGGCTCGGTCACACCGTCACGGTGCTCGAGCGCGCCGCCGCACCCGGCGGAAAAATGCGTGCGCTCGATGTGCAGGGCGCGGCGATCGACGCCGGACCCACCGTCTTCACCATGCGCTGGGTGTTCGAATCCTTGTTCCGGGACGCGGGCTTGCGCCTCGACGACGAACTCGATCTGGTGTCCGCCGACATCCTCGCGCGCCACGCCTGGAGCGACGGCTCGCGCCTCGATCTGCACGCCGACCGCAACGCATCCGAACGCGCAATCCGTGAATTCGCCGGCGCACGAGACGCGGCGGGATATCGCGATTTTTGCAAGCGCAGCGCGGAACTCCATTCGGCACTGCGCGATCCGTTCATGAGCGCGCAACGCCCTGGCCCCCTGCAACTCGTTGCACGGCTCGGTCCAGGGGGGCTCGCGGCGATGTGGCGCACGACCCCGTGGACCACCCTGTGGCGCAGTCTCGCGGAAAATTTCGATGATGCGCGCATGCGCCAACTCTTTGGCCGCTACGCGACTTACGTCGGCTCGTCGCCGTTCGCCGCACCGGCGACGCTGATGCTGATCGCGCATGTCGAACAAGACGGCGTCTGTCTCGTGCGAGGCGGCATGGCGCGCATCGCGATGGCCCTCGAGCGCGCGGCACGCAGCGGCGGCGCACATTTTCGCTACGGCGCGCATGTTGCAAAGATCAAGATCCGCGACGGTCGTGCGATCGGCGTCGAACTGGCGGACGGCGAATCACTCGCCGCGGAGGCCATCGTGTTCAACGGCGATGCGAATGCCTTGCATACCGGATTGTTGGGCGAGTCCGTCACCCGTGCGGTACCCGGCACGCGCGTCGCGGAGCGCTCCTTGTCGGCGATCACCTGGTGCGTGAATGCACGTACGCGCGGCTTCCCGCTCGAACATCACAACGTGTTCTTCGGCGACGATTACGCCGCCGAGTTCGCCGCGATCTTCGGCGCTCGAGAGATCGCCCACTCGCCGACGGTCTATCTTTGCGCACAAGACCGCGGCAAGGCAGCGGACACCGTGACGCGCGCGCGCGAACGCATGCTGCTGCTCGTCAACGCACCCGCCGACGGCGATCAGCTCGCATCGCGCCGCTGGGATTTCGAGCGCGTCGAACGTCACGCCTTCGAGTTGCTGTCGCGTTGCGGGCTCGAATTCGAGCGCAGCGACGGCGATTGCCGCATCACGCGCCCGGAGGATTTCGATGCGGCCTTCCCGGGTACGGGCGGCGCACTCTACGGGCGCGCCAACCACGGCGCCTTCACGAGTTTTGCGCGCCCGGCCTCACGCTCGAAGATAGGCGGCCTCTATCTGGCCGGTGGCTCGGTGCATCCCGGCCCCGGCATTCCGATGGCGACCCTGTCGGGCCGCCTCGCCGCGGCGCGACTCCACGCGGATCTCGGTTGATTCAGGGCGCCGGAACGATTTTGTCGAGGATGCGCGCCGAAGACACGACACCAGGCAAGCCCGCGCCCGGATGCGTCCCCGCACCGACCAAATACAGCCCGTCCACTTCTTCACTTTTGTTGTGCGGGCGGAACCACGCGCTCTGGAACAACTTCGGCTCGAGCGCGAACGCCGCGCCGTTGATCGACGACAGTCGATCGCGGAAATCGAGCGGTGTGAGGACCTCGGAGACGGTGAGCGCTTCGCCGAGCCCCGGCAGCATCGTCGCTTCGAGTCGACGCTCGATCGCTTTGCGATACGGTTCGGCGTGCTTGCGCCAATCGGTGCCGCTTTGCAGATGCGGCACGGGTGCGAGGACGTAAAACGCGTCGCAGCCTTCCGGTGCGAGCGATGCATCGCTCGCGCTCGGACGGTGCAGATAGAGACTGAAATCGTCAGCCAGATGTTTGCGCAGGAAGATGTCTTCCAGCAAATCCTGATAGCGCGGCCCCAGCACCATCGTGTGATGGTAGACCGACTCGTAACGACGCCGCGTACCGAAGTACCAGACGAACAAGCTCATCGAATAGCTCGCGCGACGCAGCTTGGCATCGGTCCAGCGCCGGCGCGGATGCTCGCCGAGCAGATTTTTATAGGTGAAGGCCGCATCGGCGTTCGACACGACGATGTCCGCGTCGAGCCGCGTGCCGTCGACCAATTGCACGCCCCGCGCGCGACCGTCCTCGACCAATATTTTTTTCACTTCGGCGTTGCAACGCAATTGACCGCCGTGATGCGTCACGAGCCCGACCAGACCACGCACCAAAGCGCCCATGCCCCCTTCGGCGTAATGCACGCCGTAGGCGCGTTCGAGGTGCGCGATCAGGCAGTAATAGGCCGTGGTCGTGAACGGATTGCCGCCGATCAGCAGCGGATGAAAACTGAACAGCAGACGCAACTTCTCGCTTTTGAAGTAGCGCGATACTTCGGAATAGACGGAGCGATGCCCGCCGAGGCGCAAGAGGTCCGGTGCGGCGGCGATCAGCGTCGACAACTCGTGGAACGGTTGATCGGCGAGTTCGGCGAACGCCGTGGCGAAGATGGTCTTGCTCGCTTGCAGAAAGCGCATGAAGCCCTCGACGTCGCGCGGCTCGATACGCGCGATCTGGGCGCGCATCGCGTCCATGTCCGCGGTGTAACGGAACACGTCGCCGTCGTCGAATCGCACTTCATAAAAAGGGTCGAGCGCGCGCAGCGTCACGTCGTCGCTCATCCGCCGACCACTCAGCGTCCACAATTCTTCGAAAAGATACGGTGCGGTGATGATGGTCGGACCGGCATCGAAGGTGTAACCGTCGATGTTGTGCACGTAGGCGCGTCCGCCCGGCGCATCGAGTTTTTCGAGGATCGTTACGCGATATCCGCGTGCACCCAGCCGAATGGCGGCGGCCAAGCCGCCGAAGCCGCTGCCGATGACGATGGCGTGCCGCCGGTGATCGTCGCGCGTCGAGGGAGTGCTGTTCATCGTGAGTCCACCATACCGTGCCGCCCGTCATCTTGGAACAAGCCGACCTCTGGACGGCGCGCGAAGGCAGCGATCAAGGCTGCGATGCGCGCCGGATGTTCTTCGTGCGCGAGGTGGCCGGCATCGATCAATTGCTCGATGTCGGCGCTCGGCAACCGCGCGCGCACCTTCACCGACTCGCCGGGCAGGATCATCCGGTCGCGCGCCGCGGTGACGAGCAGCAGCGGTGGCGCAAGTTTTGCCATATCGCGCTCTATCGGACGCAAATCCCATCGGGCCATCATCGCGAGCGCCGCGCCCACCTGCGCAGGCGCGGACGACAAGCGACGATACAAAGCCGCGCCGCGCGCATCGAGATCGGAACCGGTCGCCCCCATCAACCGTTCGAAACCGCCGGGCTCGGCGATCCGGCCGGCGAACCAGCGCGCAACGGTGTCGGAACTGACGATTCCGCGCACGAAAGCGGAAAACAGCGGATGTCGAAACCCCGGTTGCGGCAACACGGCCCCGTTGAGGCTCACGATGCCGCGCGGCGTGATCACGCCGTCGATGGCAAGCCGCAACAACAAGGCTGCGCCGGCCGAATGCCCCACCGCGAGCGCAGGCTTGAAGTTTTGTTGAGCCAGCATGGCGGACAAGGCCTGCGCCATGCCCGGCAAGGACATGGCCTCGGGATCTTCCGGTCGTGACGAAAAGCCGTGGCCCGGCAGATCCGGCGCGAGCACTTCGTGATGCGTGGCGAGCAAAGGCAAAAGATCACGAAAAGAATGGGTCGATGCGCCGGTGCCGTGCAGCAAAAGTATCGGCGGACCCGAACCGGTGCGTTGCACATGCCAGCGCAGGCCGCCGGCTTCGACGAAGCGGCTCGCCGTGCGATTCGGCCAATCGGCGCCGTCGTGGTCCCAGGAAAGTGCGCGTAGCGCCGTCATGCGCCGATGTTAGCGCCCGGACTCGATCACCCTCAAACCCGATCGATATTCGTCGATACGGTGCCGGTAGTGGACCGCCGCACGCTCGATCATCGCACGCTCGCGCTCGCCGCATTCGCGCACGATCTTGCCCGGCGACCCCATCACGACCGAACCGTCGGGAATCACCTTGTCGGGCGGCACCAATGCGCCGGCGGCGATCAGGCAACCGCGACCGATCACGGCGCGATCGAGAATCATCGCGCCGTTGGCGATCATCGTGTCATCCCCCACGGTGCAGGAATGCAAAAACGCCTGATGACCGACGGTCACCCGCGCACCGATGCGCGTCGGCAAGCCGCGGTCGGTGTGGATCACCGTGCCGTCTTGCACGTTGGTGTCGACGCCGACGTCGATCCAGTCGTTGTCACCCCGCAGCACGCAACCGAACCACACGCTCGCGCCGGCGGCGAGCCGTACGGTACCGATCACGTCGGCCGACGGCGCAAGCCACGCAAGCGCATCGATCTCGGGCGTGCGGTCGGCGAGACGGTAGAGCATGGCGATCAGTACGAACGCGGCAGACCGAGCAGATGCTCGGCGACGTACGAGAACACGAAGTTGGTGGAGATCGGTGCGACTTGATAGAGACGCGTCTCGCGGAACTTGCGCTCGACGTCGTACTCGGCCGCGAAGCCGTAACCGCCGTGCGTCTGGATGCAGACGTTGGCCGCCTCCCACGACGCCTTGGCCGCCAGATATTTGGCCATGTTCGCTTCGGCGCCGCAGGGCTTGCCGGCATCGTACAGCTCGCAAGCGCGAAAGCGCATCAAGCTCGCCGCTTCGGTCTCGATATGACTCTCGGCGATGGGGAACTGCACGCCCTGGTTCTGGCCGATGGGGCGATCGAAGACGATGCGCTCGCGGGCATAGCGCGATGCACGCGTGACGAACCAGCGCGCATCGCCGATGCATTCGGCGGCGATCAGCACGCGCTCGGCATTCAGGCCATCGAGTATGTACTTGAAGCCCTGCCCTTCGGTGCCGATCAGATTTTCGGCGGGAATCTCGAGATTGTCGAAGAACAATTCATTGGTCTCGTGATTGACCATGTTGGCGATCGGTCGCAACGACAGACCATGGCCGATCGCCGTGCGCAGATCGACGAGAAACACCGACAGACCTTCGGACTTGCGCTTGACCTCGGCGAGCGGCGTCGTCCGCGCGAGCAACACCATCAAGTCCGAATGCTGCACGCGCGAGATCCAGACTTTTTGGCCGTTGATGACGTACCGGTCGCCCTTGCGGACGGCCGTCGTCTTGAGCTTGGTGGTATCGGTGCCGGTGGTCGGCTCCGTGACCGCCATCGATTGCATGCGCAATTCGCCTGCAGCGATTTTCGGCAGATAGGTTTGACGTTGCGCCTCGGAGCCGTGCCGGACCAGCACGTTCATCACGTACACCTGGCCGTGACACGCGCCGGAGTTGCCGCCGCACCGGTTGATCTCTTCCATGACCACCGACGCTTCGGCGAGCGTCAGGCCGGAGCCGCCGTACTGCTGCGGTATCAGGCCCGCGAGCCAACCGGCCTTGGTGAGCGCATCGACGAACTCGAGCGGATAACCACGCTCGGCGTCGACTTTGCGGAAATACTCATCCGGAAACTGCGCGCACAAGGCACGCACTCCCGCCCTCAATTCTTCATGATCGACGCCCGTTTCCATGGGCGCATTATGGCTGCTTCGGCGTCTCCTTGCGATCAGCCTCGACCTTCGCCGCCTTGGCGTCGGCCTTCATCCGCTTGATGTCGATCGGTCGTATTTCACGAATCGGACAGGTGTCGCGACCCACCTTCACTTTCTCGAAGAGATTGACGGTGTGCATCCACTCGGTGATGCCGACGACGTTGGAGAACTCGAGATCCGGACAGGTGTCCCAGACCTTGAGCAAATAGGCCTCGTTGACGCCGACCCACACCACGAGCTCGTTGCGCGACACGGGCGTCCAACCGTCCATGCGCCACGCATGGAACTCTTGCACCGGCGCGCCGGCGTAGTCGACGTAGCGCCGCGCTTCGTCGTCGGCTTTGCGTGCGACGCCGGTCGCGCATCCGCCTACGACCACACCCATGGCGCACAGCAGAGAAAACACTGCGATTCGGGTTCGAGCGTGCATGGCAGCCTCCTTGCAGATGACGGATACGACCACGCAAACGGCTGCGAGGTTCCCGACGGCGTCAGCGACCCTCGCCCTGATACTCGACGAGACCGGCCAGTGATTTGACCGCACCGGTCTGGATGCTGCCGAGTTTGGCGCCGCTCTGCAGATCGATCTTCGCCACTTCACCCGAGAAGAAGCTGCTGACGAATGCGTATTTTCCGTCACGCGCAAGATCGATGGTCGCCCAGCCGAAACCCTCGAGAGACACCTGGCGCAGCGTTTGCCCGGACGGATCGACGACGTGTATGGATCCGCCGCGCAACACGTACAAAACCCCATCGGACCCGTACTCCATGCCGAAGAACATCGGCGGCGGTCCCGGCGGATACGGCGGCGAGAAACTTTGCAGATCCGGCAACTGCCGATCGCCGACCAGGTCGTAGCGCATCAAGCGCGGCCCGGTCTCGGAGCAGTAGACCAGCGTCGATTGATCGGGCGAGATGGCCGACATCGTCACGCCGAGAAATCCGCCCATACCGCCATGCGTCGCGGTGGCGTACTCGCTCACCTTCGTGCCGTCGGCGCGGAATCGGAAGACGTGACCGTCACCGAAGCGATGCGTGCCGGGCATGTGCGGAATATGCGTTTTCATGCGCGCCTGCACTTCGGGCTTGATCGCATCACCGACCACGTGCTCACCGAACAGCAGGGTGCCGTCGGCCGCGAAGTTGACGTGCGAAAACGGCCGCGCGCCGAACTCGCGCCGCTGCTCGATGCGCCCGTCGGGGTGAATGTTGAGCACGGTGAACGAGTGACTGTCGAAGGCCCACAACACGCCGCGCGAGTCGAACTTCAAGCCGCCGATCAGGTGCGTGGTCTGCGGCACGTGCAATTCGCCCTTCAGCTGCAGATCGGCGCCGTACTGCAGGATGCGCCCCGCCCCGGCGTGATCGTCGTTCGGATCGTTCAACACGGTCGCGCCGACGAACACGTCGCCGACGGCATACGGCTGCAGAACTTTGGCTACGCTCATGTTTCAGTCCTCGAATCGATAACGCGAAATCACGTCGCGCTTTTGGCCGAACAACCCGGCCAGCGAGCGTCGCAACAAACGACCGCTCGTGAGCCAGGTGATGTCTTCTCCCTGCCGATGCGTGGCGAGGATGCGATCGACGATCCACGGCGTCGTCGTCTCCACGTGCTCACCGACGAAATTCAGCTGACCCAAGGCCTTCGCGCGAATGGCGGCCGGCAGATCCTTCATCTCGCGCAGCATGCCCTCGGTGATGTTGATGCCGGGGCTGATGGTGCCGATCAACACGCGATCGTCCTTCAGGGCACGCCGCTCTTTGACGAGCGCACCGGCCAGATACTTGACGGCGCGCTTGCTCGTCGAATACGCCGTCATGCCAGGCACCACGCGTCCCGTCGCGCCACCACCGCCGAGCGTGAGAAACAACTTTCCGCCGCCCTGGCGCAACATGCCCGCGATCGCGACATTGGCCGCATTCATCGAGCCGATCACGTTGGTACGGACCATGGCCGCGATTTGTTGCGGTGTGTTTTGCAGAAATCTTTGACCGGTACGGGCGTAGCCGGCGTTGTGCAACCAGATGTCGACCCGTCCGTGCCGGGCGATGGCCGCATCCCACAACGCTTGCGTATCGGCCATCGAGGCGGCATCGCAAACCAAACCGCTCACCGCCGCACCCTGCTGCACCGCTTCGACTTCGAGGCTGCGCACCGCACCGGCGACGCGCTCGGCATCGCGCCCGCTCAAAACCACGCGATGACCGCGACGCAAAAACTCGCGCACGTAGCCGTAGCCCAAACCCTGCGTTCCACCCGTGACGACGACGCTCTGCGACGACATCGACCCCTCCGCCCGAAACGGTTGCTTCGAGGAGGAAGCATAAACAGGGTGCGGGACCGCAAACCACGCTTCGGGACGGTGACCACGCATCGGACATGGGCCGACGGACGTGCAGTCGCCCCCGCGTCCCGTTGCATGATTGAGTCGCATTTTTCAGGAGACTGCGGATGTCCGAACGCAAAAGCTTCGTCGTCACCGGTGGCACGCGCGGCATCGGCAAAGGCCTGGTTGCCGAATTGTTGAAGCGGGGCGTCGACGTCACGCTGAGCGGCCGCTCACAGGCTGCGGTCGACGCCGTCGTCGCCGAGCTGCGTGCCTGCGCCACCCAAGGCGCGACGGTCACCGGTGCGGCCTGCGACGTGACGAGTCCCGCGGCGCTGCAGCATTTGTGGGATACCGCCGTCGCCGCCTTCGGCCGGGTCGATGCGTGGGTGAACAACGCGGGCATTTCGCATCCGCGCCAACGCGGCGGCGAGATGCGCGCGGCGGACGTCAGCGCCGTGCAGGAGACCAATCTGCTCGGCGCCCTGCTCGCGACGCAAATCGCCGCGTGCGGCATGCAAGCGCAGCCGAACGGCGGCACCATCTGGAACATGGAAGGGTACGGCTCGAACGGAATGATGAATCCCGGCATGAGCCTGTATGGCGCGAGCAAATTCGCGCTGACTTATTTCAACAAGGCGCTGCAGTCCGAATTGGCCGCGAGCTCGGTGCGCATCTGCTATCTGAGCCCGGGAATCGTGCTCACCGATCTTTTGAAACGCGACGTCGGCAGCAACACCCCGGAAGACCTCGCGCGCACCTTGCGCGCGTACAACATCCTCGGAGATCGCGTCGAAACGGTGACGCCCTTTCTGGTCGAGGGGATGCTGGCCCCGCACGCGAGCGGCGATCGGGTCGCCTGGCTCACGGGTCGCAAAGCGGCCGCGCGATTTCTGATGGCGCCTTTCAAAAAACGTCAGGTGATGTCGGCGGACGACTTCGCGGCAGGTTGACTCGGTCGTCGCGCGATCAGCGCAATGCCGAGCACGAACAACGCGAAGCAAACGAGATTGAACAACGGGTACTCGCGCGGATAGAGCCAGTATTCGCGGTAGGCGCCGAAGTGCGCCGGCATCTCCGCCGAACCCCACAACACGATCCCCGCGCCGATGCCGTAGCGCAGCGCCGCAGCCGCACGAATCTGCTGCGTGCATTTCCAGATCAGATAGAGGGCCCATGCGGTCCACGCGAAGTAGATCGCCTGCACGGCCATGGCGCCGCTGCCCCGCGTGCCGAAATAGATGACGTACAACCAGAACTGGTAACAGAACCACGTCACGAACAGCACTTCCATCGCGGTGATGCGCGCGAAACTGCGGTGGTTGTCCGGCGTCGGCATGCCGGGCGAGAAATGCAGATTGCGGTGGAAGAAGCGCATGAAATTGCATTTGGTCTGCAAATTGAAAATGCCGTAGAGCAACAGCAACGCCAGCATGATGGTGACCGTGGCCTGCAGCATGTTGGCCTGCGGAGCGGCGACGTAACCCGCTTCGACCGCAGGTTCGACGGCGAAACCCGGCACGGCATACAACACGGAAAAAAACCGGAAGGCGTATTCGAACCAGCCGATCCAGATCAGCCAGCCGCCGAGCATGCCGAGCCAGGTGGCCTCGAGTTCGGCACGCTTCAGCCCTTGCCAGACGATCAGAAAGCCGACGATTCCCGTGGCGATCGCCGCCGGATACACGCCCGAACCCGGCGTCGCGCCGTCACCGAACACGGCTTCGAGAAGTTTGTAGGCCGTGTGCCCGAGTGGCTGGGTCAAAAACCCGACCATCAAACCCAATAGACCCACATAGGGCTTGCGGTAAATCAGATTCAAGATCGCTCCCCCATCGATCGCCTCAGAGCAAAGCCAGAATGTCGGCCTCGATGCTCTCCGGCTTGTCGTTAGGCGCATATCGACGCACGACCCGGCCTTCTTTGTCGATCAGAAACTTGGTGAAGTTCCACTTGACGGACTCCGAGCCGAGGATGCCTTTGGCCTCGGTTTTCAGATGTTTGTAGAGTGGATGAGCGCCCTCGCCGTTCACCTCGATCTTGGCGAACATCGGAAACGAGACGTCATATTTGAGACGGCAGAAATCTTTGATCTCGGCTTCGTCGCCCGGCTCCTGATGGCCGAACTGGTCGCACGGGAAGCCGAGGACCGCAAAGCCGCGCGGCGCGAGCTTGCGATGCAGCGCTTCTAGCCCCGTGTACTGCGGCGTGAAGCCGCACTTGCTCGCGACATTCACCACCAGCAAGACCTTGCCGCGGTGTTCGCCGAGCGCGATGTCTTTGCCGTCGATGTCCTTGGCCGAAAAATCGTGAACCGTGCTCATGTGACAGTGCTCCCGTGTGGCTCAAGCCAGTTGCAGAAATTGCGATGGCAGCGAAAGACCCGAATTCGGCACCCAGCCGCGCACGCGGCTCGCCACCAACCGATGCGCGACGCCGGAATACAGCGGCAAGGCGGGCAAGTCGCGCAGCAAGCTGCGTTCGACCTCGAGATACAGCCGCGCCCGTTCACGCGGATCCGCCTGACTCTCGGCCAGATCGATGGCACGATCCACCGCGGCGTCGCGATAACCGAAATAGTTGAGGAACGACGTGCTGCGGAACCGCCCGATGAAACTCGCCGCGCTCTGCACGGCCGAGAACGAACCGTAGTCCATGAGATCGAAGTCGCCGGCGTTGAGCGCGAGGTTGTAGGCTCGGCTTTCGAGGCCACGCGCCGCGACGCGCACGCCGAGCGGCGCCCACATCGCATTGAGAGCGAGAAACATGCGTTCGGTGACGCCGTTCGACGAAAAGATCGCGACCAGTTCGCGCGGCGCGGCGCGTGATACGCCGGCCTGCTGCGCAAGTTGCATGGCCTCGGCGACCCGCCGCGCGCGCGGCCAATCGGCATACTCGGGTGCCGCGTGCTGCGGATAATCGGCGACGGCGTCCGGCACCAGACTGTAGGTGGGTCGTTCACCCGAGGCCCGAACCTTGTCGCACAACACGGCGCGATCGATCATCAGATCGAGTGCGCGCCGCAGCCGTCGATCGGCGATCGACGGGCGTCGCACGTTGAGCCCCACCCAGCCGCCGCCGTAGAACGGCACGGAATGCAGTGCACTGCCGAGCTCGCGACGCGCAATCGCCCACTGCGAACCGTCGCTGATTTGCGCCACGTCGAGCTCGCCGGCCCTGAATGAGCGCAGGCGCGTGGCATCGTCGATGCCCATGCGCCACTCGAGCTGCGGCACGGGCTTGCGCGCCGCATCGAACCAGCGCGGGTTCGCCTCGAGGGTGAGCGTGCCGTTCTGCGCCCACGCGGTCGGGCGATACGCGCCGTTGACGACCATGGCGGGCGGCTTCGCCCACTCGCGCCCCAGCGCTTGCACCGCATGCATCGGCACCACGTACGCCACCGCCAGCAATTTCGCCAAATCGGTTTCCGGATGATCGAGATCGAACACGACCCGATCCGCGGCCGGCGCCGACACGCCGAGCGCTGCACTCGCGTCCCCGCCCTCGCGCAGCACGCGTGCACCACGGATTGCGTCGTACCGGTACGCGAGCAATGCACCGGTCGCCGGGGTCAACATCCGGCGCATGCTCGCGACGAAGTCCGCCGCGACCAAAGATTTGCCGTCGGACCACACCAGGCCCGGTCGAAGCCGGAACTCCCACCGCCGACCGTCGGCCGACACCGTCCAATCGCGCGCGCAACCGGGCACGATCGCGCCCCGCGCATCGACGGCCGTGAGTCCGACGAACAGATCGGCGACGATTTCCATGTCGGCGGCCGAAATCGCGCGATGCGGATCGAGACTCGTGAGGTTGCCCCCGCGCGAGCGACGCAATACCCGCGCGGACGACGCATCGGCGGCGGCGGCCGCAGCCTGCATCGCCCCGACACCGGTCGCGGCGAGCAGGCCCACGAAGCTGCGGCGTCGCATGCTCAACTCGCCGGTCGTGCATGCGCACGGCTCAAAAATATCGCCCCGAGCGCCGCGATCACCGCCGAGATCCAGAACGGCGCACTGCTGCCGACGTTGAAGTAGATCGGCCCCGCGATCGCCGGACCGATGATGCGCCCCGCACTGCTCGATGCATTGAACATGCCCATCACGGCCCCGCGCGAATCGGCCTCGGCCTCGAACGACACGAGACTGCTGACCGAGGGCAGGAACAAACCGTTGGCGATGCCGTACAGCACCAACGCCGACCACACCATCGCGTCGTTCACGGCGAGCGCGAAGACCACCAAAGAAATCGACGCGCCGATGACGGCGAACACCGCGACGGGCTTTTCGCCGAACCGTCGGGTCAGCGGGCCGATCAAGCCGGCCTGCCCCAAGGCCGAGAACAGCGCGAGCACCATGAAATGCAGCCCGATTTCCCGCAAGTCGTAACCGAAGCGGTCACGCCCCCAAAACTGGAACACGGCCTGCAGCGCGCCCGAACCGGTAGCCACCAGCAAAGACGACACCGCAAGCCCGATCAGCACCGGCTTGGCGCGAAATGCGGCGATGGCGGAGAGTCGCGGTGCGACGGGCGCCCCATCGGGCGAACCGACCTCGGTCTTGGGCGCACGCAGCGGACGACGTGATGCGACCGGCAAACTCTCGGGCAAAAACAGCAGCGTGCCGAGCAGTGCGAGCAAGGCGAGCGCCGCCGACACCAACGCGGGCCAATGCAGGCTCGCCTCGCCACCGATGGTGCCGAGCACGCCGCCGAGCGGCGGACCGACGGCGAAGCCGATGCCGAACGCCGAGGCGACGATGCCCAAACCTTTGGCGCGGTCCTCTGTGTCGGTGACGTCGGTCGCATACGCGAACGCGGCGGCAAGGTTGCCCGACATGATGCCGCCCAAGGCACGCGCGACCAAAAGACTCGTCAGGGTATCGGCATACGCCAGCCACACGAACGAAAACACGGTGCCGAAGAGGCTCGTGATCAAAATCGGTTTGCGACCGAATGCGTCGCTGCAGCGCCCCCAGAACGGGATCGCCATGAACTGGAACAACGAGAACATGCCCGAGCCACCGAAGGCTTTCCAGAAGTCCGACGCACCCATGCGCTCGGCGACGAACGGAAAAGGAATGATGGTGATGCCGAAGCCGACGAGGCTGATGAACACCACCAGCCAAAGAATTCCGAGCCGTTTCATCGCGGGGACCTGCGCCGATCTGCCAGAGCCGATTATCGGGCGCGGGCGCGCAAGGCGCCACGGTAGTGGAGCCGGCCGCGACGCAGTTCCAGCTCGAAGCCCGTCGTTTCGGGCCACTCGTCCGTGTGATGGCTACTGAACACCACGGCGCCGCCTGCGGCGACGAATGAATCGATGCGCTTGCGCAGCACCTGGCGTGATTCCGGGTCGATGCCGCCCAAAGCCTCATCGAGCAACAGCAGACGCGGCTGCAAGACGAATGCCCGCGCAAACAAGGTTCGGCGCGCCTGTCCGTACGACAGCGAACCGAAGCTCCGTTCGAGCATCGGGGTCAAACCGAACGCGGCCGCGGCGCGACGCGCACGGACGAGCTCGCCGCGAGTCGGCGGCGCATCGAGACCGACCGTTGCGCGCAAACCCGACACGATGGTTTGCAACACCGTCTCGTGGCGTGGCGGATCGCTTTGGTGATGCGGCGCGACGAATGCGCACCAGCGCTTGAACTCGGCAAGCGGCACGCCGGCCACGATGCCGCGTCGCAGCAGCTGGCCTCCGAGCGCGATCGAGTGATCACCGTAGATGGTGCGCAGCAGCGTGCTCTTGCCGGCGCCGTTCGCGCCGTGCACGACCCAGCACTCGCCCGCGCGAAGGGCGAAACACAGATCACGCAGCACGCGTCGATAATCCAGATAGACGTCGGCGTTCGTGAACGACACGAGCGGCGTCGCAGCGGCGCGCGATGGCAGCGCCCGGGATGATTTTCGGCGCCGCCTCGGCGCCACGCGCTCCGGGTGCGCCGCGGCACGCGTCGACACGTTCGCGATCGGGCCTGCAGCCTGCACGACGCCCGCATCGATCGAGAGCAGATGGGTGGCCGAGGACGGGATTTCTTCTTCGCGATGCGTCGCGAGTATCCAGCTCGGGATGTCGTGCGCGTCGCGATCGAGCCAACGCAACACGCGCGCCCGATGCACGGCATCGAGACCGCCGAGCGTCTCGTCGAGCAACAGCACATCGGGTCGCGTCGCGACGGCACGCGCGAGCAATACCAGCCTGCGCTCACCATAGGAGAGCGTCAGGAAGCGTCGCGTCGCGAGCCGCGCGATACCGAGTTGCCGCAGGCAATCGAGCGCCGCTTCATGCTCGCGCGCCGTCAACGCACCCTGCGGAATGTCGCTGCGCGTGCAGCCGGTACCGACCACTTCGACTGCGGTGAAGTTCCATCCGTAGCGCTCGTAGCGGTCTTGTCGCTCGGGCCCGAGATAGGCGATCCGTGGCAGCACCTCGACGAGATCGAGGACTTTGCCGCGGCTGCCGCGATAGCGGCGCTGTGCATCCGGCCCGGGATCCGGCCAGACTGCACCGGCGATCAACTTCAAGAGTTGGGTTTTGCCCGAACCGTTCGGCCCCATCAACACCCAGCGCTCGCCCGCGGCGATCTGCCAGGAGATGTCGTCGAGCACGCATCGCGCGTCCCGATGCAACGACACGCGCCGCAACACGACCTCGAGCCCGCGCCGCGCGTTGCGCGGGCGCGCAGCAGGCTCAGGGCGCCGCGTCACCGACGACCGCAGCGACCCAGGGCACAGGCTCGTCGAACGCCATGTTCGAACTGTGCGCCGAAAGATGATTGAACAGGAAATCCGGCCGCAACGCGCGCACGCGTTCGAAGGTGAAATCGAGCAGATCGTCGTCGTTGCTGAGCACGGTCACCGGCACGCGCAAGGCCGCCAAGGCGCCGCCCATGTCATAACGGAACACGGCGTGATGTCCGTACCACTCGGTATCGCCCGCCAAATACAAGGACAACACCGACCATTGGATACTGTCGGGCGAACCGGCGACCCGCCCCGTCAGATACAGCCAACGATCGCCGAGGTGGGCACCTTCGGCTTTGTAGTTTTGGTCCCAATGCGGCGCAGCGAGGCGGGCCGCCGCTTCGGCGGGCGTATACAGCGCAACGCCGTGCAACACCAACCGCGCGAGCCGCCGCGGTTGCGTGCGCGCGATCTCGACGCCGATGGTCGCGCCGGTGTGATGGCCGACGAGAACGATGCGTTTGAGTTTCAGGTGATCGATGGCCGCCTCGATCGCCCGCGCATACGCGGCGATGTCCGGCGGTGAACGAGGACGCGCCGACAATCCGTAGCCCGGCGTGTCGAATGCGATGCTGCGTATGCCGCGACGCGCGAGCTCGGCTTGCGCGCGGTTGTAGTACACGTGGAACCACGGCACTTGATGCAACAGCACATAGACCGGCTGCCGCGGATCGGCCTGCGTCGGACGCACGTCCTGATAGTGGACCTGACCCAAAGGCGACGGCGCGTAGCCACGCTCGACGCCGAAGCCCTCGCCGGGCACGAGACCCGGGATCGCATGCACCACCGCAGCGGCGCCCGTCTCGCTCGCGCTCGCCGTCGTCGCGTGGCACACCCATGCGGCCAACAGCCCGATGAGGATGCGCCGCACGGCAGCACTCATGCGCGCACGCCAAGCGGCAAACGCTCGCCCAAAATGCGACCGAAGCTGAGCGCCGGGGTCACCATCATGCCGCCGACGAACGAACGACCTTGCGTCTGCCCGGCACCGAGCAATTCACCGGCCGCATAAAGGTTCGGGATGGGCGTGCCGTCGGACCGAATGACGCGCAACTGGCCATCGACCGCGAGCCCGACCGTCGAGGTCGTCGAGTGCCCTTGATGACGTATGGCATAGAACGGCGCTTTGATGATCGGTCGCGGCATGTGCTCGCGACCGAGTGCATCGTTGCGTTTTGCGACGCCGCGATTGTAGTCGGCGACCGTGCGCACGAGCCCATCGACGTCGATGCCCGAATTGCGCGCGAGCGTCGGCAGATCGTCCGCCTTTTGAAACCATTTGTGGATGCCGAAGGCTTCGCGCATCTGCTCGCGGCTCCAGCCGCCGACGCCGGGCGGTGCCGAGGCGAGCATCTCTTCATCGAACACGATCCAGTACCGCAGATCCGGTTGCGCAAGCAACGTTTGTTCGCGCGCATCGACGCTCTGCTGGTCTTCACGGATGAAGCGCTCGCCACGCGCGTTGACGAAAATCTCCCAGGGCAGGCGCTCTTGCGGAATCACGACGAAGCGCGCGAGGAAGCGACCCGGGATCGCATCGTCGGTCAGTATCGAACCGAAATTGCTGAGATAGTTTTGACGGCCGCGTACGTAGCCGCCGACCCCCACGGCGAGTTCGATCCCCGCGCCTTGCGAATAAGGATAGCCCGTCGCGGCATACGCGCGATAACCCGACAGCCGCTCGAACATCTCGGCGTTCGAGCCATAACCGCCGCAGGTCAAAAGTACGTGCCGACCGCGATAGGTACGCTCACGGTCCGCAGACTTCACGCGTACGCCGCGCACGGCACCCGCGTCGTCGGTGATCAGCGCCGTTACCGGCGTTTGCAGCTGCAGATCGATGCGCCCTTCGCGACGCTCGGTCTCGAACTCGCGACGCAGCACGGCGAGGATCGACCGACCACCGTCTGCGCCCCAGTAATAACGCTTCTGGGAATACGGTTCGTGACCTTTGCCGAGCACCGGATGCTCGGGCAGAGGCTGAAAGCCGCGGTCCATGAGCCAATCGAAGGTGGTTGCCGCTTCGTCGACCGCGATGCGCGTGAGCACGGGATCGACGGTGTTGTGGCTGATGCGGATGATGTCGTCGTAGTGCGCCTGCGGCGTGTCGACGATGCCGAGCCGCGCTTGCAAGCGCGTGCCCGCGGCACTCATCTGACCGGTCGACAGATGCAGCGTGCCGCCGATGTCACCGGCCGCATCGAGCAGCAACACGCGCGCGCCGCGGCGCGATGCGAACAGCGCCGCGGGCAAACCCGCCGTGCCGGCGCCGACGATGATGTAGTCGTAGTCCTGTGACGTTGCAGCCCGCGCGAGCGGCGCGAGGGCGCCGGCGGCGGCGGCGCCCGCCACACCCGCGACGAAACTGCGTCGCCTCACTTCTCGGCGCCCATCACGAACCAGCCACCGCTGCCGTGCGCCGGCGAAGCGATCTCGCCGCGCAGGAACTTCGCGTAGCGCTCCTCGCCGAAGCTCGCTGCATCGGGAATGGTCAGTTTGAAACATTTGTCGCGCGCGAAACCCGCCTCGCTGCAGAGCGCGATCGGCTCCTGCTCGCGGAAGCTCGTGTAGAAAGGTTCGTTGTTGTTGATCGTGTCCCAGTTCCAGAAGAAGTTTTCGTAGTCGCTCACCGACGCTTCGTCCGGCAGCTCCATGTGCACCATCACGCCGCCCGGCGCGAGCAGGCGATAGCACTCGCGCAACACCTTGCGCGTCGCCTTCACGGGAATTTCGTGCAGGAAGAAACTCGACACGATGAGATCGAAATGTCCGTCCGGAAAATCCGTGTGCTCGGCGTTCTGCTGACTGAAATGCACCGGAATCCCTTCGTGCTCGGCGAGCGCGTGCGCATAACGCAGCACCGGCGCACCGCAGTCGATGCCGTGCGCCTCGGCTTGCGGAAACGCGGTTTTGTAGGGCAACAGGTTCTTGCCGTTCGTCGTTGCCATGTCGAGCAGTCGACGCGGCGCAAAGCCTGGGCGCGTGGCCTTCAACCAGTGCGCGATCGACTCGGCGACTACACCGGCGCGTTTGCGGTAGGGATGCTGACCGGTGAACACCTTGCCACCGAAGCCGACCACCGCACCCTGCGCGACGTCATCGGCCGTGTGCTCCGTCGCCACCCAACCCGGCGCCAGATGCACGTCGAGCACCGTGACGTAGCGCGGCACTTCGAAGTTCGGCGCGAGGCGCAGCGACCCACCCGACGGATTGCGCACGGCGAGATCTTTGGCGAGCGAGATCATTTCCGGCAACGCGCGCTCGACGGCCGGCTGCACGGAGAGATAGCACATCTCCTGCGCGTGGTAGCGCAAGGTGCTGTAGAAGCGATAGGACTCCTCGTTTTCCATGGCGCGCTCGATGTCGCGCCAATTGCGCGGCGCCGCATCACGAGCGCGCAGCGCCGGTTCGACGCGCGATTCGTAGTCACGTTTGAGCTCGGCGCGCAGGTCGATGATGGCGCGCTTGCGCAGCATGCTGACCATCGACTGGCGCGCACGCTCGTCGTGCGTCGGTTGGAACAATTCTTCGATGTTGGGGACTGCCACCGATTCTGCTCGTGCTGCCATGATGCGCTCCGCGACTGCTTGCGATGATTTACCGTTTCGAATCCGCGCCATCGAAATCACCGGCCCGACGCACTGCCTGCTGGTAGTTGCGACGGCCGTAGATCAGGATGGCGATGCCTATCATGCCACCCGAAAAGCACACCAGCGCGAGACTCGGCGCGATGCCCTTGGGGTAGTTAAATACGTGGTCGGACAAGAGCCCGACCGCCCCGGAGCCGACGGCGATGCCGACGAGCCCGGTGAGCAAAGTGTAAATCGCGACCACCTGGCCGCGTAGCTGGTTCGGCGTGATTTCGTTCAACGCTGTCAGCGCCGCGGTCACGGCCCACGTGGCGAACAGTGAAGTGCCCACGTGCAGCACCAACGCGATCTCGGGCGTGGGTGCAAAGCACTTGGCGGTGCCGAAGATCACCCAGGCGAGGCACTGCAGACCCATCACCAGAATCGGGCCATCGGTCCGGCCGCGCTTGGCGAGCACCGAGAGCACCCAGCCCGCGGTGATCGCGCTGATGATGCCGAACGGCACGCCGACCACCGACAGTGCGAGCGCGATCCGCGCCGGCTCCCACTCGTGCACCCGCACGAACAAGGTGGGGAACCAGGCGAGCTGCGCGTTGACGATCATCACGTTCATGATCGTGCCGAGCATCACGGCCAAAAGCGCGACGCGGTTGGTGCGCAATTCGCGCCACAGCGGCACCAAAGAAATCTTGCCGGGCGCGACGCGCTGACCACGGCGCAGCGGCTCGGACACCGTGGTGGCGATCAACAACGCCAGCAGCAAGCCCGGCGCACCGACCACGAACAACACGACCTGCCAGTCCGCAAAACCGCCGAGCAACGCCGGCGCAAGCGCTTTCACCGCATCGGCCAGCCCGATCGCCACGCCGCCCAGCATGTACGCGATCCCGATGCCGACCGAACCCCCCATCGCGAACACGCCATAGGCACGTGGACGCTGCGCGGGCGGGAACAAATCCGCGATCAACGACGCCGAACCCGGCGTGGTCGTCGCCTCGCCCGCACCCATGACGACGCGCGAACCGAACAAACCCCAGAACGACTTCGAAAATCCGCCGGCGACCGTCGCCATGCTCCAGACGGCCAAGCCGCCCCAGATCACCGGCACGCGCTTGACGCGATCGATCAAAAATCCGAGCGGCAAGGTGAAGACGCTGTAGAACACGGCGAAGGCGAGGCCCTGGATGACGCCGATCTCGGTGTCGCTCAGATGCAGATCGGCCTTGATGGGCTTGACGAGCAAGCCGATCACGATCCGATCGACGACGCCGAGCGCATAGCCGAGCATCAACAACACGACGACGTACCACGCGTACGCCGGACGCGGCCACGAGGCTTCGGTCACCGGCACATCGGCTCGCACACTCACCAGCGCATCCCCGCGCGATAGCCCTCGCCCGTCGCCACGAGCAACGAGCGCGGCGCCTGACAGTCGCCGACGACGGTGAAATCGATGCCCGCGGCGCGCAGCGGCGCGACCAGCGAGTCACGCGGAATGCGCGGCGTGGCATGTGTGATCAAAGAAACCCCCGTCAGTTGCGTCGCCGTGGCACCGAATACGTTGCGCAAAGTCACGACGCCTTCGGCAAGACCGTCGTCGAACACCGGCTCGCAAAAATTGCGCACTTCGATGCCGTGCGCCGCGAGACGGCGGTGTATTCCCTGCCGGTTGACCAGCGGCTCTTCCGCGGCCACGCCTTCGCGCGGCGTCGCGATCACCACGCGCTCGTAGATCCGCGCGAGCAACACGGCCGTCGCGTAGGTGAACGCCGAATGATCGTGATCGTAGAGGAGCGCCGTGCCCGACTCGCGCTGCGTGCGCCCGATGAAGCGCGCGGCGACGGTGCGCACGTCGGGGAAAAAGTCGGCATCGTGATAATCCTCGGGCAACCAGCGCGGCCAAGCGGGCGAAGCGCCGCAGGCCAGCACCACGGCATCAGGCGCGAGCGCACGCAATGCGTCCATGCCGGCTTGCACGCCGAACTCGAAACGAACGCCGTGGGCATCGGCGCGCAATTTTTGATAGTCGTAGACGCTGCTCAGACTCTCGCCACCGGGCAACGCCGCATGCAGTCGCAGCTTACCGCCGACGTCGCCACCCGCGGAAAACACGGTGACCTCATGGCCGCGCGCAGCCGCAACCCAAGCGGCCTCGAGACCTGCAGGCCCGGCGCCCACGATCGCCACGCGACGCGGCTGCGCCGCGCGCGCCGGTCGCCAGTCCGTTTCGTCGTCGGCCCCGACGCGCGGATTGTTGTCGCAGGCGAGCGCATTGCCGCCGACGATCGCACCCCAGCAGGTGTTGCAGGAGACGCAGTACCGGATCTCGGCTTCGCGACCTTGTTCCGCCTTCAGCCCCCAAGCCGGGTCGGTCACCAACGGGCGACCGAGCATGACGAGATCAGCGAGACCATCGCGCACGAAGCGCTCGCCTTCGTTCGGGTCGGTGATGAGACCGAGCGCACCGATCGCCGTGCCGGGCGCGTGTTGCGCGAGAGCGGCGATTTTGTCGATGTACGGCGCACGCGGCCCGTGCATGTCGGGCAGATGCCAATCGAGCGTCGCCGAATGGGAACCCCAACACCACGTCAGATAGTCGACGACACCCGTGCCGTGCACGAGGCGCGTGATCGCCGCGGAGGTTTCGAGGTCGATGCCGTCCGGCATGCCGTCTTCGCCCGGCAACTTCACGCCGATCAGAAAATCCGCACCGCAGGCCGCACGCAGGGCGAGACACAATTCAGTGAGCAGTCGCGCCCGGCCTTCGAGGTCACCGCCGTACCGATCGGTGCGCAAGTTCGAGCGCGCCGCGAGAAATTGGTGGAACAGGTGGCCGTGGCCTGAAGAAATCTCGACGCCCGAGAACCCCGCATCGCAGAGCACGCGCGCCGCGTGCGCGAAGTCGGCGATCATCTGCACGATGTCGCCGGTCTCGAGCGCATGCGGCACGGTCCAGCTCAAATCATCGGGCAACGACGACGGACCGATCGCATCGTGTACGCGGCCTGGCTGATGGCGACCACGACCCGGATCCTGGATCTGCGCGATCAAATGCGCATCATGCTCTCGCACCGCGGCCGCCCAGCGCCGCAGCCCCGCCGCATTGGCCGGATCGAGAACCGAAACTTTCTGGGCGTTGCGCTGCCGCGGCAGCAGATTCAGCGGCTCGGTGATGATCATCGATGCCCCACCCCGCGCACGATTGGCGTGATAGGTGATCATTTTTTCCGGCACCTCGCCGGCCTTCACGTAACGCGTCGACATCGACGCATGCACGATGCGATTGCGCAGCCGCACTGCACCGATCTGCAGCGGCGAGAACAAATGTGGATACGCCGAACTCACTGCTCGGCAGGATGCATGCGGTAGACGCGCTTCAGGAATTCGTCGCGCCAGGCATTGCGCTCGGCTTCCACT
Organism: Steroidobacteraceae bacterium; assembly: GCA_017853555.1. GTDB lineage: Bacteria > Pseudomonadota > Gammaproteobacteria > Steroidobacterales > Steroidobacteraceae > UBA964. The sequence goes on from JAFMJH010000003.1 coordinate 154,568, forward strand.
TTGGCATCCGGACGGTATGCCTCGATCGCCGCGCGCGTCACGCTGCCTTGCGAGTCAAGCAAGCGCTCCACGGTGTCGAGCCGCTCGCGCATGACGCCGACCTCGGTGCTCAGTTCGATGATGAAGGTCATCATCTGATCGAGCGAACGGTCCTCGAAGAACGACGGCCGCTTGCCCTTGGTCACGCGCGGCAGAACGACGGCTGGACGATCGGCTTCGGACATGGCGCTCCACTCCATTCAGCGAAAACGTGATTTCGACGGATGGTAATGTAATTATGACCATTAGTTTCATGTAAAGGGTGCGTCGATGATCAACCGACCTGCAACTGTCCGCGCGTTCGCCTCGTGGGTATCACTGGCCGCACTTCTCGTCGGCGCCGCGTTCGCGCGACCCGTCTTGAGCGCCGAACCTGCCCTACAACGCATTCGCATGGCCACCGTCGCGACCACCGACCTCGCCGCCTTCGAGCGTGATTATTCCGCCTGGCTCGGCTACGAAGTCCGCGAGCGCGGCAAGGTATCGCGCGAGCTCGCGCGCAGCTGGGGCGCACCGGCGATGGCCGGACGTCCGTACGTGCTGATGTCGTCGAATGCGGCGCCCGACGTCTACATCCGCGCCGTGCGCACCGCGCGCATTCCGCAAGACTACGCACCGCTGATGACGCACGGCTGGAACGCGATCGAAATCATCGTCGACAACCCCGACGTCACCTTTGCCAACCTGCGCGGCTCACCGTTCCGCGTCATCGGCGAACCTGCGCCCCTCGGCGGCTACCCGACCATCCGCGCGTTCCAGGTCGTCGGTCCGTCGGGCGAAGTGTTGTACTTGACCGCCGAAACGGGTGATCGCAGCAAATCGATCCTGCCGCAACCGGGCGGCGCGATCGGCCGCATCTTCATCATGGTGCTGGCCGGCCCCGACATCGAAGCACTGCTCGACTTTTATTCCGGCAAGTTCGACATGACGCGCGCGACAGCGCGCAAGCGCACGGTCGGCGTGATCAAGCGCGCCCAAGGCCTCGGCGACGACGAGACACCGCTCGCCACCATGCGGCTCGCTCAAGCGGGCAACCTCGTCGAATTCGACGGTTATTCACCCAAAGCGATCGTGCGCCCCGTCATGCGCGGTGAATTGCCGCCCGGCATCGCGCTGACGAGTTTTGCCGTCAAGAATCTCGATGCGCTGAAACTCGATTGGATCTCGCCGCCTGCCGCGCGACAAGGCGCGGCGTACGCCGGCAAGCGCAGCGCGACGGCGCGCGGCCCGGCCGGAGAGTTGATCGAACTGATCGAAGAATGATCGCGCGGCGCGCGGTTCAGACCGACGCGCCGAACACGAATCCGACGCTCTTGCCGTGCGTGACGTATTCCGTGAAGCACTGCTCGGGCGCGAAACCCGCGGCGATCATTTCTTTGTGCATGTCGCGCTCGGCATAGCCGGTCCAGAACGGCTCGCCGTTCCAGCGGACCTGCCAATCGTTCATCACTTGATCGTCCAGCTCGAGGCGCGACGTTTGAGTCGCGACATCGGCGTGCAGCATCACGCCACCGGGTTTCAGCACGCGACGACATTCACGCAAGATTTGCGGCAGTCGCGCCGAATTCGTTTCGTGGAACAGGATGTTCGACAGCACGAGATCGAAACTCGCCGCCTCGAAGCCCGTGCGTGACGCGTCGCGCTGGTGAAAATGGATCGGCAGCCCGCGCTGCTCGGCGATCAGGTGCCCGAAGCGCAACAAACCCGCCGCGACGTCGACGCCGTGATACTCGGCCTCGGGAAAGGCCAATGCGATCGCTTGCGAATGCACGCCGACACCGCAACCGAGGTCGAGGATGCGTCGCGGACGAAAATCCGGGAAACGCGCTTGCAGTTGCGACAACAAATTGTGTGCGCGTCCGTCGCTGGCCGCCTTCGCCTGCCCTTTGCCCACGGCATAGATCAGCGAGGCGCCGATGTACCGCAAACCCGGCACGAGATCGTCCGGATCGGCTGAACCCACGAACCCGCCGGGCTGGCGATGGATCTCGGTATTGGAAATCGGCGTCGGTATCTCGAGCGCCGGATCGAGTTCGAGCGAGCCCCGCTTCGCAGGCGCCGTGCGCAAACTGGCCAGCTGCGACACCGCCTGCGGCGCAACACGCCGCGTGGTGGCTTCGATCGCGTCCCACATCATGCCCTGCGAGCGATGCGTGAGCACCGCCCAGGAACGAAACGCCGTCGTACGAGCGAGGTCCCGTTCGACCTCGCGACGCGTCGTCGGCGCATGCCCCAGGCGGCGCTCGGCCTGCGGCAGAACGTCGTGGCGATAGACGTCGCGGACCCGCTGCTGCGCGATGCCGTTGGCGAGGAATTTGATGCCCAGGACGAAATCCTGACGCGCTTTTTCGAGCGGAGTCGGGACGTAAACCTGCTGGTCGCTCATATTCGGCCCCTGCACGTAAATCGGATGGCGCGCCCGGAGAGATTCGAACTCCCGACCCTCAGGTTCGAAGCCTGATGCTCTATCCAGCTGAGCTACGGGCGCGTGGCCGCGAGTCTAGCATCCGGCCGATGTGGCGGCCGACACCGGAGCATCCTATCATCGGCTCTTCCGTCAACCGATCTGCTGGGGATCCCATCATGAAGAACGTGCTTTGCATCGCGCTCGTCGCCGCTTTCGCCGCCGGCACCGCCAACGCCGCCTGCACCTACCCGAAGGCGCCGGAGAAGATTCCCGACGGCGGTTCGGCCACGCTCGAAGAGATGATCACGGCGCAGCGCGCGGTCAAGCAGTTCGATGCGGACATCACCGCCTACCAGAACTGCGTCGAAACGGAATTCTCCGATGCGATGGCCAAAGAGGCCTCGCTCACCGAAGAGCAGAAGAAAGAGCGTCGCAAGATCGTCGACCAGAAGCTGAACGCCGCGGTGGACGACGCGCAGGGCTTGGCCGACCGTCTGAACGCGCAAATCCGCGTTTATAAAGAAAAGGCCGCTGCCAAAAAGAACTGAGACTCGCCACTCCGCGGGTTTCCGTCGCAGCGTGCCGGGATACACTTCCCGGCATGATTTCCCCTTCCGAAGCCGACGCCCTGATCGGCAGGCACTTGACGTGCCTGCCGATCGAGTCGCTGCCGCTCGTGCAGTGCCCGGGCGCCGTACTGCGTGAAAACGTCTACGCCGAACGCGACCAGCCACCGTTCGATCGGGTGGCCATGGACGGCATCGCGCTGGCGTCGAGCGCCGTGCAGTCGGGTCGCCGCGAATTTCGCATCCAGGCGACGCAAGCGGCCGGCGACGTGCCGCTCGCGCTGCGCTCGCCCGAGTTCGCGATCGAGATCATGACGGGCGCGGCGCTGCCGGCGGGCTGCGATGCCGTAGTGCCGGTCGAACAATTGACGCGGACCGACGGCACCTGCGCGTTGGCTGCCGAGGCGAAGGTCGCACCGTGGCAGAACGTGCACCGTCGGGGCAGCGATTGCACGCAAGGGACATTGTTGCTGACCGCAGGCGCGCAATTGGGCGCTCCCGAAATCGCGGTCGCCGCGGGCGCGGGCATGGCGCGCATCCGGGTCAGCGCCCAACCGACCATCAGCGTGATCTCGACGGGCAACGAGCTCGTCGAACCGGGCGATGCGATCGAAGCGCACCAGATACGCCGCTCGAATGTCTACGGCATCGTCGCCGCGCTGCGACGACGCGGCTTCCAGCGCATCGCGGACGATCATTTGCCCGATGACCTTGCGACCCTGACGGCACGCTTGCGCGTGCATCTCGACACGCACGAAGTGGTGATCCTCTCGGGCGGCGTGTCGATGGGTCGCTACGACCTCGTGCCGCAAGCGCTCGCCACGCTCGGCGTGCGCGAGATCTTCCACAAAATCTCGCAGCGCCCCGGCAAACCCATGTGGTTCGGCGTCGGTCCGCGCGGCACGGCGGTGTTCGCACTGCCCGGCAACCCGGTCTCGACGCAGGCGTGTCTTGCGCGCTATGTGGTGCCGGGCTTGTATGCCGCGATGGGCGAAGCCACCGCAGAACTCGACAAAATCGCGATCGCCGCACCCGTCGAAGTGAAACATGGCCTCACCAGTTTGCTGCCCGTGCGCCTCGAGACCGACGAATGGGGCCGGCCTTGGGCGCATCCGCGACACACCAACGGCTCGGGTGATTTCACATCGCTCGTCGGTACCGATGGGCTCGTCGAGTTGCCGCCGGGACCGAACGAATTCCCCAAAGGGTTCGTGACCCGGCTGTACCGGTGGTGACTCCGTGAGCCAAGCGCCCACTGCCTTGCCCCTCGATCGCGGCCGCGATCGCGACACGCTCGGTCGCCCGATGCGCGACCTGCGCATCTCGGTGATGGACCGCTGCAATTTTCGTTGTCCGTATTGCATGCCGCAGAACACGTTCCACGAGGGTTATCGTTTCCTCAAATCGGCGGAGCGACTTTCGTTCGAGGAAATCGTGCGTCTGACGCGCATCGCCACGACGCTCGGCGTGCGCAAGCTGCGCATCACGGGCGGCGAGCCCTTGCTGCGCCCGAACCTCACCGACCTCGTGGGCGATCTCGGCACGTTGCCGGGAATCGAAGACGTCGCGCTCACCACCAACGGCGTGCTGCTGGCCAAATACGCCACCGAATTGAAGGCCGCCGGCCTCACTCGCATCACCGTGAGTCTCGACAGTCTCGACCCGGCGGTATTCGCCGCCATGAGCGGTGGTTTCGGCGGCGTGGAACAAGTGCTCGAGGGCATCGAGGCGGCGCGCGTCGCCGGACTCGCACCCATCAAAATCAACGTCGTCGTGCAGCGTGGCGTGAACGATCACACTTTGCTCGATCTCGTCGATCGATTTCGAGGCAGCGGCGTGATCGTGCGCTTCATCGAATACATGGACGTCGGGAATCGCAACCATTGGCAGCCGCAACTGGTGCTGCCCTCGGCGGAGCTCGCCGCCCGTCTGAACGCGCGCTGGCCGATGCGCCCGCTCGAGGCCAACTATCGCGGCGAAGTGGCCGAGCGCCACGGCTTCACGGACGGCCGCGGCGAGGTCGGTTTCATCTCGTCGGTATCACAACCGTTTTGCGGTGATTGTTCGCGTGCGCGTTTGTCCTCGGATGGCGCGCTCTACACCTGCCTGTTCGCCACCACGGGCACGGATTTGCGCGGCCCGCTGCGAGCGGGCGCGAGCGATGCCGAAATGCTCGAGTTGATGCGCGGGATATGGCAGCGACGCACCGATCGCTACAGCGAACAACGCGCCGAGTTGCGCGCGCGCACCGACCGCAAGATCGAAATGCATTACATCGGCGGCTGAAGAGGACCCTCGCACATGGCCCGGCCCAAAAAATCGACCGCGCGCAACGCCGGACTCACGCATCTCGATGCGGCACAGCGTCCGATCATGGTCGACGTCGGCGACAAAGCGGTGACGGCGCGCACAGCCACCGCCGAGGCACGGCTCAAACTGCCGCTCAAGGTCGCTCGCGCCCTCGCCGCCACCGGTCATCGCACCAAAAAAGGGCCGGTGTTCGACACGGCGACGATCGCCGCCGTGCAAGCGGTGAAGCGTACCCACGAACTCATCCCCTTCTGTCATCCGTTGCCGATCGAACATTGCGATATCGATATCGACGCGGCCCGCTCGGGTCGCATCGTGATTCGCTGCACGGTGCGCGCCACGCACCGCACCGGTGTCGAAATGGAAGCGCTCACCGGCGCAACCGTGGCGGCACTGACCGTGTACGACATGTGCAAGGCCTTGTCGCACGACATCGTCATCGAGCACATCGCGCTGCTCGAGAAGCGCGGCGGCAAACGCGACTTCGCGCGGCGTCGATGATCGCTCCGGTACATGGCCTGGTGCTCGCCGGTGGCCGCAGCACCCGCATGCACCGCGACAAGGCGGCGCTCGCCTACCATGGTCGCAGCCAACTCGAAGAAACGCATGCCCGCCTCGCCGAATGCCTGCCGCAGGTGTACGTCGGCGTGCGCGCCGATCAGACCGACGACCCGTTGCGACGCGGCTACGCACAGATCGTCGACGTCCAAGGTCTCGCCGGCCCGCTCGCCGGCATCCTCGCTGCGCAGCGTCACACGCCGCAGGTGGCCTGGCTCATCGTCGCCTGCGATCTGCCGTTTTTGAACGTGGCGGTGCTGCGTCATCTGCTCGCCGCACGCAACCCCGCGGCGATCGCCACCGCCTTCCGCTCGGCGCACGACGGGCTGCCCGAGCCGCTATGCGCGATCTACGAACCACGGAGCAACGCCGCGCTCGAACGCTACGCCGCCGCAGGCCGCAACTGTCCGCGCAAGTTCCTGATCGAGTCGGCAGCGACGCTCGTCGACTTGCCCGATGCGCGCGCCCTCGACAACATCAACTCCGCCACGGAATATTGGCAGACCATGCAAACGCTAGCTCCGCGCCCCGACGGCCAAGAAGTGCAGATCCAGTATTTCGCGCTGCTGCGCGAACAAGCCGGTCGCTCACGCGAAACCTTGCGCACGCAGGCCCGAACGCCGCGCGAACTCTACGCCGAGCTGCGCACGCGCCACCCGTTCACGCTCGACGTCGACTTGTTGCGCGTCGCGGTGAACGGCGAATTCGGTGACTGGGAACAACCGCTCGCCGAAGGCGATGCGGTGGTCTTCATCCCGCCGGTCGCGGGCGGCTGATCGCGAGCCTCGTCGTGTCACGGTTCACGTTCAGTTCGACGGCGCTCGACGTCCCGCAGCTGCAAGCGACGCTCGCCGATCCGACCTGCGGCGGTTATGCCGCGTTCGAAGGCTGGGTGCGCGATCACAACGAGGGCCAGTCAGTCACGCATCTCGAATACGAGGCCTTCGAAGCGCTGGCGATACGCGAAGGTGAGCGGATCATCGCCGAGGCCTGCGCGCAGTTCGGCATCCGCAACGCACGCTGCGTGCATCGGGTCGGCGATCTTGCGCTCGGCGAGATCGCGGTCTGGGTCGGCGTCAGCGCCGCGCACCGCGACGAAGCGTTTCGGGCTTGTCGCTACATCATCGACGAAGTCAAACATCGCGTGCCGATCTGGAAAAAGGAACATTACGTCAGCGGTGACTCCGGCTGGGTCAATTGCGAGCGCTGCGCGACGGCGCCGCAAGCCGCGCACACCCACACCCACACCCACGCCCACGCGCACGCGCACGCGCACACGACGCCCAGCGACTACTCGCGCCAGATGGCCTTGCGCGAAGTCGGCGTCGCCGGGCAGGCGCGTCTGCGCGCCGCCTGCATCGGCATCGTCGGCGCGGGCGGACTCGGCGTGCCCGCGATGCAATATTTGGCAGGTGCCGGCGTCGGTAAACTCGTCGTCGTCGACGGCGATCGTCTCGAAGCCTCGAACCTGCACCGCCAGACCTGGTACGCCCTCGCCGATTGCGGCACGCCGAAAGCGCAGCTTGCGGCCGCACGCATCCGCGCACTCAATCCGGAAGTCGAAGTCACGACGCACGCGATGCGACTCGACGCCCGCAATGCCGCGCAGCTGCTGCGCGGTTGCGACGTGGTGCTCGATTGCACCGACAATTTCGCCACCAAGTTCGCGCTCAACGACGTCGCGCAAACTTCGGGTGTGCCGATCGTGTTCGCGAGCGTTCACCAGTACGAGGGTCAACTGCAGTTGGTCGACCCGCGACGTCAAAGCGCCTGCTTGCGCTGCATCTGGCCCGAAGCCACGCGCGACGGCGTAGTCGGCAATTGCGCCGAAGCCGGCGTGCTCGGCCCGGTGCCGGGCTTGCTCGGCACCTTGCAGGCGCTCGAAGTGCTCAAAATCGTGCTCGAGCTGCCCGGTCGACTCGGCGACGAACTGCTGGTGATCGATGCACTCGATCTGTCGGTGACGCGCGTGCGCGCCGAACGCGCGGCCGCCTGTCGCGATGGATCGTGCGCGCGCAGCGCCGAGGCTGCGTCGGACGCAAACGCCGACATCGAACGTGACTACGCGACGCTCGAACCGGCCGTGGCCGCCGGATTCGTGGTGCTCGACATCCGCGATGCCGAAGAAGTCGCTGCAAGTCCGCTGCGGCACGCGGCCGTGCGCCACGTGCCGATGCAGGAGTTACTCGCCGGTCGCAACCTGCCGGCCGATGCGCGCTATCTTCTCGTGTGCGCACGCGGCGTGCGCAGTCGAGGCACGGCCGAAACGCTGCGCGCACGCGGCGTCGCCGAGGTGTATTCGCTGCGCGGCGGCGCTCAGGCTCTGATCTGACCCGAACCGCGTACGACGTATTTGTAACTCGTCAACTGCTCGACGCCGACCGGTCCGCGCGCATGGAAACGATCGGTCGAAATGCCGATCTCCGCACCCATGCCGAATTCGCCGCCATCGGCGAATTGCGTCGACGCGTTGTGCAGCACGATCGCGCTGTCGACCTCATCGAGAAATCGGCGTGCCGCTTCGGCGTCTTGCGTGACGATCGATTCGGTGTGCGCCGAACCGTAACGCGCGATGTGTTCGATGGCCGCCCCCACGCCGTCGACCACGCGCACGGCAATGATGGCGTCGAGATATTCGGTGTACCAGTCTTCTTCGGTCGCGGGTCGCACGCGCGCATCGATGGCACGGGTTGACGCATCGCCGCGCACCTCGCAGCCGCGCGACAGCAGCGCCTGCACGAGGGTCGGCAGGTGCGTGTCGACGATCGCGCCATCGACCAGCAAAGTCTCGGCGGAGCCGCAGATGCCGGTGCGTCGCAACTTCGCATCGAGGACGATCCGTACCGCCATGTCGAGATCGGCCGCGCGATCGACGTACACGTGACAATTGCCCTCGAGATGGCCGATCACCGGCACGCGCGCTTCATCCTGCACGCGCTTGACCAGGGTTTTGCCGCCGCGCGGCACCAACACGTCGATGTAGTCGGTCATCTGCGCCAACATGTAGCCGACCGCTGCGCGATCGGTGGTCGGCACGAGTTGGATCGCCGCCTCGGGCAGACCCGCGGCACGCAGACCCGCCACCAGACAGGCATGGATCGCGGTGCTCGAATGCAAACTCTCCGACCCGCCGCGCAAGATCACCGCGTTGCCCGATTTCAGACACAACGCGCCGGCATCGGCCGTCACGTTGGGCCGGCTCTCGTAGATGATGCCGATCACGCCGAGCGGCACCCGCACGCGCGCGATGCGAAGGCCGTTCGGTCGCGTCCATTCGGCGATCACGGTACCGATCGGATCCTCTAGCGCCGCGATGTCTTCGAGCCCTTTGGCCATGGACTCGATCCGCGCGGGATCGAGCTTCAATCGATCCATCATCGCGCCCGACAAACCTTTGGCACGACCGACCTCGAGATCCTTCGCATTCGCGTCGACCAGCGACGTTTGCGACGCACGCAGTGCGGCCGCCGCCGCGAGCAACGCGCGATCCTTGGTCGCACGCGTGGCGCGCGCCAGCGCCGGTTGCGCGGCGACCGCCGCCGCGCCGATGCGCTGCATGAGCTCTGCAACCGTGGCGGCGGGGTCGGTCATTGCATCACCAGATCGTCGCGGTGGATGAGTTCGTCACGGCCGCGGATGCCGAGCAAGGCTTCGATGTCGGCGCTCTGCCGACCGATGATGCGCGCCGCATCGGCATCCGAATAAGCCACGATGCCGCGCGCGACTTCGCGGCCCTCGCTCGTCACCACGCTCACGGTGTCACCGCGCTCGAACCGCCCTTCGAGCGAGCGCACGCCTGCGGGCAACAGACTCTTGCCGCTGCGCAAGGCGCGCCAGGCGCCTTCGTCGATGATCACGGCGCCGGCGGGACGCAGCGTGCCTGCGATCCATTGTTTGCGCGCGGCGACCGGCGTCGCGCTCGGACGGAACCACGTGCAGCGCGCACCCTGTTCGATGCGCCGCACCGGATGTCGCGGCGCGCCGGCGGCGATGCAAAAATGACAACCGGCGGCCACGGCGATCTTCGCCGCCAGAATCTTGGTGGTCATGCCGCCGCGACCGACCTCGGACGCCGAACCGCCGGCCATCGCTTCGATCGACGGCGTGATCTCGCGCACCAAGGGAATGAACTGCGCCGCGGGGTTTTTGTTCGGGTCAGCGCTGTAGAGACCGTCGATGTCCGACAGCAGCAACACGCAGTCCGCGCTCACCATCTGCGCCACGCGCGCAGCGAGACGATCATTGTCGCCGTAGCGAATCTCGGCGGTCGCGACGGTGTCGTTTTCGTTGATGACGGGCACGGCGCCGCGGGCGAGCAAGGCGTTGAGCGTGGCGCGCGCATTCAGATAACGACGTCGCTGCTCGCTGTCTTCGAGCGTGAGCAGCACCTGCGCCACCGGAATATCGCTCGCTTCGAGCAACTCCTTGTACGCGTGTGCGAGTCGAATCTGACCGACGGCCGCCGCGGCCTGGCTCTCCTCGAGACGCAAGGGGCCCTTGGGCAAGCCGAGATGACGCCGACCGAGCGCGATCGCGCCGGAGGAGACGAGCACGACCTCGCGACCCTGGCGACGCAGACGCACGACGTCTTCGATCAGCGTTTCGAGCCACGCGCGGTTGAGTCGGCCTGTCGCCGCATCGACGAGCAAGGCTGAGCCCACCTTGACCACGACGCGACGCGCGCGGGCAAGCGGATTGGGCGTGGCGGTGTTGGAGGACTTGGTAGGCATGGTCGCGCGCCGCTGAGCGGCTTGCACTATAGCATCGCGCCGGTGCGGGCAAGCGCGCATACGTTTGCGCGCTTTCATGGCGCGCCGGTAAAATCACCCGACTACCGTCAGTTTCCTCGCCAGAGGTGTCGATCGTGAGCAGAGACAAGGAACCCGTCCCCGGCCAGTGGTACGAGAACGTCGAAGAGGACGAGACCTTTCGCGTGCTGTCGCTCGACGAAGATCACGAGATCGTCGAGATCGAATACCTCGACGGCGAAATCGAAGAATTGGACATCGACGAGTGGCACGAGATGGATCTCGAACTCACCGCGGAGCCGGAAGGCTGGTCGGACGAGGACGACGAGGACGAAGACGAAGATGAAGACCTCGACGATGAAGACGAGGACGAAGACGACGACTGGGACGAGGATGAAGACGACGATTGGGACGAGGACGAAGACGCCGATCGTTAACCGCGCAGTGGGCTAGGCCCCGGGGTTGACCGGGGGCGTTTCCGGCCCCGTGGTAGTTTCATCCGCATCCGTCCGTAGGAGATCGTGGATGAATCTGTCGGTACTGCTGTGGGGCATTCCGCAGGCGATGCGCGTGATGGCGAAGCTCTACCCGGAGTACGCCACGCGCCTGAAGCAAAAAGACCTCGTCGCCCAATTCCGGCTGCACGACGAGCCGACCGGTCGCTGGATCGCGCTCGCCGGCGGCAAGATTCGCTCGCGCGCCGGGCTGCACGCTTCGCCCGACATCACCATCCGCTTCAAGAACCGCGAGATCGCCGAGCGCTTCCTCACCCCGCCCTTCGACATGCTCGAGCGCATCGACGCGGCGAAGAACTTCAAAGTCGTGATCGAGGGCCAGGATGCGCTGGCCGTGTGGTTCATGGCGACGCTCGCGCGCCTCGAAAGCATCACCTGGAAAGCCGGCACCGACATGGGTGATGGCGTCACCCGCTACACCAACGGCACCAACAGCGGCCCGATTTTCGTCTACGTCAAAGACGGCAAGATCCTGCGCACGACGCCGATCGACTTCAGCGACGAGGACGCGCCCTCGTGGGAAATCCACGCGCGCGGCAAGACCTTCAAGCCGACGCGCCGCACCACCGTCGCCTCGCACGCGATGTGCCAGAAATCGCTGGTGTATACCAAAAATCGCATCCTGCATCCGATGAAGCGCGTCGACTTCGACCCCGATGGCGAGCGCAACATCCAGAACCGCGGCAAGTCGAAATTCGTGCGCATCAGCTGGGACGAAGCGCTCGATATCGTCAGCAAAGAAATCAAACGCGCCAAGGCGGTGGGCCCCGGCGCGATCGCGGTCGCCAACGGTTCGCACCACCAGTGGGGCAACCTCGGCCACTATTTGAGCGCCTTCAATCGCTTCTGGAATCTCATCGGCGTCACCAAACTCGTGCACAACCCGGATAGCTGGGAAGGCTGGTATTGGGGCGCGATGCACCACTGGGGCAACAGCCTGCGACTCGGCTGCCCCGAGTTCTACGGCACCGTCGAAGACTGCCTGAAAGAAGCCGAGCTGATCGTCTTCTGGTCCAGCGACCCGGACGCCACCTACGGTTTCGACGGCACCGAGCGGCGCGAATGGGCGAAGCAGCTCGGCATCAAGATGGTCCACATCGACCCGTACATGAACCACACCGCCGCGCATCTCGGCGGCAAATGGATCTCGCCGAAACCCGGCACCGATGCCGCATTCGCACAGGCGCTGTGCCACGTCTGGATCACCGAAGACTTGTACGACAAAAAATTCGTCGCCGAACGCACCACGGGCTTCGACGAATGGAAAGCCTACATTCTGGGTGAAACCGACGGCGTGGCGAAAACGCCGGAGTGGCAAGAGAAAGAAACCGGCGTGCCCGCGCGCGACGTGCGCGCGCTCGCCCGTGAGTGGGGCACCAAAAAAACCTATCTCGGCGCCGGTGGCTGGGGCGTGGGCTTGGGCGGCGCAAACCGCGGCCCGATGGGCGTGCAATGGGCGCGCATGATGACGATCCTGGGCGCGATGCAAGGTCTGGGTCGGCCGGGCTCGAATTTCGGCAATCTGCAATTCGGCGCGCCGCTCGACTTCAATTTCTATTTCCCTGGCTATGCCGAAGGCAGCTTCTCGGGCGATCTGCAATACAGCGCGAACTCGGCGAACAACTATCAAAGAATGCCGCACATCGTGACGATGAGCTCGGTGCGCCAGGCCATTCCGAGAATATGGTTCCCCGAAGCGATCACGCAAGGCAAGGCCATGGGCTACCTGACCGACGTGTCGTCGGTGCAAGGACAATTCTTTCCGTTCGGCTACCCCTCACCCGGACACGTGCGCGTCGAGATGCTCTACAAATACGGCAGCGCATCGTTCGGCACCATGGTCGACTCGAATCGCTGGGTGCGCATGTACCAGCACGAGAGCTTGAAATTCGTGGTGAATCAGTCGGTGTGGTGGGAAGGCGAAACGCCCTACGCCGACGTCATTCTGCCCGCGTGCACGGTGTTCGAGCGCTGGGACATCAGCGAGTGGTACAACGTGGGCGCGGGCTACGTGCACCACATGTACTCGATGAACAACCATCGCGTGATCTCACTGCAGCACAAGGCGATCGAGCCGCTCGGCGAATCCAAATCGGACTACGACATTTTCCTCGCGATCGCCGAGAAACTCGATCTCGGCGCCGTGTACTCCGAAGGCGGCACCACCGAACTCGACTGGTGCAAGCGCGTGTTCGACTCGTCCGATTTGTCCAAGAAAATCTCCTGGCGCGAATTCATGCGCAAGGGCTATTACGTCGTGCCGCCCGATCCGGAATCGGCGCGCGCGCCGACCGCGAACCGCTGGTTCTACGAAGGACGCAAGAAAGACGTGCCCGAACCTTACCCGCTGCCCTCGGACTACAACCGCGGCTACGGCAACGGCCTGCAGACGCCGTCGGGAAAATTCGAATTCATCGCGCAAACGCTGAAACGCATCGACGATCCGGATCGTCCGCCACTCAACAAATACATGCCGCTTTACGAAGACGGCAAACAGGATCCGCAACTGGCGGAGTTTCCGTTGCAGCTGCTCTCGCCGCACTCGCGCTATCCGTTCCACGTCATGGGCGACGACGAAGGCAGCACCCTGCTCGACATCCGCGAGCATCGGATATTCAAGGACGGTCACTATTACCTTGTCGCGCGCATCAGCCGCGAAGATGCCGCGGCGCGCGGCATCGGCGACGACGATCTGATCCGCCTGTGGAATCACCGCGGCTCGGTGGTGCTGGCGGCGCAGGTCACCGACCGACTGCGTCCCGGCGTCGTCAGTGCACCCACGGCTTCGGCGCAATATCGCCCGATCGGTGAACCCGGCAAATCGACCGATCTCGGCGGCTGCGTGAACCTGCTCAACCCGAGCAAGGCGATCACCAAAAAATCGCACGGCATCCGACCGAACACCACGTTGATCCAGATGGAGAAGTGGACCGGCGTGGACACCTGGAAGCCGGTGCTGGAGAGCGCGTGATGGCCAAGAAATGGAATCTGATCGTCGACGTCGAGCGCTGCGACAACTGTCGCGTGTGTTTTCTCGCCGTGAAGGACGAGTACATCGGCAACGACTTCCCGGGTTATTCGGCCGCGCAACCGGCGCAGGGCCACAATTGGCTCGAGATCCGCCGCCGTGAACGCGGCAGCTACCCGATCGTCGACGCCAACTTCATGCCGGTGATGTGCAACCACTGCGACGATGCGCCGTGCATGAAAGTCGCGCGCGACGGCGCCGTGCGCAAGCGCGACGACGGCATCGTCATCATCGACCCCGTCAAAGCCAAAGGCCAAAAGCAGATCGTCGAGGCCTGCCCCTACGGCGCGGTGAGCTGGAACGAAGCGGCGCAGCTGCCGCAGGCCTGGACGTTCGATGCGCATCTGCTCGACCAAGGCTGGGACAAAGTTCGCGCGCAACAAGCCTGCCCCACCGACGTGTTCCGCACCCTCAAGGTCGACGATGCCGAGATGCAGCGCATCAGCGCCGCCGAGAACCTGTCGGTCGATCGCCCGGAGCTCGGCACCCGCCCCCGGGTGCATTACAAAAACCTGCATCGCATGACCCACTGCTTCGTCGGCGGCACGGTCGTGCGATCGGTGAACGGCGTCGAAGAATGCGCCGCCGGCGCCGAGGTGGTCCTGCGGCAGCAGGGCCGCGAGATCGCGCGTACCACCACGGACACCTTCGGCGAGTTCAAAATCGACCGCCTGCCGCAGCACAGCGGGCGCTATGACATCGAGGTCACGGGGGCGGGTCGCGCCTCGGCCGAGGTGACGGTCGGCAGCGAGAGCCCCTACGTCGGCGTACTGACGCTCGCCTGAAGGCCGGCGTCGGCAAACCTAAGCCCTTGAAACCCAAGGAATCGCCCCCACCTCTAGCGGGGCGGGTTCCTTACGGATAAATTTGCGCTGCGGTTGAACCGGCGCACCGAAATCCGGTCGAAACCTGCAAACCCGGGACCGGCGTAGCGGTCCCATTACATGGAGTTCCATTCGACGTCATGAAACGCATTCTGATGTTCCTCGTCACCAACCTTGCCGTGGTGCTGGTTTTGTCCGTGGTCATGCGCGTGCTCGGCATCGACCAATACATCGCCGCCCAAGGGGGCAGCGCCTATGGTCTGCTCGTGTTCGCGGCCGTGTTCGGCTTCGGCGGCGCGTTCATCTCCCTGCTGATGTCGAAGTGGAGCGCCAAGCGGATGATGGGCGTTTCGCTCATCACCAACCCCGCCAACGCCACCGAACAGTGGCTGCTCGATACGGTGCGCAAGCAGGCGCAGACCGCGGGCATCGGCATGCCGGAAGTCGGCATCTTCGACTCGCCGGAACCGAACGCCTTCGCGACCGGCGCCAGTCGCAACAACTCGCTCGTGGCGGTGAGCACCGGCTTGCTGCAACGCATGCGCCGCGACGAAGTCGAGGCAGTGCTCGGTCACGAGATCGGTCACGTCGCCAACGGCGACATGGTGACGCTCACGCTCATCCAGGGCGTGGTGAATACGTTCGTCATCTTCCTCGCCCGCATCATCGGCAACTTCGTCGACAAGGTGATCTTCAAGAGCGAGAAGGAAGGCGGCATCGGCTACTTCGTCACCGTGATCGTCGCGGAGATCTGCCTCGGTATCCTCGCGAGCGTCATCGTCGCCTGGTTCTCGCGCAAACGTGAATTCCGTGCCGACGCCGCAGGCGCCTTGCTGACGAGTCCGCGCAGCATGATCGGCGCGCTCGAAGCACTCAAGCGCGCGCATGATCCGGAAGGTCTGCCGCAGCAGATGGCGGCGTTCGGCATCAGCGCCGGCGAACCGTCGGGCTTGCGGCGCTTCTTCATGAGCCATCCGCCGCTCGACGAGCGCATCGCCGCACTGCGGCGCATGCACGAGCAGGCCTGAGCCGCGAGATCGAATGCTGCGATCACTCGGCATCGCCCTGCTGCGCTGGTTCGATACGGGTCCGTTGACCAGCGAGGTCGACGGACCCGTCGCGCATTCAGGGCCCGACCGCATCGAGTGGGCCCGAATCGTGCCGTTCATCCTCATGCACGCGACCTGCCTGTGCGTGCTCTGGGTGGGCTGGAGTCCGGTGGCGGTGCTGGTCGCGGTGCTCGCGTACGTCGTGCGCATGTTCGCGATCACCGGTTTTTATCACCGTTATTTCTCGCACCGAACGTTCAAAACTTCGCGCGTCGGTCAATTCGTGTTCGGCGTGATCGGCGCGACCGCCGTGCAACGCGGACCGCTGTGGTGGGCGGCGCATCACCGTCACCATCATGCGCACTCGGACAAGCCGGAAGACGTGCACTCGCCCGCCCAGCACGGCTTTTTGAAGTCGCACATGGGCTGGTTTCTCACCACGAACGGCTTTCGGCCCGACTGGCGGCGCGTGCGCGATCTGATGCAATTCCCGGAACTGCAGTGGCTCGATCGCTTCGACATTCTGGTCCCGGTGGCCTTCGCGGTCGGGATGTTCGCACTCGGTGCGGCGCTCGAGAGCAGCGCCCCAGAACTCGGAACAACCGGCTGGCAGATGCTCATCTGGGGCTTCTTCATCTCGACCGTGCTGTGTTACCACGGTACGTACACCATCAACTCGCTGTCGCACGTCTTCGGTCGACAGCGCTACCGCACCGGAGACACCAGCCGCAACAATTGGCTGCTCGCGATCATCACGCTCGGCGAGGGGTGGCACAATAACCACCATCACTACCCGAGTGCGACACGACAAGGTTTCTACTGGTGGGAAGTCGACATCACGTTCTACGTCCTGAAAGTGCTGAGCTGGCTCGGCATCATCTGGGATCTCAAACCCATCCCGGTGTCCGTGCGCGATCATTCCCCGCGCCGCATCGAACCGATCCGCTGATCCTGAGGCGCGGCGCCCGATGAGCCGCATCGCCATCATCGGCACCGGCATCGCCGGCATGACGGTCGCCCACCATCTGCATCGCGACCACGAACTGACGCTGTACGAAGCCGCCGACTATTACGGGGGTCATACCGCCACGATGGACGTCGACCATGGCGGGCGACGTTATGCGATCGACACCGGCTTCATCGTCTTCAACGATTGGACGTACCCCAATTTCATCGCCTTGCTCGAGCGCATCGGCGCCACCTGGCAATGGTCGAACATGAGCTTCTCGTTCCGGTGCGAACGCACCGGGCTCGAATACAACGGCACCTCGATCAACGCTCTCTTCGCCCAGCGCCGCAACGCGCTGCGCCCCTCGTTCCTGCGCATGATCGCCGACATCCTGCGCTTCAACGCGCACTGCCGCAGTCTGCTCGCGAGCGACGACACCACGCTCACGCTCGGCGACTATCTGGCCCGTGAACGCTATTCGCAGGCCTTCATCGAGCGCTACATCGTGCCGATGGGTCGCGCGATCTGGTCGGCGACCGATCAGGCGATGTTCGGTTTTCCGGCGCGCTTTTTCGTCGATTTCTTTGATCGGCACGGATTCCTGAACGTCGACGATCGCCCGACCTGGCGCGCGATCACCGGCGGCTCGCGCGAATACGCCCGCAAACTCGTCGCCCCGTTTCGCGAGCGGATTCGGCTGTCGACGCCGGTGCGACGCGTGCGACGCGACGTCGCGGGCGTGACGGTGACGAGCGGCGCAGGCGACGAAGCGCGATACGATCACGTGTTCTTCGCCTGTCACTCGGATCAGGCACTCGCGATGCTCGAAACGCCGACCGAAGCCGAGCGCGCGGTGCTCGGCGCGTTCCCGTACCAGACCAACGATGCGACGCTGCACACCGACACGCGCATGCTGCCGCGACGCCCGCTCGCGCGCGCGGCGTGGAACTATCATCTGCCCGCCGCACGCCAGGAGCGCGTCGCACTCACCTACGACATGAACGTGCTGCAATCGATCGATGCGCCGGTGAAATTCCTCGTGACGCTCAATCGCGAAACCGATATCGACGCCGCACGCATCCTAGGCCGATATCGTTACGATCATCCGGTCTACACGCCGCAGGCGGTCGCGGCGCAGTCGCAACGCCACCGGGTGAGCGGCGTCGCGAACACGTTTTATTGCGGCGCATATTGGCGCTACGGCTTCCACGAAGATGGCGTGGTGAGTGCGCTGTGGGCGTTGCAGGATTACGCCCGCGCGACCCAGTCGGCGCCGCCGCCTGCGCCGCTGCTCGAACCGGTGCGTCGCAGTTTGAAGAGCCCCGCCGCATGACGCTCGCGAGTTGCCTGTACGTCGGCACCATCCGGCATCGACGCCACGCACCGCGCCGCAACGATTTCCGTTATCGCATTTATCTGTGCTGCCTGGACCTCGCGGAGCTTGACCGGGTGTTCAGCGGGCGGTGGTTGTGGTCGACCCGCCGACCAAACCTCGCCTGGTACCGTCGCGCCGACTTTCTCGGTGATCCGCAGCTTCCGCTCGATCGTGCCGTGCGCGACCGCGTGGAGAACGAACTCGGGCAACGCCCGACGGGCCCCATCCGGCTCGTCACCCATCTGCGTCATTTTGGTCACAACTTCAACCCGGTCAGCTTTTACTACGTGTACGATGCCGCGGGAAAAAACGTGGAAACCGTCGTGGCCGAGATCACCAACACACCCTGGGACGAACGTCACGCCTACGTGCTGCCGGTCACCGCCGCCGCACGCGAAGGCGCACGCGTCCTGCGCTGGCAATTCGACAAGCGTTTCCACGTCTCGCCTTTTTTGCCGATGGACATGCGTTACGACTGGCGGT
This sequence comes from Steroidobacteraceae bacterium, assembly GCA_017853555.1. Taxonomy (GTDB): domain Bacteria; phylum Pseudomonadota; class Gammaproteobacteria; order Steroidobacterales; family Steroidobacteraceae; genus UBA964. Next base: position 173,419 of record JAFMJH010000003.1, read on the forward strand.
TCTCGGAGCCGGCCGACACGCTCGACGTGCACATGGAAAATCGCGACGGCGACGCGCTGGTGTTCGATGCGACCTTGACGCTGCGTCGGCAGCCGATCACGGGCTTGAATCTCGCCCGCGCCTTGCTCGCGTTTCCGCTCATCACGTTCAAAGTGACGTTCGCGATCTACTGGCAAGCGTTGCGTCTGCTTTTGAAGCGCACGCCCTTCCACACCCATCCTGACAAAGTGCGCGCATCGTGAACGAAGAAGTTCAAAAACCCTCCATCGTCCCGATCGATCTCGAGCACCCGCGCGAGGGTGGCGCCACGTGGCTCACGAATCTCGGCCGACGCTTGCTGCTCGGCCAGTTCGCCAAACTGCGCGACGGTGCGCTCACGCTCGTCGAGCCCGACGGTCGCCGCCACCATTTCGGACAACGTACGCCGCGCCTCGATCTGGCCGTCACGCTCGAAGTCATCGATCCGCAGCTCTACGCCGATGCCGCCTTCGGCGGCACGGTCGGCGCCGGCGAGTCCTACATCCGCGGCTATTGGCGCTGCGACGATTTGACCGCCCTCGTCCGTCTGTTCGTCGCCAACCGGCAGATGATGAACGCGCTCGACGGCCGCTGGACGTTCGTCACGCAGCCGTTTCTGCAGTTCTTCCATTTCTACAACCGCAACAGTCGCCGCGGCAGCGCGCGCAACATCGCGGCGCACTACGACCTGGGCAACGCGCTCTACGAGCTCATGCTCGATCCGACGATGGCGTACTCCTGCGGCATCTTTGCCGATGCCACGACCACGCTCGAACAAGCCTCGATCGCCAAGTTCGACGCCGTCTGCCGCAAACTCGCGTTGCGCCCCGGCGATCGCGTGGTAGAAATCGGCACCGGCTGGGGCGGGCTCGCGATCCACGCGGCGAAGCACTACGGCTGCCACGTCACGACCACCACGATCTCGCGCGAACAGCACGACTATGCGCGCGAGAAGATCGCGCGCGCGGGCCTCGCCGATCGCATCACGCTTTTGCTCGAAGACTATCGCGACCTGCGCGGCACCTACGACAAAGCGATCTCGATCGAGATGATCGAAGCCGTCGGCGCTAACTACCTCGACACCTATCTCGCCAAATGTTCCAGCCTGCTCGCGCCGCACGGCGCGATGCTGCTGCAGGCGATCACCATCCAGGACCAATTCTACGAACGCGCCCGCAAGAGCGTGGATTACATCCAGCGTTTCGTGTTTCCGGGCAGCTTCATCCCGAGCGTCAACGTGATTTCGCAAGCCGTGACGCGCGTCACCGACCTGAAGATTTTCGCGCTCGAGGACATCGGCCCGCACTATGCGCGCACCCTCGAACTGTGGCGTCGCCGATTCTTCGACAACCTCGATGCCGTGCGCGCGCTCGGCTATCCCGATTCGTTCGTGCGGCTGTGGGAATTCTATTTGTGCTACTGCGAAGGCGGCTTCGCGGAGCGGCAACTCGGCGACGTGCAACTGTTGCTCACCAAACCCGACTGCCGGCTGGCCACATGATGCCGGGGGGCGCCTCCACGCCGCTCGCGCAATTGCTCGCGAGCTTCGGTCGCGAAGTCATCGAAACCGACCCGGCGATGCTCGACAGCGTCGCGGTCGATCATCATCTACGTCACCGCGGCAAACCGCTGGCACTCGCTCTGCCGCGCGATACCGCCGAAGTGTCGCGCCTGCTCGCTCTCTGCAACACGCTGCGCATCGGCGTCGTGCCGCAAGGCGGCAACACCGGCTACTGCGCGGCGGCGACACCCGACGCCTCAGGCACGCAACTCGTGTTGTCACTGCGGCGCATGAATGCCATCCGGCGCGTCGATCGCGACGATGGTGCGATGATCGTCGAAGCCGGCTGCATACTCGCGGAGGTGCAAAAAGCCGCGAGCGAAGTCGGCCGATTTTTTCCGTTGAGCCTCGGCGCCGAAGGCAGCTGCCAAATCGGCGGCAATCTGTCGACCAACGCCGGCGGCCTCAATGTGCTGCGTTACGGCATGACGCGCGACCTGGTGCTCGGCCTCGAAGTGGTGCTGGCCGACGGTCGCGTGTGGTCGAACCTCTCGCCGCTGCGCAAGGACAATACCGGCTACGATTTGCGACATCTGTTTCTGGGCGCAGAAGGGACACTCGGCGTGATCACGGCGGCGAGCCTGAAACTCTTTCCGGCGCAGCGTGGCAGCGCGACGGCGCTCGTCGCCGTGCCGACGCCGGCCGCTGCCGTGCAATTGCTCGCGCGCTTGCGCGAACGACTCGGTGATCTCGTCAATTCCTTCGAGCTCATCCCGCAAGTGGCGATGCAGTTGCTGGCCAAACATTTGCCGTCGGCTCGTCAACCGCTCGCCGCCACTGCACCGTGGTACGTGTTGTGCGAGGCGACCAGCGCCGATGCGAGCGATCCGCTCGCCGACAAGCTCGGCGCCGAAATCGAAGCCGCGATCGAAGCCGGACTCGTCGACGACGCCGTGCTCGCACAAAACGAACGCGAACGGCTCGAACTCTGGCAGCTGCGCGAGAACGTGCCCGAGGCGCAGCGGCGCGAGGGCGCGAGTCTCAAACACGACGTGTCACTGCCCATCGGACGCTTGGCGGAATTCATCGACATCGCCTCGCGTTGGCTCGGAGAGCACGTGCCCGAAGCCGTGCTGGTGTGTTACGGCCATGTCGGCGACGGCAATCTGCACTTCAATTTGAGTGCGCAGCCCGGCGATACGTCGCTCGCAAGCCGCGGCGCCGAGATTCGGCGCGTGATTCACGATCTCGTCGCCGAGCGCGGCGGCAGTTTCAGCGCGGAGCACGGCATCGGCCAGACCAAGGTCGACGAATTGGCGCGATACGCCCCGGCCGTGGAACTCGAAATCATGCATGGCATCAAACATCTGCTCGACCCGAACGGCATCATGAACCCCGGCAAAGTATTGCGTGCAGGCCGCACGCCATGAGCACGCCGTCTTTGCTCGGCAGTCATGCGCCCACTTTGCTGCACGCGATGCTGCGCGTGCAGGATCTGTCGCGCGCGCTCGCGTTTTATCGTGACGTGCTCGGCTGCGTCGAACTGCGACGGATCGAATTCGCCACCGAAGGTCGCACGCTGGTATTCCTCGGCATGCAGGACGGCGACGCGCAGGCCATGCAAATCGAGTTGTGGCACGAGGCCGACGGCCCGCCCATCGCGCATCCCGAACGCGCGGGCCACATCGGCATCGGCGTGCGCGACATCGAAGGCTGTGTCGCCAAATTGGCCGCCGCCGGCGTAGCGATCATCCAGAAGCCCGCTCCGGTGCGACCGGGCGGACGCGTGATCGCGATGATTCTCGACCCGGACGGCAACGAAATCGAATTGCTCGCGAGTCCTTAGGGGCACGGTTATCATCCTCGCAATGATTTTGTTGCGACGGATCAATCGATGAACGAAGAGAACTGGCCGCGCCCCGCAGTCGCCTGGTACGGCGTGCTGGTACTCATGCTCGCCTACATCCTCTCGTTCGTCGATCGCGTCGTGATCGGCCTGCTGGTCGGACCGATCCGTGCCGACCTCGGCATCAGCGAAACGCAGATGAGCCTGCTCTACGGCTTCGTGTTCGCCCTGTTCTACACCGGCCTCGGCGTACCGATCGCGTGGGCCATCGATC